>JAFEGA010000018.1 GCA_018240285.1 Pseudomonadota bacterium | reverse complement strand
GATTTTTAACGATTACGTCAATACCACCTTGGCGGGATTGTTCATGACGGTACTGATCAGCATGCTGCTATTTGGTATCCGCACCGTGCTGCAAGCGCGTGTCATTCCTTATCCGACAGTCAGAGAAGCCCCCTATGAGTTACTTCCTATTTACACAATGGTAAAACAAAAATAATGGAGATTTAACATGTACAACACACTAACCTTGATGTTTCGTCATCTCACCCAAAGCCTGCGCTTGATGATCGGCGTGCCGGGATATGGCACGTATGTCGAGCATATGAAAAGCGCGCATCCCGATTGCGCCATCATGACTTACGAGGAATTCTTCCGCGAGCGCCAGGAAGCGCGCTATGGGGGTAAGGACCGGTTGAACCGGTGCTGTTGAGTATAAATGAACACCATCGGAATTACCGATGGTGTTTCTGAAATTATTATATAAATTATTATTAATAATCAATTATTTCTATAAGATCCTCGTCTGCTGTTATTTTATTGCAATAATCCTATGTATGCCCATCTACAGTATTCTCCAGCGGACTGTAAACAACGCTAGGAACTCTTACGCCTGAGATTTCTTGCACTTAACTCCTTCCAGGTTTTTCGTAATACAGCCATTTTCCAATACAAAGATTCGATCAATTCTTTGTAATTGTGGAATTGATGGATTGAAAATCAGCGTGGTACGGTTCTGTATCAACGTTTCGAATGCGGTGAGCCGATTTCCAGTAACCGGTTCTTGTTGAGAGAACGGCTCATCCAAAATCAACAGCGGTGAATTTTTTACGAAAGCGCGCGCAATGGCGATCTGCTGCAATTGTTCCGGTGTGATTGCCGTGCCATCCGGGCCGATGTTGGTTTGCAAACCTTCCGGCATGTGCCGGATAAATCCGGCTGCGTGCGACATTTGCGCGGCCGAGGTGATTTTGGCTTCGTCGCTGCAGTGCAGTGTGCCATAGGCAATATTGCCGGCAATTTTGTCGTCGAGCAAAAAGGTATCCGAAGGCACCAAGGCGATATTGGCGTGCAAGTGACTTAACCGGATATCCGGCAGCGGATGGTCGTCGAACAGAATTCTGCCGCTGGCGGGTTGCCGCAAACGCAGAATCAGATCGATCAGTGCGTTCTTTTCTTCTGCGCTATAGCCGGTAAAGACAACAACCTCACCCGGCCGTAAGGTGAAATGCAGGTGGTGGAGAACGGATTTGGTTTGCGTGTCATTGTCGCAGCACACGTGTTCAAATATCAGCTTGCCGCTACCATGCGCGATGCTGAAGGTGCCGCTATCTTGTTCGGAGGGTTGATCGAGAAAGGCAAAGATGGCTTCCAATGCCGTTTGGTCATGCTCGAGTTGCTTCGGCAGATTAGCAATGCGCTGCATTGGCTGAATAAGCAGTAGTGCGATGGTGATCAATGCAGCAGTTTCCGGCAGGCTGAGCGTGCCGTTAATCGCGTGCAGTGTCATAGTGTAGACTATGGCGATTATAATCAATGCGGTTATTACTTGATCGAAGGGAGCCATGACGGCCTTCGTGTGCGCTTGTTGCGCATCTGCTTGCGCAATCGTTGCGGAGATTTTCCCCAGACGTTGGCTTTCATGGCACTGCCCGCCATCCACCCGGATTTTTCTGAAGTGCGCCACGGATTGCGATAAATGTTCGATCAAGTCATCAGCCGCCTGCAAGCTCTTGGGGCTGGGTTTATTGAAATGGCTGGGGCTGGCTCGATGAATGAGGGCGAGCAGCGGCGTAATCAGCAAAAGCAGAATGGCAAATTCTTGATTGAGGTATAGCGTACACAACATGAGCGCGATGATCGTCAAGCCATCTTGCATTAACTGCGCGATGAGAACGGTTGCAGTCTGCGCGATGGTATTGATATGGGTTATCAGCGCGCCGGTCTGGTGAGAATCGTAACGTGCGTAATAACCGGCTGGCAGCGTCAGCAGCTTATTAAAAAAATCCATGCGTAAATCGATGCCTAGCTGACTGCCGGCTTTGCCGGTGGCGCGGAGACTGACATAGCTTGCGATTGCGCGCACGACAAAGAGGCCGATCAGCAGCAGCGATGTTGTTTGTATCAGCGATGGATCTCGCAAGATAAATGCACCATCCAGCATGTGCTTGACGAGGATGGGTAACCACGCCAGCGTAGCCGCCATAACCAGCATGGCGCAAAACGCTTGCAAGCGTAATGTCCAGTCGAGCGCCAGCTTTCCGGTTAAGCGATGATAGTGTTGCAAATTGATCATGATGCATCATTTTACATGAACCGGCCGCGGAATCGCTGGAGGCGTGATCCGGGTAGCGGCGAATTCCGGCAGCAATTGTCCCAGATCATGCAATTATCAGGAACGTGAGACGGATAGTGTACAATCGCCATTCACTTAATGTGCTGATCGCGATGAAAGCAATTCAGCGATTGAATTATCCACTTCGCAATTGATTTATGCTCCATTCCAAAATTCCCCCTAAGCAATTCCCGCTGCCGCGGAGAAAAGGCATTGTATTGGCCGGTGGTTCCGGGACAAGGCTTTATCCGGTAACGCAGACGATATCCAAGCAACTATTACCGGTATTCGATAAGCCGATGATTTATTATCCGCTCAGTACGCTGATGCTGGCCGGGATTCAGGATATTCTGGTGATTTCGACACCGCGCGATATTGGTAATTTTCAGGAATTATTGCGTGATGGAAGTCAATGGGGGGTGAATATTTCGTATGCCGAGCAACCGTCGCCGGACGGTTTGGCGCAGGCTTTTTTGATCGGCGAATCGTTCATCGGCAGCGATAATTCGGCGCTGGTTCTGGGTGACAATATTTTTTACGGACATGATTTTCATCATTTGCTGCTGAGCGCCATGCAACGCACCGAAGGCGCCAGCGTTTTCGCTTACCACGTGCACGATCCGGAACGCTACGGCGTGGTTGAATTCGATACCGGCGGCAAAGTTGTGAATCTGGAAGAAAAGCCCAAGCAGCCGAAATCGCATTATGCTGTGACCGGTTTGTATTTTTACGATGCGCACGTGGTGGATTACGCTAAAAGCCTGAAGCCGTCGGCGCGTAACGAACTGGAAATTACCGACTTAAATCGCATTTATCTGGAACATGACGCGCTGAGTGTGGAAATCATGGGGCGCGGTTATGCCTGGCTGGATACCGGCACGCACGAGTCGCTACTGGATGCGAGCCAATTCGTCGCCACGATCGAGCACCGGCAAGGACTGAAAATTGCTTGCCCGGAGGAGATTGCATTGCGTCAAGGCTGGATCGATGCGGCGCAACTGGAACAGTTAGCGTTACCGCTGGCTAAAAACGGTTACGGCCAGTATTTACTGCAAGTGCTGAAACGAGAATTTTGATGAAAACTCGAATGAATACGCCATGTTAAAGTCGACGCCGCTTGCCATCCCTGATGTTTTACTGCTGGAGCCGCGCGTTTTCGGCGATGAACGCGGTTTCTTCTTTGAAAGTTTTAATCAGCGCGAATTCGATGCCGCAACTGGTAAAAAAGTAACTTTCGTGCAGAGCAATCATTCCCGTTCGGCGCGCCATGTGTTGCGCGGCTTGCACTATCAGATCCGGCAGGCGCAGGGGAAATTGGTGCGCGTGGTGGCGGGGGAAGTGTTTGACGTTGCGGTCGATATCCGCCGCTCGTCGCCTACTTTCGGGCAATGGGTGGGGGAAATCCTCAGTGCCGAAAATAAAAAACAACTGTGGATTCCGCCGGGTTTTGCGCATGGTTTCGTAGTGTTATCCGAGAGCGCCGAGTTTTTATACAACACCACCGATTATTGGGCGCCCGAATACGAGCGCTGCATCGTGTGGAACGATCCTACACTCGGCATCGTCTGGTCAATTACCGGAGAACCAGTTTTATCCGAGAAAGATGCGCGCGGCGTGCAGTTTAACGCCGCTGAAGTCTATGATTAGCAGGTTTTTTTAATGGCCAAGCAAAAAACCGCCTACTCCTGTACCGAATGCGGCGGCCAAACCCTGAAATGGCAAGGCCAATGCCCGCATTGCCAAGCCTGGAATACGCTGGTCGAAACCATCGCGGAAAAATCCGTGTCGCGTTTCAGTCCGGTATCCGAAACCGGTCAAGTACAAAATTTAAGCACCATCGAAGCGCGCGAAGAACCCCGCTATCCCACCGGTATCGAGGAATTGGACCGGGTACTTGGTGGCGGTATCGTGCAAGGCGGTGTGGTGCTGTTAGGCGGCGATCCGGGCATCGGCAAATCGACTCTGCTGTTGCAAGCGTTAGCGTACATGTCGGCGCAACATCCCGTGCTATATGTCAGCGGCGAAGAATCGGCGCAGCAAGTGGCGTTGCGCGCTAAACGCCTGGCGCTCGATGTGCGGTCGGTCGATTTGTATGCGGAAATTCAGCTGGAAAAAATCCAGGCAGTGCTCGCTGAACGCAAACCTTCGGTAGCGGTAATCGATTCGATTCAAACGGTTTATTCCGAAGCGCTGCAATCCGCGCCGGGCTCGGTCGCGCAAGTGCGCGAATGCGCGGCGCAACTGACGCGCCTGGCCAAGTCGAGCGGCACCTGCATCATTCTGGTCGGGCATGTGACCAAGGAAGGCGCACTGGCCGGTCCGCGCGTGCTCGAACACATGGTCGATACCGTGCTGTATTTCGAAGGCGACATGCACTCCAGTTTCCGCATGATCCGTGCGTTTAAGAATCGCTTTGGCGCGGTCAACGAATTGGGCGTATTTGCAATGGGTGAGAAAGGTTTGCGCGAAGTCAAAAATCCGTCCGCGTTGTTTTTGTCGCATCACGACACGCAAGTGCCCGGTTCGTGCATCATGGTGACGCAAGAAGGCACGCGTCCGCTGCTGGTGGAAATCCAAGCACTGGTCGACGAAGCACGTTCGCCCAGTCCGCGGCGCTTGTGCGTCGGGCTGGAGCAAAACCGGCTGGCGATGCTGCTGGCGGTGTTGCATCGCCATGCCGGCATTCCGTGTTACGACCAGGATGTTTTCGTCAATGCCGTGGGCGGCGTCAAAATCACCGAACCCGGCGCCGACCTCGCGGTTTTGCTGGCGGTGGTGTCGTCGTTGAAAAATAAACCGTTGGCGGAAAAAATGATCGTCATCGGCGAAGTCGGCCTGGCCGGGGAAATCCGTCCGGTACAACGCGGGCAAGAACGGTTGAAGGAAGCGGCGAAATTGGGTTTCAAACAAGCCATCATTCCGCTGGCCAACAAACCCAAACAAGCGATCGCCGGTATGAACATTATCCCGGTGGCGCGGATCCGGGATGCAGTGGCGAGCATGCACTGACAGTACCGTTAAGGAGGCTCTGAGAAAGGTAGCGAGCGAAGGCCAGTCGAGGCGAAATCAAGTGAAAAAGCGCAATTTACGAGCGGTAAATGAGCATTTTGAACCTGATTTCAACACAGAATGGCCGAGCGCAGTAGTTTTTCAGAGCTTCCGTAAGGCATTTTTGTCTGGGAATCTTAGTACGAACGGATGAAACCAAATTATCATCTTTGGCTACTTGCAGGAACATCGATTCTGGTGATTATCGCTGCGATGATTTTGCCGCCGGTTGCGCAACCCTCCGGATACCATCATTTCGCTGATCAGCGTAGTTTCTTCGGCGTTCCCAACTTCAACGATGTCATTTCCAATCTGGCCTTTTTGTTGAGCGGTGGCACCGGTTTGGTGTTTTTGTGGCGGGTTCATCGCAATCCCACTCAAACCACATTCCAGGATCGCAAGGAAAGCTGGCCGTACTGGGTGCTTTTTCTGAACATCACTGCCGTTGCGTTCGGTTCCATCTATTATCACTGGATGCCGGATATCGACCATTTATTGTGGGATCGGTTACCCATTGTCATCGCCATCGCCGCGTTACTGTCCGCAACCGTCGCCGACCGTATCAGCTTGGCTGCAGGATTGCGGTTGTTACCGTTGCTGGTGGTTTTTGCGGTGTTGAGCGTGCTGTATTGGTATTGGACGGAATTGCAAGGTGCGGGCAACCTGAATTTTTATATCGTCATGCAGTTTTATTCGATCCTGCTGATCGTGTGGATCAGTCTGCGCTTTCCCTCGCGTTACACGTATGGCAACGGCGTTTTTCAGGTGATCGCATGGTATGTCGTGGCGAAAGCGGCGGAAATGCTCGATGGGGAAATTTTTGCCTGGACAGACGGCTGGATCAGCGGTCACACGCTCAAGCATTTGATTGCGGCGTTTGCGGCTTATTGGATTGTGTGGGTGTTGCAGAAGCGGGTATTGTTGGTTACACCAAAATTCTGAGCCGCTTTGCTCCGCTAAATCATGGAGCAAAGCGGCTTCAGGAGTGATTACTTCGTGCGTGCAAACTGATAACCGGCTTTGTTGCCGTTATTGCCGCGGAAAGCATTGCCGCGATTGCTGTTTCCAAACGCGCGGTTGTCATCGAAAGTTCTGCCGCGCTGTCCGTTGCGAGTCCTGCCGGATTCGTTGGCTGCTGCACCGAAGGCGGGGCGGTTGTCGTTGCCTGCGAAGGGTGAGCGCTTGCGTTTTTGTGTCACGCTGGGCGCGCTTTTCGGTCCGTTACTTTGGAAACGCGGTTTGATGCGCGGTTCCAAGCCGGGGATGATGTGCGACGCGATGCGCTGACCGGTGTAGCGTTCGATTTTCGACAGGTGCGCGCTATCTTTATTGGATGCGAACGAAACGGCAATGCCGGATGCGCCTGCGCGGCCTGTACGGCCAATGCGGTGCACATAATCTTCGGCAAATTTGGGGAGATCGAAGTTGATCACGTGCGTGATATCGGCCACGTCGATACCGCGCGCCGCGACATCGGTTGCCACCAGTACTTGCAAGCCGCCGCTGCGGAGCCGTTTCAATGTGCGGGTGCGTTCACGCTGATTCATATCGCCGTGTAATGCTGCGGCTGAAAAGCCTTGCGCATATAAATTATCAGCCAAGGTATCTGCATCGCGTTTAGTCGCTGTGAAAACGATCGCTTGTTTGACTTTCTCGTCGCGCAACACATGATCCAGCAGGCGGTTTTTGTGCGACATGTCATCGGCATAATGTAGGCGTTGCTCAATGTTATCGAGCTTGGCTTTTTGTGTTGCCACTTGAATGCGTTTCGGTGTTTTCAGCAGTTTTACGGCGACTTTGTCGATGGCGTTATCCAATGTGGCGGAAAACAGCAAGGTTTGACGCGTAGCCGGTGTCGCAGCAGCAATGGTTTCGACGTCTTCGATGAATCCCATATCCAGCATGCGGTCGGCTTCGTCGAGTACGAGCATTTGCAAGCGTTTGAAATCGATACGGCCACGTTGAATGTGATCGATCAACCGGCCCGGTGTGGCGACCAGAATATCAACGGGTTGTGACAACAGTTTGTTTTGCAAGGGATACGGCATGCCGCCCAGAATGCTGACCACGTTGATACGCGGCAGATATTTGCCATATTTTTTAGCCGCTTCGGAAACTTGCAATGCCAATTCGCGGGTTGGCGTCAACACCAGAATGCGCGGTCCGCGGCTGCGTGCTTGCGACGGTGTCGCCAGCAGATGCAATGCCGGTAGCATGAAGGCGGCGGTTTTACCGGTTCCGGTTTGTGCGCTGGCCATCACATCGTGACCGGCGATTAATTCGGGAATCGCTTGTTTTTGAATTGGGGTCGGAGCGGTATATCCCGCTTCGCTAATGGCTTTGATAATAGCAGAGTGTAGATTTAAATCTTCAAAAGACACGTTGATTTCCTAAAAAAGTGAAATAGAACGCGCGGGCAAGAAAACATTGCCAAAACGGTGATGGTGCATAACCTTGCAAGCGCATTAATAAAGCATCGCCGCTAACCAAAGTTGTTGCACATTTTTCGGAAAAACTTGAAAAATTAAGGAGAGGCCAGGAACGATGAGACCAGGTAGTTGGTTAGATTCATAAAATAATGAACCCAACCAACTTTAGGCCGCGCAGTATAACGGATTCTTTTGCGGCCTGCAAATTATTTGCAACCGCCGGGCTATTGGATGATCGCTCTGGCAAATTTTCGTTTGCCGACCTGAATGATGACGGTTTCTCCGCGTTTGATTTGGGTTGATTTGTTTTCCACCTTTTCGCCGTCCAATTTGACCGCGCCTTGCTCGATCATGCGCAACGCTTCGCTGGTGCTGGCGGTTAATCCGGTTTGCTTCAATAACTGCACCAGTGCGATTTCGCTATCCGGTGATTGAATGATTTTTTCCGGTATTTCATCGGGCAGCGCGCCATGTCTGAAGCGCGCTTCAAAATCCGCCAATGCGGCCTCGGCGTCTTTCTGGCTGTGGAAACGCGCAACGATTTCTTGCGCAAGCTTGACTTTGATATCGCGCGGGTTGCGGCCTGCTTCGACTTCTTCGCGCCATGTGCGGATGGTTTGCAGCGACTCGAAAGACAGCAATTCGAGGTAACGCCACATCAGTTGATCGGATACCGACATCAACTTGCCGAAAATTTCGTTGGGACTTTCCGTGATGCCAACGTAATTATTCAGCGATTTTGACATTTTGTTGACACCATCCAATCCTTCCAGCAGCGGCATCGTCAGAATGCATTGCTGCGATTGCCCGAAATGCTTTTGTAATTCCCTGCCCATCAGCAGATTGAATTTCTGATCGGTGCCGCCCAATTCCAAGTCAGCTTTGAGTGCCACCGAGTCGTAACCTTGAATTAAAGGATAAAGAAACTCATGAATGGCGATTGCTTGGTTGTTGCGGTAGCGTTTGTCGAAATCGTCGCGCTCCAGCATGCGTGCGACGGTATGCGTGGCGGCCAGCTTGATCAGATCGGCGGCGTTCAGTTTGTCCATCCAGGTAGAATTGAACACAACTTCGGTTTGTTCCGGTTTAAGGATTTTGAAAACCTGCGTGGTATAGGATTTGGCATTTTCGGCGACTTGTTCGCGGGTCAATGGCGGGCGGGTACTATTTTTTCCACTGGGATCGCCGATCATGCCGGTGAAGTCGCCAATTAGAAATAGGATGTGATGCCCCATCTCCTGCAACTGGCGTAACTTGTTCAGTAAAACCGTATGACCCAGGTGCAGATCAGGCGCGGTCGGGTCAAAACCCGCTTTGACACGTAACGGATTTCCAGAAATAAGCTTACTTTCCAGTTCTGTTTCTACTAATAGTTCGTGACTGCCGCGTTTTATAATTTCAAGATCAGATAATATTGATTTTTTCACGATAATACTAAATTAATGATTTTTATTGGACTTCTTATTATTTATGATAATTTTTTAGTACAAAATTGGTTGTTTTCTAGTACGGATTAACTATTTTCATGTTAGACTCGCGCCTGTTTGCAAAAATGAGACAAATGACTGGAGGTACTTCATAGATGCTAAATAAACTTCTTAGCAGTAAGCAAAGGATTCTAGCTCAAAAATCATCAAAACTAACAAAAAAATCAATTCGCTGGCTGGTAACTGTATCCAGCATCCCACTGTTCGGTATCTTTACGGCATTCGGTATTGCACCAAATTCCCCTGTTTTTGAAGAAATTCAGGTTGAGGAAGTCGTGTTGGATTTAACCATTCCAGAAGCTACCGCTGAAACACAAAATAATCAGACTTTCTGGCGCCAGGAAAGCATTCGCCGCGGCGATACGATTGCCGCCATTTTGAACCGCCTGGATGTCAGTGATCAGGATTCGACAGATTTCTTACAAGCTGCGCGTGGCAGCCGCGCAATGCGCCAGTTGAAACCAGGGCAGACCGTTTATGCGCAAACCACGGCCGATGGTGAGTTATTGACGTTACGCTATTTCTTCGGCAACGAAGAGCTGTTCCTGATGGAAAAAACGGATGATGAATTCAAGATGAGCGAGCAGCCGGTCGAGCTGGATACGCGAATTCATATGAAATCCGGTGAGATCACCAGTTCATTGTTTGCCGCGACCGATCATGCCGGCATACCCAATAATATTGCGATGCAACTGACCGAGATATTTGCATCGGAAATCGATTTTTACCGCGATTTGCGCCAAGGTGACCGTTTTACCGTGGTGTATGAAACGTTTGCCAACGATAACGGCAAACGCACTAAGACCGGCCGTGTTTTAGCGGCTGAGTTCGTCAATAAAGGAAAGTCGCATCAAGCGATTTACTTCAAGTCATCGAATGGCGCGGATGGTTATTACACGCCGGAAGGCGAGAGTCTGCGGAAGGCATTCCTGCTGTCGCCGCTCGCGTTTTCCCGTGTCACTTCGGGCTTCACTCATGCGCGCTATCATCCTATCCTCAAAGAATGGCGTGCACACAAAGGCATCGATTATGCCGCGCCTACCGGCACGCCGGTTAGAGCAACGGCTAACGGCATCATCACATTCTCGGGTTCACAAAAAGGATACGGTAATCTGGTAGTGCTGAAGCATAACGGCAAGTTCGAGTCAGCGTATGGTCATTTATCGCGCTTTGCCAGCGGAATGGGTAAAGGCAAGCGTGTCAATCAAGGTGACGTGATCGGTTATGTCGGTTCGACGGGTATGGCAACCGGCCCCCATTTACATTATGAATTGCGCGTCGATGGTGTACAACGCGATCCTACGAAAGTGATTCTGCCGTCCGCACCACCGATTGCAAAACGCGATTTGAACAACTTCCAGAAAGAAACGCACGCTCTGGTGGCGCGTTTAAATATCATGCGCAATATTCATCTCGCTTCATTGGAATAATGAGGCCACTTTGGTCACCAAGCGATTTGTCGGTTGTGAATCCTTGGTGACTTCTTCTCCGTAGTACTGACACACTCCTAGCTAAAGTCATAACAAGTCATTGGAACCGGTTTACGTTATCGGCATCATGTCGGGTACCAGTCTGGACGGCGTGGATGCTGTTCTGATTGATTTCGGCCAGACTGCCCCGGTATTGCTGCAAACCCACTTTAGTCCTTATGACGCCAAATTGCGCGAACAATTATTAGCGCTGCATCATCCCGGTCACGATGAATTGGATCGCGCCGCGCTATTGAGTAATCAGTTGTCCCGGCTTTATGCACAAGCAACAATGGATTTGCTGGAAAAGGCTGGTGTTCCGGCGCAGCAAATTACCGCCATCGGATGCCACGGTCAAACGGTTCGTCATTGCCCCGAAGCAGAGAAGCGCTACACCACCCAACTCATCAATGCGGCCTTGTTGGCGGAATTGACGCGGATTACCGTTGTCGCGGACTTCAGAAGCCGCGATATTGCGGCGGGAGGGCAGGGGGCTCCGCTGGTTCCGGCATTTCACGATGCCGTTTTTAAACATGCAAATCATCATCGGATTATCGTCAATATCGGTGGCATCGCGAACATCACCAGCCTCGATCCAATTAAGCCGATCATCGGTTTCGATTGCGGTCCGGGCAATCTATTGATGGATGCATGGTGCCTGCGTCATACCGGTAAAACATATGACGAGAACGGGGCATGGGCTGCGACTGGCCGGGTTATTCCCGCTTTGCTGGAGAATTTTTTAGCCGAAGATTTTTTTGCCCGCCAACCGCCCAAAAGTACCGGGCGGGATTTGTTCAATATCCATTGGCTGGAGAAAAAGTTGCATGGCACTGAAACACCGCAGGATGTGCAGGCAACTTTACTGCAATTCACAGCCACCACGATTGCCCAAGCGATAATGGAACATTGTCCATCCGCTGATGAAGCCTATCTCTGCGGCGGTGGAGCGCATAACGGGGTGTTGTTGAACCGCCTGATCGATAATCTGCCGGGAAGGATTGTGGCGTTGACCGATCAGCTGGGCGTGGCGGCGGATTGGGTGGAAGCCTTCGCATTTGCCTGGCTGGCGCAGCAGACACTGGCGCGGAAAACAGGCAGCCTCGCGGAAGTTACCGGCGCCAGGGGCAATAGAATCTTAGGCGCGATTTATCCCGCTTGAGTCTATGATCTGATCAGAAAAACCGTGTGAGATTTATACCGAGAACGATGAGCCGCAGCCACAGGTGCTGGAAGCGCCAGGATTTTTGATGACGAATTGGGCGCCTTGTATGCTTTCCTGATAATCGATTTCGGCGCCGATCAGGTATTGAAAACTCATGGGATCGACCAGCAACTTGACGCCGTTTTTTTCCGTGACGGTGTCATCCTCGTTGATCGTTTCATCGAAGGTGAAACCGTACTGGAAACCGGAACAGCCACCCCCGCTGACAAAAACGCGAAGTTTGAGATTCTGATTGCCTTCTTCGTCAATCAGCTGCTTAACTTTTGCGGCGGCATTCTCAGTAAATAAAAGCGGGACGTTATTTTCAGTATTCATAATCGTTTCTACCATCGTTAATCAGTATTGCAAATATTGCCGGTACGCTGACCGCTCATGCTTCTTTTTCGCTCGAGAGTGGCGGCTGATCGGCTGAGGGCGGCAATAATGTTATCATTTTCTCGGATTGCTGCGCATTTCCGGCTTCCGGCTTATTCTGGTGGATCATTTTTCCGTCGACGGAAGCGCCGAGCTGAATTTCTATCGAACCGTACTGCATATCGCCAAAGACCTTGGCTTTTTCCTGTAGTTCCAAATATCCTGGTGCATCGATTGGGCCGATGACAGTGCCATTGATGACGACGTTGGCGGCCTTTATCTTACCTTTGATGCTGCCTTCGTTACTCAGTACCAGCGTACTTTGTTCGTCGTCAGCCGACACGATGTTACCTGTCACATGTCCATCGATTCGCAAGCCGCCGGTAAAATGAATGTCACCGGTAATGCTAGTGTTTGCGCCAATCAAAGTATCGATATGATGGTGGAGCTGGTTTTTCTTTTTTCGACCGAACATTTTTTCTCCTTCACGTTGCCGGTTGGACAGTCTCAGTTACGAGCGGTTTTTTGTCGCCGTTTTTGTAAATCTGTACTTGAATATTTTCAACAGTAGTACCGGGCGGAACTTGGAAATTTTCTTCCAGCCGATGGAAAAACTTGAAATGAACAGGAAAATCTTGCTCGGCATTCTTGCTGGTAAGGGGCACTGCTTTGCTTTGGCCGTTCTGTAACAGTTTTATCTTGAACCGTAAGTTTCCCTTGAAATCGCTTGGTCTTTCCCCGCCCTGAATGAGGGTCAGCGCGTAGTGGTATTTTCCCGGTGTTTCTGTTTCTTTCAAGCTGAACTGATAGATGGAAATTCCGCTGTTTGTGTTGCTGGCAACCAGATGCTGGAAAAATACCAGCTTTTCTTTCAACTGATCGTTCTCGCTGGCCAGCGATTTAACTTCTTCGGCGAGATTCTCGTTGGCGGTCGTGCTGATTTGTAATTGCTGAATCAGATCACCGATCTGAGTGCACAATTGCTGCTTTTTAGTTTGCCTGCAACTGCCAGGATCGAATAAATACGTTGATTTTTCCTCTACTGCATCACTGTCATTATGGCTGTTCACCGATTGTTTACCGGCTTCGTACATACCCCAAGAGAGCAGTGCCAGCAAGGAGCAGATTGCAACAAAGACTAACAAGCGGAATTGCCATGAACGGTGCGGACGGACAACGACGCGCGGGGACAGAATCTGAGGTTTTTTCTGGAAAAGCTTCAACACTGCAATAGCCTGCCGGTCAGTATTCGATCTATCCGCGCCGGATAAACGGCGTAGACCGCATGCTCAAGGCAGCAACGGAACCTGGTGGATGCCAAGGGTTTCCGGCAGGCCGAACATGATGTTCATATTCTGTATTGCCTGACCCGCTGCGCCTTTGACCAGATTATCGGTGACCGAGAGCACCACGACCGTGTCACTGTTTTGCGGTTGGTGCACGGCGATACGGCACAGATTGGAGCCGCGCACGGAACGGGTTTCCGGATGCTTACCGGCGGGTAGCACATCGACGAACGCTTCGTTTTGGTAGCGTTCTTCGTACAACGCTTGCAAGTCGGTTTTTTGGGTCAGCTTGGCGTACAGTGTCGCATGAATGCCGCGAATCATCGGTACTAGATGCGGAACGAACGTCAAACCGACCGGTTTCTGGGCGACATTGGAAAGTCCTTGTTTGATTTCAGGTAGATGCCGATGACCCGGAACGCCGTAAGCTTTGAAATTATCCGATGCTTCGGCGTGCAGGGTATGCACTTCGGCTTTCCGTCCAGCACCGGAAACGCCGGATTTGACATCGGCGATCAAGTGCTTGATATCGATGACACCGGCTTCGATTAGCGGCAGGAAACCCAGTTGCACAGCCGTCGGGTAACATCCCGGATTGGCGATCAAGCGCGCATTCTTGACCTGCTCCCGGTTGATTTCCGGTAAACCGTATACGGCTTCGGCTACCAGATCAGGGCAAGCATGCTGCATGCCATACCATTTCTCCCATTCTGCGACATCTTTGATACGGAAATCAGCTGCCAGATCGATTACCTTGACGCCGGCTTTTAACAGAGATTCCGCTTGCTGCATGGCAATACCATTCGGTGTGGCGAAAAAAACCAGGTCGCACTTAGTGAGTTTTGCATCAGCCGGATCGCTGAACTTGAGGTCGATATGTCCGCGCAGATTGGTGAATAAATCCGCAACGCTCATACCTGCTTCGCCTCGCGAGGTAATGGCCTTGATTTTTACTTTTGGATGTTGCGCCAGTAAACGCAATAGCTCCACACCTGTGTAACCGGTTCCACCGACAATGCCGACATTGATCATCGTAACTCCTGTTATGTTTTTTCGGTATTGATTTTATTTGTCTGATGTTCAATAAAAAAAGCCGCCCGGAAAGAGGCGGCTTTTTGATAATTCCAGCGAATAAAAAATTATCGTTTAGAGAATTGCTTGCGTCGCCGGGCTTTCCGCAAACCTACTTTTTTCCTTTCCACTTCACGTGCATCACGAGTAACCAATCCTGCTTTGCTAAGAGCAGGCTTTAAGGTCGCATCATAATCGATCAAGGCACGCGTAATGCCATGACGTACTGCACCCGCTTGGCCCGATTCACCGCCGCCATGAATATTCACCATAATATCAAAAGTATTGGCATTATTTGTGAGTTCCAGTGGTTGTCTTGCAATCATACGGCCCGTTTCGCGGGAGAAATACTCATCAATCGGTTTATTATTGATGACGATCGCACCTTTTCCGGGTTTGATGAAAACACGCGCAACAGCGCTTTTACGCCGGCCGGTACCATAATTATATTGAGTAGCCATGGATATTAAGCTCTGATTTCGAGTGGTTTAGGTTGTTGGGCGGCATGAGGATGCGTGTCGCCGGCATAAACTTTCAATTTCTTTAACATCGCATATCCCAATGGACCTTTAGGCAACATGCCTTTTACGGCTTTTTCAAGCGGCCGTGTTGGAAAACGCGCATGCATTTTCTTGAAGTTGGTTGCATAGATACCGCCTGGGTAGCCGCTATGGCGATAGTACATCTTATCTTCGGCTTTATTACCCGTTACACGCAATTTGTCGGCGTTGACTACCACGATATAGTCGCCAGTATCGACATGCGGTGTATAAATCGGTTTGTGTTTGCCGCGTAAACGGTGAGCGATCTGCGAAGCAAGGCGGCCCAATACTTTATCGGTCGCATCAATGACAAACCAGTCATGATTTACTTCGTGTGGTTTGGCTGAAAATGTTTTCACGAAAACCTGTCCTGCGTATTCAAAAAGAGCCGCGAATTTTAAGTCAGACATCTACAAAAGTCAAACGCAAAATGCGTTGTTTTTTGCCGGGTTGGCGTATTTCAAAAAGACTTGGAATGGATGCGATTTGCTTAAGAATGATGGATTTTAAGCCAATCGCCGCTATAATCTCATCAATTGAAGATGTTCGCTTCTATTTGAGTATCGATTATCAACACATGCCGAGAGATTCGCTTTGAAAGACAAACCTGAGACTAATTCATCCGCTGTATCGATAACCCCGGCCAATTTCATCCGCAATATCATCGACGAGGATAACTGTAGCGGTAAATGGGGGGGGCGGGTGGAAACGCGCTTTCCGCCGGAACCGAACGGTTATCTGCATATCGGTCACGCCAAGAGCATTTGCCTGAATTTCGGCGTCGCACGTGATTATAACGGCGTATGTCATTTGCGTTTCGACGATACCAATCCAGAGAAAGAAGCGCAGGAGTATGTGGATTCGATTTGTGACAACGTGTCCTGGCTAGGATTCGATTGGGGCGAGCATTTATACTACTCATCGGATTATTTCGACCAGCTCTATGAATTCGCCGAATATTTGATCACGCAAGGCAAAGCCTATGTCGAAAGTTTATCTGCCGAGGAAATCCGCGAATATCGCGGTACGTTGACCAGTCCCGGCAAAAATAGCCCTTACCGCGACCGCCCAATTGCCGAGAATCTCGATTTATTCCGGCGTATGAAAGCCGGTGAATTCCCCGATGGGCAATACGTCCTGCGCGCCAAGATCGATATGGCTTCGCCCAACATCAATATGCGCGATCCGGTGATTTACCGCATTCGTCACGTGCATCACCAGCGCACCGGAGATCAGTGGTGCATTTACCCGATGTACGATTACACGCATTGTATTTCCGATGCATTGGAGCGCATCACGCATTCGTTATGCACGCTGGAATTCGAGGATCACCGCCCGTTGTACGACTGGGTGCTGGATCAACTGGTGGATAAAGTACCGTGCCACCCGCAGCAGATCGAGTTTGCCCGGCTCAATCTAACGTATACCGTGATGAGCAAGCGCAAGCTAATCGAATTGGTGGAAGGCAAACTGGTCGACGGCTGGGACGATCCGCGCTTGAGTACGCTGGCCGGTGTGCGCCGCCGCGGCTTTACACCGCGCTCGATCCGCCTGTTTGCCGAGCGCATCGGCATCAGCAAGGCGGATTCGTGGATCGACATGAGCGTTCTGGAAGACTGCCTGCGCGAAGACTTGAATGAACGTGCACCGCGCCGCATTGCTATCCTTAAACCACTGAAGCTGATCATCGACAACTATCCCGAAGGGCAGCAGGAAGACTGCTTTGCGCCGAATCATCCGCAAAAACCGGAATGGGGCAAACGCACGATTCCGTTTTCCAAAGTGCTGTACATCGAGCGCGACGATTTTATGGAAGTGCCCGCGAAAGGCTATTTCCGTCTGTCGCCGGGTGCGGAAGTGCGCTTGCGTTACGCCTTCATTGTCAAATGTGTGCAAGTCGATAAAAATGCGCAAGGCGAAATCGAAGCGATCCACTGCACTTACGATCCCGAGACCAAAAGCGGAACGCCCGGCGCGGACAGTCGCAAAGTCAAAGGTAACATCCACTGGCTTTCCGCAAGCCATGCGCATGCCGCGGAAGTGCGCTTGTACGACCGGTTATTCACCGATCCGCATCCGGATAGCGGTGGCAAGGACTACAAAACCGCATTGAATCCCGATTCAAAACAGATCATCAGCGCGTATGTCGAATCCGCTTTGTGCGAAGCGCAACCCGAGCAAAGCTTCCAATTCGAGCGCAACGGCTACTTTGTCGCCGACCGTATCGACATGAAGACGGAAAAACCGGTATTCAATCGCGCGGTGACGTTGCGTGATTCGTGGGGGAAAGCTGCCGGTTCTTAGCCTGGAATTAACGGTTTTTGCGTGACAGAACCGCTAACTAAATCTGAAACGATCAAGCATTGCCCGTTCGAACCACCGCATATTTTTTCAGGATTTCTTGATGAAATGCGGGTGGAAGCCGCGCCCAATCGCGTGCTTCGATCAGGATTGGAATATTCGAATCGCGCAATGCTTGCAGAAAACTTTCCAATTCATCAGCGGGAATCGGACTTAAATCCGTTGAACGCAAAACCAGGTCCAGGTCGCTGGCTTCATGCGCAGCGCCGTTAACCCGGGAACCGTAAGCCCAAGCGGTTACATCCGGCAAATGCGTATTCAGCAGTTCTATCAATCGCTTGCGATCCTGTTCACGTAGGAGAAGTTGGGGTGTCATTGTTGCCGGAAAACCTCGGCGATACGGCGGGCATCCTCGATAAATTGCGGTAAGAGCGCCAGTGTTTGATTGGCAAAGCCTTCTCCGTAATCGTGCGCGGTATCGTTACGGTTATCGCGATACACCAGCCAGCGCTCGGCTTCATCAATAGTGATCAACCCATGTTTCGCCGCTTGGCGGAAAATATCCTTGAATATAAGCTGATCGGCTTGTTTGCTGGAAGCGAAATACGGTTTCAAACATTTTCTCAGTAGCTTGCCGGTTTGCTCGAGAATGATCTCGAATTCCTTGACGCAAGCCGCACGGTAAATGTCGTACATGTCATCGTCTTGCGGATACTGATTCAAACCGTTAAAAGCCCGGCTCAAGGTAGCAATGCAGCGCTCAAAATAATCGGTATTCAGCGAGCTCATAATTTGTATCGGGAATACATAAGATTTTTAATGAATGCGTATTAACACAAAGACCGGTTTATGGTTGTTATTGCTAACGCATTTTAACCGGAAGCTCAATCAATATAAAACACTCCCCGTTGCCGCACCATCTGCCATTCCGCTTGATCATTTTCTCTACACACGCCATAGCGGAACGACGGTGGCAGTTCCGGAAATTTGAAGCGTAAATCGTAGAACCAGGCGCAAAATTTTTGTCCCTGCACATCTACGGAATCCAATACCGGAAACTGCGCGAAAGCGCGGAAAAGGGCGAAAGCGGTGGAGAGCCAGGCTTCGCGAATTAAGGCTGTGTTCGCCGGATCGTTACCGAATTGCGGTTGAATTTTCCAGTTGTGTTCCATGACCGGGCGGTAGGCGGCGGTCATTTTTGCCAGCAGCCAGGCATCGGTGTTGTTTTGTTGTTGTCCACCGGAATCCCGGAGATCGATATCCGCGACATGATAAGTTTCGCGCTCACGGATAATGATTTTCCAGTGAAACGGCGAGAGCGGTTGCGGCAGCACGTCGATTTGCGGGTGGGAAATGGCTTGGGATTCGATGTGGCGGTTGGCGATGGTGACCGCTTGCTGGTGCAACGTGGACAAGAATATCACATAACCGCATAACGCCAGCAATGCCGCGATGGCCGGGACTTTGTGCTGCGGGTAACGCCATGAGGCAACCAAACCGGTGACGATAATCAAACTGAACCAGGGATCGATGACAAATACCAGCGGTAGTGAAAAACGCTGGGTGGAGAATGGTGCAAACAGCATTAGCCCGTACGACGTGATCAAGTCCCCGGCGATGTGGATGGCGATGCCGAGGCAGGCGGGGCGATAAAACAACCGCCAGTTATAACGCCCGCGGCTGAGCTTGGAGAAAAGCCAAGCCAGCAACCACGCCCAAACCGGTAGCAGCACCAAGGAATGCGTCGGTCCCTGGTGCCAATTCAAGTAAGTCAGCGTATCGATCAGCCGCAATACCAGATCGAGATCGGGAAATGCGGCTGCAGCGAAACCGGCGGCTACTTGCAGATGCACCGGCACAGCAGTTTCTTTCCGCTGCGGCTGCGCTCCGGGTGATGCCGCAGCGCGCGCCAGCAGAGCACCGCTTAGGGCATGCGTGAACGGGTCCACGGCTTAGCCGGATTTAGCATGTCTTTGCTGTGCCAGCGGTTCGGTCAGCGGTGAAGATTCAAGCGTTGCGGTAATTTTATGCGGCTGCGCCTCCGTGTCAGCGGTTGCAGCTTCTTTGTCCGGCGAGCGGTATACCCAGTGATCAAGCGACTCGGCCATTTTCAGCTTGTGCGCCAGAAACTCGCGCGTGTTTTGTGAATTTTCCGAATCGTCTTGCATCCAGTAAGCGAATGTTGCGAGGTAGATCGTCGTCAATGCGGTTTCTTCCAGCGCGCGGCGCACGAAGGTGGTGTCGCGTTGCGCGGCTTCGCGCATCCATTGCACGGTGCAGCTGACGCGCATGATGGCGGGAATCTGGATGTGCAGGTGGCCGGGTTCCAGCTTGGCACCGATCATTTGCCGCGTGACCTTGCGGTGCGCGGCCAAGGCATCGAGCCAAGCCATGATGAGATGTTGCAAACGATCGCGCGACGGCAGAGAGAGGAATTCCACCGTTTCCGCAGCCTTGAGCATTTCACCGTCGGCCCGGTCAAACCAGGCGTCGACCAGATCTTCCTTTTCGCGGAAATAAACGCGGATGTCATCCAGTGTGATATTCAGTTCAGTGGCTACGTCAAACAAACGGACTGCTTCCCAGTTGGAGCGTTCCGCGATGGTGATAGCCGTATCCACAATCGCTTCGCGTAACTCGGATTTGCTTTTCTTCATCTTGATCCTCCATATAGCGTTAATAGGAGTGGCATGATGCGTTGCCGGTGTCAATATAACATACTCAAAACACTGCGCTACCCGAAAGTATGACAATCATCCCGGGAGAAAGGGAAATGCTTACTATGGTTGCCCTTCTGTTTTAATGATAATTATGGGCGTGTGCGTATTTTTGTGCATTGTTTTCTGATAAGCGAACATCAGTTTTTTCTTACACATTTATAAGCTTATGAATGTATAATTATTTTGCATTATTGTCATGAGATTTGACACAAGGTGCCGTGCACAAGAACTAGAAGATTTTTGCTGTTGTTACATTTCGGGTGAAACGGGTGGTTTGTTGATCGTTTAACTGCGACGCAATGAATACTTGTTACATCCCTTTTAAGGATTAGGAGAAAACATCATGAAAGCTCAATCGCTTTTATTGAAAACGGTGCTGACGGGAGCGGGTGTGTTGCTCGCGGCATCGGCGCAAGCCACTATTCTGACTTTTGATTTGAATCCGGATATACCGGATTATGGCGATATTCCCGGAAGTTACGGCGATAATGTGAACGCTGCAAGCGACGCCGTAGGATCATACCTGATGGGTAACGGCTATACACCCAATGTGACGACCGAGTACCGCACATGGCAAATCAGCACCAATACGGTTGCTTACAATAATCTGGACTTCTGGCATAGTGGTTACGGCGACTTGTCGAAAGTAGCTTATTCTGTAACCTCGAGCGATCAGTTTGCGGAAATTACCCTGGTGCCCGAACCCGGCTGGGCGATTCGTTTGAATAGCTTTGATCTGGCCGGTTATCCTGTTAGCGATCATCCGAATTCTCAAGTGCGGATTCTGGATGGTACCAGCAATACCATTTTGCTTGATTACTCTCCGGTGACTATTCTGGGATCTGGCGCTACGCACAGCACATTCACACCGAGCCTGACATTTGCAGGTCCCTTATCGATCCGCTTCGGTTATAACGATTGGAATGTGGGAATCGATAATATCAATTTCGACCAAGTGACTGCTGTTCCGGAACCGGA
Organism: Pseudomonadota bacterium; assembly: GCA_018240285.1. Classification (GTDB taxonomy): domain Bacteria; phylum Pseudomonadota; class Gammaproteobacteria; order Burkholderiales; family Nitrosomonadaceae; genus Nitrosomonas. The sequence continues at coordinate 85,179 of JAFEGA010000018.1, read as the reverse complement.
AACTTACGCAATGTTGCTCGCCGGACTGGGATTGGTCGGTTTCATGGCGCGACGCGGAAAGCAAAGCGTTTAAACTGATTTGATTTTGTTTTCAGCGACCCCGCCCGAGTGGCGGGGTTTGTTTTTGCGGTGTGTCCAAATCCCAAAAACTGCGTGATTCTATGCTGGTGCTTGAGCAGAGTTAACCGCAGGGTTTTTACAACCGCATCGTCAACGCAATTCTTCTGCGTTTTTCATCGACCTCAACGACCTTGACGGTGACGACCTGGCCAACTTTGACGACGCTGTGCGGGTCCTTGACGAATTTATCCGCCAGTGCCGAGATGTGCACCAGGCCGTCCTGATGCACGCCGATGTCGACAAACGCGCCGAACGCGGCGACGTTGGTGACCACACCTTCGAGCACCATGCCGGGGTGCAAGTCCTTGATCGATTCGACGCCTTCCTTGAACGTCGCGGTTTTGAACGATGAACGCGGGTCGCGGCCGGGTTTTTCCAGTTCGTGCAGGATGTCTTTGACGGTCAGCAGACCGGCTTGCGCCGTGGTGTATTTTTCCGGGCGGATCGATTTCAGCGCGGATTGATTGCCGATCAGTTCGCTGACTTTCAGGTTGATGTCGGCGAGAATCCGCTCGACCAGCGGATACGATTCCGGGTGCACGGCGGAAGCGTCGAGCGGATTGTTACCGCCCGGAATGCGCAGGAATCCGGCCGCTTGCTCGAAGGTTTTTTCGCCCAGGCTGGGGACCTTCAGCAGATCGGCGCGTTTGGCGAAGCGGCCCTTGCTGTTGCGGTGCGCGACGATGTTGTGCGCGATTTTGCTGTTCAGTCCGGCGACGTAACGCAGCAATGCCGGGGACGCGGTATTGACATCGACACCGACGGCGTTGACGCTGTCTTCCACCACGGCGTCGAGCGATTGCGCCAGCTGGCCTTGATTGACGTCATGCTGGTACTGGCCGACGCCGATCGATTTCGGGTCGATCTTGACCAGTTCGGCCAGCGGGTCTTGCAAGCGGCGGGCGATCGACACCGCGCCGCGCAGCGACACGTCCAGATCCGGCAATTCCTCGGACGCCAATTCGGACGCAGAGTACACCGAAGCACCGGCTTCCGACACCATGATCAATGTCAGTTTGAGTTGCGGATATTTTTTGCTCAAATCCTTGGCCAGATGGTCGGTTTCGCGCGATGCGGTGCCATTGCCGATGGCGATCAGCGTTGCCTGATGGCGCTCAGCCAGTTGCTTTAACGTTGCAATTGCACCATCCCAATCGTTTCTCGGCGCGTGCGGATAAATCGTCGCGGTGTCGAGCACTTTGCCGGTCGCGTCCACAACCGCCACCTTCACACCGGTGCGCAAACCCGGATCGAGTCCGATGGTGACGCGCGCCCCGGCGGGTGGCGCCAGCAGCAGGGCTTTGAGGTTCTGCGCGAACACCCGGATCGCCTCGGTTTCGGCGTTTTCTTGCAAGTTGCCCATCAGTTCGGTTTCGAGGTGGGAAAAAATTTTCGTGCGCCAGGCGGCGCGCACGGTGTCAATCAACCAGCCATCCGCCGCGCGTTTCTGGTCGCGGATGTTGAATGCCCGTCCGATCATCAATTCGCACGGATTCAGCGTCAGGTTGCGGGATTTGTCTTCCAGTTCGGTATCCAGCAGCAGCTTCAATTTCAAAACCCCTTCGCGCTCGCCGCGCAACAGCGCCAACGCGCGATGCGACGGGATTTTGCCGATTGCTTCGCTGTACTCGTGGTAATCGGTGTATTTGGTGTCGCCGTCTTTTTTGTCCTTGGCGGCCTTAGCGGTCAGCACACCGTGTGTGCGCAGGTAGTCGCGCAAGGTCTGTAACAACGGCGCGTGCTCGGCGAAACGCTCGATCAGGATATGCTGCGCACCTTCCAGTGCGGCAGCCGCATCGGCCACGCCGGGATTATCGCCTTCTTCAGTGGTGAACGGCGCTTTCAGGTATTTCGCTGCCTCGGCTTGCGGATCGAGCCGCGGATCGTTCAACAGGCTATCCGCCAATGGCTGCAAACCGGCCTCATGCGCGATCTGCGCCTTGGTGCGGCGCTTCTTGCGGTACGGCAGGTACAAATCCTCCAGATGTGCTTTGTCCGTCGCATGCGTCAACGCATCGAGCAATGGTGGCGTCATCTTGCCGAGCTTTTCAATCGCCGCAATGATCGCCGCGCGCCGCTTCTCCAGCTCGCGCAAAGCATGCAACCGCTCCGCCAGCAAGCGCAACTGCGCATCGTCCAAACCACCGGTTGCCTCCTTGCGGTAACGCGCAATGAACGGCACGGTTGCGCCATCGTCGAGCAATTGCACGGTGGCCTGGATTTGTGAGGTTTTGACGGCAAGCTCGGTGGCGAGGCGTTGTTCGATGGATGGCAGCATGGGGTTGTGTTTTGGTCGTTTAATGTGGAAAAGGATGGTAAGCCAGGTAACTGAGGGATCGCGATATCTTGCGATAATCTTTAATCTGAGTCATTAATATTTATTTCTTATTTGTTTTGGTAATTCCTTTTATCTCAAAAACTCGATCATCATCTTCATTTAAATCGACCTTAATCTCTTGACCTGTATTTCCTCCGAAATATTGCTGAGATGCGGCTACCAGAATTGGAAAAACCCTGCGAAGATCACTGCTCACTCCAGTGCTCATGGCGACAGTTCTCCATAATTGAATTTCCTCATTTGATTTTTTGTATTCATCAAGATCCACTGCTTTCAGAATCATATATCTTAAATACGTAATATATGTTGCAGTTCGAGTTGATTCGCCGGTAATCGTATACTCTGTTTCACCTCTGTATAAATTACTGTAATCAGATCCAATGATTCCGGTTGTCCTGGAAGATGCCGTTTTTTTAGTTGGAACTGAATAGGTATATACGCGCTCTTGAGGATCGCCAGTGCCATAAACAATAAGAATTGCAATATTAGCCTTTTCAAGTGATTCGGCAGGTACAAATCCGTGTTTAATGAGTGCACGATTCACGTAAGTCGCATACTCTTTGAACTGCAAATCTTCTATCTTTACATCTTTATTGCCTGGTAATAGAACATATAAATTCTTATTAGTTATAGCTGCGTCATTAATTGAATCAACCGTTACACTAAATGTATTTCGGTTCGGTGTTATTGCACATCCAGATGCAAGAATCGCCAAAAGAAAAAGCATTATTAATGTAATGCTATATTTCATTAGCATTTTTCCTTTCAAGTAATTTATCTCTTAAAATATTACCACACCGATATCTAACCGAACTAAACGGTTAAGAGACCGAATTGTAAATGGCTTCCCATATTTTTTCCTGTTAGCTACAAATTAACTTTCGAGATGACTCAATATAGCTAACTGAAATAAATCGATAAATATTAGTTTTGGTGATGATCGTGAGACACCACAATCTCCAGCCCACCCCCACACTTCCAGCACAACTGAAAATTTGCCGGATTTTCCTCGCCGCAGGATGGGCATTGCACGTTGCCGGTGGTGACTGGAGTGTTTTCGTAGGTGTCGATGATCTGTTTGCCGCGTGCGAAATCTTCGTCGCGGGTGATCCAGATTTCCGGGCAGGCGTGGTGGACCGGTATTTCTCCGGCCATGCCTTGCGCGTACTGGTTGAAAATTTGCGCCGGAATGTAGGCGTGTGCGAGCAGATCAAGTACTATCTGCGCTTCCATCAGATTGCTGGCGGAATAAATTTTTTTCATGCCGTGATGAGTACCCAACGGATCAATCGTTTAACTGATAAAAACTATGTGGTTTAGAAATATACAAGCTTATCGTATTACCGGCGGGAATATAACCCCGGATAGCCTGGAGCAGGCGTTGTCGCAGCATGCGCTGCAACCGTGCACGCAAATGGAGCTGCAAAGCCGCGGCTGGCTGACGCCGCGCGACGAACAGCCGAATTTTGTCCATGCGTACGGCCAGCATTGGTTGATTGCGTTCGGCGTGGAGAAGAAGTTGCTGCCGGCCTCGGTAGTCAATCAACACGCCAAAAACCGGATTACGCAAATCGAGCAGATGCAGGGTTACAAAGCGGGTAAGAAACAAGTGCGCGATATCAAGGAAGCGACCGTGATCGAGCTGCTGCCACGCGCCTTTGCGCAGCGCCATAAAACCTACGCCTGGATCGATATGCTGAATAACCGGCTGGTTCTGGATACGTCCAGCGCCAACAAGGCCGAGGAATTCATCGAAGTGCTCATTAAAACGGTGCAAGGAATCACGCTGGCGCCGCTCGATACCAAGATTTCACCATCGTCGGCGATGACGCGCTGGTTGAGCGGTGACGATTTGCCGTCGATTTTTACCGTCGATCGCGATTGCGAGTTGCAGGGGATGAGCGATGAAAAAGAAACCATCCGTTATTCCCATCACATTCTGGAAGCGGAGGAAACCGCGCGCCATATCCGTGCCGGCAAGAAAGCGATCAAACTGGCGCTGACCTGGGACAGTAAGATTTCGTTTGTGCTGCAGGATAATTTGCAACTGCGGCGCATCGCACCGCAGGATATTCTGAAGGAATCCACCGAAAGCGCGGAAGAATTGTTTGTCAGCGATTTCACCATCATGACCGGCGAGCTGAGCCAGTTGATCACCGATCTGATCGACGCCTTGGGCGGCGAAGACCGCGATTGACCGGCTGCTGGTGCAAACCGGCCATGATCGCTTCAATTTGCGCTATTTCTTGCTTTGATCGTTGATGCCCGACAGCACGCCGCTGGCAATTTTGCCGATGATGTCCGCGGTGGCGTGCGCCAGCGTGGCGCCACTTTCCAGTTGCGCGTGCCCAACCGATGCGACTTGTTGCGCAAAGGTCGCCAACGTTTCCTTGAGCTGCGAACCGACTACGGTGCCGTTATTTTTTGCGTGACGGCTTAAGTCATGCAGGATATCGGACAACACTCCTTGTGCCGATGTGGCGGTTTGATGCAAGGTATCCAGAAACAAATTTTCCAGTCCTTCGAGGTCGGAACGGGTGCGCGTCAATTCCTTATCGGAGAATTTCTTGGCCTGACCGGCTGCTTCTTCAACGGCCAGTTTGGAGGCTTGCGCGAAACCGGCCAGCGCCGTATCCAGTCCGGCAACCGCCTCGGTGACTTGCGACTTTGCCGCCTGAGCTTGGTTGGTGGCATGCTGTAATTGTTGCATCGCACCGTCGTGCACCCCTTGCAACACAGCGTTAACGATCCGCTGCAGCGATTCCAGGTCGATGTTTTTTGCATTCATGGCTTTCAGCGTCAACCGATGCACCGTTTCCTTGACATGCGTGCCATTGGTAAGCGCTTCACGAATTTCAGCTTCTAGCGATTTGAGATCGTCGCCGGATTGATGACTTGATTGCCCGCTATTTTGATTTTCCATGATGATGCATCCTTTATAAGAATAAGAAAGATGAAAAGATAAGGCCCGTTTTTATTGTCCTCTGCTACTCATCAATTGGTCAAGACCATTCATGTAAGGCCGCAGCACTTCCGGGATGGTGACGCTGCCGTCGGCGTTCTGATAGTTTTCCAAAACCGCGACCAGCGTGCGCCCCACGGCCAGGCCGGAGCCGTTCAATGTATGCACTAGCGCCGGTTTGCCGTTTTCGTTACGGAAGCGCGCTTGCATGCGCCGCGCCTGGAACGCTTCGCAATTGCTGCACGAGGAAATTTCGCGGTAAGTGTTTTGCCCCGGCAGCCACACTTCGATGTCGTAGGTTTTCGCTGCCGAGAAGCCCATGTCGCCGGTGCATAGCGTCATGACGCGGTACGGCAAGCCGAGTTTCTGCAGGATTTTTTCCGCGTGCCCGACCAGTTGTTCCAATGCTTCATACGATTGATCGGGATGCACGATGTGCACCAGCTCGACCTTATCGAATTGATGCTGGCGGATCAGCCCACGCGTGTCGCGGCCGTAGCTGCCTGCCTCGGAACGGAAGCACGGTGTGTGCGCCACGTATTTCAGCGGCAATGCCTGCAGCGGCACGATTTCATCGCGCACCATGTTGGTGATGGGCACTTCCGCAGTGGGAATGAGGTGATACTCCGGCGTGCTGGCGGAATCCACACCACCGGCGTGAACGGCGAACAAATCCTGCTCGAACTTCGGCAGCTGCCCGGTGCCGCGCAAGCTGTCGCGGCTGACCAGATAGGGCACGTAAGCTTCCTCGTAGCCGTGTTCCTGTGTATGCGTATCCAGCATGAACTGCGCCAAGGCCCGGTGCAAGCGCGCCAAGCCGCCCTTCATCAGACTGAAACGCGCGCCGCTGAGTTTTGCGGCGGTTTCAAAATCCAGTAAACCCAAACCTTCACCGACGCTGACATGATCCTTGACTTCGAAATCGAATGATCGTGGCTCGCCCCAGCGGCGGATTTGCACGTTGCCGGTTTCGTCCTTGCCCTCCGGTACGCTGGCATGCGGCAAGTTCGGCACTTCCAGCAATATTTTTTGCAATTGCTGCTGAAGGTGCTCGAGGTGATCTTCCGCTTGTTTCAATGCATCACCCAAATTGGCGACTTCAGCCATGATGGCGGAGACATCCTCGCCTTTGCTCTTGGCTTGGCCGATTCTTTTCGATGCCGAATTACGCTGCGCTTGCAGTTCCTGCGTTTGCGTCTGGATTTTTTTGCGTTCCGCTTCTAGCGCGTTGAAGGATTCCACGGGAAAAACGAATCCACGCTTGGCGAGCTGCTGTGTGACGTTGTCCAGATCGGTGCGTAATTGTTGAATTTCTAGCATGCAAGGGCTCCAAAATTGATCGATGTAAACGAAACTCTATATTTTATGCCGGGCTTTCTCATCCAGGTTGCGCAAATAAGCCAGCTTTTCCCGGATTTTCTGTTCCAGGCCGTAAGCAGTCGGCTGATAAAAACTGACCTCGGGCATATCATCTGGAAAATAGTTTTCACCTGCGGCGTATGCATCCGGGCAATCGTGCGCGTAGCGATAAGCGTCGCCGTAGCCGATGTCCTTCATCAGTTTCGTCGGGGCATTGCGCAGATGCAGCGGCACGCGCCGCGATTTATCGTGGGCGACAAACGAGCGCGCCTTGTTGTAAGCCAGATAAGCGGCGTTGCTTTTCGGCGCGCAGGCCAGATACAAAGCCGCTTGCGCCAGCGCCAGTTCGCCTTCCGGGCTGCCCAGCCGTTCATAAGTTTCGCATGCGTCCAGAGTCAGGCGAAGCGCGCGCGGATCGGCCAGGCCGATGTCTTCGGTCGCCATGCGCACCAGCCGCCGCCCGATATACAACGCATCGGCGCCGCCGTCGAGCATGCGGCACAGCCAGTACAGTGCCGCATCCGGCGAAGAGCCGCGCACCGATTTGTGCAGCGCGGAAATCTGATCGTAAAACGCATCGCCGCCTTTATCGAAGTTGCGCGCATTGCGCGACAAGGTATTCACGACCCGATCCTTGTCGATAGACGTGAGGCTCCCGGTTTCAGCCGCAGTTTGGATTTGTTCCAGCAAGTTCAGCAGACGGCGGGCGTCGCCGTCGGCGAATTCGATCAGCAACTGCCGCGCGTCATCGGTAAATTGCAGATTGCTGAGCGCCAGCTTTTGCGCGCGTTCGAATAATTGCGTTAATTCCGTTTCCGATAGCGCGGTCAGCACGTAAACCTGCGCGCGCGACAGCAAAGCGTTGTTGACCTCGAACGATGGATTTTCCGTGGTGGCACCGACGAAAGTGATTAAGCCTTGCTCGACGTACGGTAAAAAAGCATCCTGCTGCGATTTGTTGAAGCGGTGAACTTCATCGACAAACAGAATGGTGTGCCGCCCGCTTTGTTGCAACGTCAATTCGGCCTGCTCGATGGCGGCGCGGATGTCCTTGATGCCGGACAGCACGGCTGACAGCGCAATGAATTCGCTGTTGAATTCGGTCGACATAATGCGCGCCAGCGTGGTTTTGCCGGTTCCCGGCGGACCCCACAAAATCATCGAATGCGGTTTCCCCGATTCAAACGCCAGGCGCAGCGGTTTTCCAGCCCCGAGCAAGTGGCTTTGCCCGATGATGTCGTTCAGATGCTTGGGGCGTAATTGCTCTGCCAGCGGTACTTTGGGTTGATGCGGTGAAAACAGGCCGGAGTCACTCACGGATGACGTCGGCCTTGTCAGGCGGTGTGAATTTGAACAAATCGGCGGGCAGTGCGGGATTTTTATCCAGATCGGAAAAGGACAGGACAGTGGTTTGACCGAAACTATCGCGCAATGCCATGATTCGGAGCGTGCCGTCCGGCGAGAAGCCCATCTGGATGAATTCAAACGCGCTTTCTTTGCTTTTCGGAACGGCTTCGAGCCATTCCATATCGTTTTGCACACCCAGCTCGATCAACTCGAAATTATCCTCGATGGCGCTGCTGCCCGCCAATAGTGCGGCCGGGCTGCTGCCGATGGCGATATTGAATGGCCGTTCGGTGACTTGATTCAAGTCGCGGTCGTAAAACCACACTTTGCTGCCATCGCCGACGATCAATTGCTCGTGCGGTTTTTCATAGGTCCAGCGGAATTTTTCCGGGCGCTCGAATTGCATCGTGCCTTTCGATTCTTGTATCGTGCGCGCGCTTTTGTCGTACAGCGTCTGGGAAAAGTTCGCGCGCACCGTGCGCGTTTCCTGGATGAACGTTTTCAGACTGGCGATAGCGGCTGCTTCAGCCCAGTGTGGTATCAGGCTGATAACGAGCAGGAACAAAACAAAACGGCTTGAACGGAGCATAAAATTCCTAATCTGTCGTTGTGAATTAAAGTGGGGTATCGCGGCTGGAAAGCGGATCATTCATTGCGTGCCGGGGCCAGTACTTCCCGGTTGCCGTTGCTTTGCATCGATGAAACCAGGCCGGCGCGCTCCATGTCCTCAACCAGACGGGCGGCGCGATTATAGCCGATGCGCAAATTCCTCTGTATCAGGGAAATGGATGCGCGGCGGGTTTTGACGACGATCGCCACGGCTTCATCGTAGAGCGGATCGGCTTCACCTTCGGCTGGTTTTTTGATTTCGGCGGAACCGCCATTGTCATTTTCTTCCTCACCGGCTTGCAAGATTTCCTCGATGTAATCCGGTTCGCCGTGTTCTTTCAGGTACTCCACAACTTTGTGCACTTCGTGGTCGGCGACAAATGCGCCATGTACGCGTTGCGGATAACCGCTGCCGGGCGGTAAGTACAGCATGTCGCCTTGGCCGAGCAAAGCTTCTGCACCCATTTGATCGAGAATGGTGCGCGAATCGATTTTGCTCGACACCTGAAAAGCGATGCGGGTCGGGATGTTGGCTTTGATCAAGCCGGTAATCACATCGACCGACGGGCGCTGCGTCGCCAGCAGCAGATGAATGCCGGAAGCGCGCGCTTTTTGCGCCAGCCGGGCGATCAAATGTTCGACTTTTTTACCGGCGACCATCATCAGATCCGCTAATTCGTCGATCACCACGACAATAAGCGGCAATTCGTTGAGGTATTCGGCTTCTTCCCCGGGCGGCAGCAAAGGATTGACGACGGGTTCCTCATTTTTGGCCGCTTCGTGAATTTTTTGATTGTAGCCGCCGAGATTGCGTACACCGAGCGCCGACATCAGTTTGTAACGCCGTTCCATTTCACCCACGCACCAGTGCAGCGCGCTAGCGGCCTCGCGCATGTCGGTGACTACCGGTGTCAGCAGATGCGGAATGCCTTCGTACACCGATAGTTCCAGCATTTTCGGGTCGATCAGGATCAGGCGGGTTTGCTCTGGCGTGGTTTTATACAGCAAACTCAAAATAACCGCGTTAATTGCGACCGATTTGCCCGAGCCGGTGGTTCCGGCAACCAGCGCATGCGGCATTTTCGCCAGATCGGATACGATCGGGCGGCCGCTGATGTCCTTGCCCAGTGCGATGGTGAGCGGTGATGCGGAATCGGCGTAGACCTGCGAACTGAGAATTTCCTGCAAGCGTACAATTTGCCGCTTCGGATTCGGAATTTCCAATCCCATGCTGGTTTTGCCCGGAATGGTTTCGACTACGCGGATGCTGGCCACGGACAATGCGCGTGCCAGATCTTTGATCAGATTGATGACCTGATTGCCTTTGACGCCCACGGCGGGCTCGATTTCATAGCGGGTGATCACCGGGCCGGGGAAGGCGGCGACCACTTTGACATCGACGCCGAATTCCTTGAGCTTGCGCTCGATCAGGCGGGATGTAAACTCGAGCGTCTCCTTGGATAATACTTCAAAGTCTTTTGCTGGTTCATCCAGCAGATGTAAAGGCGGCAACGGTGAATCGGGCAGATCGGAAAACAGCGAAGGCTGTTTTTCCTTGACGATGCGCTGCGACTTTATGATGGTTGTCGTTGGTGGTTCGATATGCAGCACTGGTGTGCTTTCCACGCGTTTCTTTTCAGTCTCGACGATTTTTTTGCGCACTTGCGATGCGATCATGCCGGCCAGCTTATCTTGCCGTGTCTCCCAGGCATCTTTTAGCAGCAACAGCAAGTTCTCAATGCTTTCACCGATTTTTTCCACGAAACGCACCCACGATAAGCCGGTGAATTGACTGAAACCGACCGCGATCAGAATCAATAGGGTCAGTGTCGCGCCGGTAAAACCGAGGATTTGCGCCAGATAATGGCTGATGGTGCTGCCTAGCATGCCCCCTGGCATCAGCGGCAATGCAATGTTGATGGAATGAAACCGCAACGACTCCAGCCCACTGCTCGCAGCCAACAGGAGAAAGAAGCCGCCTAGCGACAGAAATAGGGAGTGGCGATCAAAAATTCCGGCAGTATCGATGCGGCGGTAGCTCCACGCAATCGCGGATAGAAAGAAGGCTACCCACCACCAGGCCGATGCGCCGAACAAGTACAGCAGCAAATCCGCCAGCCACGCCCCGGCGTGTCCGCCGGCATTCTGCACTTGATTGAAATCACCGCTATGCGACCAACCGGCATCGCCGCGGTCGTAGCTAAAAAATATCAATACCAGATAGAGCGCGGCGCCCATCAGTATCAGCAAACTGGATTCCCGCAGTAACCGGGCGACTCTGGGTGAAAAGGAATGGCCGTTTGATTTCTTGGCCATCGGCTTGTTCATTAAACTCATGGGTATCTCAGAAACGAATCATTGGGGCTGACGGATACACTGAATTATATAAGAGATTGTGCAGTAATTTTTCGATACTGCGGTAAATGCATTTTGTTGCAGTATTGCAGCAAGTATTTGGATGGGAAAACAGTGCGCTTTTTTGCCTGATTCCGCCTTGCCGGTCGTTGTTCGCTACCTTTTTCAGAGCTTCCTTAGACGTTATCCGCCGATCTTGAGCGCGATAAGATAGCAGCAACCGGTGATTTTTCTTTATTGATTATCTGCGGCAAAGTGGAAACCTGGTTTCCGCCATTGCGTTTGGCGGTAAAGAGTGCATCTTCAGCGCGTTTACACAATTTCAGCTTATTATCGGTTTCATCCAGCATGGCAATGCCGATGCTGACCATGATTTTATTTTCAGTATTTTTATCCATCTTGGCCGAAACTTTTTTACGCACCGATTCGCATACTTTTTTCGCTTCGCATAAATCCGTCTCGGGAAATAAGATGGCGAATACGTTGATATCGATGCGATAGAACAGATCGGTGATTCTGATGTTGGTTTTGATTTCTTGCGAAATCTGTTTTATCGAATCATTGTTATTTTTGTAATCATAGTCATCACTGAACAGCTTGAGCAGATCGATATCGATGATCGCGATGGAAAAGCTACGGTGATAGCGCCGCGAACGCAGGATCTCGGTATCCAGTTCGGTTTCGAAAGCTTGCCTGTTTTTGTATCCGGTAACCGGATCGATCAGCATCTGTGTCATCAAAGCGGACATGTCGATGTTCGTTTTTTTGATCTTGATGACCATCAATGCGGTGCAAATGATGAGCAAGAGGGTCAAGGCGCGGTTAAACAACACAATATTCATCGGCATTACAATACCGGGTGATAAAGAGAAGCCGGTAATGGTTAAAACAAACGACAAAACAGCAATGAAATAAGTAAACCGGATTCCGCTCACCCAGAGGCTAGCAAGGATCACCAGCACATATGGAACCGCGGCAGCTACGCCTAATGGTGTATTTAAGTCGATGGCAAAAATGCAAAACGTTAAGGCTACGATAATGAGCATGTTTGCTTGGATTGCACATTCTCTGAAAAAGAGTTTCAAAATTGCGGTTGCTGAGAGTATTGGATTGCGCATCGGTTTGAGTGTTTAAAAGAGTTGTGATGCTTACATTCTGCAGGGTCTGGAATTAATTTTCACGAGTAAATATTTTGGATAACCAGATAACAATCAATTCATTGTACATTCTTTTGAAAATGAAGTTGTAACATTTGCTTATAAATTTTTGCTGCTAAATGTAGTTTGACTGATATGAGTGTCATTGGAAATTTTGGTCAGCAATCAACCCTCCAGTTTAATAATGCGGGTTCCGGCTAGCCGGTCATGAAGATATTGATGATCGGGATCGAACAACGCCCAAATAAATCCGGAGCCGAAAATCAACACGCTGACCAGTGCGAGTTGTTGATAGGAAATAAAATTAATAGGGAATAGATAATTGACGACAACAAAAAAGAAAATGCCCGTCAGAGAAAATAGGTAGCGGACAACGGCCTGTTTCTTTGTCAGACCGCGGCCATCGGCAGAGACAAGCCGCATCTTCCAGGTTTGCATCGCCAGCGTTTGTCCGCCATGTGTCCAGAACCAGGTGAAGTAGTACCCCATAATAGTGAATAGATAAAATTGAAATAGCGGTTTGAAGTAGGTTGCTTGCGTATCGCTAAAAATAAAATGAAAAATAAAGCTGGCGATAAACAAAACAGCCAATATTAGAAGAAAGTCATAAATCAGGCAGATGATGCGCCGCCAGAACTTGGGTGTGGAATAAGTCATGTTGGTTTTGTGAATAAAAAGTAAGGAAACTGTCAATACGCTAATGGCGAATGAATCGCAGAAAAATAGGTAAGCTGATTATTGTATGTTGAAATAGAATTTATTATAAGCTTCGGTTATTGATAATTATTATCGTTTCCGCTATTATATATATTAAATTAGTTTATTCTGAAGTCGTGTGCATTTTACTGCAGCGCAGGGTGATTTTCAGGATTCAGCAGGTGTAAGAAAGAAACAAAATTGCTGCCGTCTGGTGTGTTTTGAATCAAGTAAGTGAGAAGTCCGTCTGATTTGTTTATTCTGTAATGCACTCATTATCCCGAAAAAATATCGAGTATTTAGAGCAAAGGCAGCGTTTTATCTCCTTACCTGGATTGTTGTTTGTAATTGCCGTGCATGCTGCACTATTTTATTTTTTGTGGAATCAGCGATTGATTCCACATCCCGAACAGGCAATGACGCTGTTTGCCGAGTTGATCACGCCACCCGCACCGGTTACACCGCCTAAAGCATTACCCGAGCCCGCGCCGGTTAAGCTGCAACCGGCGAAGAAGCCTGTCGTCAAGCCGAAACAAGAGCAGCTTGCGGCGAAATCTCCCGTGCCAACTGAAAAGAAACAGGCTGAACCCGCACTGGAACCACCGAAACCGGCTGAGCAGGTAAAAGAATCGGTACCTGCGCCTGCGGCAACACCTAAACCAGCGTCAACGGCACCTGTCACATTGTCCTCCGAACTGGCGGTATCTTGCCCCAAACTGACACCGCCAGAGTATCCGGCTATTTCACGGCGCATGGGCGAAGAAGGGAAATTGATACTGCGTGTGGAACTGGATGAAAACGGGCACATTGATAACGCCAAAGTTCTCAACAGCAGCGGCTATGAGCGCCTTGACGCTGCCGCGCTGAGCGCGGTGAAGAACTGGCAATGCAATCCGTCGTTGCGCGATGGCCAGCCGGTACGGGCGGTAGCCTTACAACCCTTTAATTTTGTACTGCAAGGAAATTAATTCATGGAACAAGGGCTTGGTTTTTCTCATTTTCTCGATCAGATCGACGGCGTCGGCATGAGCGTGCTGGTGTTGCTGTTGTCGCTTTCGGTTGCGAGCTGGTATCTGATCATTGCAAAAAGTATTGCGAATCTGATTGCGAAGCGCCGCGCCGAAGCATTCTTAAAGCATTTTTGGAGTTTCGATTCGCTCGAGGCAGCTCATGCCGAGTTCAAAAATGCGGAACCGGATAATGCATTCGCGGAACTTGCCAAGCTGGGTATCGATGCGGCGGCCGATTCCAAAATGCACGGTTCGCACAAGCTGGCCGCAGCTGGCGGTACCAGTGAATTCCTGACGCGCACCCTGCGTAACGGTATCGATCAGGAAGCGACACGTGTCGAGAATGGCCTCACACTGATTGCCACAGCAGGCTCGGCTGCACCTTATATCGGTTTGTTTGGAACCGTATGGGGCATTTATCACGCGTTAATCCAAATTGGACTTTCCGGTCAGGGCACCTTGGATAAGGTCGCCGGTCCCGTCGGCGAAGCGTTGATTATGACGGCATTAGGGCTGGCGGTGGCTATTCCGGCGGTGCTGGCCTATAACACATTTGTCCGCCGCAACCGCATCTGGCTCGCGCGCCTGGAAGCATTCGCGCATGATCTGTTCATACTGATCACGGTCGGCGATAACAACGAATCGCCGGCTGCCGGATCGCAATCGCAGATTGAAGCCACAGCCGGAATCGCCGGTGTTGCAATGGAAAGGGGACAATAATGGCTTTTGGCAGTATGCAGGATAGCGGGCGCCAAGCACCCATGTCGGAAATCAATGTAGTGCCGCTGGTGGACGTCATGCTGGTGCTGTTGATCATTTTTATCATCACAGCCCCGTTACTGACCCACTCCGTCAAGGTCGACCTGCCGAAAGCGGAAAGCAACCCCAATATTACGCAGCCTGAGCATGTCGAGCTGGCGATTCGCGCTGACGGCAGTCTTTTCTGGAATGGCGAGCCGGTGACATTGGATCAATTGGCGCCGCGGTTTACAGCAAAAGTAGCGCAAGCGCCCAATACGGAATTGCATATCCGCGCCGATAAGCTGGCGCATTACGAGCATGTCGCCCGGCTCATGAGTATTGCAGCCAAGTCCGGTATGACAAAAATCGGCTTTATTACCGATCCTTCCGAAAAGTAACCGTCGTTTAAAACCGGTTGATGCGGGTCTGTTATTGCCGGTCCGATTAGCTGATACGCTATTTTGCGCGGCCGGGCAAAGTCAATGCTGCGGCGGTCATTGCACCGGCAATCGCCAGCAGCCAGTCGTCGAAATGCAGCGGTGCAAGATGCAGCAATCCGGCCAGCGCCGCTGTTTGAACCAGCAATACAGCCAGTCCGGCCGATACCGCTGCGATCAACCAAGCGGCACGCGATCGCAAGCCGCTTAACATGACCGCGATTCCGGCACTGGCGGCGGTCAAGGTCACCAGTGCCATCGCGCGGGCATGCTCGATATCATACCCATCTCCAAGACTGCGGATATACGTGAATGTCACGATGGCTGTTATGGCAAACCCTGTCAATGCAATTACAAACCATTGCCGGATCGTAAAGAAGCGCAATTCCTTCAAGCGTGGCTGGTACGTCAGCTTGCCGTCCGCAGCCATTTCCTGGAATACCAGCAGCGCGGTGGGATGAATGATGAGTTCCAGCCAGACGATATGCACCGGTAAATACAACATCGGATACCCGGCCAGCGGAATGATCGCGGCCGTGAGCACCAGCGGCAAATGAATCATCAGCAAGTATTGGAAGCTTAATTGCAGATTGGTGAATAATTGCCGCCCCTCGGCGATGGCGCGCACAATACTGTGGAAGTTGTCGTCGAGCAGTACGATGGCGGCGACTTCGCGCGCGCTGCGGGTGCCGCGTTGCCCCATGGCGATACCGACATCGGCGGCTTGCAGCGCGGGCACATCGTTAACGCCGTCACCGGTAACGGCGACGATTTCGCCACTGTTTTGCAACGCCTGCACTAGCCGCAATTTTTGTGCAGGCACCGCTCGTGCGATCACATCCACATCGCGTAGAGCATCCGCTTTGCCGCGATCCAGCCGGATCTGGATTTCATCCGCGGTGACTACATGGGGTACAGTTGCGCCTAGACCGATCTCTTTAGCAACCGCGCGCGCGGTGACGGGGTGGTCGCCGGTGATCATGACGATGCGGATGCGCGCATAGTGGCATTGTCGAACGGCATCCACTACGCCCGCGCGCACCGGATCCTCGAATGCAAGTACTCCAGCGAAAAGGAAATCGCGATCGGGTTCGCCGCCGTGCCAGCTCGTTCCATCGAGCGTTTGCCAAGCGCATGCGATCACTTTGTGGCCGCCATCCGCCAGCCGATCGATGCGTGCTTGCCACTCCACAAACATCGCATCCGGCAATGAACAGCGCGCCAGCACGATTTCCGGAGCGCCCTTGAGGGCGGCAAAAAGCACACCGTTGGATCGGACGATCGCGGTTTCGCATTTGCGGTCTTCGGTAAACGGAAAACTTTCAATTGGCGCCGCGCGCAACGTTGTTGTCAATGAATTGAGAATGGCTAAATCGACCGGATCGTTCGTTTCTTGGCGCGAGGCCATTGCGGCGATTTCCAGCAAGCGTTCTACGCTCATATCTTCTGTTGGATAGCGATGTGCTAACCGTAGACGGCCTTCTGTCAGTGTGCCGGTTTTATCGGAACAGATACACGATACGCGGCCAATGTTTTCGACCACGACAGCGCGCCGCACCAGTGCGCGCCGCTTCGCCAAGCGATAAACACCGGCGCCGAGAAAAAAAGTCAGGGCGATGGGAAATTCTTCGGGTAGCGCGGCGATGGCCAGCGTGACTGCGCTTAACAACGCATCCAGCAATCCGTGACCTTGCTCCCAGCGCACCCACGCCAGACCTAAACATATGACGGTGGCCGCACCGAGCAGTACGGCAACGAGATTTCCAACTGCGTTTTGTAGCGGAGTGCGTGCATGGGTGCCCAGCATGGCGGAATGCACGATATCGCCATAGAGAGTTTCCGTACCGGTAAAAACTATCCGCAACCGGGCATTGCCTTTGAGCAGGCGTGTACCGGCGAATAGCCAGGATTCACTGGCGATGTGCGCATCGCATTCGTGCCGCGGTAAGGCAGCGATTGCATATTTATGCGCAGGATCGGCTTCACCGGTCAATAGTGATTCGTCGCACAAGACATCGCCGCTGTATTCAATCAAGCCATCGGCGGGGCATGATTCTCCCGGGCTCAACAAGATCAAATCACCGGGAACCAGCTCCGTGGAGGCGATGCGCAGTTGCTGGCCGTCTCGTATAACGGTAGCTTGCGCCGCCAGGCAATCGCTCAGACCGGCGATGGATGCCTGCGTGCGCCGGTGCAGAAAGGCATCCATACCGGCAAAAGGGAGCAATGCTACGAGCAATATGACTGCTTCTGTAAATTCCCCAACAATCAAGAATACTGCGCTGGTGCCAATCAGAAACCATAGCATGGGATCTACAGCTGTACTGCGCAGAATATCCCGCCAGCCGGTCTTCGGTGTTTCAATGATGCGGTTATCGCCATATCGCTGCCGCCGTATGGTTACTTGCCCGGAATCAAGGCCATCTTGCAATGAACCAAGACCATTTAAACGATCCAAAGGGGCGAGACGCAGCATAGCGTTACACTTGATAGGTTATCTGGATAACTTCTATCCGGGAACCAGATTATGCTTTTACTTCAGTCCTTTTGCAAAAAACGATGTGTAAAGCGCTTTTTTACACTGAGTAATTACATCAAAGAAACAATCGTGAACTATACATCGTGATGATGCGATTGCTGCGAGAAGATTGAGGTTATGGTTAAGGGATGGAGAATCCTAAATAAAAAACGGCCCCTGATAATAGACAGGGGCCGTTTGATAATCAACCAACTGATTATTTTTTACCGGCGTCGGCACCTAGCCTTTCGCCTGTATCAGGATCTTTGTATAAGCTAGGTGGTTTATTATAGGGTTTAGGCTCACCACATCCGGCGAGTAAAGCTGTAGATGTAAACGCGATAAGGACGATAGCTAAAAGTGAGTATTTCATGAAAATCTCCTTTGTTATTAAAATCAAAAATTGTTTATCAACAAATTTAATGTCACGTTGAAACTTAAACAGCTACAAGCCATATCCCAAGTCTAATCCGGCATCGAACCGCTGTTTGCAGAAAAAGACCTTTTAGAAGATCATCCGATCGTGCAACCTAAAAACCCTCTAAAACAAGACATGGTTTCATTGCGAATAAGAAAATTACTTATTCACAGTAAGGATAACATTAAAAAAAAAAGTATGGAATTGAAATGCGCCAGATATTGCTAACTCAGTAAGGCCGGAGTTTCCGGCACGAGGTATAACCGATAGTAACTAAAAGAAATAATCCCGATGCAAAACCGCGAGCTTATGCCGCCCCTAACCCACAGCCTGCCGGTACGCTTGCAGGCAACGTTCGCGCGCGAACGTGTGATCAACAATTGGTGCGGGATAAGTAAGGGTATGCCAATCGCTGATCCAGGTTTGAATATAGGCGAGCTGTTTGTCGAATTTTTCCGTTTGCGCGCTAGGATTGAAAATCCTGAAATAAGGCGCGGCATCGACGCCGCAACCCGCCACCCACTGCCAGTTGCCGACATTGCTGGCCATGTCGTAGTCCAGCAATTTTTGCGCGAAATACGCTTCGCCCCAGCGCCAATCGATCAATAGATGTTTGCACAAAAAACTCGCGGTGATCATGCGCACGCGGTTGTGCATCATGCCGGTGGCGTTGAGCTGGCGCATGCCGGCGTCGACGATGGGATAACCGGTGGTGCCTTCGCACCAGCGTTTGAATTCCGCCTCATCGTTGCGCCATACGATGCGATCGTACTGCGGCTTGAAGCTGCGCTGCTGCGTATGCGGGAAATGCCACAGGATTTGACTGAAGAATTCGCGCCAGATCAGTTCATTGCAAAAAATATCGCTGTCCTCGAGTGCTTGCCGGAAGATTTGCCGGATACTGACCGTGCCGAAGCGCAGGTGCGGCGCCAGTTGCGAGGTTCCCGGTATCGCCGGGAAATCCCGGTCGCATGCATAGTGCTGCAGCATTTCGCTATCCAGCCGGTAAGCGGGAATGGCAATGGTCGAGCGGGTAAAGCCGATTTCGCTCAATGACACATCCGGTAGCGGTGCTTGCTTGATCAGGTTGGTCAATTTGGTTGCAGTGGCGTAAGTTGCCGGTGTTGTCTGGCTGTATACCTGTTTCCACTTGCGCATGTACGGAGTGTACACGCCGTACGGACTGCCATCGTCCTTGACGACTTCGTCTTTCTCAAATAAGACGTGATCCTTGTAGGTGTTGAAAGCCACCGATCGCGCTTGCAGCCACTTACGGATCGTCTCGTCCCGTTCGCGCGCGTACGGTTCGTAGTCGTGATTGGTGTAGACTGCGGCGACCGGGTAGGTGCGCAGAATCCGGTCGAAAATTTCCAACGGTTTGCCGTGATAAAGTGCTAGCGAACTGCTGTGTTTTTGCGCAAGTTCCGTGCGCAGTGCTTGCAAGGTGTCAAAAATGAACGTGACACGCGCATCGTCTCGCGGCAATCCGGCCAGTATGGCGGGATCGAAAATGAAAATGGGCAGAACCGTGTGCCCGGAAGCCAAGGCATGGGAGAGTCCGGCGTTATCGTCCAGGCGCAAATCACGCCGGAACCAGAAAACAGCAAGGGAAGCTGTCATGGGGCTATGTCTTGCCTTGCCGCACCGGTTTTATCGAACAGATCGGCCAAAGCGGCCGGCAGATCCGTGAATTTGAACGTGAAGCCGTATTCTTCCTGCAATCGTTTGGGTGCAATGCGATAGCTGTTCAATGCCAGCGCGGCGGCTTCACCGAGTGCTAATTTCAGAACAAATGCCGGAGTCGGAAAGAATGCGGGCCGCTGCAACGCATTACCGAATGCTGCTGCGAATTCGCGGTAGCGCACCGGGTTGGGCGACACGGCGTTGACCGGGCCCTGATAGCGCGCATCCAGCGCAACCGCGACGTAAACCGAAACGATGTCGTCGATGTGGATCCACGGCAGCCATTGCTGACCGTTGCCAACTGGTCCGCCCAATCCCAGTTTGAAAACCGGCAGCAGCTTTTGCAGCATGCCGCCGTGACCGAGCACCACGCCGGTGCGGATACTGACCCGGCGAATGCCCTTGCTTTCAATCCGAGCCGCTTCTTGTTCCCAATCATGGCAAATGCTTTGCATGAAACTGAGCTGCCCGGGAACGGTATAGGATTCATCGTAAAGATCGTCACCGGAGCCCGGATAAATACCGATGGCCGAGCCGCAAACGAAAGCTTGCAGACTTTCCGGTGCGGCGGCGATCAGTTTGCGCGTGCTGAGGATACGGGAAGCGTAAATCTCGTGCTTGCGGGCTTTTGTCCAGCGGCCATCACCCAGATTCTCACCCATCAGATTGATGATGACTTGGCAATCTTGCATTGCTGCAGCAGGCACATCTTGCGTTGCGTAATCCCAGTCAAATGCAGGCACGCCCAGCAATTGGCTGGCACGTGTACCGTCACGGCTCAATACCGTGACGGCGTGTTGTTCCTGTTGCAAACGCCGCACCAAATGACGGCCGATAAATCCGGTTGCGCCTGTGATCAGTATGTTCATTTTTGCATGCTCATCGACGGGTTGAAGACCGGTTCAGCATACACGCATTCCCGGTTTTGTGCAGTTAGTGTGCGATGCTGCTGACGATTCAGATTTTTCCGTGCCCTCTTGCCAGATAGTCTTGCGATTGCATTTCTGTCAGACGGGAAATCGTGCGTTCAAACTCGAAGCCGACGTCACCACCTGCGTATAGCGATGGCAACGGTACGGCGGCGGAGCAGAGGAATTTGACGCCGTGTTCGTACAAAGCATCGATCAAATGGATGAAACGCCGGGCTTGGTCGCTGTTTTCCTGGGTAAATTGCGGGATGGCAACCATGATGACGGTGTGATAGGCGCGGGCGATGGCGAGATAGTCGGCAGCACCGAGCGGGTTGGCGCAGAGACGCTTAAACGAGAATCGGGATCGAAAATGAAAATGGGCAGGACCGTATAGCCGGACGCCAAGGCGTGCGAAAATCCGGCGTTGTCGTCCAGGCGCAAGTCGCGTCGGAACCAGAAAACAGCAAGCGGAGTTGTTATGAGGCTATATTTTGCTTTACAACATCGGTTTTATCGAAGAGATCGGCCAAAGCGGCCGGTAGATCCGTAAATTTGAACGTGAAGCCATATTCTTCCTGCAATCGTTTGGGTGCGATGTGATGGCTAATCAACGCTTGTTGGTTATAATATATAAATAAAAAAGTAAGTTATTTGAGCTGACAGTCAATTTCAAAGATTATCAAGAATTAAGTGTTTACTTTGTAAATGGAAACTCAATTAAAAAATATCAATATTTTATTTGCAAGTATTTCTACTTTAGCTCTAGTTTTTGTTCCTTATTTATTCACTCCATTTAAAGAACTTTTTTATGGCTATGAAAAAATATTTAAAGGAATACTTATTGTTTTCTCAATTTCTACTATTATTGCTTTTCAGCTGTATTTATTACCACAAACAAATTTTTTTCAATCTAGACTTTTCTTTTTTATTTTTATTACTGGCATATTATCAATTATTCCAGTATTTTTTTTATCAGTATTTGAATTAAGTTGTTTAAAGAAAAGCTATAAAATTGGATTATCGCTTTTATTCTATCTTTACTTTAGTATTACTTTCTTAATTCTCATACTATATTTTTCCTACAAATCGCTACCTGGAACTGATGAGATATCTGGAGAAATATCAAAAGAATGCGGAGGAAATGATTCCTCACGGATAGGTATTTACCGTCCAAATTATACAACTGGTCGAATGGAGTCTGTAATCAGATCACAAAGTCTTAAGCAGTCAAACTATACTTTTTTTATCTCACCTTCGGAAATTAATAATGGGGATATCATAGCGACTTATATACCTAAAGACGGATTGCAAATTCATAGATTGAAAGATGCTATTTGTATAACAATAATTGAAAAGAATGAGAAGGATGGAAAAAATTACTATAGCTATGCTTATAGAATGGAGAAATAAAAGTTTCAAGTTTATTTTATTATTTCTGCTTATCCTGGCATACAACAGTGTGCAAGCTTCAGTAAATGTTGTTGGTCAAGTTTTAATCTTAGATAGAAATGGAAAGATTATTTCTAAAGAGATCTGGGCAGAGAAACCGGAAATTTACTTTGAGTTACTAAGTTATGATGAAATTAATTCATCTCAATCAGAAATATATATTGAACCAAATGTTTATAAATGGGCAAGTACAATTGATGGCATTAATCTCAAATCAATAGTTCAGAATAAATCTGAAGATGCAATTTATGTGGCACTGGATTTTGAAAATACATTTTTAATTCAAGGGGCTAAGTTTATTAATTCTGAACTTGGAAATAATTTAATCCGACTTAGAACCAGATTAAATGCGGCATCTGCTCAATATGCACATTGTAATAATAATTATTCTTCTTACAATGATGTTGGTAAGAATTCTAAATTGGCGGAAAAAATTATAAGCTGTTTAAATATTGCAAATAAATATGGCTCTACTTATTCTCGACAACAAGCGGAAGCAGATATTTTTGAAAGAGTGAAAGATTGGGAAAACTGTGTTGCTGCTTACACAAGAGCGATTGAATTAACTGAGAATGAGAAACTTATTAAACAAGCTTCATATCGTAAGATATCTTGTATGTATAATTTACTTGAAGCTAATGAACTTGATGAAGTTTCCGATCGAAACTCACTTAGCTGGGATGATTTACTTCGCGAATCAATTGCTTTCATTGGAAAAACTAGAGCTGGTGCAGATAGAATAAGAGCTAATGTTTCTAATTCTGCTTTCGCAACTTTTTTTAAAATAGCAAATGTTTTTCGAGGTGATTTTAAAGGGATTTCTGACGCAATTGGGAATGATCCTGATCTATTTGGTAATTGGACTTCCTTCTTCAAAGCATATGCAAATAAAGAATGGCCAGGTGAATATAAAGATAAACCATACTGTGGGTTTTATGTTATTTCAAAACAATTGAGTAACAAATATACCCATGAAGCTAAAAATAACTGTCTTAGTTCGGGGTTTATGGAGTAATTATATCTCCGAAAATTTCTTTTTGAATTTGCTTCAATACCGAGAAAAAGCTGAGAGAAAACTCTGGAACTTATAATACTTCTTTAAAGCCCAAAAGCGCAGGTTTTAGTTCAGGTGGCTTGTGTGTAGCTTCTCAGTGTGTAAATGATTTAGGTTCAGCCTTATGTGCTGTTACTGACGACTCAGACTTTTCCGTGCCCTCTTGCCAGATAGTCTTGCGATTGCATTTCCGTCAAGCGGGAAATCGTGCGTTCAAACTCGAAGCCGACATCGCCACCTGCGTATAGCGATGGCAACGGCACGGCGGCGGAGCAGAGGAATTTGACGCCGTGTTCGTACAAAGCATCGATCAAATGGATGAAACGCCGGGCCTGGTCGCTGTTTTCCTGAGTGAATTGCGGGATGGCAACCATGATGACGGTGTGATAGGCGCGGGCGATGGCGAGATAGTCGGCAGCACCGAGCGGGTTGGCGCAAAGGCGTTTAAACGAGAACACGGCGACGCCGCGCGCGGCTTTCGGCACAAACAACCTGCGTCCTTGCACGATCAATTCTTCGCTCGGCACCTTGGCGCGATCCTCGATGCGCCGGTCGGTCAGGCGGAAGAATGTCGCCGATAATTGATCGGAAGTTTCCGCGTTGACCGGATAATAATAAGTTTCCGCGCCTTGCAAGCGGTTATAACGGTAATCGACCGGGCCGTTGAGCGCGATGATCTCCAGTCTCTCCTTGATGTCCGCGACGAACGGCAGAAAGCGCTGGCGCTGCAAGCCGTCTTTGTACAGCTCATCGGGCGGGCGGTTGGAGGTTGCCACCACAACCACGCCGAGTGTGAACAATTCCTTGAACAGCCGGGTCAACACCATGGCATCGGCAATGTCGGTGACCTGCAATTCGTCGAAGCACAGCAGCGTGGTTTCATTGGCGATTTGCCGCGCGACCGGCGGGATCGGATCGTCACCATCGCTACGTTTCCCACGCTGCGCCCGTTCGCGCGCGGAAAGATCATGCCAGGCTTTGAGGCGCGTATGGATGTCCAA
Source organism: Pseudomonadota bacterium (assembly GCA_018240285.1). GTDB lineage: Bacteria > Pseudomonadota > Gammaproteobacteria > Burkholderiales > Nitrosomonadaceae > Nitrosomonas. Next base: position 61,014 of record JAFEGA010000018.1, on the reverse strand, counting down.
CATGAATTCGTGGAAATGCACGCGCCGTTTGGCCGGGGTTGCCGCCACGGCATAAAACAGATCCATCAGCATCGATTTGCCACGCCCCACGCCACCATACAGATAGATGCCTTTGGGTGCTGGTTTGTCGCCACCGAACCAGCGCAATAAACCGTTTCCTCTGGGGCGATATTCGATCAGTTCATGATGCAACCGCTCCAGACTGGCGATTGCGCTGACTTGATGGGCATCCGGCTGCAATTCGCCTGCTTCGATCAGAGCATGGTATTCAGCCTCGGGGCCGTTTTTTTGTGTGCTTGGCGGCATGTTTCGATGGCGGATTATTCCTTGGAATGGGCAAATCTCGCTTGCCCGGCCAGCCAGACCAGAATTAGTACCGGCAATCCCAGCAGCGCGGTGGCGATGAAAAAGTTTTCATAGCCGTAGGCATCGACAAATTCACCGCTGAAACCGGCAATGAATTTGGGCAGCAGCAGCATGACCGAGCTGAACAGCGCGTACTGCGTTGCCGAATACGCCGCGTTGGTCAGGCCGGAGAGGTAAGCGATAAAAGCGCAGGAAGCGATTCCGGCGGAGAGATTGTCCGCCGAGATAGTGAAAATCAAGCCGCTGACATCATGCCCGCGCCCGGCTAGCCAGACGAACAGCAAATTGGTCGCGGCGGATAATACGGCGCCGAGAAACAACGTGCGCATGATGCCGATTTTCGCTGTCAGCACGCCGCCGATAGCCGCTCCTACGATGGTCATGATCACGCCGTAGACTTTGGAAATCGTGGCGACTTCATCCTTGCTGTAGCCCATGTCGACGTAAAATGGGTTGCTCATCACGCCCATGACGACATCGGAGATGCGGTAAATCGCGATCAAACCGAGAATCAGCAACGCTTTGCGGCCGTGATGCACGATAAAATCGCGAAATGGCGCGATCAGCGCGCCGTACAACCAAATCAGCAGGGCTTTGCTGCGTTCCGGCAGCGCCCAGTGTGCCAGCGCGCGCTGCGCGATTTGTTCGTTTTCCGAAATGGTGCGGCTGTAGGGCACATCCGGTTCGCGGATGATCAGCGTGGTGACGATGCCGACCGCCATGCTGACGGCCATCGCCAGATACGCGAAGCGCCACGGCGCGTGATCGTACAGATCGGCGCTGGCATCGACCGCCGCCGCGATCCACAGCACACCGGCGGACGCAAGAATCATTGCGACGCGGTAACCGGCTTGGTAGGTCGCTGCCATCGCGCCTTGCAATTCCACCGCGACCGCTTCGATGCGATAAGCATCCAGCGCAATATCCTGCGTCGCCGACGCAAACGCCACGGCCAGCGCGAAAAACACCAAATGCGGCAAATTAACCACGGGATCGGTCGTGGCCATGCCCACCAGGGCACAGGCGATGACGATTTGCGACAGCAACAGCCACGCGCGCCGCCGCCCCAGCCAGCGCGTCAGCAGCGGCAACGATAGCCGGTCGACCAGCGGCGACCACAGCCATTTGAAACTGTACGCCAGACCGATCCAGCTCAAATAACCGATGGTTGTGCGGTCGATGCCCGCTTCGCGCAACCAGAACGACAGCGTGCCCATGATCAGCAGCAGCGGCAGCCCGGCGGAAAATCCCAGCGACAGCATGCCGAGCACGCGCGGATGCGTGTAAACCCGCAGCGCTTGCATCCAGCTCGAGGCGGCGACAGGGATCATAAAGTGTGGTCGTAATCGATGATCAGCGGGGCGTGGTCAGAGAAGCGCTCGTCTTTGAAGATCGACACGCTGCGCGCGGTTTGCGCAATCGCGGGGGTGGCGATCTGGTAATCGATGCGCCAGCCGACATTTTTCGCCCAAGCCTGCCCGCGGTTCGACCACCAGGTGTATTGATCGGGCTCGTTATTCAAGCGGCGGAATACGTCGACAAATCCGATCTGGTCGAACACATTCGTCAGCCAAGCGCGTTCTTCCGGCAAGAAACCGGAATTTTTCTGGTTCGAACGCCAGTTTTTCAAATCGATTTCCTTATGCGCGATATTCCAGTCGCCGCACAAAATGATTTGCCGCCTGCTTGCCATCAGGTTCTGCAGGATCGGGAAAAATTCTTCCATGAAATAGAATTTCGCCGCCTGGCGGTGCTCGCCGCTGGAGCCGGATGGCAAATAAATTGACACGATGCTCAAAGCGCCGAAATCCGCTTGCAGGAAACGCCCTTCGGCATCGATGTCGGCAATGCCGACACCTTCGACGACGCGATCCGGTTTTTTGCGCGTATAAATGCCGACGCCACTGTAGCCTTTCTGCTCGGCGCAATGAAAATAGCCGTGAAAACCATCCGGCGCTTGCATTTCTTCGGAAAGATCGGGCAACTGCGCTTTCAATTCCTGCACACAGACGACATCCGCAGTTTGTTTTGCCAGCCAGGGAAAAAAGCCTTTTTTTGCCGCTGCACGGATACCGTTGAGATTGAGCGTTATAATTTGCATCTTTTACTTATCGAGAGTGATTCTGGTTATGTCCGATTTCCGGCAAGCGTTTATTCAATTCGCCATCGAGCGCAACGTGTTGTGCTTCGGCGAATTCAAAACCAAAGCGGGGCGCATGTCGCCGTATTTTTTCAACGCTGGATTGTTCAACGACGGCGATGCGCTGCGTAAACTCGGGCAATTTTACGCCAAAGCGATTGTGGCTGCCGAGCTTCCGTTCGATACTTTGTTTGGCCCCGCTTATAAAGGTATTCCATTGGTCAGCACCATTGCCATCGCATTGGCTGAAATGGGCATGAATTACCCATTCTGCTTCAACCGCAAGGAAGTCAAAGACCACGGCGAAGGCGGCGTGCTGGTCGGCGCACCGATGCAAGGCCGCGTGCTGATCGTCGACGATGTTATTTCCGCCGGTACCTCGGTGCGCGAATCGGTCGAACTGATCAAGGCCGCGGGAGCAACGCCCGGTGGTGTCGTCATCGCCCTCGACCGCATGGAACGCGGCACCGGGGAATTATCGGCAGTGCAGGAAGTACAACAAGTGCACGGCTTAACGGTAACCTCGATCATCGATCTCGACGACTTAGTGGCCTATTTGCATCATCATCCGGAGCTGTCACAGCATTTGCAGGCGGTGCAGCGGTACCGGGAGCGGTATGGGGTGAGTTATTGATGAAGTGAGTGCCAGTATCGCAATCTGATAAGTGGATTTCTGTACTGATGAAATCGAAATGCGGCAAAATCGATTGTTTACTTATTAATTTGACAATCAATTCTGCTTTAAGTACATTATATCCATATGGGGAGAAAGGTTTTTTCCCCTATATGCAGTGTCAGTTAGCATTCTTTCTGCTGCTAGTTAAATAAACTGAGAGAGGAGTAAATTTATGAACCAATATTCCCAAAATTGTACAGTTTCATCAAAGATACTTGAATCGCGAAAGCTTGCTCAAAGTATCTGCATAGTCCTCGGTCTGATGGCTACGAGCGCCAATGCCTTAACGATCACCCATGGCGATTCAGTGACGGGTAATAGCAGCGCAAATCTAGTGATTAACGGAAGCTTCGAAACAGGGAATGCGGGAACTAATCTTGGTTGGACACCTGGAACACATATTGGTGGCTATCCGGGTTCTGAGGTTGCCGCCATTCCAGGGTGGGCATCGAGCTATCCGGATGGCGCTTATGGTTGGTGGGGGCCCCTCGGCTTTGCCGGTGCTGCACCAGCGGATGGTCTGAATGCGGTTTATTTCGGTAACTATTTTAATACGGTTGGTGCTGCATCCAGCATTGCTGCCAATGGAGTAATTACATTTACCGGTACCCCTTCATTCGCAGAACGCCCTGGTCCTGTGATGCTTTCCCAAACTATTTCGGGTTTGAGCACCACAGATACTTATCACCTCGATTTTTGGACGAGTGGTGAAAGCAATACTTCCGGCTTCACAGGAACTGGATTATTCGGGCTGGATATAACGGGTGAGGGTACTACTTATCTGATGCTTCCTTCTTCGTCGAATTCCTTCGGTGCATCAGAGCGTTACTATGTGGACTTTATCCCATCGGCTTCGACTATCACCATCTCGTTCTTAAATTGGGGACACATCACCGATATTAGCGGTACCGGCTCCGAACTGGTGCTTGATGATGTTATTTTGTCAGCGGTTCCCGAACCTTCCAGTCTATTGCTTTTCATTACCGGTCTAGTGGGTCTTCTCGGGTATGGTGCTATCAAGCGCAAGAATGTATAGGGAATTAAGTAGCACATGTAAGTTTTAAATGATTTGCTCATAGGGTCGAATGACGAAGTGCATTTCGCCCTATGAGTTTTTACGAATATCATCTATCTCATAATCATTGTGTCTCAAGCAGAATTTTCTTACATTTGATATGACCATAAATCAAGTCATTACCATCTCTTTCATTGCATTCTTGTCCGGTTGCACGCTGCAGCAGGGAAATTTGAAACAGATGTACAGTCACGCAGTCAATGACGCAGCAGTCGCCGAGTCGGGCGAGATCAGCGATAGATTATTCGCTATCAACTCAGAGAATCAAGCATTGCGATGGCAGGATGGCAAGGTGCTGGTGGTGACTTGGAAGAGTCAGTGTGATTATAAGAAATACATCGAGAATGAAACGCATACTTCACAAGGTGAGAAACATATGACGTGGGTGACGGCTGCGCCGCAAGTGCAGGCGTTTTGTCAGAGCTTTGTAAAAAATAATCCGAATGGGGATTTGAATTTACGCTTGAAACAGTATCTCGGGCTCAATGCCGACTGGAACTACGATGTGTTTGTCGAATTATGGGTCGATCCGGCGGATATGTTCCGTCCGTGCGTCGATCCGGAAATTCACGACAATAATTGTCAACTGCACTTTTCTGAATGCCCAGCTCCACCAATTAAAGAAATCGCTGACTACTATGCATTTTATAAAGATCTCTATTTCAAAAGTTTTCGCTACCAATCTCGCGTGCCATGGACGGGATTGGGTTATACCTACGATTGGGGCAATCCAGCGAGTCCCGTTGGGGCGAGCGAATACATCTTGCGCCCGAATTCAGCGTACCGGATCGAACGCGTGGTGGAAACTGCGGATTATTGCCGGTAGGGCCGGAAGCGTGCTTGACGCGACCGGTTATGCTTAACGGAAATTTCCCGCGCCCAAACGGACAAGTTGGCGGATGAGTAATAACCCGCCGATCCATTATTTCAAAGAATACCTCCTAAGTCTGTCATTGTTTCCGCAATCGGAAAAACGTATAGCCGTTAACATATACACCGTACCTATGGTCTAGTTGTTTAGTTCGCTATCGGTCGTGCAAGACCTTATTCCATAACTCATCGTTATTTGCATGCGGGATCAAATCCAAACGTCAGCCGGATTGTCTTTGAAAATCCTACGGCACAATGCTTATGCGGCTATGGGCTATGCCTTATTAGGTTTTCTGGGATTGTTGCTGGCAATTCCGCCGGGTTATGCCAGTCCGGTGTTTCCGGCTGCCGGTTTGGCGCTGGCACTGATTCTGGTGTCGGGTTACCGCATGTTGCCGGGCATCTGGATCGGCTCGCTGGGGCTCAATGTCTGGGTTGCTTGGAGTCAAAACGATCTCTCACAAGATAGTATTTCGGTCGCGGTGTTCTTAGGAATGGGGGCGATGCTGCAAGCCGCGATAGGGGCCTGGCTGGTTCGTAGATTCATCAAGGATCGCTGGCAGATGTTGATGCGGGAACAAGAGATCTTCACTTTTTTTCTGCTGGGCGGCCCATTGTCTTGCGTGATTTCTGCCAGTGTCGCGCAGCTGACGCTTTATTTTTCCGGTGCTATCGGTGCAGCCGATATTTCCCGGTCGTGGTGGAATTGGTGGGCGGGCGATACTTTTGGGGTGCTTGTCTTTGCACCGTTGTCGCTGGCTTTTCTTGGCCAGCAATCCTGCTGGAAAACGCGCAAGGTCGTCATTGCGCCCATTACACTGATTCTGGTGGTGTTGATCGTTACGGGATTCGTTAACACAGCGAAACTCGAAAACCGGCAACAGCAAGCGGAAATTCAAAGTATTGGGCAAAACATCGCGTTCCAGTTACAGGAACGTTTCAATGCCTACAACGAAACGCTATCGGCATTGCGGCGTTTAGTCGAACTGAATACGGATATGGGCTTCCGCCAATTCGATTACTTTACTCAAGAGATTCTAAAGGAATCTCAAGGCATTGCAGGATTTAGCTACAATTATTTTGTCCGTGACCGGGACCGGACGCACTTCGAGCAAACCCAATCCGTAAATGCCTCCGGCAAACCATTCCACATAACCGAATTGGACGCGCAGGGCGAATTAACCGTTGCCAGCAAGCGGCCGGAGTATGTCGTCGTGACCTATATCACGCCGCTTGAAAGTAACCGGAAAGCAGTCGGATACGATATTTATTCCAATCCCATCCGAGCGGAAGCCATTGATCGCGCCCGGCATTCCGGCCGGCCGGCGGCCACCGGTTTAATCAATCTGGTGCAGGATCAGCAGAATAAGGCGGGTATATTGGTACTGCATCCCGCTTACCGTCAGAATTTTGACCGCAATGCCCCGGAACATCCGCCGGAATTTATCGGTTTTGTGGTGGGTGCATTGAAAATTCCCGATATGGTCAACTCCGCCGCCGGTAACGTTTCAACGCCCGGTATTGTTTTTCAATTGCGGGATTCTGCCGGGCAACCCGGCAATCAATTGCTGTTCAGTTCAACACCGGGAATTGCGGCCAATACCAATCTCGATTGGCGGACAACGCTGACGATGGCGGATCGTAGCTGGGAATTAACCATTTCCCCGGATGTGGATTGGTTGAATGCGCACCGGCCGTGGCAGGCCTGGGCGCTGAGTTTCGCCGGACTGCTCGTGGCCAGTATGTTGCAGTTGTTGATGCTGGTTACAACAGGCCGGACCCTGTTGATTCAGGAAACCGTCGATGAGCAGACGGCACAATTGCGCGCAAATAGTGAAGCGCTCCGGCTGGCCAAGGTCGCCGCAGAATCGGCCAATCTGGCTAAGAGTCAATTTCTCGCTACCATGTCGCATGAAATCCGGACGCCGCTGAATGGCGTTCTGGGTATGGCCCACCTGCTGCAAATGCCGGGCATCAAAGATAACCAGCGATTGGATTATGCCCGGGTGATCATCACTTCCGGAAATAACTTGTTGACCATACTCAACGATATCCTTGACTTGTCCAAAATTGAGGCTGGACAAGTCCAATTGGAAAGTCATGTTTTCGATCCCAAGCAATTGATGCTGGAAACGGCGGCGCTGTTTGCCGAAAGTGCGAATATGAAAGGGCTGGCACTCGATGTGATATGGCACGGGAAGCCGCGTATGCGATACCGTTCCGATCCGGTCAGAATAAGCCAGATGCTGGCTAATCTGGTCAACAATGCCATCAAGTTTACGCCGCAAGGTTTCGTGCGTATCGAAGCGCGCGAACTCGGAAGCGAAGCAGCAGAAACGATGCTGGAGTTTGTGGTAACCGATAGCGGCATCGGTATTCCCGCGGACAAGCACGATCGGCTGTTTAAGCCTTTTTCCCAGGTGGATGCTTCTACCACCCGGCAATACGGGGGTACCGGTCTTGGGCTTTCTATCGTGCACAATTTGGCCAGATTGCTGGGAGGGAGTGTCGGGTTCGAAAGCCAGGAAGGCAAAGGCACGAGAATCTGGTTCCGGATCCGCGCTAACCCGGTCAGTGCGGACGATATGAGCGATCTTGCCGCAACCGATGCCAAAGTTAGCGGTGCAGTACCGGTACGAAAAACTTCTCCGCAAGCTGGGCTGATTTTGGTGGTTGAAGATAATGCGATCAGCCGCACGGTAATCGTCTCTTTATTGGAGAATCTGGGATTCCGCTGCAAGGTTGTTGCCAACGGACAAGAAGCGGTGAGCGCGGTCACGCAGGGAATACAGCCCGCGTTGGTGCTGATGGATTGCGAAATGCCGGTGATGAGCGGTTATCAAGCGACGGAAAAAATTCGTCAGTGGGAACGGGAAAACGGGAGAACGCATTTACCCATCATTGCCTTGACAGCAAATGCGTTCGAAGACAATCGTCAGCGCTGCTTAGCGGCAGGGATGGATGATTTTCTTGCCAAACCCGTCAATATGAATCTTTTGGCGGTGATGCTCAATAAGTGGGTCAATCAGAATAGCGATCCCGATCGTTAGGAAATTCTTCAACCGGTTACCAGTAACGGAAATTTCCCGTGTCCAAGTGGACGAAGTTGGACGAAGGGTAATATCCGACGCCGCCCATCTGCAGTGACATCGCTGCTGCACGGATATCGGATAGTTTGCGGCCAGGCAGGCGGATGTCAATGGCTTTGCCGTGCGTATGCATACTGTTCTTGGCGACGCCACCGTTTTGTGCGGCCAGTTTGGCGTTGGTGGCAGGGGAACGGTAAGCGGAGATGACGTGGAATTCTTGTTTGGTGCCTAATTTGTGTTGCAGCAGGTAGAGCAGATCAAATAGCTGGGGGTCGATCGGGCGGCGGTCGCCGGTGCGGTGATCGCGCAGCACATAATTGATGGCGCGCATACTTTCCGGAATATAACGGCCGTTGGCCCAGAAGGTTGCTTGCGTGCGTTCGCCGGTGTGTAAATTCAGAAAACTCAGTTTTTTCTCGAACGGTCTTCGGATCGCCGCATGTGCGGTTGATGCACCCATCGGTAGAGCCAGTACGGCGCATGCGCCTAATCCTGCACGTAAAAAACGGCGGCGGCTTAATTCGGGTTGTTGTTCTGATAATTCTGATGAGTTTGCTTGATTGAATAAACTTCGTATCATCGGCTGTTTTCTCCTTGAAAATCTTGCGAATGTGTGCGAATAAATTACCAGCGAGCATAGCGTAAAGTGCTTGAATCCCGGTCATAAATATCGGGATAAAAGTGCACCAATTTGCTTGGCTCATCAATCCAGGCCGTAATATACACTAAGTAAATCGGCAGTGGTTTAGGTAAATGCTTGGTGATGGTTTTGTCGCTGTCCAAATCTTCGATGAATTTTTCCGGCAAACTCTCCTGATTCAATGCGAAAGCAGCCAATTCGAACGGTTTTTCCAGCCGGATGCAACCGGAACTGAACGTGCGGATATCGCGCTGGAACAGCGATTTGGACGGCGTGTCGTGCAAGTAGATATTGAACGGATTGGCAAACATGAACTTGATCCGGCCCAGCGCATTGTGTTTGCCGGGATCCTGGCGTAAGAAATACGGAAATCCTCTTTTGAGATTGTGCCAGTTGATCGTTTCCGGGTCGATGGGTTCGGCGTTGCGGTTATTGCCGGGATAAATCTTGAAACCGCCATGCGTGAAGAACGTCGGGTCGCTCTGTTGCTTCGGCAATAAATCCTTGGTGGCGATGCTGGCCGGAACGTTCCAGTAAGGATTCAGCACCATATGCGACAGCGCGCCGTTGAAGCTCGGGGTGCTGCGGTAATCGCGTCCGACGATGATGCGCATGGTCAGAACCGGTTCATCGTTTTCAATGGCGGTGAGATGAAATCCGGCGGTGTTGACCAGCAAGTATCGTTTGCCCATGTCGCGCGGCAGCCAGCGCAGGCGCTCCATGTTGATGCGCAGCTGGCGTATTTTCCAGTCGAGCGGAATATTCAGCGCGCGGAGGGTGTTTTTTCCAATCACGCCGTCGCTGTTCAATCCATGCTGCGCTTGAAACGCTTTGATCGCGGCAACCAGTTCGTTGTCGTAGCGCTCGCTCTTAGTATTCGAGATGTGAAATTCGGCAGTGTCATCGGCGGCATGCGCTTGTATGATGCGCTGGCGGATCAGCGGAATATGCGGATGTGTGTCGCCCGGCCGTATCGAGGGAGAACTGGGAATATGAACCCATTCGGTATGATTACCGGCAAGCTGGCGGTAGCGCACCAATGTTTGCTTGAGCAGTTGGTAAACGGGATTTCTCGGCGGCAGATCGTCCAGCGCTTGCTGCAAGCGGTCCTGCTTGATGGCCTGCTGGAGAAATGCGACCGCGTCGAATGCCGGTTGCGCAATGTGCCAATCCTTGTCAGCCGCGGTTGCTGTCAACCGCCCGCGCGACAAATCCCGTGCCAGTGTCAGCACCGCATGCGTGGTGCGCACTTCCAGTTCGCTGGCGGAGGACAACGATTCGCTCGCATGCGGCTGCAATTGCTGCAGCTGGTGCAGTTGATAGTCGTCACTGTGCAAACCTTCGTTGTCGGCGTTGGCGATGAATGCCAATGCTGCGTCGAGCGAAGGCGAATGCGGATTTTTTGTCACCCACACCGGTTGATAATGGCGCGCGCTATAAAAGCGCTGCAAATCGCCCAGTGCGTTTTTGCTCAATCCAAGCGCGGCGGATTTCGCCAGTTGCTGCTCGATTTCACGCGCTTCGGCAGTCAGCGCATACACAACCGGTGCATTGAACAAAAAAAGCAGGCAATAAAGAAACTGGAGAAACGGGGAAAAAAGTTTAAGTCGAAAACGCGGCACGCGGCTAATTCCTTGGCAAAGGCGAATGGTAATCGTAAAGTTGCCGGGATTCTATCATCAATGCCGTGCGTTCATGCAGCGGCTGAACGGCGCAATAACCATTTATTTCCGTGTTTGTGCCGCGAGGTATCTATCCACCCGGTACAATTTGACTGAAGTAACCGCTTTCCGTATATTCTGGCGGCGCAATGCAACCGCAATCATCGACTAACCAACTGAGCAAGCTAAATAAATCCAGATCCGAATCATGACAGCTAAACAACAAGTAAAGCATTTACTCGATTTCATCGACAACAGTCCGAGCCCGTGGCACGCGGTGGCTTCGGTCGAAACGGCGATTCAAAAGTTTCACTTCGTGCGCCTCGATGAAACCGCCAAATGGCAGTTGCAAGCGGGCGGGCGCTATTACGTGGTGCGCGACGATTCGTCGATCGTGTTGTTTGTGGTGGGGCGCAAAACGCCTGCCGAATCGGGATTTCGGATCGTCGGCGCGCATACCGATTCGCCGGGATTCCGCATCCGGCCGAACGGTGCGACGGTCAGCGACGGTCTGGCGCGGCTGGGTGTCGAGATTTACGGCGGGCCTATTCTCGTGACCTTTACCGACCGCGATTTGAGCCTGGCCGGGCGCATCAGCTTTCTCGAAGACGGCAAACAACTAAGGCACAAGCCGGTGCGCTTCGATCAGTCGCTGCTGCGCCTGCCGAATCTGGCGATTCACATGAATCGCGGCGTCAACGAAGATGGGTTGAAACTGCATAAACAAAATGAACTGCCGCTGCTGTTGGCGCAATTGACCGCCGAGCAGTTGCCGAAACCGTATTTCCTCGAGTTGCTGGCGCAAGCATCCGGCATCGATGCCGCGCAAATATTGTCGTGGGATCTGGCGGTTTACGATACGCAGAAAGGCGTATTTTGGGGCGCGAATCAGGAGTTCTACGCCGACAGCCAGATCGATAACCTCGCTTCCTGCCACGCCGCATTGCAAGCGTTGCTCGACGATACCGTGCTGGATTCCGCGCAAAGCACGCTGGTGTGCGCGTTTTTCGATCACGAGGAAATCGGCAGCGAAAGCCATATCGGCGCGGGCGGCAGCTTTTTGGCCGATGTCTTGCAGCGCATCCACATCGCCACCGCAACGGAGCGCGAAGACAGCGCGCGGGCGCTGGCGCAGAGTTTTCTGATCAGCGCCGACATGGCGCACGCCTACCAACCCAATTTTCCCGCTGCGTATGACGCCGATCACCGCGTTTTCGTCAACAAAGGCCCGGTGATCAAATCCAACGCCAACCGCCGCTACAGCTCCGAAAGCGTATCGATTGCGCGTTTCATTCAATGGTGCGAAGAGGCGGGCGTTCCTCATCAACGCTACACGCACCGCAGTGACCTGCCATGCGGCAGCACCATCGGCCCGATCGCCTCGGCGAAACTCGGCATCCGCAGCGTCGACGTCGGCTGCCCGATGTGGGCCATGCACAGCGTGCGCGAGAGCGCGGGTGTGCAGGATCATGGGTATATGATTAAGGTGTTGAGGCGGTTTTTTGGTGATTAGGCTTGGCAACAAATTCCTGAACATGCCTAAATTGCCGCTTGTTTCTGGAATGGAAGCAAGCGAAGTACTTCAAATGAACGATTCATCAGAATAAACTATATCCACTATGTCTATAATTTCCGACAATCTTATACATTTTCTTGCTCGTTCTAATAAAGAAAATCCTTTGATACAGCTTGAGGTATGTAAGCAGATATTTGAACAAGGATTGCGTACTTCTGCCATGCAAGTTAAGTTCCCAGATGGTGCATTTGTCTTTAATCAAGTTATTTGTTTTACAGATATTCCTTTGAAGGAATGCGATGATCATACGTCTATTTACGGTAAATTTGGCATTGGATTCAAAAAGTCATTTGTGAAAAATTCTGGTGGTAATCCAGCAAGATATTTTGTCGACTACGCCACAAGTAATCATAATAATGAAAGACGAGGAGTTCCCTATTGGCATCTTTGGGATCAATTTAAGTTCATGATGGCAATACGTAATCAGTTAGCGAATGATTCTGAGTTTAAGCTTATGAATAAAGATGGAGAAGTTGTGTTTACTACAGAAGTGCTGAATCAATATGTAAACAGTGCGATCTATGCCTTTTCTTTTGATAAAGAAATGGGTGATCTTGGTCCTGCTCGTGACGAAACTAAAGAAATTGATCTTTACTATAAAGAGCGAGAATGGCGACTTGTTCCGTCAACTGTTGATTTGCAACTTGGTATTGTTGAAGAGAGCAGTGGTGTAGCTCATTACAAGTTTAATCGTAGTGATGTGAATATGGTTGTTGTTCCAAATGAGGATATTCGAATTAAGTTACTAAATTATTTTCTTGATATTCCAAATGATTCTGAAGAGCGCTTGGTTCAATTTAAGGAAAATCCTTTACCTATAATTCATTATGATGATCTGCAGAAGTGGTAAATATTAGTGGCTTAAATCGACATATTTGTATGTAAACTCTGTTTGCATGAAGCTTTCTCCAAAATCATCTCAAACTGATTTTCAAGCACTAGCTGCTGTATATAAAAATCTGCTTTAACTTCAAGCAAATCGATTTAATCTCTGCGGTGTTTACACGCTGCCAGTCTAGGATAGCAAGGACGTGATTCCTGCAGTTTGACGGGTTGCACAGATTTGCCTATAGTCGTAAACCGATGTGTTCCTAATCCCTACCGGCATGTTCAACGAAAGGAGCGTCCGTCATGAGAAAAATCAACGACTTTTCGCGCTACAAAAATATCCTGCCTTACGATAGCGAGATCTTCGGCGTGTACCAGCCGATGATCGGGTGGAAATCGAAGCGTATCAGGCAGCGCATAGAACAGGGGTTCAGCGCGGATTTGAGCAAAGCGCGCGAGCAACTGTTCAAGCGTTTCCGCGGTAATTTCGAGATGGTGCTGGACGAACGCGGTGTACTGCAAAAGATCTCGCGTCTGGAAAACGGCAGCGGCGATGTGCCGCGCAAGGGGGCCTATGGTGCAATGGGCAGTTTCGTCATCGAGAATTTGACGCGCGAGTTGCCGCCGCTGGAGCGTTACGACGAGCGCATTTGGGACAGGCTGATCGATGCCGATCGCATCAAGACGGCATTGAACCAAGAGGTGATTCCCAAGGTGACCGAGTGGTACAAGACCGCGCAGGACGCGCGGGCGAATCCTCGCAGCGTGGAAGCCGCCAACGAACTGGCGGCGGAGCAGTTGCAGCGCGAATCCACGGTCGCCGGTTATGTGCTGCACTTGAAGCAAACCAAGCAGTACGAGACCCTCAAGCAGTTGTTCTACAAGCAAGACAATCAACTGGCGAATCTGCAAAAGCTGCTCAGTTTCAAGGATCCGCTCGACTACATGGATCCGTTCAAGGATCTCGATCGCGCCGGGCTGTCGCCGATCGGCATCGTGCATTTGTTCCGGCAGTATTTCTTTGAATTCGACACGTTTCTTGGTCCGGCGGTGGGGCATGTGTGGCTCAGTCCGGGCAGCAGCGTGGAGCTGGTCGAAGTGAGTACGCGCCGCACACTGGTCGAACGCACGATGGAAACAGCGCTGGAGACGACGCTCAAGACCGAGAAATCGCTGACCGAGGAAGATGAATTGTCGCAGGCGGTGAAGGAAGACAACAAGTCCGACACCAAATTCGGCATGAACGCCACCGCCAACCAGAGCTGGATCGGCGGCAGCGCCAGCGCGTCCGCCAGCATCGACATGGCTAATACGCAATCAAAGGCGCGTGAAGTCACGCACAAGCACATGCGCCAGCAGACCGAGAAAATTTCCACCGAAATCCGCAAAAACTACAAATCGACGTTCCGCACCGTCACCGAAACCACCGATACCTCGAGCAAGCGCTATGTGCTGAACAACACCACGCCCGATCTGCTCAATTACGAAATGCGCCGCAAAATGCGCCAAGTCGGCGTGCAGGTGCAGGACATCGGCACGTATTTGTGCTGGCAAACGTATGTCGATGATCCGGGCCGCCAATTGGGGATTGCTAAACTCGTGCACTTGGCCAAAGGCCCCGAGGTGGGTGAGATACCGCCGCCGGAAGCGATTCCGATGCCGCAGCCGGTGACGACCGACTTGAACATCGACATTCCGTTCGTGCCGAAGACTGAAGACACGCTGCCGGAAGACGACATGGACGAAGTGTACGCCGAAGGCAAGGAAGTCAATCTGGATACCAACGAAGGTGAACCGGAACAGATTCAATGGAAGTTTGGCGGCTTCAAGGCGCAATGCGATCAGCCGGGCTACGAATACGGCGAAGCCGGTTTCATCAGTTTCGATTATGGCGGCAACGATATCCGCTTGCAGTTGGACGAAGTGCAGGAAGACACACCCGGCGCGATCCGTTTTTCCGTCAGGGTCAAACATGTGAACTTCCGCAATGTTTCGCCGCTGCGTGTGGTGGCCAAGATTACCTGGCAGCCAACCAAAAAGCTGAACGACGAAGTCACCGCGCAGAACGAGCAGAAGATCAAGGAGTTCAACGAAAAATCCAAGTTCGAGTACGAACAGGCATTTGTCGAAGCGGCGCGCGACCGCATCAACAAAATGTCGCGCGTTGAGCCGCGCAAGTATGAGGATTTGCGCGAGGAAGAGCGCATCGTGGTGTACCGCTGCCTGATCCAAGACATGCTGACCAAGGGCTTGCCGATGCCGGACGACCGTACGCGGCACGTGGTGTCGGAACTGCTCAACACGATTTTCGACATCGACAAAATGCTGTACTTTGTTGCGCCGGAATGGTGGCGGCCGCGCCTGCATCGCAGCCATCAGGGCTTGGGCGGTATCCGCAAACCGTCTACTGTCGTGCCCGCAGCCGCACCGGCGGGTGGTTCGGTGCATGCGCAAATCAAGGCCAAATTGACGAAAAACCTGGTCACAGCCGCGGCATCCGCTATCGAGAATACGCAAATTGCATCGATGGATACCGTCTCCTGGGGCGGGACGCACGACAACCGCGTGGATAACTATTACATCACCGAGGAATCCGATCCCGCCAAGCTGGGCGCATCGCTGGGCTGGCTGTTGCAGCTCGACGGCGACAACATGCGCAATGCGTTCCTGAATGCACCGTGGGTTAAAGCGGTGATTCCGATCCGGCCCGGCAAGGAACGCGCGGCCATGAACTGGCTGCAACGGCTGCATGTGGAAGGTACCGACGGGCTGGATGACAATTACGTTGCGCCGCTCGACGAGCTGGGCAAAATTCCGCACAGCGGGCCGAACGTGACGATTCGCGACGCCATCAACCATTTATGCGATGTGGTCGCCGACAAGCACGCCAAGTCGATGAAAGTGGGGCGTTATCCGAGTGATGAGATCAACGACGATAACCGCGTATCGGCGACGCCGGTGGACAAGGTGTATGAACATGGTTTTTATCCGCTGCAAGGCGGTTTCCGTGCGTTGCAGGGCGGTGAAGATTTCGAGGTATTCGATCAATGGGTGGAAGTGCTGCCGACCGATCAGGTCGTACCGGTGCCAGTGGCGTACGATCCGAAAACCGGGCGGCAGCTTTAAAGCATTATTGCTGTGATGCGCATCAACCAGCCAAACCAGCCGGTTAAACCGATGATTGAACCCGCACGGCAGGGTGTGATAAGCGCCATTCAGCCCATTACCCGGCAGACCATTGAGCAAATCGAACAACCCAGTATCGTTGCAAATGCACGCACGGTATTGCTGGTTGCTCAGGTTAATTACCCGCGTAAATCTCAGGCCAATGAGGATCCGCAAAAGAACCCTGCGACCTATCTGAAAATGGCGAAAAATTACAAAGATTATTTGCTGCAACAAGGTAAGGCCGAACGTATCGTCATCTTCGATTTTCTCAAAGGAACATTTACTGAATTCAAAAAGGGCGGAGCGAAAGATGGACAAACCTTGCAGCCAAAACGCGATGCCTTGCTGGCCAAGAATTACCGCTACAATATCAACGGCATCTTGAAGCTAAAAGTGTCTCCAGCGGAAAAGCTCGTGAATTCAAGATTGTACTATAGCGGTGCGCATGAGCTGGCCAAGCAATTAACTAGCAGCGAAGACGGGGATATTTCCAAAGCCGATTACGACAAATGGCCGGGCGGTAAGGAAAATAGCATGTCCGTATCCGATTTGTATGAGATTGCAGCAACGCAACCGGCTGCATCGTTGTGTGAAGTGCATTTTATTGGACACGCGATTGCCGATGGTCCGGTAATCGTGAATACGCCTAACTACAAGCGAAAGCAATTTGATAAAGATGCGCGGCGGGACGATTTCACAGATTCCGAATTGGTTCATGTTTTTGGCGGTCAGAATCTGGCCAAGTTTCAGGCTGCATTTACAAATGATGCGTTTCTGGTTGTTTGGGGGTGTGAAGCGAGCCGCTATCCGCAATTGCTGATTCTGCAGGCAAAAGCAAAAGGCAAAGTCTCATTAACCAAGAAAGAAGAACAATATCGCGCCAAACTGGATGCTGCGCTCGGTAAAGAACGTGAAGAATTGCGGGCGTTGATGAGTAATCTGTATGCAATGCATCTTGCCAGGGCAGCAGGAAAACCGGTTTATGCCGCGCCACCCGGAACCGGTTCGGTACATGAGGGTGAAAAAAATACCGATACGAGCGGTGCGGTATTTAATCCGGTAGTGATGCATGTCGAACTGTCGCAGCACAAGGGTCAATTACGTTTTTACAAAGAAATGGGCGTGGATTTTATCGATAAGGGCGCATTTAAACCTACTAACTCTGTTGCTGTTGACTACCAAGGACTTGGGCGCGGTTATGCAATCTATAAGCCTTAAGGAAGCTTTGAAAAACTACTGCGCTTGGTCATGCTGTGTTGAAATCAGATTCAAGTACTCATTGACTATTCGTAAGCTGCGCTTTTTCATCTGATTCCGCCTTGCCTAACCATTGCTCGCTACTTTTTTCAGCACTTCCTTCAGGAATTTTTGAATAAGTGCTGTTTCGAGCAAAGCGAGAAATCTATTACGTTGATCGTTAAAGATTTCTCGCTGTGTTATATCCAGCCTTCCTGCAGCATCACACTGCCGGTCAGATGCGCGGTAGCTTCGGCGCTTTGTGCGATTTCGACCGTGAGCCAGTTGCGATCGATCGCATGACTTTCCAGCCGTGCTAATTGCGCACTGAGCTCGGCATCTGTTGCTGGCCGGCCCAGTGTATGGTTGTAAATCGCCTGGATGTAACCGGTATCGGACAGCTCTTGCAAACCGGCGCGTTGCTGGAACCAATCCAGAATGGCGTTGGCATCGTAAGGCTGTTGTAGCGTTTCGAGTCCGAGTTGCCATTCTGGTACGGTGGCATCGCGGTTAAAGAAGCTATGCGCCAAGCGCGCCAGAATACCTTCGACTTGATTATGCGCGATTACGACCCCCTCATGGTTGTCGAATTCGATCATTTCCGCGTTTTTCAGGCTCAGCATGGCGCCGTCGCTGAGTTGCGTCAGTTCCAAACGATCGCCGGAAAATTCCAGGTGTACATCGTTACGGCCGCCTGGCATGCGCAATACATCATAACCCGCGCCGCCATCCGCATTCGTAGCCAAGCCGAGCGGTAAATAACCCTGATTGTTTTCATCGCCGCCGGTAAAGTCGCGCACGGCATTGACCCGGATAATCGTTGGATCGGTATCCCAGCCGGCCAGCAGTTCACTGCCGGTTTTGTTTTGCAATCCCAGCTCGATTGTTTCCGGCAAGCTGCGGAAGGTCGCTAAAATATCCTCCGCTGTTGCGCCTGCCCAGTTTTGCACTGCGCTCCCTTCCGCAACCGTCAAGTCGCGCCCCAGCCAGGTTCTGGCCAAATGATGAGCAACTGCTTCAGCCTCGGAATATGCAATGGCCAGACTAGAGCCGCTGGCGAACCGGACTAATTCGACATCGGTCAGGGTATCGGTTTCGCCATTCGCTTGTGTCAGCGTGACCGCGTTGCCGTGTACTGTAACCCGGTAATCGGATAATTGCCCCGCCTGGGTTGCGATATCGAAACCGAAACCGCCATTGAGCCGGTCGTTGCCGGTGCCGCCGCTCAAAATATCATTACCGGCACCGCCATAAACAATATCGTTACCCGCATCGCCGGAGACTCTATCGTTGCCGCTCAAACTGCCGACGGTGTCATCGCCGCCGCCGCCGGACAAGATGTCGTCGTCAGCGCCGAGCACGATAAATTGATTCTGATTGTCACCCGCGGCGAAGTTTTGACCGCTGCCGCCGGTAATCCGCACAGCGCCGATGATCGATGCGAAAGCGACATTATCCAGTTGAATAATGGTGCCAGAAGGCAATTGACGGGCATCGATCACCAACATGTTGCTAGCCGTGCTTGCAGTTGCCGGATTGCTAATGATAATTGGAAGCGCTGGCGGCTGATCACCGGCAACGTTCGGTGTAACGGTGTTAATGCTGACCGGATTGCTATCCGGTTGTTGCGTTAAAAACTCTCTTGCTTTTTCGGCTAGATCGTTGGCGATGTCACTGCTTAATCCGGTGATTTACGCCAGCGCGGTAATCATACTTGTTTCGGCCTGCGCCAGACCGGTCACTTGTGGCCGATCCGCGACAGTTAAGCCGACACCGGTTGGCAGACTGACCGTCAGCAAGGGATTACCTGCCGTATCCTTTACTACTGGAATATCCGCATAATTGCTGAATAACGAATTGGGATCGTCTTGCCGGGAAGGCTGAACGGCCGAAACGACAGTGACGACGGTGCCATCGGGCTGCGTGGTTGTCGTGGCGGTTGTGCCGTCGATAGTTGTGGCAGTGCCGCTGCCGCCCCCTCCGCCCCCTCCGCCGGAAGACGAAGAAGTCGATACGGTAATGCCGTTACCGCTGGTGTCGGCGATTGTGACGGCGGCGTCGGCACCTGTTGCCCAATCCTCGGCGGCTGCCAGATTATATGTTGTCGCATCGTTGGAAGCCGTGCCAGCTTTGTTCAACAACAGATTGACCGCAGCCTTGTCGGTACTGCTTAACGTAAGAGTAAATGTTGTACCGGAAGTGATTTCGACATCGGCGGTATCGGTCAGGGTATAGGTTCCGCTACCTTCACCGGTGAAAGTGAATTTGGAAGCGTCAATATCGTTGGCCGCACCGCTGGCTTTTAAAAATCCCGATCCGGTCACGACCAGCGCGCCGGTGCTGGTGTCGTAGGTTGCCGACGTGATCGCCGGTGCGGCCACATTGGAAGTTGTAATACTGTTACCGGTCGCATCAACCACATTGACCGAGGCATTAGCACCTGCGGCCCAATCTTCTGCGGCCGCTAGATTGTAGGTCGTGCCGCCTGTCGATGATGTGCCGTTCTTGTTGACGATCTGATTGACGGCGGCTTTGTCGGTGCTGCTCAACGTGATCGTGAACGCCGTGCCGGAAGTAATCTCGACATTAGCGGAATCAGTAAGCGTATACGTGCTGCCGCCTTCGCCGGTAAACGTGAACTTGTTTGCCACGATGTCGTTGGTAGCACCGCTGAGTTTCAGAAAACCGCTACCGGTTACAACCAGCGCGCCGGTGCTGGCATTGTAGGTGGCCGAGGTGATCGCCGGTGCCGCGACATTCGACACCGTGATGCCGTTACCGGTGGTGTCGGCGGTGTCGCCGCTGGTGACATTGGTATCCCAGTCGTCCGCCGCGGCCAGGTTGTATGTGGTGCCGCCGGTGGAAGCAGTGCCGTTCTTGTTGACGATCTGATTGACGGCGGCTTTGTCGGTCGCGCTCAAGGTGATCGTGAATGCCGTTGCAGAGGTGATTTCGACATCGCTGGTGTCGGTCAGCGTATAGGTGGATCCACCTTCGCCGGTAAGCGTGAACAACGATGCATCGATATCGTTGAGGGCGCCTGCTTTGGCTTGTAAGTTGGTGCCGGTAACGGCCAAAGTACCCGAGGAAGCATCGTAAGTGGCCGAGGTGATGCGCGGATTGATTGAAACCGTAACCGCATTGGTTGCGTCGCTGATATCGGTGGCGGAATCGGCGGCGCTCAGCCAGTGATTAGCGGCTGCCAGATTGTAAGTAGAGCCGCCCGACGATGTGGTGCCGGTCTGGTCCAGCAAGGCATCGACAGAAGTTTTGTCCGCGCCGGATAGCGTTACGCTGAACTCCGTGCTGGAGGTGATTTCAACGTCCGAGGCACTGGTGATAGTGTAGGTGGCGTTTGCGGTTCCGCCGGTCAGCGTGAGTGTGGAAATATCGATATCGTTGTTGGCGCCGGTTTTTTTGAAGAGATTGCTGCCGGTGACAACCAGAATGCCGGTATCGGAATCGTAAGTAGCCGACGTGATCGTTGGCGTCTGGACATTGCTGACGGTGATGCCATTGCCGGTCAGATCGGCGACCGCGATTGAAGCTGCGCTGCCGGCCATCCAATCCTCAGCCGCGGCGACATTGTAGGTCGTTGCACCGGAAGAGGTTGTGCCGTTCTTATTTAACAATCCGCGTACCGCGAGCTGATCGGCGGCGTTGAGTGTAACGCTGAAGGCAGTGGCCGAAGTGATGTCGACGGCCGATGAGGTCAGTGTGTAGCTGCCGCCTTCACCGGTTAACGTGAGCAGTGAAACCGTCACGTCGTTGCTGGCGCCGCTGTTGGAAACGAAGTTTGTTCCGCTGACCGTCAGCACGTTGGTGCTGGCGTCAAAGGTTGCAGAAGTGATGGCGGGTGCGGCGTAGTTGCTGACGGTGATGCCATTGCCGGTCAAGTCGGCGACCGCAACGGCGCTATCCGCTCCGGCTGCCCAATCTTCGGCTCCAGCCAGGTTATACGTTGTGCTGCTGACTGCGGAGGTGCCATTTTTGTCGAGTAATGCTTCAACATTGGTTAAGTCTGCGCCGGTCAGTGTCACCGAGAACGAAGTTCCCGACGTAATCTCTACATTCGTCGCACTGGTCAACGTGTAAGTTGCGCCACCTTCTCCGGTGATCGTCAGTTTGGATAAATCGATGTCGTTGCTGGCACCGCTTTTTTGCAGAAAACCGGTTCCGGTGACGGTCAGCACATTGCTGCTGTAGTCGTAGGTGGCGGACGTGATCGCCGGTACTGCGACATTCGAGGCGGTGATGCCGTTGCCGGTGGTATCGGCGACCACGACAGCGGCGTCCGCGCCGGCTGCCCAATCTTCCGCGGCAGCAAGGTTGTAGGTGGTGCCGCCGGATGAAGATGTGCCATTTTTGTTGATAATCTGGTTGACGGCATCTTTGTCGGTGGCGCTCAGCGTGATGGTGAATGCCGTGCCGGAAGTGATTTCGACATTGCTGGAATCGGTCAGTGTATAGGTGCTGCCGCCTTCGCCGGTAAATGTGAACTTGGATGCCACAATATCGTTGGCCGCACCGCTTTTCTGCAGAAAGCCGCTGCCGGTGACTGCTAAAGCGCCGGTACTGGCGTCGTAGGTGGCCGATGTGATCGCCGGTGCCGCGACGTTGGATGCGGTGATGCCATTACCGGTCAAATCGGCGACGGTGGCGGCGCTGTCCGCGCCAGCTGCCCAGTCTTCCGCCGCAGCGAGATTGTAAGTAGTGCCGCCTGTCGATGATGTGCCGTTCTTGTTGACGATCTGGTTGACGGCGGCTTTGTCGGTGGCGCTCAGTGTGATGGTGAATGCCGTGCCGGAAGTGATTTCGACATTGCTGGAATCGGTCAGTGTGTAGGTGCTGCCGCCTTCACCGGTGAAGGTGAATTTGGATGCCACAATATCGTTGGCTGCACCGCTTTTCTGCAGAAAATTGCTGCCGGTGACTACTAAAGCGCCGGTGCTGGCATCGTAGGTGGCCGAAGTAATTGTTGGTGCTGCAACATTGGATGCGGTGATCCCATTGCCGGTGGTATCGGCGACCACGACGGCGGCATCCGCGCCAGCTGCCCAATCTTCCGCGGCGGCGAGATTGTAGGTGGTGCCGTCCGTTGATGATGTGCCGTTTTTGTTAATGATCTGGTTAATGACGGCTTTGTCGGTGGCACTCAGTGTGATGGTGAATGCCGTGCCGGAAGTGATTTCGACATTGCTGGAATCGGTCAGTGTATAGGTGCTGCCGCCTTCGCCGGTGAACGTGAATTTGTTTGCCACAATATCGTTGGCCGCACCGCTGGCTTTCAGGAAGCCGGAGCCGGTGACTGCTAAAGCGCCGGTGCTGGCGTCGTAGGTGGCCGAAGTAATTGTTGGCGTTGCAACATTGGATGCGGTGATACCGTTGCCGGTGGTATCGGCGACCACAACGGCGGCATCCGCGCCGGCTGCCCAATCTTCCGCAGCAGCGAGATTGTAGGTGGTGCCGCTTGTCGATGATGTGCCGTTCTTGTTGACGATCTGGTTGACGGCGGCTTTGTCGGTGGCGCTCAGCGTGATCGTGAATGCCGTGCCGGAAGTGGTTTCGACATTGCTGGAATCGGTTAGTGTATAGGTGCTGCCGCCTTCGCCGGTGAACGTGAATTTGTTTGCCACGATGTCGTTGGTAGCACCGTCCAGCTTCAGGAAACCGGTGCCGGTGACTGCTAAAGTGCCGGTGCTGGCGTCGTAAGTGGCCGAAGTAATTGTTGGCGTTGCAACATTGGATGCGGTGATACCATTGCCGGTGGTATCTTCGACTACGACGGCGGCGTCCGCGCCGGCTGCCCAATCTTCTGCGGCGGCGAGATTGTAGGTAGTGCCACCTGTCGATGATGTGCCGTTTTTGTTGATGATCTGGTTGATGGCGATTTTATCGGCTATGCTCAGTGTGATCGTGAATGCCGTGCCGGAAGTGATTTCGACATCGGCGGTATTCGTGAGGGTGTGAGTGCTGCCGCCTTCGCCGGTAAAGGTGAATTTGGACGCGATAATGTCATTGTTCGCGCCATTCAGCTTCAGGAAGCCGGTGCCGGTGACGACCAATGCGCCGGTGCTGTCATTGTAGGTAGCCGACGTAATCGTAGGTGTGGCTACGTTACTGACGGTGATTGCGTTGCCGGTGGTATCGGAAATATCGGTATTGCCGATCACCGTGTTCCAATCGTCCGCTGCTGCCAGATTGTACGTGGTGCCGCCGGTGGAACTGGCGCCGTTCTTGTTGATGATTTGGTTGACGGCAGCTTTGTCGGTGGCGCTCAACGTGATTGCGAACGCAGTGCCGGAGGTAATCTCGACGTCACTGGTGTCGGTCAGTGTGTATGTTGATCCCCCTTCACCGGTGAAAGTCAGCAGCGACGCATCGATGTCATTGGTAGCGCCGCTGGCCTTGACCAGGTTTGAGCCGGTAACAGTGAGTGTACCGGTGCTGGCGTCGTACGTGGCGGAGGTGATCGTGGGTGTTTGCACGTTGGTGACGGTAACGCCGTTGCCGGTGGTGTCGGCGTTGCCGCTTTGCGCCGGATTCCAGTCAGCCGCTGCGGCGATATTGTAGGTAGTGCCGCCGACCGAAGATGTGCCATTCTTGTTCAGTAATCCTTCTACGTTGAGCTGATCGGCAGCATTCAGCGTGACGGTGAATTGCGTGGCGGAATCGAGCTCGACATTCGATGACGTGAGGGTATAGGTTGCACCGCCTTGTCCGGTCAGCGTCAGTTTCGATACGTTGATGTCGTTGGTTGCGCCCGCCGTGGCCGCCATGTTGGTGCCGGTAACGACCAACGTGTTGGTGCTGGCGTTGTAGGTGGCCGAGGTGATGGTTGGCGGCACCACGGCAGGAGAGGTATCGATATCGTCGACGGCTAATTCTACCGCGCTGCTAAAAGAAAAACGTATTTCATCGATATCGTTAAATACAGAGTTAAATGTCAGCAATCCGCTATATTCTGTTCCTGTGTTGCCTTGCTGCGTGTAAGTGATATTTCCAGCTGCATCGCTGCTTGCTAAATTGACTGATTCCGCCGCAACGATCAGAGCGCCATCCCGGTAACCGGCAATGGTCAAAGTACTTGAAGCACCATTTGGACCATTATCGATCTTGAATGAATTGAGCTGAAAATCGGAGCCATCCGAAGATGTAAAATAAAAATTGGTTACGCTGTTACCGCTCGGATAATTGAGAACAATCGTTCTGCCGCCGGATTGATTGAGCAATACTGGCGCATCACTGTAAGCAGCATTGGCGATATCAACGGCACTGCTGGCACCAAATGTCCATCCACTGTAGGTGTACGAGGTAACGCCGGGTTTGAAGTCGAGAGATCCGCCATCGAAATTGGTAACGGTCATAATGTATCTCCTGAGAAAAAAATCGGTTTAGTCTGGCTGCACATGTTGTGCGACTTTCCGGTCGAGCTCGGCTAGCCAAGTTTGCGGCATTACAGCCAGAATTTGCTGGCGGATCGCCTGTGCGGCAGCAATTTCTTCCATATTATTGGACCGCTGGATTGCGGCGGAAATCCACAAATATGCTTTGGCCAGATGCTCCGCCGGGAGCCGGTTGGTTTCCGCGTCGGGTTCCGCAGCAAAAAAACGTTTGCCCGCCTGGAAATAGGCTGGAATGTATTTAAGTGCGGCGGCTTGTTCGAAAAGTTGCCGGATCTGCGCCGCTTTATGATCGCCGGTAGCGCCTTGATCCAGCATCATGCCTAAATGATAGAAGGCTTCCGCGGATTGTTTTTGCGCTGCTGCGAGGAACCACTGGTAAGCATCCTCGGGATTGCGCACGCTGGCGTCGCCGTACAGATAAAACTTGCCCATCCAGATTTGCGCCGGCACCGATCCTTGCAGTGCTGCGGAACGGCAAAGTTCCAGCGCCTGAATCGGGTCTTTGCTCACCCCGTTTCCAGTCATCAGCAGATTGCCGAGATGGCAGTACGAATTCAGATGCCCAGCTTGTGCGGCTTTGTGAAACCACTGAGCGGCTGCTGCGGGATCGGCCGGACGGTGTAAGCCTTCCTCGACGCACAGGCCGGTCATGTGCTGTGCCGCCGGAACGCCGTTTTGCGCCGCCTGCTCGAACCACTGACATGCGGTCTTGCGATCGGCGGCTCGCCCCCAGCCGTTCTGGTAAAACAGCGCCAAAGTAAATTGCGCCAGGGGATGATTGCCGTTCACGGCAGCGGCGTGATACTTGCTGAATGCATTGGCATAATCGCCGGATGCTAGCAGCGCTTGCGCGGATTTCAGGTCCAGATCGTCATTGAGCGGTGTATTGGGAGGTGCTGTGACACTTGCGAAGGCGTTGGATAGGAGGGTTGCGGTACAGAGGATTATGCAAAAAGCTTTGATCATATTCTAACCGGTGTAGTGGGCAGCCGCACAACGTCAACGGATTGGAAAGGTTGGCCGCATCCGGGAGAGAACCCATCCATCCCGGACGCAACCAACGCGATCCAATCGTACATTCCGGTTGAAATTACGGACGCGACGGATAAATACCTTGCCAAGCGATGATGCAGTTCACGACGGTATACGGTTGCATGACCGAGAATGGTTGGGAGTTGCCGGTTGAGCCGATACTGACATTGGTACTGGTCGTGGTGGTGACGCCGAGTCCGCTCAGCGTGGTTTCGATCGAAGCTGCGTTCATGCTGACATTCGGTGCGGCCGCGGAGTAGGCCGAGTTCAAACCTTTGGCGTTGGCCAGCGAATTGCCATTGGCGTTTTTCTGGTCGGCGTCGCTGTTCACCGCTTTCAATGTGGAAGTGGCAGTGGCACCCGGCGCGACCGCAGAGGTGGATGTCGAGGTGGCGGAAGCTGTGTGGTTATGTGCGGGCAGGTTGTTGATGGTTAACGCAGTGTTTTCCACCCCGCCGCTTTGCCCCAGCGTAAACATCGAGCCGCCTGGATGTTGCCCGCGGTGTACCGGAACTCTGCCGCGCATGTCGGGCAATGCAAAGTTTGTAGTGCCATTACCGCCGTAAGTGTTGCCGATCAAGGAAAAAAGCGCTTGGTATTGGCTGATAGGTAATACTTGCCCGTCGCACTGCAACCATCCATCGGGGGCAAAATTAAACGCGACGTAACTGATTTCTCCCACGAACGGATCCATGCCGGCTGTTGCACTGCCGGGGGCGGCGGTCATCAGCAGAGCAGTTGCGGTTAATGAAAGTACACTGTGTCTTGTCTTATTCTGTTTCATTGGTTTCTCCCTTTCTCTTGAGGTTAAACTTCCGGTTCCACAGTTAATTCTTTGGATATTGCTGTAATTCATTTCTGACATTCCAGATTCTAAAGTGATGTTAGCAGGCTGGCAAGCTGGCGATAGCATATTAAAAGAGTATTTTTCGCCCCTTTTTTGGAGATGATCGCGAGATTGCGAGCGGGCGGGCAAATGTAATTCCGGGATGTACTGATGATAAGATGACCGTATGAATCAAAACGATCAAAAAAATTGGACCGGGTATTGGGAGCGACTGCGCGTGACATTGCTCGAGCCCAAAGTCGATCCGGCATTGCTGGAGGCTTCGTTGCGCGAGGCGCGCGCCAAAATGCCGGTGCCGGTGTTGTGGCTGCTGGGTAAAACGCAATCCGGCAAGACGTCGATCATCCGGGCGTTGACCGGCAGTCCGGTGGCGCAGATCGGCAACGGTTTTCAGCCGTGCACGCGCAGCGCGCGGTTTTATGATTTTCCGGCGGAAGCGCCGCTGGTGCGGTTTCTCGATACGCGTGGTTTGGGCGAGGTGGCGTACGATCCGGCCGACGATATGCATTACTGCGAGGCGCAGGCGCATTTGCTGGTGGCAGTGATGAAGGCGGCGGATGTTCAGCAGGCCGCAGTGTTCGATGCATTGCATGCGATCCGCAAGCGCCACCCGGAATGGCCGCTACTGCTGGTGCAGACCGGTTTGCACGAACTCTATTCGCATGGCAGCGGGCATATCCAGCCGTGGCCGTATGCGGACGATCCGCTGCCGGAGGCGGTGCCGTCCGATTTGCGCCGCGCCATTGCGGCGCAGCGCGCTGCATTGGGGACAGTACCCGGTTTTGCGCCGGTGCGCTGGGTGGCGGTTGATTTGACCTTGCCGGAAGATGGCTTCGATCCGCCGGATTACGGTCTGGAAGCGCTGTGGCAGGCGATCGAGTCGCTCACGTCGCTGGGTTTGCAGCATCAGTTGAGCGGTGATGCGGCGGTACAGGACTTGTTTGCGCGCGCCGCGCATCAGCATATTGCCGGTTATGCCATTGCGGCGGCGGGGCTGGGTGCTTTGCCGGTGGTCGATTGGGTTGCGGTATCGGCGGTGCAGGCGAAATTGCTGCACAGTTTGGCACTGCTTTACGGTCAAAATTGGGATAGAAACACGGTCACCGAGTTTCTCGGCCTGGCGGGTGCCGGGATTGCCACGGGTTATTTGGCCCGGCTGTTGAGCCGCACCGCGGCAAAGATGATTCCCGTTTGGGGGCAGACTGTGGGTGCGATTTGGGGCGCGAGTTCCAGCGGCGCGACTACGTACGCACTGGGCAAGGCAGCGATTTATTTCTTTGCGCGGCGCAAGGATGGTTTGAACGTCGATGCGGTTACCCTGAGGCAGATTTATGCGCAAGAGCTGGAGCATGGCGCGTCGTTCCTGAAAGACCGCTTACGGGGTAAATCCGCATGAAAGCGCCGTTGCCGTCCGTCGATCCGCTGCGGCTGCTGGTATTTGTCCTGATGCTGCTGCCGCTGCTGGCATTGCTGGGGTTTGGCGCATTTTGGTTGTGGCAGAGTGGAAATCTGCAGTATTGGCTGATCGCCCTGGTGGTATGCGGCGGTCTCGGGTATGGCTTACAGGCTTGGCTGGTACGGCGGGAACGGCAATTGCTGAGGGATTCGGCTACCGAACCCAATCCGGAGTGGCCGCCCAGCGCGGAAAAAGTGTGGCGGGAGGTGGAAGCGTTGGCGCAGACGTGTAGCCCGGAAGATTGGCCAATCGAGGAGGGTGATTGGGTGTTGGCGCTGGGGCAGAAAACGATGGAAACGGTCGCGCATTGTTATCACCCGGATGTCGAAAAACCGCTGTTGGAACTCACCATACCGCATACCTTGCTGATTATCGAACGGGCGAGCCGCGATTTGCGCCAGGATGTCGCGGAAAAAATACCGTTCAGCAACCGCCTGACCATCGGTGACCTGTTCCGATTGCAACGCTGGAAAGAAAAAGCCGATCGGCTATTCAATATTTACCGCGCCGGCAGCTTGCTGATCAATCCAGTCAACGCGTTGTTGAGCGAGGCTTGGCGGCATCTTCGTGCGCGTAGTTTTGACCAAGCCAGGGATGAGTTGCACCGCTGGTTTTTGCGCGCCTATGTGTGCAAGGTCGGTTACTACGCGATCGATTTGTATAGCGGCCGCCTGCCGCTGGTGGAGGAAGAATCTGTTACCGCGCCGACGCCGGTGTCGCAAGCGGACTTCGGGCAAGTCGAGCAAACTGCGAAAGCGAGTGTCGAACCGCTGCGCATTTTGGTGTTGGGACGGACGAATTCGGGCAAGTCCAGTTTGATCAATGCGTTGTTCGGTGCGGTTACCACACCGGCCGACGTGTTACCGGACACGACGCAGGTGCTGACGCCGTTTGTGTTGTCGCGTGAGGGATTAACGCAAGCGCTGATTTTCGACAGCCCCGGTTGTGATAGTGCGTTGTTCGATCGTCAGCGCATGCTGGCGGCGGCGGAAAACGCCGATTTGATTTTGTGGGTGACTCCGGCCAACCGGCCGGACCGGCAGAACGAGCGCGATTGCCTGGATACGTTGCGGGCTGCTCAGGCTTCGCGTACGGATCGGCGAGCGCCGCCGTTGCTGGTTGCGGCGAGTTTTATCGACCGCTTGCGGCCTGTCAACGAATGGCGGCCACCGTACAATCTGACCGATGCACTGAATAGTAAGGCGGTCAATATCAATGCTGCGGTGCGTGCAATCGCCGCCGATCTGGCCGTGCCGGTTGAGCAAGTGATTCCGGTTTGCCTGCTCACGGGCAAGGTTTACAACGTCGACGACACCTTGTGGGCGGCGATCCTGAACCATCAGGACGAAGCGTTGCGCGTGCGTTTGATGCGTTGCCTGGATGCCCGGAAACGCGCCGAGGATTGGGTGCTGCTGCGGCGGCAGATGGCCGGAGCCGGGCGGTTTTTGCGCGATTTGCCGGAAATATTGGGGAAACGCAGCGGAAGTAATATAGAGTGAGAGTGGAAATGAAGCGTGTTTTAATCGTGGGTGGAATGCTGCTGGTTCTGGGTGTGACCGTGATGGCCGTTATGCCGGACCGGGCGCGAGCGCAGAACTGGTGGAGTGCGAGCCGCGAACCAGCCGGTTTGGCGCCCGATCCCGCCACAACACCGGAGGCGATCGTGCAGGTATACGGCGCACGCGCATTCAGCTGGCGCGGTTATTTTGCCATTCACACCTGGATTGCGGTGAAACCGGCCGCGGCACCGTCGTATACGATTTATGAAGTGATCGGCTGGTTGCAGCGCCGTAAGCTGCCGGTGCTGGTGATCTATGACAATGTGCCGGACCGGCGCTGGTACGGCAACATGCCAGAGATACTGCTGGAGAAACGCGGCGTGGAAGCGGCTGCGCTCATTGAGAAAATCGACGAAGCCGCGCGCAATTATCCTTACGCGGAAGATTACACGATTTGGCCGGGACCGAATTCCAATACGTTCACGGCTTGGGTTTCCCGCTCCGTTCCCGAGCTGCAATTGGACCTGCCACCGACCGCGATTGGTAAAGATTATTTGGGCTACCGGCTGGTTTCGCAGGCGCCGAGCGGCAGCGGTTTGCAGATTTCCTTGTTTGGACTGATGGGGATGCTGGTCAGTGCGGTGGAAGGTATCGAATTCAACCTGCTGGGGTTGTCGTTCGGTGTCGATTGGGATCCGCCCGCGCTCAAATTACCGCTGGTTGGGCGCAAGGAACTGGATTTTCTGTTTCAATCCACAGTTGAAAATTGATTCCGATCATTCAATTGATAATTATTCTTATCCATACTATAGTAACTGCCAATAATTAATCCGACTCATGCACGTTTTCTTGGAAGTATTTTCATGTTGAAATCAAATCTAAGCCGTTTTTCTATTGCCGTTTTTGTTCTGCTTTCCTTGCTGACCGTAAAACCGCTGCACGCGGAGGAAGTCGTGGTTTACTCCGCGCGCATCGAGCAACTGATCAAACCGATGTTCGATGCGTTTACCAAGGAAACCGGAATCAAGGTCAAATACGTCACGGATAATGAAGGCGCGTTGCTCGCGCGGCTTGAGGCGGAAGGGAAAAATACTCCGGCCGATATGTTGATCACGGCCGATGCTGGTAATCTCTGGGCGGCTGCGCAAGCGGGGTTATTGCAGCCGGTCAAATCCGCTACGCTGGAAAATAACATTCCGGCGCATTTGCGCGACCCGGATAATGCATGGTTCGGCTTATCGATCCGCGCCCGGACAATGATTTACAACACTAAGAAAGTGAAACCGGAAGAATTGTCGACTTACGAGGATCTGGCCGATCCTAAATGGAACAAGCGCTTGTGCTTACGGACATCGAAAAAAGTCTACAACCAATCGCTGGTGGCGATGATGATCGCGGAACATGGCGAAGCCGAGACCGAGAAAATCGTCAAAGGCTGGGTGGCCAATCTGGCGGTCGATCCATTGTCGGACGATACGCGCGCATTGGAATTCGTCGCCGCCGGTAAATGCGATGTGACTTTGGTGAACACTTACTATTTTGGCCGCTTGATGAAGAAAGACCCCAACCTGCCTTTGGCGGTTTTCTGGCCGAATCAGAAAACTAACGGCGTGCATGTCAATGTTTCCGGCGCCGGTGTGACGCGTCATGCGCGCCATGAGCAAGCGGCCGTCAAGCTGCTGGAGTTCTTGTCGTCCGACAAGGCGCAAAATCTTTTTGCCGATGTCAACATGGAATATCCGGTTAACCCTAAAATTTCAGCCGATCCGTTTGTTGCCACCTGGGGCAATTTCAAACAAAATCCGATCAATCTGGTGAAAGCCGGCGAGCTGCAAACCACGGCCGTCAAACTGATGGACCGTGCCGGTTATCAGTAAAAGGGCGCAGCCAATACAAAGATCAAGGCGGCGAAAGAAGCGGTAGAAAACAGCAGCTTCTTTCGCCATTTTCTATTCTGTCTCTCAGCAAAAAGTCATGACCATTTGGCGCTCAGTTCCTTTTATCGCCGCTGCACTGGTACTGGCGCCCGTCGGCGTAATTGTTTCTTCTTTTTTTGTCCCTGCCAGCGATGTCTGGCAGCATCTGATTGAAACATCGCTGCCGCAACTGCTGATCAATACCTTCTGGCTTGCATTGGGAGTCATTACCGGTACTGCGCTATTGGGAATTAGCCTGGCGTGGATTACCGCGGTGTATGAATTTTCCGGGCGGCGTTTCTTTTCCTGGGCACTGTTACTGCCGATGGCTATGCCTGCATATGTCACGGCGTTTGTTGCACTGGGTTTGTTTGATTTTACCGGTCCGGTGCAAACGGCGTTGCGCGCGTGGCTCGATTCCGATTTATCCTGGTTTCCCGATATTCGCGGCAGAATGGGGGTGATTGCAGTCATGACGCTGGCTTTTTATCCTTATGTGTATTTACTGGCGCGCAATGCGTTTTTGAGTCAAGGCAAACGTTCGCTGGAAGTGGCGCAATCGCTCGGTCTGAACCGCAAGCAAGGGTTCTTCAAAGTGGTGCTGCCGATGGCGCGCCCGTGGATAGCGGGGGGGCTTATGCTGGTGCTGATGGAAACATTGGCGGATTTCGGCACGGTGGCGGTGTTTAATTACAATACGTTCACGACGGCGATTTACAAGGCATGGTTCAGCATGTTTTCGTTGCCAGCGGCTTCGCAGCTGGCTTCTTTGCTGATTTTGATCGTTTTTGCCGTGATTGTGGTGGAACAGCAGTTCCGCTTGCGTATGCGCTACGCGGAAAATAAGAGAACCGAACGGGCGCAACGTATCCGCTTGATGGGATGGCAGAATTGGCTGGTGACAGGCTTTGTGCTGAGCGTATTGTTTCTGGCATTTTTGCTGCCGGTACTGCAATTATGCCGCTGGGGCGCACAATCGTTCGCGCAAGACTTCGATTTTGACCGCTACCTCGAATTTCTCTGGCATTCCCTGACATTATCCGGCTTGGCGGCTTTGCTGATTTGTGTCGTCGTTATTGCGATGGTGTACGCGGCGCGGCGTTATCCCAGTCCGGCAACGCGTTTTGCCGTGCGCATCGCCACGATCGGTTATGCATTGCCTGGAACGGTGCTGGCGATTGGCGTGTACGTGCCGCTGGTGTGGCTGGATGGACGGCTGAGCGAATGGTTGGCAGGTTGGCTGCAAGCCGAAACAGGCCCGTTGATACAGGGTACTTTGATGATCATGTTGATCGCTTATTTGATCCGCTTCATGGCGGTGAGCCATTACCCGATTGATGGTGCAATGCAGCGGATTACTCCCAGTATCGATGAGGCGGCGATGAGTTTGGGGGTGCACGGCTGGACGATGATTCGTAGAGTGCACATTCCGATCTTGAAACCGGGAATTTTTACGGCTGCGACTTTGGTGTTTGTCGATGTCATGAAGGAAATGCCCATTACGCTGATGACGCGCCCGTTCGGTTGGGATACGCTGGCGGTGCGGATTTATGAAATGACGTCGGAAGGGCAGTGGGAGCAAGCAGCTTTGCCAGCAGTAACGCTGGTGCTCGCGGGATTGATTCCGATTTTCTTGTTTATGCGTCAAACTGAGAAGTAAAGACGATGGATACGGTATTGCTGCAATTGAATAACATCCGGCAAGCGTACGGCGAGCAGGTTGTTATTCATAACTTATCCTTGCAATTGCGCAAGGGACAGATTGGCTGTTTGCTCGGTCCGAGCGGTTGCGGTAAAACCACGGCGTTGCGTTGTATCGCCGGTTTTGAGCGCGTTGCGGCCGGTGAAATCATGTTGAGCGGCGCTAGTGTTAGCAGTTCGAGTATTTTTGTGCCACCGGAACGGCGCCGTATTGGTATGGTTTTCCAGGATTATGCCTTGTTTCCGCATCTGGACGTGGCGGCTAATATCGGTTTTGGTTTGCACCGGTTAACCCAGGCGGAGCGTGAGCGGCGCGTTGAAGAACTCTTGCACGTGGTGCATCTGGCCAGCGTTGCGAAAAAGTATCCGCACGAATTATCGGGCGGACAGCAGCAGCGCGTGGCACTGGCACGTGCATTGGCACCGAAACCGGATTTGTTGTTGCTGGATGAACCCTTTTCCAATTTGGACGTCAGTTTGCGCGAACGTTTGAGCATGGAAGTGCGCGAAATCATAAAAAATCAGGGAATCACCGCCATTCTGGTGACGCACGATCAGGCGGAAGCGTTTGCGATTGCCGATGTGATCGGCGTGATGGATCGTGGCGAGATTCAACAATGGGATACCGCATTCAATCTGTATCACCGCCCGGCCAATCGTTTTGTGGCCAACTTCATCGGCCAAGGCGTATTTGTGCCGGGCAAGGTAATCGATGCACATCAGGTGGAAATCGAACTAGGTGTATTGAAGGGCGCGATACCGCAACACTGCGAAGCCGGTTGCCGTGTGGATGTTTTGTTGCGCCCGGATGACATCGTGCATGACGATACTAGTCCGATGCAGGCGACAGTGATCCATAAGGCATTTCGCGGCGCGGAGATTTTGTATACTTTGCGCCTGGCAAGCGGGGTCAAAGTGCTTGCGCTGGTGCCCAGTCATCATGATCACGCGATCGGCGGGAAAATCGGGATTAAACTCGAAGCCGATCATATCGTGGCATTTCAACAATCGGAAGGATGATTGTGCGGTAGTGATTCGTGCGCGCGAAACATTTTCCAGACGTTTCTTCCGGTGGCTATTTCAAAAAGCTACTTCCCTTTTAACAGTTTTTTCTATAGCATAACAATTCAGTTTGATACTACCTTTTTACAGCTTTATTCCAACCAATTCCGTAAACCGTTCTTTGAGATAATAGGGTTTACGGTTCTTAATACTGAATAATTTGAATGAGGATTATATGAGTCAGCATATTCATTACGTTACCGATGCAAATTTTGACGCGGAAGTTCTGCAATCAGCAACGCCCGTTTTGGTCGATTACTGGGCGGAATGGTGCGGTCCCTGCAAGATGATCGCGCCGATACTCGATGAGATTGCAAGTGAATATGGTGAGCGCCTTAAAGTCGCCAAGTTGAATATCGACGAGAATCAATTGACACCACCGAAATATGGTATTCGTGGTATTCCGACCCTGATGCTGTTTAAAAACGGTAATATCGAGGCGACCAAAGTCGGGGCTTTATCAAAATCGCAATTAACTGCCTTTATTGACAGTCATATTTAAACCCGCTAGTCTAGTACACGTGATTTATTTGTGGACTATGTGATCGGTTAAGGCCCACACCTTATACTTAATAATCCCATCCGTAACAGCTTTCCTTCCAGCGTCATTATCTTTCACCGAAGTATTTTTTTTCACGAGCTTCTTCATGCGCTTATCTGATTTAAAAAACCTGCACGTCACTGAATTAGTAAAAATGGCCGTCGAAAACGAAATTGATGGCGCTAACCGAATGCGAAAACAGGATCTGATTTTTGCATTGCTTAAGAATCAGGCGCGCAAGGGTGAGAACATATACGGTCACGGAACGCTGGAAGTGTTGCAGGATGGTTTCGGATTTTTACGCTCCCCGGATACTTCCTATTTGGCGGGGCCGGATGATATTTATATCTCACCGAGTCAGATCCGCCGATTTAATCTGCATACCGGGGATTCGATCGATGGCGAAATCCGGCCGCCGAAAGACGGTGAGCGTTATTTCGCGCTGGTAAAAGTTGATAAAGTTAACAATGAACCGCCGGAAAACTCCAAACAGAAAATCCTGTTTGAGAATTTGACCCCGCTGTTTCCCGATGAACGGCTTGTACTCGAGCGCGATATCAAGGCTGAAGAAAATATTACCAGCCGCATCATCGATTTGATCGCTCCGATCGGCAAAGGCCAGCGCGGTTTGCTGGTAGCTAGCCCAAAATCCGGTAAAACCGTCATGTTGCAGCATATTGCCCACGCGATAGCGGCGAATTATCCGGATGTGATTTTGATGGTGCTGTTGATCGATGAACGTCCGGAAGAGGTGACGGAAATGATCCGCTCAGTGAGAGGGGAAGTAATTTCTTCCACTTTCGACGAAGCCGCCACGCGGCACGTTCAAGTGGCCGAGATGGTCATCGAGAAAGCTAAGCGTCTCGTTGAACACAAGAAGGATGTCGTGATCTTGCTCGATTCGATTACTCGTCTGGCGCGTGCTTATAATGCCGTGGTGCCGGCTTCGGGTAAAGTGCTGACCGGGGGCGTGGATGCCAGTGCATTGCAACGCCCTAAACGATTCTTCGGTGCGGCGCGCAATATTGAGGAAGGCGGCTCGCTGACCATTATTGCGACCGCGTTGATTGACACCGGATCACGCATGGATGATGTCATTTATGAAGAATTTAAGGGTACCGGTAATATGGAAATCCATCTTGACCGCCGCATGGCAGAAAAACGGATATATCCGGCGATTAACGTCAACCGTTCCGGTACTCGCCGCGAAGAATTGTTAATTGCCCCCGATGTTCTGCAAAAAATCTGGGTATTGCGTAAACTACTACACCCGATGGATGATATGGATGCGATGGCGTTTTTGCTCGATAAAATCAAGGCAACTAAGAATAATTCCGACTTTTTTGACTCAATGCGGCGGGTTTAAAGGATTAAATTTTCGCAGTTGCACCAATACGCACATTAAAGGATAATACAACGCTTTTTAATCTTCCCATTGGGGATTGGAATAATTAAGGATATAGGCAATGAAAGCAGACATTCATCCAGATTATCAGGAAATAACCGTGACTTGCAGTTGCGGCAATGAATTTAAAACGCGTTCTACCATGAACAAACCCTTGAATATTGAAGTATGTTCTCAGTGTCATCCATTTTATACAGGTAAGCAAAAGATTGTTGATACAGCCGGCCGGGTTGAGAAATTCCGCCAGAAATACAGCAAGCAAGTGCGCAAATAACTGTCAAACCGAAAGTAATATCAAGTCAACACCAAGGTATCGGCTGGTAAAAGGCGCTAACAGAATTTCCTTCCGGATTCTGTTGCCTGTTTTCAGTTAAAAAATTTTTATTCAATAATGAACAGCAAGCCAGATCGTTGCACTATCTGGATCTGTCCATACTACCTTGTGCTTTTTATGAGCGGGGATATTTATAAAATCTCCCTCATTGAGATGTACCGATACTTGATCTTCAAAAGACAGCATGGCTCTGCCTTTCAATACCAAAACCCACTCGTTTTTTTCCTGATCATACCAGCCGGATTCCGGCGATTTTTGTCCTTTTGAGATGATTCTCTCTATCGTTACAGTGCCGTTTCCGGCCAGTAACTCGAAAATTTCCTGATCCAATTTTGCGGGGATTTCAGCGAGAATATTGTGTGATTTCATGTGCGATAAATAAACGGGGGGTTCAATTATTTCAGCTCATCATGCTGACGAGTGCGCTGCAAATCTTAAATCCATTTCCATTAGCTTTTCATAAAGCTAAAAATATTCATAAAACTATGCTATAAACACCCATCAAAATTTTCCAGTTAACTTCATAGAATTAGAGGCTTCTTTTGATGATTAGAAAAAACAGTTCAAATCCAAAGAAGTTAACCGTAATAAAACAAAAATCGCATTTAACTCCACCGGTTCTGTCCAGCCAGCCCATCGATCCGGGAAAAGTGTTTGTTCCGGTGGTGGGTATTGGTGTTTCAACAGCAGAATTTGAGTCTCTGCGGCAGTTCTTTACCTATATGCCGGCAGATAGCGGCGCGGCTTTTGTAGTCGTGCAATCATCCGCAATCCAGGAAAATCTGTCTCCTCAGCAACTGCGGGATGTTACCAGCATGCGCATAGTGCGGGTGGAAAATCTGATGGAATTGCAGTCTGATTGCATATACATCGTCGCGCAATCCAACAAAAATGCATTTATCTCCAATGGGTTCTTATGCCTGCTGGATACCGCGCCGGAACCTGCGGTGCATCCTTTGCTTGATTTTTTCTTTCACAGCTTGGCAGAAGAGTATAGGGAATCGGCGATCGGTATTGTTCTTACCGGTCCAGGTGGCGACGGCACTCAGGGTTTGCAGGCCATAAGAGATAAAGGAGGATTGGGGGTTGCGCAGGATCCTATGTTCGGTGAATTGGGCGGGATACCGGATTGCGTGTTTGATGCAAACACAGTGAATGCGCCAACGGCACTCGAAACACTGCCGGATATTATTGCAGATTATTTAAAATCCAAATCGCCGGAATTTCATCTAACAACTGGTGCCATGAGCGAAGTTGTGCGTCTCTTGTCGAGGCGAACGGGTAATGATTTCTCCCAGTATAAGCGAAGCACATTGTATCGCCGAATTGACCGGCGAATGCAGCAGAATCAAATCAGTAAGATTGAGGATTATGCGCATTTCTTAGACGAGAATCCTAAAGAACTGGATTTGTTGTTTAAGGAGCTATTAATCAATGTGACGCATTTTTTTCGCGATCCAGTTATGTGGCAATACCTTAAAGCCGAGATCATTCCATCGATTTTGGCGGCAAGTCCTGCGGGGAAAACCGTGCGGATTTGGGTGCCTGCCTGCTCGACCGGCGAAGAAGCATACGGCTTTGCCATTCTGTTCCGGGAAGCACTGGAACATAGTGGCTTGCAAGACCGGTACCTGGTAAAAATATTTGCCACGGATCTGGATCAAGAAGCCATCATGAAAGCTCGCCAGGGTTTTTACCCTGTCAGTATCAGTCAATATATTTCACTGGAACGCTTAAACCGGTTTTTCATCAGGCAGGAAAACGGCTACCGGGTTTGTAATGAAATACGCCAGATGGTGGTGTTCGCACCGCAAAATCTTATTGCCGATGTGCCCTTTTCCAAGCTGGATATTTTGTCGTGCCGTAATTTGCTTATATACCTGGATCGTGAATTACAAAAAAGATTATTGCCTCTTTTTTATTATGCATTGAATCCTGGTGGTGTCTTGCTGTTGGGCACTGCAGAATCGATCGATCAATTTCCCGAGATGTTTACGCCTTTGGAGCATAGTTTGGCGGTGTATAAGCGGCTTGATAATGAGCTGCCGCAGGAGAAGCGCAATCTGATTCAGGATTTTTCTCTTCAAGCGATGGCCAAGAAAAATCCAATGATCAGCCTGGAAGAAATTCTGCAGCTTTCAGAAATAAAGCGGACGATGGATTTATCAGAAAATGATACGGCATTGACGATGATGATGACTGAGCTGCAACTGATGCGAGAGGAAATGCAGGCCACTCATGAAGAAATGCAGACTTCGCAGGAAGAACTCAGATCAAGTAACGAAGAACTGCAATCGATCAATGAGGAATTGCTGGCGGCCAACAGAGACCTGCAAGCTGCCAATAGTGCGTTGCTGGCTTCCAAAGCCAGGTTGAAATTACTTTACGAGGAATTACAAACCACCCATGCGGAATTGACAACTTATCTCGAAGCCATCGGGCAACTGGCATTGGTTTCCGTGAGTGATCGTTCCGGGCGGATTACTGAAGCCAATGACCGGTTTTGTGAAATCAGCGGTTACGGACGATCCGAGCTGATCGGGCAAGACCACCGCATTCTCAATTCAGGTGCGCATTCCAGGGATTTCTTTGTCGATATGTGGGAAACCATCACCAATGGAAAGATTTGGCATAAGGAAATCTGCAACCGGAGAAAAAACGGCAGCTTTTATTGGGTGGACTCCACCATCGTTCCGTTTAAAGACAGTAACGGCCGGGTGATCCGCTATATATCCGTGCGCGTGGATATTACTGCGCGCAAGCAGAAAGAGTTTATTTTGCGTGAAAGGCTGAAGGAACGAACTTGTTTGTATGCGATCCGGCGCGAGATGGAGCAAGATTTTTCCATTAGTGAGCTGTGCGCGCGGATTTTTGAACATCTTATTCCAGCTATGCAGTTTCCTGATCACGTAGCATGCATGATCAGTATTTATGATCAGTGCTATACCTCCTATAACTATAACGAAAGCCTAACCCAGCGGATTTTCGCAAGAATCAAAGTAAACGGGATTGTTTGCGGTCAGTTACAGGTTTTTTACACGGAAGAAAAGTCATTTATTTTGCCGGATGAGCAAAACCTCATTAATTATATTGCGGATGACTTCAGGCTTTGGCTGGAACGCAAGCAGCTGGAGCGGCATATCAGCTTCATGGCCAATCATGATGCGCTGACTGGCTTGCCAAACCGGGTATTGCTGCAGGACCGATTGTCGCAGGCGCTGGCGCATAATCAGCGCCATCGGGATTTTTCCGCAGTGTTGTTCATTGATCTGGATCATTTTAAAGTGGTGAATGACACGCTCGGTCATGGTTTTGGCGATCTTTTGCTGAAAGAAGTGGCTGCCAGGCTTGTATCCAGCATACGTAGTGAAGATACGGCATCTCGCCAAGGCGGAGATGAATTTATCGTGATATTGACGCAAATTACCGATATCGCCGCTGTCGAATCGATTGTGAAGAAGATATTGCATGGCTTGGCGCTGCCTTATCACATTAATGAGCAGGTGCTGCATATCGATAGCAGCATTGGTATTGCTTTGTATCCCAAAGATGGAAAAGACGTGGATACGCTGCTAAAACACAGTGATTTGGCGATGTA
Organism: Pseudomonadota bacterium; assembly: GCA_018240285.1. Lineage (GTDB taxonomy): Bacteria > Pseudomonadota > Gammaproteobacteria > Burkholderiales > Nitrosomonadaceae > Nitrosomonas. The sequence continues at coordinate 20,892 of JAFEGA010000018.1, read as the reverse complement.
TCATGCGAAAGCAACGGGGCGCAGCAACTACCAGTTTTATTCCGCAGAGATGAATCGTTTAATCCAAGAAAAGCACGAATTGGGTAATGATTTGCATAAGGCAATAAGAAATAACGAATTGATGCTCTGTTATCAGCCGATTATCGATAGGGAGATGCATCATTGGATTGGTCTGGAGGTATTGCTACGCTGGCAGCATACGGAAAAAGGATTGATTTCACCCAGTCAGTTCATTAAGTTGGCCGAGGAAACGGGCTTGATCCTGCCGATTGGGGATTGGGTCATCAGGACAGCTTGTGAGCAGTTAAAAGAATGGCAGAGTCAGGGGCTTGAAGTGCCAAGGATCGCTATCAATCTTTCCGTCAAGCAGTTCCAGAAGAAATATTTTGTACAGGATGTGACAAATATTCTGAAGCAACTTGGGGTTTCAGCGAGCTGCCTAGCTTTGGAAATTACTGAGAGTATGCTAGCGGAAAACATCGGTGAAGTGAATGAAACATTGCAGCAGTTGAGTGCTATGGGATTTAAGATATCAATTGATGATTTTGGCACCGGCTATTCGAATTTGAGCTATCTGAAACACTATACGATTGATGCATTGAAAATAGATCGCTCTTTTGTGCGTGATATTGCAATTGATGAAAATGATGCAGCGATCGTGACGGCGATCATAGCGATGGCGGATAGCTTGAATATGCATGTAGTTGCAGAAGGTGTCGAATCAAGAGAGCAAATTGATTTTCTCAAGCAACGCGGATGCAAACAATATCAAGGATTTTATTTTAGTAAACCGCTACCTGCAGTTGAGATCGCGGAGAAACTACAACAATTGAATGCGACCTTGGCGCCTGTTAATGTATAGAAATGAAAGCTATTTATGTGCTTGAGATCGAGGTATACCATGTCAGAAAATGAAATTTATTACTGATAAGGATGCTGATCCAGAAAGTTGCATTTATTGATTACTAAGGATAATGCGATATTTTGCTTTGCCGCTAGCTAGCTTGGCCAGCGCTTCGTTACTCTTGTCAAAGGGAAAATCTCGACAACCGGTTTTATATTATGCTTGCCGGGCTGCCGGTAGGGAATCTGGAAATCGAATACTGGCCAGCGATTAATGGTTGATTCCGATTGTGCACAGAGATTGTGATCGCCCGACAAGCAGTTATGGCAAGTCATGCAATATCCGGCATACCAACCAAGGCGCCAACTCGTTGTCCTAACTGAAGATATTTCCTTTTGCGGATATTGTGCCAACAATTTCATGACTTGGTACAAATGAGCATCGAGTCATTCCCCATTCGTTGTGTAGCATGCTAAGATTATTATGACAAATGCCACAATATTCAATGGCAATTTCTGCATTATGATCATTCAATATGGCCGGATCATGTTCGAAAGGCCGAAGCTTTTCACCTACCTCAAATGCTGCATAAGCCTTAATCATTCTATCAGGAAAAATTTCTAGTTTAATCACGATTTAATATAAATCAATTAGTATCAAATTTGTTATAAGAAAAATTAAAATTTAAAGTATATTTTGATAAAAATCTTACAAAAGAAATAATTTCAATGGAACAAGCAGGTAAGATTTCTTGTCGCATTCTTTTGAAGAAATTAATTGTTTTTTTAGAGCTTTCTTTAAATCTGAGAAGTTTCTGGTAGTTAAATTGGGGGAGCATAATTTTATATTGTTGATTATTAATGTATACTGATTAATATCATAAAGAAATACTTTAAGTATTAAAGTTTGGAATTTAATGGTCGTATCCATTCCAATAAATAATAAGCTTGTTGATTGTAATGTGTTCGATATAAGTCGTTTGTTGGTTTCTGAGTTATTTCATTTTTTTATAATCATGAAAGGAATTGGTATGGTTTTGGCAAAAACGCGAGTGGCATTAACAGGATTGGTGATTGTTTCTACTTTAGTTCTAGTTGCTTGTGATAGCAATGAACCAAAAGAAAAGAAAGCCGGACAGGCACTAGTTAGTGTCAACGGAAGAGAAGTTACCGCACTTCAATTAAATGATGAAATAAAGCGTGCCAATATTCGTCCTGATCAGTACGAAGCAGCGAGTAAGCAGTTGCTGGAAGCATTAATTGTCCGTCAATTAATAATCGATGAAGCGATACGTAATAAGCTGGATCGTACTCCTGATGTAATGCAAGCACGTGACCGCGCCAATGCGCAAGTGATTGCACAGGCTTATATGCAAGGTATTGCAAGTAAAGTTGCTAAACCTACTCAGACGGAGATTAATGAATACTTCCAGGGTCATCCTGAATTTTTTTCGCAGCGTAAACAATTTGATTTAATAACAGTTCGTGTCGCAACCAAAGATCTTAGTGATGAATTAAAGAAAACTATCGACGCAGCTAAGTCTTTAGATCAAGTTGTTGCTTGGCTTGATAAAAATAAAGTTCAATATTTTAGGAGTCTAGCATCGCGTAGCTCAACGGACTTACCGCCTCAGATGGCAAAGATGTTACAGGAAAAAAGCAAAGACACTATTTTTATCGTCAATGAGCAAGAAAATAGTTTACTAATTTCGGTCAATGCAATTAAGGATAGCCCGGTAACATTGGCAATGGCAGCGCCTCAGATTGAACGATTTTTACTTAACCAAAAATATAAGGAAGCAACCGATGCAGAAGTTGCACGTTTACGCGCAGCTGCAAAAATAGAGTATCTTAATGCAGCAGCACCGGTGTCAGGTAATGCAGAAAAATCGGCGGTTCCGCAGGTTGCGCCAACGACATCTCCTAGTGTAACAAATAATCTAAATCTAACTGAACCAACTACAGAGGGGGCCATCGAACGTGGTATTATGGGCCTAAAATAAGCTGTTGAGAGAGGCTCCCAGATTGACTGTGAAATGATTTTTACGGCATGAATTAAGGACTCGAACTAATGATAAATGTTATGAAGAAAACGCAGATTTTGGCAATAATCTTTATGGCTCTGTGGGTAATCTGTATTGAAAATGCAGCTGCGGGTGAAACTGGTGAAAGTGTATTAGGGCCAGGTGATGCATTAAGAATTTTTGTCTATGGTCATCCTGATATGACTACCGAAACTAAAGTAAGTGAAACAGGGAAAATTACATTTCCACTGGTGGGAGAAGTTATAGTTGATGGATTAACACCGTCAGAAGCCGAAAGAAAAATAGCAAATCTTTTGGAGTCGCGAGATATTCTGCGTAAACCGCAAGTGATGGTTGTTGCTGCTTCATTGCAGAGTCAGATGGTATCTGTGCTGGGTAATGTTCGTAATCAAGGGCGTTATCCAATCGAAGGTAAGCGTACTTTGACCGAGATTCTTGCTATGGCCGGAGGAGTAATTCCTGAAGGGGGGGAACTCATTACTTTGATTCGTTCCGATGGCAGAAAGTTTGTAAAAGAGGTGATTGATGTGCTTGAAATGGTTCGTTCTGGCGATTTATCTCGTGATATAGATATACGAAGTAATGACCTAATTTATGTTGAGCGCGCTCATCGGTTTTATATATATGGTGAAGTTCAGCGTGCAGGAGTTTATAGATTGGAGCGAAACATGACAGTTATGCAAGCATTGTCAGTGGGTGGCGGATTGAGTCTGCGAGGAACTGAACGTGGCTTAAGAATTCAGCGTCGAGATGTTGATGGTAATTTAAAAGAAATTACTGCTAAATCTGGAGATTTAATTCAACCGGATGATGTTATTTATATTAAAGAGAGTCTCTTCTGATTTTGATATTTTTGTTTCAATTTTATGAAGTAAGTATTGTGGTAAATCAGTTTTAAACTGGGATTTTAAATATATGGATTTTTCTCGTTTCTTTTTAATCATTTTAGCGCGTCACAAACTTATTTTATCTATATTAATTATCACAATATTAACGACTTTGATAGTGAGTCTGCATTTGCCAAAGAGTTATATGTCAACTGCTACGCTCGTTCTAACATATAAAGGAGCGGATCCTGTAACAGGAACGATTCTACCTGCACAATTAAATCCAAGCTTTATGGCAACTCAATTGGACGTAATTAAAAGTACTAGAACTGCATTAATGGTGATTAATCAGCTTAGGCTTGATCATAACGAAGTAGTAAAAGAGCAGTATGAAGCGAGTAATAGTAATTTGCCGTTGCGGGAGTGGTTGGCTGTTTTTCTTCTTAAAAATGTTGATATTGAAACTTCTCGTGATAGTAGTGTAATTGGTATTAGCTATAAAGGAGCAGATCCTACGTTTGCGACGATCATTGCAAATGCGTTTGCGAATGCGTATCAGGAAATAAGTATTCGTCTTACCGTTGAGCCTTCACAGAAAGCTGCAGCTTACTTTACCGATCAGCTTAATGTGTTGCGTGAAAAATTGGAAACAGCACAGAAAAAACTGACAGATTATCAACATGAAGTTGGGATTATTGATGCAGATACTCGTTTAGATATAGAAACGAGACGTTTAAATGATCTTTCTGCCCAATTGATAATTGCTCAAGCGGAGTTGATGGGAACCGATCCGGGTGTTATTGATCATAGAAGTGGCGAAACCAATGGTATTGTGAAAAATTCAATGATTAGTAATCTCAAACTAAGTTTGGCACAAGCTGAATCAAAATTCTCAGAAGTATCGCAGAAGTTGGGATCTAATCATCCAAGTTATGCAGGTGCAAAAGCAGAAGTGGAGAAATTGCGAACAGAGCTTAATAAGTATATAAGGAACACCATGTATACCGCTATTAGTCAAGAAGCAGAAATACGTGCGGCGCTTGAAGAACAGAAAACAAAAGTATTATCACTGAATCGTGCGAGGAATGAGTTACATATCCTTTTTAAAGAAGTAGAGGGGGCTCAGCAAGCGTATAACAACGCAATGCAGCGATTAAATCAAACAACTCTTGAAGGGCAAGCTAATTTATCAAGTGTTTCTATACTTGATCCCGCGAAGATTCCTGAGAGGCCGCATAGTCCAAAACTATTATTAAACATGGTGTTGTCGGTAATATTGGGGACTCTTTTGGGACTTGGGGCTGGTTTAATTGCTGAAATGGTTGACCGGCGCGTACGCTCATCAGAGGATTTGGTAGACGTATTTAAAGTGCCAGTACTTGGTGTTATACAAAAAGAGGTATCAAAACAAAGGCGCTTACAATTGAACTGGCCGCGTTTAATCCGATGATTCTGCCTAGATTCAAATATGGAGAATAAAATGAGTTTTACAAGTTCCCCGGAAACTAGGGAGTCTAGTAGTTCAGGTTCTATCAGTACAGGTGCTTCTCATATGCGGAAGTTTAGCATTGGTCATATTCTTCTGGATATGGGGAAAATTACACCTGCGGAAGCAGAGCGCGTACTGCGTTTGCAGAAAGAAAGTGGTTTGCGTTTTGGTGATGCTGCGCTTAAATTAGGTTTTATTACTGAAGCTGATATACAGCTAGTTCTCGCACAACAATTTGATTATCCTTATTTGTTACCTGGCCAGGGAAATCATTCTCCAGAGTTAGTTGTTGCCTATCAACCTTTTGGTACTCAAGTGGAAGTTTTCCGCGCAGTGCGAAGTCAACTAATGCTCCGTTGGTTTACTTCCGGTCATAAAGCACTCGCAATAGTTAGTTACAACCTAGGGGATGGTGTAAGTCTTTTTGCGGCAAATCTCGCCGTAGTGTTTTCACAGCTTGGTGAGCGGACATTATTAATTGATGCAAACTTACGTTGCCCTCAGCAGCATGAAATTTTTAATTTAAGAAATAGGCAGGGGCTATCCGATGTGCTAGCTGGTCGTGTCGGTGTTTCTGAGGTAATTGCAAAAATAGATTCATTTATTGATCTTTCTGTATTGTCGGCAGGAACACTCCCACCAAATCCTTTAGAACTGCTAAATCGTAATGTATTTGACGAACTAAACGATCAGCTTGCTAATCAGTTTGATGTAATCCTTTATGATACGTTGGCTTTTTCAAGTGGTTCCGATGCACTCGCTATCGCTGCACGTACAGATGGTGCATTGGTGGTTGCTCATAAAAATAATACTCGCTTGAGCGATATCAATGCCATTAATGAGCAACTTAAATACAGCGGTACCGAGGTGGTGGGGTCTGTGTTGATTGATTTCTAGAGAAATAGATTATGACCATACGTGATTATCAATTTCATAGTTTAAAGTTGACCATATCTGAATGGTGGCCAGTTTTGCTGGGGTTGTTGATTTTATATGTACCTACTTTCTATGATCTTGCAAATGGAATATGGTCTAGAGAAGATCAGGCGCATGGACCGATTATTTTGCTACTTTCTCTCTGGCTTATTTATCGTAAGTGGGGGGGGATGATGAATAAGAGTGAGGGAAAATCGACCGCGAATTTAGGATGGATAGTTCTTTTTATAGCTTTGGTTCTTTATATTATTGGACGTTCACAACAGATATTAGTGTTTGAGATAGGCTCTTTCATATGGATACTTGCAGCTGTTATCCTTATTAAGCGAGGCTACATTGCTTTGAAAGTTATGTGGTTTCCACTATTCTTTTTGTTATTCATGATTCCATTACCTGGGCAAGTGGTTAGTTTACTTACTATGCCCATGAAGATGGCCGTTTCGTTTGTGGCGGAGCATATTTTATTTTGGGCTAATTACCCCATCGCGAGAAATGGTGTTATCTTACAAATCGGTCAATATCAGCTTCTCGTTGCAGATGCGTGTGCTGGTCTTCAAACACTGTTGACATTGGAAGCACTTGGGCTGTTTTATTTGAATTTTGTGCATCACACTTCAGTATTACGCAATGTAACATTAGCTATTTTAATTATACCGATTTCTTTTACTGCTAACGTTATTCGCGTTATCGTGCTTACATTGATTACATATCATTATGGAGATGCGGCCGGGCAAGGATTCCTGCATGGCTTTGCTGGTATGGTTCTATTTATTAGTGCATTAGTGCTTATCCTAAGTGTTGATGGAGTATTGCAATATTTTATTAGAGCACAATCTATTAAAGTTTCACATACTGTTTATGAGTAATGGTTGATTATTTTTGGCTCTAGATAGCCATTTGTGTATGTCTCGTGGTGATAATTAGTTTGTGTTCGGAGTGGGTATTGTCATATCAATGGTATCGAATCATTCTGGAGCTTTACCGAGCAATGGTTTGCAAAGTTTAATGGCACAGGGCTGCGTTTGAAGGAAACTGAATGGCGTTAGAAAAAACAAACTGATGAACTTGCTGGTGAACTATCGAAAATACTCAGATATTATTAATCTCTGCTAGTCTAGAGCTTTATTTTTATGAATTATAATTATTAATAACAATAGGTTGCGGTAATAGATGGAGGAGGAATGAAAAAATCGATAATTGTCAGTATACTCCTGGGTATATTGATGGTGTCATCAGGTGCTTTGACTAAAGCATTGACTCCAAACAAAAAGATTGCAGATCAGCAAGAAAAATTTGATCTTGAGATCATGATTCCAATCGAGTTTGGGGATTGGCGTATTGATAGATCTATTATTCCGTTGCAAGTAGATGCTGAAACACAAGCTATGCTTGACAAAATATACAATCAAACATTGGCGAGAACTTACGTAAACTCTTTGGGCGAACGTGTTATGCTTTCTGTGGCTTATGGTGGTGATCAAAGTGACAATCTGGCGGTGCATAAACCAGAGGTGTGTTATTACGCACAAGGATTTGAAATAATGAAAACTTTTGTTGATGAGTTGCTTACGCAATATGGAAAATTACCGATCAAACGTTTATTGGCAATTAAGGGTTATCGTAATGAGCCGATTACTTACTGGATAACGGTTGGCAATAAAGCTGTCCTGCCTGGTATGGAAGAAAAACTGCAACAACTACGGTATGGCTTAACTGGAAATGTACCTGATGGAATGTTGGTGCGCGTTTCCTCAATTGATTCTGATAAAGATAAAGCTTATCAACTACAGACTATTTTTATTCAGGATTTGTTATCTTCTGTTAATTCGAGTGAACGTATCAGATTAATAGGAACTTTTGGTGCATAAATATAATTTTTCTTATAAGAAAGATATTTCAACTAAGTGAGTGATCAGAAAGTATTTTATTTCATTGTACTAATTAGCATATTGATGGCGATTCTATTTGGTTTGATTGCGGTCACAACAAATCCAATTATTATCAGTCTTGCAGTTGCACTAATTGTAGGTGTAATTTTGTTAACTAAAGTAGATTGGATTGTTTGGTCAATCTTATCACTTGGATTACTGGTAGCAGGATTACTGCCATTATTTTTTGATTATTTTACTTCTAAAGCAGCTTGGGGAGTATCACTTCTTGGTAGTGTATTGATGCTCATAGCATTAATAAAAATTGTTATAACACCAGATGCCAGGAGAAACACGCCTGCTTTTGTATGGATTGCTCTTGCTTTTGTAGCGTATGCATTGATTAATTCACTAGTACAGTGGCATTCTTTCTGGGAAGTTGTAAGTGGATTTAAGCGCTATTTTCAAGCATGGGGATTACTTTTTGTATTATGCTGGATGACATTCAATAAACAACAAATTCACAATTGGAAGATTTTTTTTCTATTTGTTGCATTATTACAGCTACCTTTCGCAATTTATGAACGAATTGTTTATGTTCCTATTCGAGAAGGGATAAAGCATTTATATCCAGGAATGGTGCCGATCGATGTTGTTGGTGGGACCTTTGGAGCAAGCATTACTGGTGGAGGGGCAAGTGCTGAAATGGTCGCTTTCCTTATTGTCATGTTAGCGTTTCTTGTGGCGCGAAGGAAAGAAAAACTGCTATCTAATAATAAGTTTTTTCTGCTTGCACTTATAATTCTCACGCCATTATCGTTATCGGAAGTTAAGGCAATAATTGTCATGTTACCTCTAATATTTCTGACAATTTATCGTGGTGAGATGCTAGTGCAATTTCATTACAAACTGATTGGTTTTGCAGCTATTACAGCATTTATTGTAGTAGCAAGTTATGCTTATCTATTTGCCTTGTCTCAGAATCAAAGTAATGAAATAAGTATGGATAAATACATTGAAGATACTTTAGCATATAATATTTATAATAAAGGCCATGCGAGTAATGTATTAAATCGTAGAGCTGTATTGTCTTTTTGGGTTGAGAAACAAGGTCTTCATGATCCAATATCTTTTGTATTTGGTAATGGATTAGGCAGTTCACATTTTACAGGTGGGCATGTGTTTATGCGGTATCCTGGTTACGGTATCGGATTAACGGGTGCTTCTACTTTGCTTTGGGAAACAGGATTGTTGGGTTTCTGCATGTTCATAGCTATTCTTGTGTCAGCGTGGGTTAGTGCCGAACAGCTACGCCGACAAACTACTATACCAGAGATTAGAGCAGATGTTCTTGCGATACAAGCAGCATTAGCGATATTTGCTTTTTGTCTTTTTTATCGTGTAGGAATTTTGGAAATTATTGGTTTCCAGATCTTGTTTGCTACCTTGTTGGGTTATTTGGGGTGGATACATTGTCATTATGTTAGAATTGAACATAAGTAGTTGAATGTAATGAGTATTTATCCATACTCTAGTGTTGCGTTTAGGTATAATACGATATTTTTCCTCATTGGTAAGATGGTTTCGGCACTACTTACCTTCGTTACTTTGCTTTGGGTGGTGCGTCTTTTGACGGCAAAAGAATATGGTGTCTATGTCGTGTTCGTAGCAGGGATGGAAATTACACTGGCTATGACAGCACTGGGGTTACCGTGGGTGTCTGCGCGTTACTTGCCTGAATTCCGATTATATGCCAATGGGAAAATGCTGATGCATTTTGTGTGGCAAATTACTGCTTGGATTAGTCTATTTCTCATTGTAGGTGCGTTGTTGCTATGGACGGCGGTACCGTGGCTTCTGTCATCGGAACTTGCGCAATATACTGATGTAACTGAATTATGTTTGTTGCTGCTGCTCATTGAAGGTTTAGGGCGATACATTCGAGATAGCATTCTGGGGCCCTTAATGCAACAGAGATGGGCGCAAATCAGTCAAGTGTTGCGTAATCTAACCTTTCTGCTGTTAATTAGCATTATAGTGTCTCAAGGGGCAGTTCATCTGTACCATGTTGTATTTGCTGAGCTGATAGCATCGGCACTCGGAACTATACTAGCATTGTATGGATTAATTCAGTACTTGCAAATGTATCGTGACTTGCAGGGAAAGGATGATTGGCAGCCACCGAAATGGTCTGAAATGTGGCATATCGCGCGTCATATGTATCTTGGTAGTCTTATCACTCAATCTTATAGTCCGCAAGTGTTTGTTTTTCTGATTCAGCGTTATCTTGGTTTGGAAGTCGCGGCTTTATTTGGTTTTTTGCGTAGTTTATATGTACAGGCTACTAATTATTTGCCAGCTGCATTGTTGTCGAATTTAATTCGACCTATGCTGGTTGCTTCTTTCGTGGGTGAAGGTGGAATGACAGAATTGACGCGTAATGCCAATCTCGTAGGAAAATTGAGCATGTTCATGCTAATGCCCATATTAATTTTTGTTTGGCTAGCTGGAAGTGAACTGACAAACTTACTCAGTGGTGGCAAATTCAGTGTGGCGAATTATTATTTGGCGGGTTTGTTACTGGCACTAATTCCATTGAGTCAGCGTCAATTATTGGAAATTGTGGCGGTAACTAGCGAAAAAAGCTACCTATGCTCTTGGGGGGCGATTCTGGGTGCGCTGGTTTTGCCAATGGCTTATTTGCTACTCGAATCGAATCAGGGGTTGTGGAGTGTCATCATTTCGATTGTTATGAGTCAAATATTATTTAGTGGCACACTTATTACTGCCTTAACACTTACAACTGCTTATCACTTTGACTTCATCGGATTCTTTAAGTTAAGTGTGGTAAGTGTGATTGTATTTATTTTTGCGCAGCAACTTGCATTTTCTATACAAGGTTGGCTAGACTTGATCTTTGTGGCGTTTTTTTCTTGCAGCCTTTTTTTGTTGATATCTTATTTCATCAAACCTTTCCATAGGGATGAGCGCGGTAGATTGAATCGATTATTTAATCGAAAGATTTTTGTTTGGTAGGAGTACTTCGCAAAATTCGAGCAGTCGATTAAGTATCAGTTTATGTGTTAGGGCTAATATTAAATTGTTTTAATGAGAAATGGTGTGAAATTTAACCTGGCTTATGTGAGATCGATTTAAAGTTTTAGTTAGGATAATTAGAGGATTAAAGCTTTCTGGATGGAGAAAGATATATGAAAGTATTGCTATTGGCTGGTGGTTTAGGAACTCGTTTGAGTGAAGAAACAGATATTCGACCAAAACCAATGGTTGAAATTGGGGGGAAGCCGATATTATGGCATATTATGAAGTTGTATTCTTCATTTGGTTTTAATGATTTTGTTGTGCTGCTAGGCTATAAAGGCTATTACATCAAGGAATATTTTGGCAACTACTTTCTTCATCAAAGTGATGTGCAGATAGATTTAAGCACCAATAGAATGGAAATATTAGATAGTAAAACTGAACCCTGGAAAGTGACATTGCTCGATACAGGCTTACATACCATGACAGGCTCAAGAATAAAGAAGGCAAGAAAGATTGTTGGAAATGAACCATTTATGATTACTTATGGTGATGGTGTTTCGGATATCGATATTAATAAGCTTGTTAGATTCCATCACTCACATGGCAAATTGATGACAATGACATCTTTTGTGCCTGAGTCGAGATTTGGTGTTTTGAGAATTAATCATGATAATCAAGTTGAGAGATTCATGGAAAAACCGAAAGAAGATTCAGGATGGATTAATGCGGGTTTTTTTGTTTGCCAGCCCGAAGTATTTAATTATATTCCTGATGGAGAAGATATCGTCTTGGAAAAAGAGCCATTAGAGAATCTTGCATCCAGTGGAAACTTGTTGACATACAAACACCATGGATTTTGGCAATGCATGGATACACTACGTGACAAGATCAAATTGAACGAATTGTGGGATAACAAAAATCCACCATGGAAAACTTGGGCAAATGATTAGGTTAAAATATGTTTGAAAATGTATTCAGTGGAAAAAAAGTATTAATCACTGGCAATACCGGTTTTAAAGGGTCTTGGTTAACTACTTGGTTGCTGGAACTTGGTGCCGAGGTGGTCGGCATTTCTGATCGCATACCAACGCAACCATCTATGTTCGAGGAATTGAATCTAAAAGACAAAATTCTTCACTATTACGCCGATATCCGTAACTTTAATGAATTATCAAAATTAATAGAAAACACACAACCTGATTTTCTGTTTCACTTAGCAGCACAAGCAATCGTATCAGTTTCTTATGCTGATCCTCTTGATACACTATCAACTAATGTCATGGGAACAGCTCATGTGCTTGAAGCAGTCCGGCATCTAAAAAAAGAATGTGTGACAATAGTCATTACGAGTGATAAATGCTATGACAATGTAGAGTGGGTTTGGGGATATAAAGAAACGGATGTGCTGGGAGGGAAAGATGTTTATAGCGGATCAAAAGGTGCAGCCGAGTTAGTTTTTAAATCTTATTTCCATTCATATTTTGTACATGAAAGGATGAGTAATATTCGCATCGCGACAGGGCGCGCTGGAAATGTCATCGGCGGAGGGGATTGGGCGAAAGATCGCATTGTGGTTGATTGTGTGAGATCCTGGAGTCAAGGAAATCCAGTGAAAATCAGAAGTCCGAATGCGACCCGTCCGTGGCAACATGTATTGGAACCCTTAAGTGGCTATTTAGCTTTAGCGCAAGCATTACATAAACATGCTGATTTACATGGGGAAAGCTTTAATTTTGGTCCACGCTCTGAACAAAATAGAACTGTACTCGATTTGATCGGAAAACTGAGTGAGTATTGGAAATTTGGTAACCCTCATGAATCTTATCAAATTACAGATAATATACCATTCCATGAGGCTGGATTATTAAAACTAAATTGTGATAAAGCGTTATTCAAATTGAAATGGATGCCGACATTGAATTATTCTCAGACAATTCGTCTGGTCAGTGAATGGTATTATGATTTCTATCAGGGGAAAAAAAATATGTACCAAGTTACTACAGAGCAAATTAATTTTTATCAAATGCAAGCAAAATATCAGGAATTAATTTGGGCTAACTGAAATGCACGGTGTGTCGTTATATCCTTTAAAACAAATTCATAACTCCAAAGGAGATATTCTTCATGCATTGAAGGTGAGTAGTGATGGATTTGTCAATTTTGGTGAAGCATATTTTTCTGAAGTAAAAAGTGGTGAGATCAAAGGTTGGAAAAAACACACCAAGATGACGTTAAATCTTATAGTGCCTATTGGTTGTATAGATTTTGTCATCTTTAATGAAGAAGATAAAGCTTTTTTTAATATTACTTTAAGTAGAGATAATTACCAACGATTAACTATTGAGCCTGGGCTATGGATGGCATTTCGTGGTCAATCTCCTGGAGCTAGTCTATTGCTGAACATTGCTAGCATTGAACATGATCCCTCTGAGGCTGAGAATCGCGAGCTTGAAGAAATAGCTTATCCTTGGAGTTGATTACTCAGGTGAAAATCCTAATTACAGGAGCAGCAGGCATTCTTGGAAAGACTTTAACAGAGTTATTCTCAGAGAAATATTCTGTTTTAAGCTGTGATAGAAATACACTTGATATAACCTCTAGAGTACAAGTTAGAAAAATTACTCAGCAGTTTTGTCCAGACATACTTATTCATACGGCGGCTTTTACCAATGTAGAAAAAGCCGAAGAGTCACCAGAAGATGCTTTTGCTATCAATATCTACGGCACTCTTAATTTGCTAGAAAGCATACAAATGAGTAATTGCTTATTCATTTATATTTCAAGCACTGGGATTTATGGTTTTGCAAAAGAAAAAATGCCCTATACTGAATTTGATGCAGTTGTGCCAACAACACAATATCATCGCTCAAAATATGAAGGCGAATTACTTATTCAGAGGCATGCTCATCGATTTCTAATCTTGCGTACAGGTTGGTTATTTGGTGGTGATATTCATCAAAGAAAAAACTTTGTTTATCGCCGATACTTAGAAGCTAAAAGCAAAACTATCTTATTTGCAGACCCTATTCAGCGAGGCAATCCAACTTATGTCTTAGATCTATCCCGTCAAATTGAGCATTTGATACTGAATGAAGTTATTGGTACATATAATTGTGTTAGTGCGGAACCAGTAACTCGTCTTGAATATATTCAAGAAATTATTTCTAACTTAGGTCTTAATTGCGAAGTTCGTAGCATAGAGGGGAATAAATTTCCGCGTATTGCTCCTGTGTCTTCAAATGAATCTGCTCTTAATTATGGACTCGATATGCGTGGATTAAACATCATGCCAAACTGGAAAAGTTCACTCAAAATGTATATTAATACATTAGCATTATGATGTGTTTTTCATGAAGAAAGTATTTATCGTCGGATCAAAGGGTCCTTATTCATTAGGTGGCTATGAGACATTTGTTCGCTGTATCAGTGCAGAACTTCACAAGTATAATTTTGAAGTTTATGTAACCAGTGAATCCTGTGAAGAAGATGCTAAAAGTGTCTCTATGCCAATGAATATAATCCATCTTTTCAAAAGTAGAAAAACAATTTCTCCTTTTAGCAGAATTTTATACGATTTATATTCAGTAATTCTTTCCATAAAATATAAAGCAGATATTGTATATATGTGTGGCTATAATTCTGCATGGGTTTTGATTATTCCTCTAATATTGGGAAAGAAGGTTTTTATAAATTCTGATGGCATTGAATGGGCAAGACCATCTTGGAGTAAAAATATCATAAAGCGTTACTATTTGATATTCAATGAATGGTTAATGAAAGTATTGCCAATGGTTGTTATCTCCGATTCAAAACATATCGCCAGCTTCTTGAAAATTAGATTAAATTTAGAATCATACTTTATTCCTTATGGTGGCGATTCATTCCAATTTTCTCCTCTTGCAAGTGATATAAATATTTTGGAAAAATATCAGCTTGGTGATAAAAATTATTACTTTATATCAGTACGTATAGTTGAAGATAACTATATTGATAACCTTATTAATGCTTTCCAAAATATTGACTCAAATCTCGTCATCATCGGTAATATTCCCTCTACACCTTATGGAAAAAAAATTCAAAGGCTTCTTCATAATAAGATTAGAGTTATCAATATAACGTCAATGAATCCTGAATATAACATCATAAGATTTTATGCCAAAGCCAATATTCATTCACATCGTTTCGGAGGTACATCACCTAATTTGCTGGAAGTACTTTATTTAGGAGTGCCGGTGATATCATTTGATACCGTTTATTCTCGAGAAGTACTTGGGAATAATGCGCTTTATTATAAAACACCGGAAACTCTTGCTGAACAAATAAATGTTTTTGAGAATTTGCCACAGCAAACCGTGGAAAGATGGCGAGAATTAAATCGGGAAAATATCAACAGATTATACAATTGGCGCGAAGTGGCTCGTAGAACTGCAGAAGCCTTTAATAATAGACCAGTTATTGTTTAATTGTGTTTCCTATTTCTTGATACAATTCCAATATCCGCTGGCGATATTGAGTGATGGTAAAATTATCCCTTATCCAAGCTCGCCCAGCTTTGCCCATAGATACTATATCTTCTTTTGACATAGTGGCAAAACGGCGCAAGCACTCTGCTAGAGCCTCAACATTCCCACTGGGAAATAAGAGTCCAGTTTCATTTTCACGAATTAGTTCAGGGATGCCACCAATATTGGCTCCAATTACTGGGCGTTCCAAGGCGTATGCTTCCATTATGCTCATAGGTGCATTTTCGTACCACTCTGAAGGCAATACCATGGCTTTTGCACCTCGGATAATATTAAATAGAGATTCTCCCACATGATAACCAAGAAATTTCACATTGGCTCCCGTTTCATTGATTAAGCATCTCAATTTCTCTTCTTCTGGTCCAGTACCTACAATCCAACCTTCAACTTTTGCTAGCGCCACAGCACGTACGAAAGTAGCTAGCCCCTTCTCAGGACCTAGGCGGCCAAAAAATACGAATGCCGATCCTGGATGACCATCCGGTAACAGATGATCAATATCTACAAAATTAGGAATATAAGTGAAATGTGCGCGAGACCACCCCCAATCGACCATCTTCTCCAGGTAAAATCGGCTTGGCACCACAAAGCGATCTACCCCCTTCGAATAACAACCAAGCAAACGATGCACTGAGGTTTCTAGCATAATTATTGTGCTAAGAATCCTAGAATTCTTTACGCATTTGTGTTGAACTAGATTCCATATTGCGCCACCTTTGCAGCGCTCACAAATTCCATCATGAGTTAGCATCTTGTAAGCTGGACAAGCAAGTTTCAGGTCGTGCAATGTCATTACCGTAGGTATACTCTGCGCCTTGAGTGTGGCAAAAAGAGAGGGAGAAAGGTGGTGATAAACATTGTGGGCATGTGCGATGTCAGGCTGTACTGCGTCTATTAAGCGACTAATTTTTTTCTGCGCCTCAAAAGAATAGATAACCTTTGAAGTCATAATTGCCTTTTGCCAAAGGGAATAATTTTCCCCAAATTCAATTTCATCGGTAAAGTATCTTTCCCATTCGCTCGGCAGATTCTTTTGGTGGCGCATAGCAAACGGTATCACTTGCCAACCAATTTCTTCAAGCGAACGATTATGCTCTAAAAAAACGACTTCAGCGCCGCCACGCCGATAGTAGTAATTATTGATAGAAAGCAACTTTTGCACTATATCTTGATCAGGAATTGCGTGCTGAGCAGAATACTGAGAATGTCATAGTCCAGCCTAATAATCTATTGGGAATAATCTCATACTCTTTGGCGTTAGAGTCGGCGAGTAGCGAGACAAGAAGCTGATAATCCAATAGATTCAAATTGTCTTTCGTCCAGTATGGTTTATACCTGGCAG
This sequence comes from Pseudomonadota bacterium, assembly GCA_018240285.1. Lineage (GTDB taxonomy): Bacteria > Pseudomonadota > Gammaproteobacteria > Burkholderiales > Nitrosomonadaceae > Nitrosomonas. Next base: position 3,977 of record JAFEGA010000018.1, on the reverse strand, counting down.
ACCATTTAAAGAAGATTTCTGACGGTAACCAGTGAAGAAAAAAAGCATTTGTATGACTCTCGATGGGAAACCACCGATTGGGTGTAGTAAAAAACACATTTTTACCAACACGCATCATTTCGTTAAGAAATTGTAGTTGATCGTCGTAGGTACCAACGTGCTCAATTACCGCATTTGAAAAAACCCACTCAAACTCATTATCCCTAAAAGGGAATAATTTTCCATTATAAGTAATAAAACGACTTTTTATATATATATTGCTAAGTTCTGTTAAATCCTCAACACCAAGCGCGGTATATAGTGAACGATCTCCTTTGAAACTATGAAGGAATATATTCTCATTCTCCACTCTGCTTCTACCTGAAACACCGGCATCAAGAACCGGACCACCACGATAGCGAGCATAAAACTGATTTAGCTTGTTCTGTCTCGAACTCTTCATCACACGATTCTTTAATACAGCTAACAAACCCACGATATCTCCTCAGAAATACAAGACAGAGCCAACTAATGGCAATAGAAACCGGCCGACATAATGATCAGATAAAATGACTGAATTAATACGCTCAGCACCCTTATGATAGGGTATTCATTTGTAATAATGCAATTGAAATAATGGGATAATTCTTTATCTGTTCGTAAATTCTATCCTAAGAAATTTTTTAGAAGTAAATTCTACATGAATTAATGGAGTTGTCCTATTTTGATGGACAGTTTTTTATCCTGCTTAACACAGGTTTCCAATCTCGCAGAGGCATGGTGAATCGCCCTGGGTTTTGAGGAGGCTGTTTAGTTAAAGTTACACCATTGTAGTGCTTTCCTTGGTGAATTGCCGGTAGTAGTTTACCTCAGCTTCTGCGGGAGGTATGTATCCTATAGACTCCAGCAGTCGGTGATTGTTAAATCAGGCCACCCATTTCAACATAGCCAATTCCACGGCCTCGCGGGTTTTCCATGGGGCATGCCTGTAAATCAGCTCTGTCTTGTATAACCCATTGATCGTTTCGACCAGCGCATTGTCGTAGTTGTCGCCCTTGCTGCCGACCGAAGGTTCTATCCCGGTCTTGGCAAGTCGCTCTGTATAGCGGATAGAGACGTATTGCGAGCCTCTATCGCTGTGGTGAACCAAAGCGCATCGGCTTGCTCGGGCTGCCGGGCATACAGTGCTTGCTCGAGGGCATCCAGTACAAAATCCGTATGCATGGAACTGCTTACCCGCCAGCTTACAATGTGCCGTGCAAAGACATCAATGACAAATGCTACATACAACCATCCTTGCCAGATGGAAACATAGGTAAAATCTGATACCCATAGCTGATTTGGATGATCTGCCTTGAATTGCCGGTTGACCCTATCCAATGGGCACGGCATCGCCTTGTCTGGAACCGTGGTACGCACAACTTTGCCACGTCTGACGCCTTCCAGTCCTAACCGCTTCATCAGCCGCTCGACTGTACAGCGTGCCACCTGAATACTTTCACGCTTGAGCTGGTGCCAAACCTTGTCGGCACCGTAAACCTGCTGTTGGCCTGCCAGACTCGTTGTATCTGCGGCATCAACTCGTCATCGCGAATAGCCCGGGCGCAGCGCAATGCCGGATTGCGTTGCTTTGCTGCATATCGCCGGTATCCGGACGGGGCAGTCCGCAAAACCTTGCAGATCGGCTCGACCCCGTGACTGCCGCGATACCGGTCAATGAACGACATCAGGATTTGAGTTTGCGGTCAATGGAATGGACGCCTCTACCTGACGTTGACGTATAACTCTCAAATGGGGTATTTCACGCTTAGCCACACAAAATCGAGGAGACCATACTATGAGCAAAATCACCATCATTGGCATCGACCTGGCAAAGAGCGTATTCCATCTACATGCTGCCGATAGTACTGGCAGACAGGTCAAAGCAATCAAGCTCTCACGCTCGAAACTGATCGAGTATTTACATCGCAGCGAACCTATTACGGTTGCAATGGAGGCCTGTGCCAGCGCCCATCACTGGGGCAGGTTATGCCAGTTGCTGGGCCATGAAGTCTGTCTGATTTCACCGCAATTCGTCAAACCATTCGTCAAATCCAATAAGAACGACCGTAACGATGCACGTGCTATCTGCGAAGCGGCACAACGCCCTGGCATGCATTTTGTTCCGGTAAAAACAGTCGGGCAGCAGGCGGTTCTGAGTCTGCATAGGGTGCGCGAGATGCTGATAAGCCAGCGAACGGCGACTATAAATCAGCTGCGCGGATTACTCACTGAATTCGGCTTAACAGCCCCAATAGGGAACACAATTCCCGCTTTGCTTGAGGATCTTATGAAGATCTCGCCCACATTTCTCGTCAGCTGTATCAAGCAGCAATGGGAGCACCTAGGAGAACTGGAACAGCGTATCGGCAACGTAACCACACAAATTGAAATGCATGCCCGTCAGTTGGACGTTACGCGTCGTCTGCAGACAGTTCCAGGCATTGGTCCAATTACTGCTTCAGCCTTAGAAGCATACGTTGGCAATGTCACCCAGTTTCGGGCAGGACGGCAGTTGGCCGCATGATTGGGCCTAGTTCCCAGGCAGCACTCGACATTTAGTCCCAATGTGTGCTGGAATGGATCAACGTTAAAACGTTCCGGCTCTTCTGTCCATATTTTGCAGACGTATTCGTAAGGTGTGAGGCCTTTGAGGGTTTTAAGCCGACGGGCGAAGTTGTATGCCATCAGGAAGTCCTGCATGTGCGTTTTCAACTGATCGTGCGAGTTGTAATGGTAACGTTTTACCGTGGCTTCCTTGATGGTTCTGTTCATGCGCTCTACCTGGCCGTTCGTCCAGGGATGTTTGGGTTTTGTCAGTCTGTGTTCAATACTGTGCTCGTTGCAGCACAGGTCGAACATATGCGCTATCCACTGCGCTGCCGGCCCGTTACGGTAGCGCGGCGGGGGGCAGAACTGGCTGCCGTTGTCAGTGAGGATCGTATGGATCTTATAAGGAACGGCTTCGATCAAGTTACGCAAGAAGGCCGTTGATATTTTCCTGTCCGATTTATTATGCAATTCCGCATAGGCAAACTTTGATGTCCTGTCTATGGCAACAAACAAATAGAGCTTTCCTTCTTCGGTCCGCACTTCGGCAATGTCAATGTGGAAGTATCCAATGGGATATTTCTTGAACTTCTTCTTTGCCGGTTTGTTTCCTTCAACATCCGGCAACCGGCTGATGTTGTGGCGCTGATAACAGCGGTGCAGAGTTGATCGGGACAGATGCGGAATCGTTGGCTGCAAGGCGTACAGGCAATCATCCAGCGGCAGCAGTGTGTGCCTGCGGAATGCTACGCACATGGCTTCCTCTTCTGCTGTCAGAACGATTGATGCGGGTTTCTTTGGCCCCATGGGAGCATCATCAACAAAATCGCGCTTGCGCCACTTCGCAACCGTCTTGGGGTTGATATCATACTGCTGCGCTAACTCTTTGAGCGTAGCCTGTGATCGCTGTATTGCCGTTCTGATCGCGTGCGTGGTCTTGGCGCTTCCGTGCAAAATCTGTCCCATAAATCCTTCCTCCGTAGATGGCTGTATATTACACCAGCATACTGCGGGACTAAACAATTCACCACAGCGATCAAGGCAATCAATATACCAGCGTTGAGTTCGGCAAGCGATGCAAGGAAATGGGCGTGCATCCTTAGATGGGCAGTGTGGGTGATGCCTATGATAACGCAATGGCTGAGAGCTTTTTTGCTTCCCTGGAATGTGAGCTGATCGACAGGCGTTCCTGGAAAAACAAAACTGAAGCAAGGCTCGCCATATTCACTTGGATCGAGTCCTGGTACAACCCCACTCGCAGGCATTCTGGACTGGGATACCTATCACCGATCAATTTTGAAAGAAAACTGAATGAGAATAATCAAATCGCAGATAAACTGCAGTCTGCTTTCACAGGTCGAGACTTTCTCGACTCCATGAAAAAACTGTCCGTCAAAATGGGACAACTC
>JAFEGA010000017.1:294-34418 GCA_018240285.1 Pseudomonadota bacterium | reverse complement strand
GATAGTAATTCCACGCGCACGCTCTTCCGGCGCCGAGTCAATCTGATCGTAGCTCTTCGCTTCACCACCAAACTTCTTCGTCAATATCGTCGTAATCGCCGCCGTTAGCGTCGTCTTCCCGTGATCTACGTGTCCTATCGTACCAACATTTACGTGTGGCTTCGATCGCTCAAATTTACTCTTTGCCATGTTCTGTTCCTTACACTCTCAACAATTCGATTATTTTTTATTGATTATCGCATCTGCCACATTCTTTGGAGCTTCGGAATATTGCTTAAACTCCATTGAATATGTTGCCCTTCCTTGTGTAGCTGATCTTAGAGCCGTTGAATAGCCAAACATCTCCGCCAAAGGAACTTCAGCTCGGATTACTTTGAATCCAGGCACATCTTCCATACCCTGAATCATACCTCGTCTAGATGACAAATCTCCTACCACATTGCCCATAAAATCTTCCGGAGATTCCACTTCCACTGCCATCATAGGTTCCAACAGAACTGGATTGGCTTTTCGCATGCCATCTTTAAATGCTATTGATGCAGCCATTTTGAATGCATTTTCATTTGAATCCACATCGTGATATGAACCATCAAAAAGAGTAACCTTGACATCCACTACAGGATACCCTGCCAACACTCCGCTCGGTAGCGTTTCCAACAACCCTTTTTCTACCGCAGGAATATATTCACGTGGCACTGATCCACCCTTTATCTCGTCTACAAACTCAAATCCCTTGCCTGCATCATTCGGTTCCATCCTTAACCAAACATGGCCATACTGACCGCGTCCACCTGATTGCTTGACAAATTTTCCCTCTATCTCCACGGATTTTCTTATAGCTTCGCGATACGCAACCTGAGGAGCACCGACGTTAGCTTCTACACCAAATTCACGTTTCATCCGATCAACGATAATCTCCAAATGCAATTCACCCATTCCAGAAATGATCGTCTGCCCCGATTCTTCATCGGTCCGTACTCTAAATGAAGGGTCCTCCTGCGCCAATCTATTAAGCGCAATCCCCATTTTTTCCTGATCTATTTTAGTTTTTGGTTCAACAGCAACATGAATTACCGGCTCGGGAAAATCCATTCTCTCCAGAGTAATTATCTTTTGCGGATCACAAAGAGTATCCCCAGTTACCACATCTTTTAAGCCTACTGCTGCAGCTATATCACCCGCCCGCACCTCTTTTATCTCTTCACGCTGATTGGCGTGCATCTGCAAGATCCTGCCTATCCTTTCTTTTTTACCTTTAACTGGGTTATAGACAGTATCACCAGACACAACAACACCGGAATAAACCCTAAAGAAAATGAGCTGTCCTACATATGGATCCGTAGCAATTTTAAACGCAAGCGCCGAAAAAGGCTCATCATCATCCGCTATACGCTTATCCGCCCCGCCATCTTCATTCTCACCTTGTACCGCCACTATATCCGTCGGCGACGGCATGTAATCTATGACCGCATCCAGCATGGCTTGCACCCCTTTATTTTTAAAGGCGGTACCGCACATCATGGGCACTATTTCATTATTGATAGTTCGCACCCGCAAACCGCTCTTGATATCAGAAATCTCCAAATCTCCGTTTTCAAGATACTTATTCATTAAATCTTCATTTGCTTCGGCTGCTGACTCGAGCATTTTTTCGCGCCACGACTGAGCATCCGACTTCAAATTAGTCGGTATATCGCGCTCCTCGAATTTCATTCCTCGACTTTCATCGTCCCAATAGATGGCCTTCATTTTTACCAAATCGACAACACCTTCGAATTTATCTTCTGCACCAATTGGAAGCTGTATTGGCACCGGCATTGCTTTGAGTCGTGTCTTTATTTGCTCGTAAACACGCATAAAATTTGCACCCGACCGATCCATTTTGTTCACAAAGGCCAAACGAGGCACCTTATACTTATTGGCTTGCCTCCAAACTGTTTCAGTCTGTGGCTGCACCCCACCCACCGCACAAAAAACAGTACACGCCCCATCCAATACGCGTAACGACCTCTCCACTTCAATGGTAAAATCAACGTGACCGGGTGTATCTATTATGTTAATGCGATGCTCAGGATAATTCCCCCCCATTCCTCTCCAGAAACAGGTTGTTGCTGCTGATGTAATCGTAATGCCTCTTTCTTGCTCTTGCTCCATCCAATCCATAGTAGCCGCACCATCATGGACTTCGCCCAGTTTATGCGATACACCTGTATAAAAAAGAACACGCTCGGTAGTCGTTGTTTTACCGGCGTCGATATGCGCCATGATACCTATATTTCTATAACGCTCTATTGGAGTTTTTCTTGCCACAATACAATGCCTTACGATTAGTTCAACTTACAATTTACTCAACACCAACCCACTTCCAATCCACTAAAATCTAAAATGAGAAAATGCTTTATTGGATTCTGCCATTCTGTGCACTTCTTCTCGTTTTTTTACCGCACCACCGCGGCCTTCAGCAGCCTCTGTTAATTCACCTGCCAGCCTTATATCCATCGATTTTTCACTTCTTTTTCTAGCCGCATCTCTTAACCAGCGCATAGCCAATGCGTTCCGACGCACCGAGCGAACTTCAACCGGCACTTGATAGTTGGCCCCGCCAACCCGACGACTCTTAACTTCCACAATTGGCCGAACATTCGTTAAAGCTTGAGTAAAAACCTCCAAGGGGTCATTCCCGGTTTTTTTCCCTATGTGCTCTAGCGCACCATAAATAATTCTTTCTGCAACTGACTTTTTACCACGCGTCATAAGCACGTTAACAAATTTCGCCAATTCAACATTGTGATATTTTGGATCAGGCAATATTTCACGCTTTGGCACTTCTCTACGTCTTGGCATTATACAACCTCATTTATTACGCAAATTTTTAATGCTATCTTCTCAAGCTCAGCTAAGTATGTCTTATGCAGTTTTTGGTTTCTTCGAACCGTATTTTGAGCGACCTTGTTTACGATCTTTAACGCCAGCAGTATCCAGACTACCCCTGACGGTATGATAACGCACACCCGGCAAATCCTTGACACGACCGCCACGTATCAATACAACGGAGTGCTCCTGAAGATTGTGCCCCTCACCACCGATATAGCTTGTCACCTCAAACCCATTAGTTAGCCGAACCCTAGCCACTTTTCGCAACGCTGAATTTGGCTTTTTAGGTGTAGTTGTATATACCCTTGTACATACCCCTCTTTTTTGCGGACTATTCTCAAGCGCTGGAACATTACTTTTCACTCGCTTAGCGACACGTGGTTTTCGAACTAACTGACTGATTGTCGGCATTTCTGTATCCTAAAAAACTGTAACGGCTTATTGCTATTCTTCATTTGTTTGCAGGTTTATTTATCTTATCTGCATCTCATCTGAATTCGAGATGCGGCAAAAAAGAGAGCGGATTCTATTGTGTTTATCAAACTATGTCAACATTAAGATAAACAACCTTTAAAATTCTGGCAATTTGCTTCACTTCTCTGATCTTGATTACTTGCAGAGCTCATAAATTGAATTATGCCGACTGAACCTTGAATATTTTCCAGCACCATTAATCTCTGAAATTCTGAAATTGCAATGGAAAATTATCGATGGATTTTCTTATTAACTGAATCGCCTCTTGCAGTACATCTTTTTTCGCACCGGTCACGCGCACCGCTTCCCCTTGAATGCTTGCTTGCACTTTCAACTTGCTGTCTTTAATCTGTTTAATGATTTTTTTGGCTAACTCGGTTTCTAATCCAGTCTTGACCGTTACCAACTGCTTCACTTTATTTCCGCTGACCTTCTCCACCTGTCCTTTATCCAAGCAACGCACATCCACATTGCGCTTGGTCAGTCGGGTGCGGAGAATATCCAATATTTGCTCCAGTTTAAACTCGTCATCAGCGTATACCGTCAATTGATAATCTGACTGCTCCACCCTCGCATCGGAGCCTTTAAAATCAAATCGAGCACCGACTTCTTTGTTGACCTGATCGACAGCATTTCTGACTTCTTGCTTATCCACTTCCGAAACAATATCAAATGAAGGCATTATTTCTCTCTTCGCACTGATCTAACTATATAAGTTGCAATTTCCTGCGAGCTTGTTATTCAAGAATAAACCGGTGATTTCGATCTTGCTGCCAAAACTACTATTCTGGCAAAAATTATCAGTTACTTTTTCTTTTTCTCGGCATTCGCTGCAATGCGCATCCTCAAAGCATTTAATTTGATGAATCCTGCCGCATCCCCTTGATTATAGGCACCGGCATCGTCTTCAAACGTTGCGATGGTTGGATCAAACAACGAATCACTTTGCGAATCACGGCCAACCACGATGACATTTCCTTTATACAACTTTAATCTGACCCAACCGTTTACTTTTTCCTGACTCGCATCGATCATCGTCTGCAACATCTTGCGCTCCGGACTCCACCAATAACCGTTGTAAATCAGCGCGGCGTAGCGCGACATTAAATCATCCTTCAAATGCGCCACTTCCCGATCCAGCGTAATCGACTCAATGGCACGGTGTGCCCGCAACAGAATTGTTCCTCCCGGCGTTTCATAGCACCCGCGTGACTTCATGCCGACATAGCGATTCTCCACCAAATCCAGTCTACCTATGCCGTGCTTTCCGCCTAATTGATTAAGCTTCTCCAACACACCTGCTGGTGATAATGACACGCCATTCAATGCCACCACATCACCGCGCTTAAATTCCAGATTCAAATACTCAGGCTCATCCGGTGCTTTTTCCGGTGACACGCTCCAGCGCCACATGGATTCCTCCGGCTCCACTGCGGGATCCTCGAGAATCCGGCCCTCATAGGAAATATGCAGCAGATTGGCATCCATACTGTACGGCGATCCCGCTTTCTTTTTCATTTCAACCGGAATGCCATGCCGCTCGGCGTACTGTAGCAATTTCTCCCGGGAAGTTAAATCCCATTCGCGCCACGGCGCGATCACGTGAATATCCGGCTGTAATGCGTAATAACCCAATTCGAAACGTACTTGATCATTGCCTTTACCGGTCGCACCGTGAGAAACCGCATCCGCACCGGTTTCCTTGGCAATCTCAATCTGCCTTTTGGCGATTAGCGGACGCGCAATGCTGGTACCCAACAAATACTCGCCCTCATAAATCGTGTTGGCACGGAACATAGGAAACACAAAATCGCGCACAAACTCCTCACGCAAATCATCGATATAAATTTCCTTTATGCCGAATTGTTTTGCTTTCGCACGCGCCGGTTCGACTTCCTCCCCTTGCCCGATATCTGCGGTAAAAGTAACAACTTCGCATTGATAGGTATCTTGCAACCATTTCAGAATCACAGAGGTATCCAATCCCCCAGAAAATGCCAACACCACTTTATTAATTTTTTTCATTGTTTCCAATAAGCTCGTTTATTTAGTGCCACAAGATACTCGCACTTAGTTGATTCCAAATTCCCGGTTTAACCGCCTGTGCTGACTCTGCCCAGCAACAAATATTCCATCAATGCTTTTTGCGTATGCAGCCGGTTCTCAGCTTCATCCCATACTACCGATTGCGGCCCATCCAGCACTTCGGCGCTTACCTCTTCACCACGATGAGCCGGCAGACAATGCATGAACAATGCATCCGGTTTTGCCAGTGCCATCATTTCCTGATCGACACAAAATTCGGCAAAATCATTCTTTCTTTGCTCCGCTTCCGCTTCGAATCCCATGCTGGTCCAGACATCCGTTGTAACCAGATCCACGCCAGTCACCGCTTGATGCGGACTCTTAAATTTCTCAAAATGCGCGGTGCTTTTAAGTCCTATCCGCTCGGGATCGATATCGTAACCGGGCGGTGTCGAGACATGCACTTTGAAATTAAAAATCTCGGCTGCTTGCAGCCAAGTATTGCACATATTGTTGGAATCGCCGATCCAAGCTACGGTCTTGCCTTCAATACCACCGCGGTATTCGATATAGGTAAAAATGTCGCTCATGATCTGACAAGGATGATACTCATCGGTTAAGCCATTGATAACCGGCACCCGGGAGTATTTCGCAAAGCGGCTGACAATATCATGCTGATACGTCCGGATCATGACCAGATCGACCATGCGGGAAATCACCCGTGCCGCATCTTCCACCGGTTCCCCGCGCCCCAGTTGGGTATCGCGCGTCGACAGATAAATGGCTGCGCCTCCCAATTGATGCATGCCGGCTTCAAACGATAAACGCGTGCGTGTCGAACTCTTGTCGAATATCATCGCCAGCGTACGGTCCGCCAACGGCCAGTATTGCCGGTATTGTTTGAATTCTTGCTTTATCCAGCGCGCACGTGCGAACAGATATTCATATTCGTCACGGCTAAAATCATTGAATTGCAAAAAATGCTTTAATTGCATAACAGGGTAAATAGCTAATCAGCCATACAGGATCAGAACCGTCTGCTTAGCTATTCAAGAACTCCTTTATCAACGAGCACGTGATATCCACCACTTGCTCAGCTTCATCCCGCTGCATTACAAACGCAGGCAACAGACGAATCACTTTATCCGATGTCACATTAATCAGTAATTTCTTTTCCAGCGCCTTTTTCACCAACTCTACGCAAGGCACGGAAAGTTCGACGCCAACGATCAGTCCCTGACCGCGAACTTGCACCACACCCGCGACATTTTCCAGTTGATTTCTTAACCGGTCGCGCATGAAATCGCCTAATTGGGTCGCATGATCAAGCAAACCCTCATCGGTTATCACATTCAGCGTCTCAATCGCCGCGGCGCAGGCTAATGGATTGCCGCCAAACGTGGAAGCATGATTGCCCGGCTTAAAAACCTCGGCCGCTATGCCCTTCGCCAAGCAAGCACCGATCGCCACACCGCCTCCCAATCCTTTGGCCAGGGTGACGACATCCGGCATGATCTGACTATGCTGGAACGCAAACCATTTACCGCTACGCCCGATGCCAGATTGCACTTCATCCAGCATCAAAAGCCAGTCATTCTGATTGCATAAATGGCGTAATTCCTGCAGGTAATGCACTTCAGGAATATTGACCCCGCCTTCGCCTTGGAAAGGCTCCACCAACACTGCCACGACATCTTTATTATTGGCGGCAACCTGTGCAATTGCTTCCATATTGTTATAGGGAACACGCACAAAACCCGACAGCAACGGCTCAAACCCGGCTTGCACTTTGCGGTTTCCGCTGGCCGTCAGCGTCGCCATAGTACGGCCGTGAAATGACCGTTCCATGACAATGATCGTCGGCAGCGATATCCCCCGGTTATGTCCATGCAACCGGGCAAGCTTGATCGCCGCTTCGTTCGCTTCCGCACCGGAATTGCAGAAAAATGCATTGTCCATACCGGATAATTCCGTCAAGCGATCAGCCAGCCGTTCCTGTTTCTCGATGTGAAAAAGATTGGATGTATGAATCAACTTCCCGGCTTGTTCGCAAATCGCCTTGGTTAATCTTGGATGGCAATGCCCTAGTCCGCACACGGCGACACCGGACAACGCATCCAGATAACGCTCGCCCCGGTCATCCCATAACCACACCCCTTCACCTTTGACGAAGGTAACCGGCAGCCGTGCGTAGGTATTCATCACATTAGACACAGCACCACACTCGCATTTTTAGATGGAAAATTCAATTCAGCGCTTCTCCCGGTAAGCTAAGGAAAATTTGAAAAAGTTGTAATGTTTACCTATTTAATCTGCTTTTTCAAGCTTTTTTGTTTGCATATCACCTTATCCGGTGCAAATTTTACCTGCCCGCAACCCAAAGTTAATCGAGAAACGATGGCAGCATGTTAGAATGGCCCGATTGATAAATTTCTGATACCCGGTTTCAAGAAGATACATTTCTGCGTCATAACCCGTTGTTTCTCACAAAATCATAAGCTATGAATCAGTTCGCCAAGGAAACTTTGCCGATCAGTCTTGAAGAAGAAATGCGGCGTTCCTATCTTGATTACGCCATGAGCGTCATCGTGGGCCGCGCCTTGCCGGATGTCCGGGATGGTCTCAAGCCGGTGCACCGTCGCGTGTTATTTGCCATGCATGAGCTGTCCAATGACTGGAACCGGCCGTACAAAAAATCCGCGCGTATCGTCGGTGATGTCATCGGTAAATACCATCCGCATGGCGATACCGCGGTCTACGATACCATCGTCCGTATGGCGCAGGATTTCTCACTGCGTTACATGCTGATCGACGGGCAAGGCAACTTCGGTTCTGTCGACGGCGACAATGCCGCGGCCATGCGTTACACAGAAATCCGCATGTCACGCATTGCGCACGAACTACTGGTTGATTTGGACAAGGAAACAGTCGACTTCGGTCCGAACTACGACGGTTCGGAACAAGAACCGCTGATTCTGCCCGCTAAAATCCCGAATCTGCTCATCAACGGCTCTTCCGGCATCGCCGTCGGCATGGCAACCAACATTCCGCCACATAATTTAGGCGAAGTGATCGATGCCTGCCTGGCACTGCTCAAAAACCCGGAAATCAGCATCGATGAGCTGATCGAATATATTCCAGCGCCTGATTTCCCGACAGCGGGCATCATTTACGGCGTCGAAGGCGTCAGAGACGGCTACCGTACCGGCCGGGGCCGCGTAGTCATGCGTGCGCGCACACATTTTGAAGATATGGAAAAAGGCAGCCGCCAATGCATCGTTATCGACGAGCTACCGTACCAGGTCAACAAGGCTAATTTATTGATCCGCATCGGTGAATTGGTGCGCGACAAGAAAGTCGAGGGTATTTCCGATCTGCGCGACGAATCCGACAAATCCGGCATGCGCGTCGTCATCGAATTGAAGCGCGGCGAAATACCCGATGTCATCCTGAACAATCTGTACAAAGAAACGCAGATGCAGGATACCTTCGGCATGAACATGGTGGCACTGCTCGACGGCCAGCCGCGCTTGCTAAACTTGAAACAAATTCTCGATGCCTTCCTGCGCCACCGCCGCGAAGTCGTCACGCGCCGCACGGTTTTCGAGCTGAAAAAAGCGCGCGAACGCGGCCATCTGCTGGAAGGTCTAGCCGTTGCGTTATCCAATGTCGACGAAATCATCGCTCTGATCAAAGCGGCACCGACACCGGCTGATGCCAAAACTGCCTTAATGGCTAGAGCCTGGCGCTCGGCTATTGTCAAAGAAATGCTTGAGCGCGCCATTGCGGATGCCAATGCGCTGCGCCCCGAAGGATTGGATGCCGCTTTCGGCCAGCAAGCGCAAGGTTACTATCTGTCCGATGAACAAGCGCAAGCGATCCTGGATTTACGCCTGCAACGCTTGACCGGTCTGGAACAGGAAAAAATCGTCAACGAATATAAGGAAGTGATCGATAAGATCATCGACTATCTGGATATTCTAGCCAATCCGGAACGCATTACCGGCATCATCACGGAAGAATTGGCCGCCATCCGTCAGCAATTTGGCGACAAGCGCCGCAGTGAAATCGTGCTCGACGCGCAAAATTTAAGTATCGAAGACTTGATCGCCCCCGCCGATGTCGTTGTGACGCTATCGCACAGCGGTTATATCAAATCGCAATTACTCGATGAGTACCACGCGCAAAAACGCGGCGGACGCGGCAAGCTGGCGACAGCCACCAAGGAAGACGATTTTATCGACAAGCTGTTCATCGCCAATACGCACGACTATATTCTGTGCTTTTCAAGCCTCGGACGGGTTTACTGGATCAAAGTCTACGAAGTGCCGCAAGGCGGGCGGCAATCGCGCGGCAAGCCGATTGTCAATTGGGTGCAATTAGAAGAAGGCGAAAAAATCAACGCCGTGCTGCCGGTTAAAACCTTTGATGACGATCACTTCGTCTTTATGGCAACGGCTTTCGGCACCGTCAAGAAAACACCGCTGTCGGAATTCTCCCGTCCGCGTAATAACGGCATCATCGCCATCGGCTTAGACGAAGGCGATTATTTGATCGGCGTCGAATTGACCGACGGCAAGCACGATGTGATGCTGTTCTCCGACAATGGTAAAGCCATGCGCTTCGACGAAAACGATGTACGGCCGATGGGACGCACCGCGCGCGGTGTGCGCGGCATGAAACTCGGCTCCGGGCAGCGCGTCATCTCGATGCTGGTCGCCGAAAGCGAAGAACTGGCGGTACTCACCGCCACCGAGAACGGATACGGCAAACGCACGCCGATTGGCGAATACACCCGCCACAACCGCGGCACGCAAGGCATGATCGCGATCATCACCAGTCCGCGCAACGGCAAAGTGGTCGCGGCGAAACTGGTTAAACCGGACGATGAAATCATGCTGATCACTTCCGGCGGTGTGATGATCCGCACGCGTGTCAACGAAGTGCGCGAAATGAGCCGCGCCACGCAAGGCGTCACCCTGATCAACCTCGATCCGGGCGAAAAACTGGCCGGATTGGAACGCGTCGTGGAAAGCGAAGATAGCGAAGGCGACGGTTAACCGCTGGCAATCTACCGGGAAACACGCAATGGAACAAATCTATAATTTCAGCGCCGGACCCGCAGTGCTCCCCAAGGAAGTGCTGCAACAAGCGCGCGACGAAATGCTGGATTGGCATGGCAGCGGCATGTCGGTGATGGAAATGAGCCATCGCGGCAAGGAATTCATGGCCATCGCGGCGCAAACGGAAAATGATTTACGCGAACTGGCGGGGATTCCGCAAAATTATAAGGTGCTGTTCCTGCAGGGCGGCGCTTCCAGCCAATTTGCCATGGTACCGATGAATCTGTTGCGCGGCAAAACCAGCGCGGATTACATCAACACCGGCCAATGGTCAACCAAAGCGATCGAAGAAGCCAGCCGCTATTGCAGTGTCAATGTCGCCGCTTCATCCGCAGACGCGAATTTCACCTATGTACCGCCGCAAAGCGGATGGCACCTCAATTCAGACGCAGCATATGTGCATTACACCAGCAACGAAACCATCGGCGGCGTCGAATTCCAGTGGGTGCCTCAAGTGGATGTTCCGCTGGTCGTCGATATGTCGTCCGACATCCTGTCGCGCCCGCTGGATATCACCCGCTTCGGCCTAATTTACGCCGGTGCGCAAAAAAATCTCGGCCCCGCCGGGCTGACGCTGGTGATCGTTCGTGAGGATTTGTTGGGAAAGCCTCTGCCCGGCACCCCGACTTTGTACGATTATCAAATTCACGCCCAAAACGACTCGATGTACAACACCCCGCCCACATATGCGATGTACATCACCGGCCTGGTGCTCGCTTGGCTGAAAAAACAAGGCGGACTGGCGGCGATGGAAAAAATTAACATCGCCAAGGCGGACCTGCTGTACAACTATCTCGACAGCACTGATTTCTATCATTGCCCGGTGGCGAAAGCCGACCGCTCGCGCATGAACGTGCCGTTCACATTAAAAGATTCCGCACTGGACGGCGAATTTCTCAAACAAGCGCAACACAACGGTTTATTGCAATTGAAAGGCCATCGCTCGGTTGGCGGTATGCGCGCATCGATCTACAACGCCATGCCACTCGAAGGGGTTGCAAAACTGGTCGCGTTCATGAAGGAGTTTGCCAGCCACCATGCCTGAACAACACACCTTTAAAATTCTGACGCTCAATGCGATCTCAGCGCATGGACTCAACCGTTTTCCCGTTGATCATTATCAGGTCGGTCATGACATCGAGGAACCAGATGCCATTCTGGTACGCTCGCACAATATGCTCAATAGCACCATCCCGGCGAGCGTCAAAGCGATCGGCCGCGCCGGTGCGGGCACCAATAATATTCCGGTCGACGCCATGAACGCGCGCGGCGTGCCGGTTTTCAATACGCCTGGCGCCAATGCCAACGCCGTCAAGGAACTGGTGTTAGCCAGCTTATTTCTAGCTGCACGCAATTTAGTCCCGGCGCTGGAATTCGCCGGCAGCCTGCAAGGCGATGATGCAGCGCTGAACAAACAAGCCGAGGACGGTAAAAAACGCTTCTCCGGCATCGAATTACCGGGACGCACATTAGGTGTGATCGGTTTGGGGGAAATCGGCCGTCTGGTCGCCAATTCGGCGATCCGGCTCGGCATGAAAGTCATCGGCTTTGATCCGAAAATCACTGTCGAGTCGGCTTGGAGCCTGTCAGCGGAAGTCAAAAAAGCCAACAGCATGGAAGATCTGCTGCGCCACAGCGAATTTGTCAGCGTGCACGTGCCGCTGCTCGATTCGACGCGGCATTTGATCAATGACAAAAGCATAGCGCTGATGAAGCATCATGCGATTTTGCTGAATTTCTCGCGCGCCGCGATCGTCGACGAAGATGCCGTGCTGCAAGCCATCGCCGCCAATAAAATCAAAACTTACGTCAGCGATTTTCCCAGCCAGAAACTGCAACACCAGAAAGGCGTGATCACCTTGCCGCACCTCGGCGCATCCACCAGCGAAGCGGAGGATAATTGCGCCGTGATGGTGGTGGATCAGTTGATCGATTATCTGCAAAACGGCAATATCACCAACACTGTCAACTTTCCCGATACGCAAATGGAACGCGAAGTACCTTACCGTGTCGCCGTCGCCAACGCTAACGTGCCGAATATCCTGGGGCAGATTTCGACCAGCATGGCCAAAGCAGGATTGAATATTCACACCATGATCAACAAATCACGCGGCGAAATGGCGTATACGCTGGTCGATACCGACAGCCCAGTTCCGCCGCCCGTTTTGCGCGAGATCTCGTCGATCAGCGGCGTGCTGATGGCGCGTTATCTGCCGTTTGCCCAATAAACTCCGAGCAATAATCGTATTATCCAACTATTAGCCAGCTAGCTATATGTCCGAACAACTCAAACAACTCCGCGATCAGATCGACGCCATCGACGACCAATTGCTGCAACTCGTCAGCCGACGCGCCGGATTGGCGCAACAAGTCGGCAAAATCAAAAAGAGCGGTGTCATTTACCGCCCCGAACGCGAAGCGCAAATCCTGGCGCGCATGCGGGAACACAATCCCGGTCCAATCAGCAACGAGCATATCCAGCAATTGTTCACCGAAATCATGTCGCTGTGCCGCGCACTGGAAAAACCGATGAGCGTAGCGTTTCTCGGCCCGAACGGCACCTTCTCCGAAGAAGCGGCGCTGAAACGTTTCGGCAACGCGATCAGTGAAGTGCCGTGCGACTCGATCGACGACGTGTTCCGCACCGTGGAATCGGATACCGCCCATTACGGCGTGGTGCCGGTGGAAAATTCTTCCGAAGGCGCGGTCGGCAGAACGATGGATTTGCTGCTGCAAACCCCGCTCACCATTTGCGGCGAGATTCAGTTACCGGTGCATCAGTTTTTAATGGCGCAGCAAACCGACCTGACGCACATCAGCAGGATTTACTCGCACCCGCAATCGCTGGCGCAATGCCATCATTGGCTCAGCGCCAACTTACCGCATTTGCCCAGTTCCGCGCTGATCCATGCCGCCAGCAATGCTGAAGCCGCGCGCCAGGCCGCCGCCGACAAACAAGCGGCGGCAATCGCCGGCCAAAGAGCCGCAGAATTGTTCGGATTGACGATTTGCGCGGAAAACATAGAGGACGATCCGAAAAACACCACGCGTTTTTTAGTCATTGGCAAACAATTGATCGATGCCTCGGGAAAAGACAAAACCTCGCTGATCGTATCGACCAACAACCGCTCCGGTGCGATTTACGCCCTGCTCGAACCGCTGGCGCAGCATGGTGTCAGCATGAGCCGCCTGGAATCGCGACCATCGCGCACCGGGCTGTGGCAGTACGTGTTTTTTATCGATTTGGAAGGACATCAGCGCGATAACAACGTTGCGGCCGCCCTGGCGGAATTGCGGGAAAAAGCGGCTTTCCTGAAAATCCTCGGGTCGTACCCGGCATCGTAACCGCCGGTTATTCCGTCATCTTGAAGCTATCGAATTCATCTAATTTTTCATTTTTGTTTCTTAACCAATCACCCTACTAAATCCTATGAATCTTTGTGATTTTGCTCCGGAATATATCCGTTCGATCCAACCGTATCAGCCCGGCAAACCGATTTCAGAATTGGCGCGTGAATTTGGCCTGGACGAGTCGTACATCATCAAACTGGCGTCCAATGAAAACCCGCTCGGCACCAGTCCGCTCGCGCTGGATGCGATGATCAATACGCTGCATGACGTCGCGCTGTACCCGGACGGCAGCGGCTATGAACTGAAAGCCGCGTTGTCGAAACGCTATGGCGTCGATCCCGAGCAAATCGTTTTGGGTAACGGCTCCAACGACGTACTGGATCTGGCCGCGCGCGTATTCCTGAAGCCGGGCGCCAGCGCGGTGTATTCGCAACACGCTTTTGCCGTGTATCCGCTGGTCACGCAGATGATCGGCGCCAACGGCATTGCGGTTCCCGCGCGCGATTACGGTCACGACCTGCCCGCGATGCTCGATGCCATCACACCGGAAACGCGCGTCGTCTTTATCGCCAGTCCCAACAACCCGACCGGCACCTTATCGAGCGAAGAAGACTTGCTGCGCTTCATGGAACGGGTATCGCGCGATGTTCTGGTGGTCATGGACGAAGCATATTACGAATACCTGCCGGAGGCGAACAAGCCGGACAGCATTCAGTGGCTGAAACAATTTTCCAATTTGCTGATCACGCGCACGTTTTCCAAAGTGTACGGCTTGGCGGGTGTGCGCGTCGGCTTCGGGCTGACACGCCCCGATGTCGCCAATCTAATGAACCGCGCACGGCAACCGTTCAACGTCAGCAGCATCGGTTTGACCGGCGCATTGGCCGCGCTGCACGACGCCGAGTTCGTGCAGCGTTCGTACGCACTAAACCGCGCCGGCATGCTGCAACTGACCGACGGCTTCCGCAAAATGGGCATCGAGTACATTCCGTCGTACGGCAATTTCATCAGCTTCCGCGTCAAAGGCGAGGCCGCCAGCACGCCGAAAGTGTATCAAAGCCTGCTGCGTCAAGGTGTCATCGTACGCCCGCTGGGCATTTACGAAATGCCGCACCATCTGCGCGTCACCATCGGGCTCGAAGCGCAAAACCGGCGCTTCCTCGAATCACTCGATCAAGCCTTGAACGAACTGGATTAATTCCGCGCTATCCGGAGTAACTGCCATGACAACCGCCACAGCTCTGAATAAACTGGTCATCATCGGCGTCGGCCTGATCGGCGGATCGTTCGCGCTGGCGCTGCGTAAAGCCGGTCTGGTCAGACATATCACCGGTATCGGCCGCAGTGCGGCCAACATGCAACGCGCTATCGAACTGGGCGTAATCGACGAAATCGCCAGCGACACCGCAACGGCACTGCACAATGCCGATCTGGTGTTCCTGGCAATGCCGGTCGGCCAGACGGCTGCGACCATGGAACACATTGCTCCGCACCTGCACGCCAACACGCTCATCACCGACGCCGGTAGCACCAAGCAGGATGTCATCGCCGCAGCTCGCCACCATCTTTCCATGCAAAACCGGCACCACTTCGTTCCCGGCCACCCGATCGCCGGTGCCGAACACAGCGGCGTGCAAGCGGCGCAAGCGGATTTGTACACCCACAAACATGTGATCCTGACGCCGCTACCGGAAACCGGCGCGCAAGCCGTCGAGCGCGTGCAACAATTATGGCAAGCCTGCGGCGCCAACGTATCGCTGATGCCCGCCGATGAACACGACCAAGTGCTCGCCGCAACCAGCCACCTGCCGCACCTGCTGGCGTTTACGCTGATGAGTCACCTCAACCACAGCACCAGTCACCCCGAAAACCTGCTGCGCTTCGCCGGCAGCGGCTTCCGCGACTTCACCCGCATCGCCAGCAGCTCGCCGGAAATGTGGCGCGACATTTGTCTGGCGAATCGAGAAGCGTTGCTTGAACAGATTAAGGCGTATCAAAATGAGTTGAACAGCCTGCGGGAAATGCTGGAGAAGCATGATGGTGAAAGATTAGGACAAGCATTTTCGCAGGCACGGGGCGTGCGGGAGGATTGGTTAAAAGGTAAATCTTAGAATGCATGCTAACAATCCTCGTATCCTAACTTATCGCGATCTCCTCAGCGCGCAAGATATTCACCTAGATAGTTTTTTGAATTATCTCAACCAGCAACCCATTCACAAAAGAAGAAAGTTATTAAACATAAACACTCGAAGTAAAATCAAACCCTATCCACATTTTATTTACAAATACTTACCTTTAGCTGAAGATAAGCATAAAAAATTTCTACGGGATTATTTGGTTGAATCCAAGCTTTGGCTAAGTTCGCCAAACTCATTCAATGATCCTTTCGATATGAAATGCCGGTATATCTTTGAAGGAAAACCCCAAGAAAAAAGGAAACACCTCAATACGAGATTTAAACTATATGATCCAGATCTTCCGGAAGATCAAAGAGAAAGAATAATTTCACATTCGTTAACTAACGATCAATTTCTTGCAGAAACTCTAGAAAATATTTATAAAAACCAAATTAATGAGAATGGTGTGTGTTGCTTCTCAGAAGATACCAAAAGTATCTTAATGTGGGCTCACTATGGATCAAGCCATAAAGGAATATCTCTCCAATTCCAAGTTTGCAAAGATATATCCATTTTTACGCAAGCAAGTGCAGTTACATATTCACATGAATATCCAACAATCAACTACCTAAAGGACAATTTAAGTAATGCGATTGCCGGGACAATGTGGCGAAAATCTAAAAATTGGGAGTATGAAAAGGAAAGAAGAATTATTCATCCCATAGAGTCAAATTGCTATCTGCAATTTAATCCTTCAGCCTTAACTGCTTTGATTCTTGGATGTAAATTGGAATCCGATTCAGAAGAAATCATAAAATCATTGTTACGTGAGCGAAAGCAAAAAAACTACCCTCCTTTAAGAATCTTTCGCGCAACCCAAGATAATAAGGAATACAAAATTCGCATAAAGAGGATCAGTAACTTTTCCTAGCGACTGCAACGAAGTTGTAGCATATGAGCATTAACTGCTCGATTTCCCTGGCTGTTTACCCGTTGCCCGCAAATCGACAATTTTATTTAACAGCTGAAACCAGAACGGCGCACCCAGCGATCCGGCAAAAGTGGTCATCAGAATCCCCAGGATTTTGACCAGCCAATCCATACCATCAAATCCCTGGACCGCCCATTGACCATCCGGTTTCTTCCAGCCAATAGGCAGATGCAATTCTCTGATTTGTCCGATCAAGGCACCGGCGGTCCGGGTGGATTGTTCAATTCCTTTGATCGCAGCAGCATTTGTGGTAGAAGTATCCGCTTCCACTTGATTGTCCGGTTGCTCTGGCGATTTATCATCTCCGGCTGTTGGCGTTTTTTGTTCCGCCGGTTGCTGCGCCATCAAACCGGCAATATCCGTCGAAGAAGCCGCTTCAACCAACGCTTGCCTGAGCGCGATATCGGTCCACAGAGTCTGGGAAATTTTGATGGTATCGATGTTCAGCGCAGTGCATACGATCAGCGCAACGATAAAAATGACGATCTGCGTTTTCTGTTTGTACCAGCCGCCCACGCGATCCATCGCATCGTTGTACCAGCCTTCCAGATTCTTGCGCGCTTTTTCAGCATCATCCCCGGCCTCATGCAATAACAGGATGATCGACCTGCCCGCTTCGGTTTTCGCGAATAGACCTTGCTTCTCGATCGTCTCGATTAACGCTTTGTTGCCGGCCGGCAGCTTACCGGTATTGCCGGTCATGATGTCCATCAATGCCAGGGTAAAATTCTTCGGCGGGATATAAGACGGTTTCTGCCCTTCCTTTGAAAGTCCGTTGATCAGCGGATGCTTATAAAGATCGTCGGCCAGCTTGTTTCCATCGCCCGATTGCAGCAGATTTCCCAGCCCCACTTCGAGATTTTTCGCCCGCAAGCGCAAGAATTGCGCGAGCATTTCGTTGATCGCGGAACACAGCAGACTGATCAGTACGAAAAGAAAAACCATGCCCAGAGCAATATCCAGTATCGAGGAATTCAGCATATCTTCACCATTCGAATGAGTTATTTTGCGTCATTTTGCACCGAAAGCATCGGGTCAAGAACTGATGACTTTATTTGACAGCTTTTTTCTTTTCAGTATAGTTCATTTCATATCAGGTTGTCGTGGAAGCGGGTGGCATTGAGGCTCTGATTGATGCGAACTGGCTTAGCTCAATATCAAGAATCGCGGCGAAGGCGGCAATCACTGCTTTTGCCCTGGAGTAACCGGCTTTTGGCCAAGTACGAGTTTCCAACGAGCTACACAAACAAACGCGGAATCTTTGTTTCTGCATCCGGTGCTCGTTCGATCAGCTGGAGCAGTATTCGCACCTCGGATGCTGCATATTATGGCATTGGCATCCCAGAAATACGCTAATCCTTGCGGCTTAATTCTTTCTAAATCTAAGCAACCAATTATCAGGAGCATTTCATAAAATGCTTTGTAGATAAGGGGAAATATGCTATTTATTATGGAATACTGCAATCAGTTGTTCTAGTAAGCTATGCAATCTTTAAATTCCGCGGCAGAGAGCTGGAGGTAATCGTCCTATGATCAATGTCAAAAATAATAAGAAAGCAGATATCGGCTGGCGCTTGCCACCATCGCTGCAAAAGGGAAGTCTGTTCAACTGGAATGGAATAGTGTCATGCCAGTCATGCATGTTTCTTAATGTTGATCGATATTTGGCGAGGACGAAAAGGATGGTTATATCAGAGGGCGGAGTGATGAAAGGTTTTCTTGTCCTTGCAATGTTATATTCATTATTCTTGGCTAACCCAGTGCAAGCAAATCCCCGCTCGGCTTCTATCGTAATTGACGCGGATACCGGCGCGGTGTTGCACGAGTCTCATGCCGATGCCAGCCGCTACCCCGCTTCGCTGACTAAAATGATGACGCTTTATCTGTTGTTCGAAGCGATCGAACAACACAAAATGACGCTGGATTCGCGCATGCCGGTGTCTGCTCATGCAGCATCGATGCCGTCGACGAATATCGGTTTGCGTACCGGTGACAGTATTAGTGTACGGGAAGCGATTCCGGCGCTGATCGTGCGTTCGGCAAACGATGTGGCGGCTGTAGTGGCGGAGGCTCTGGGTACGAGTGAAACAAATTTTGGCCGGATGATGACCGAAAAGGCGCGCAAGCTGGGAATGCATTCCACGACTTTCCGCAATGCCTCCGGTTTACCCAATAACGAGCAAAAAACGACAGCACGGGATATGGTTACTCTTTCGATGCGGCTGATCAAGGATTTTCCCAAGTATTATCATTTTTTTTCCACGCAATCGTTCAGTCATAAAGGCACCGTCTATAAGAGTCACAACCGTATGGTGCGAAACACGCCGGGTGTCGATGGTTTGAAAACCGGTTTTATCCGTGCTTCCGGTTTTAACGTGGCGACTTCGGCGAAGCGCGGCAATCGCCGTGTGGTGGCCGTCGTAATGGGTGGAAATACCGCCGCGGCACGCGATCAGCAAATGGCGCAATTGCTCGACCGGAGTTTTAACCAGAGTCCGGTTCAATTGGCCAGTAATGCCGCCAATGGCCGCGCAGTATCATCCGGTAAAGATGCGCTTCCGGCTCCAAAATCCAAATCGGTTTCGGCGATGGAACGGGGTACGGAATCCACGCCGCAGGCAGTTAGCAAACCGCAAGAAACTTCACAATCGCAACTACAAATGCAAAAGCCCTCGGTGCAATCAAACGATGGTTGGAGCGTGCAAATTGGTTCTTACCAGGAATCCGGGCGGGCACACGCGCAGGCTAAGGCTGCCTCCCGCTGGGTACCGGGTGAAGTGGTGATTACGGAAGTCGAAATCAGCAATCGAAAGATGTACCGGGCTAGGCTGGTCGGTTTACAGGAACACCAAGCACGCAGCGCCTGTCAGAACTTGACGCGACAAGGAATGGGATGCCTTGTGGTGCGGTCATGAGGCAGAGCGTCGCAGACTACTAAGCTAAGTCAAGCTGATTTCTAGCACACGGTGTGCTCGATTGGCTACGGATCGGTACGCCAAGGCGCAATTTCCCGCTCGGTTACCAGGCGATGCTTGCTAACTTTAATATCATCAAAATCCGCTTGCTCTAGTGCATTGATCTGATAAGCCCCGGTTGCGACGTGAAGTTTGACATATCCATCTGCCACTGCAATATGACCGGTGCCGTCCTTGTGCAATTCAACGCTAAAACGGGTGCCGAAATCCTTGATGATGGTGTTGCCAACTTTCACTTCCAGTTGCTGAGCGGCATGTTTCTGGATGTCAAAATAGACATTTCCTTTAAATAATTCTACTTGCAGCGGCTCACTTTCTTTGACGGCAACGGAGCTGCGCATATCTAGCGCCATATCGATACCGGATGCTAATGGAGCAGAAAGCGGTTGTTCCGATTTGGTTTCATAAAAACGGATGCTGGGCGGTTTGCCAAAATACCAGGTCATCAGACCTAGGAATATACAAAAACCCATGATTGCGCAATGTACAAAAAAACGCTTCCAGCTGAAAACAAAGGTATATGGTTTAATAACCGGAGGTTTCGATTCCTGCATTTTGATCGGGTAAAAGATGAAAACAAAAATTATATACTGCTGATGATAATTTTTTTAGCTCGAAATTTTATCGAAGTGAGTGTGGTCTTTCTTTGCCGCCAGGGTGAGCACTGATTATTCGGGTTGGAGTTGTCCCCTTTGAACGGACACATTATGTTCTGTTTAAAGGAGAAGTAAGATGATGTAAAGCTATAAGCCTGCTTACCCGCCTGAGTTCTGCCAACAGATGGTGGAATTGGTGGTACGAATCACCCCGGTTTTTCCGGAGACTGGTTGTGTTGAGTTGTAGTAATTCAGACTTGATCTGCTGAATCTGGCAACCAAGCTTAGTAATGTATCCCGCGCCTGCAAGGTGATGGAGGTTTCACGCGATACTTTCTATCGCTATCAGGCTGCTGCGGAAACGGGTGGCATTGAGGTTCTGATTGACGCAAACCGGTGCAAGCCCAACATCAAGAATCGCATCGAAGAAGCAACGGAATCATCAGTCACAGCCTTTGCTCTGGAGCAACCGGCTTTTGGCCAGGTTCGTAATTCCAACAAGTTACGCAAACGCGGAATCTTCGTTTCTCCGCCCGGCATTCGTTCGGTATGGCTGCAGAATCTGGAATCGTTCAAAAAACATCTGTCAGTCTTGGAAAAGCATGCCGCCAAGACTGGGGCGGCGCCGACCGAGGCACAGGTTCAGCCGCTGGAGAAGAAACAAGAAGATGATGTTGTCCGATAAACTAAGCTCTCAAATATTGAGGGCTATCATTATCACAGCTGCGATATTTACACATTGGTTGTCTTATACAAGTACGTTGATACAGAAATCATTAACAATTTTGGACTATTCTTCCAGACTCTCTTATCTACAAAATCTTAACTACGAC
The DNA here is from genome assembly GCA_018240285.1 of Pseudomonadota bacterium. Taxonomy (GTDB): domain Bacteria; phylum Pseudomonadota; class Gammaproteobacteria; order Burkholderiales; family Nitrosomonadaceae; genus Nitrosomonas. Next base: position 13,059 of record JAFEGA010000017.1, on the reverse strand, counting down.
TTGATTGCTAATTATCAGTCGCTCAAATTATCCTGTTACTTTTTCTGATCAGTAGTCTTATTTTCCTTTTTCTCCTTTGTAATAGGATTTTGCAGTCCATAACCCTCTTCCTTGGCTTTATAGCCGCCATATGCACCTGCTCCTCCTACGGCGAGCAGCCAGCATCCCGATAGCACCGGAACTACGAGCAAAACTGCAACATAGCGCAATATTTTTGTTTTCATCATGGCCTCCATAAAATTTATTAAAAATTTTACTTCTTACTGATTATTCTAATACCGGCGGCTGTAATAGGCGAATAAGTATTGTGCTTATTTTATATCTCTACCGCTCATACGCCAGCACCGGTGCCAGCCAGCGTTCGGCTTCTTCCAAGGTCCAACCTTTGCGTTTGGCGTAATCTTCCACTTGATCCTTGCCGATTTTCCCAACGGCGAAGAAAGACGATTCCGGGTGGGAGAAATAAAACCCTGACACCGCAGCGGTCGGTACCATCGCGAACGATTCGGTAATCACGATACCGGCATTCTCGGTCGCATTCAATGTCGCAAACAACGGACCTTTCTCGGTGTGATCCGGGCACGCGGGATAGCCGGGCGCGGGACGGATACCGAGGTATTCTTCATTGATCAATTGCTCGTTACTCAGTGTTTCATCCTTGGCATAACCCCAGAATTCGCGGCGCACGCGCATGTGCATGTGCTCGGCAAAGGCTTCCGCCAGGCGGTCGGCCAGCGCTTTCAGCACGATCGCGCTGTAATCGTCGTTGACCGCTTCGAATGCCTTGATGCGCTCGTCGATTCCGAAACCGGCACCAACCGCAAACAGACCAATGGTATCGGCAATGCCGGTGTCCTTCGGTGCAATGTAATCCGCCAGGCAGCGATTCGGTTTGCCGCTTGGTTTTTGATCCTGCTGCCGCAGGCAGTGGTAAACCATGGCAATCTTGCTGCGCGAAGCATCGGTATAGATTTCGATGTCGTCGCCGATTGCATTCGCCGGAAACAGGCCGATCACGGCATTGGCGCTAAGCCACTTCTGTTCGACGATTTTCTTCAGCATGGCTTGCGCATCGCGGAACAACTGGCTTGCGGTCTCACCGACCACTTCATCGGTTAGGATGTCGGGGTAGCGCCCCGCCAGTTCCCAAGCCTGAAAGAACGGTGTCCAGTCGATGAACGGCACGATCTTGTCAAGCGGATAATTGTTCAGCGTACGCACGCCGATCAATTCCGGCTGATGCGGCTGATAGCTGGCCCAATCGGTTTTGAACGCATTGGCGCGCGCTTCCTCCAGCGCCAGCAATTTGGCTGGACCTTTCTTGTTCTTGTGCTGGGTACGGACTTTTTCGTATTCTTCCCTGACGTCCTGCATGTATTTCTCGCGCAAGTCTTCCGACAGCAAATTGCTACACACGCCCACTGCACGGCTGGCATCGGGTACCCACACCGTCGGACCTTCGTAATGCGGCGCGATCTTGACGGCGGTATGCACGCGCGACGTCGTGGCACCACCGATCAGCAGCGGAATGGTGAAACCCTCGCGCTGCATTTCCTTAGCCACATGCGCCATTTCCTCGAGCGACGGCGTGATCAGCCCGGACAAACCGATGATGTCGGCGTTTTCGCGCCGCGCCATGTCGAGAATCTGTGCACTCGGCACCATGACGCCCATGTTGATCACTTCGTAGTTGTTGCACTGCAAAACCACCGCCACGATGTTCTTGCCGATGTCGTGCACATCGCCCTTGACGGTAGCGACGACGATCTTGCCCTTCGGCTTGTCGTCGCCGAGCAATTTCTTTTCCGCTTCGATATACGGCAGCAGATACGCAACCGCTTGTTTCATCACCCGCGCCGATTTGACGACTTGCGGCAAAAACATTTTTCCGGCACCGAACAGATCGCCGACCACGCTCATGCCGTCCATCAAAGGCCCTTCGATCACCTGAATCGGCCGGCCGCCCTTTTTCTCGATTTCGGCGCGCGCTTCTTCGGTATCGGTTTCGATGAATGTGGCAATGCCTCTGACCAGCGCATGCGTCAGTCGCTGTTGCAGCGGCTCATCACGCCATGCCAGATCTTCGACTTGTTCCTTTTTCTGTCCTTTGTATTGTTCAGCAAATTCGACCAGACGCTCGGTCGCGTCCGGGCGGCGGTTCAGCAGCACGTCCTCAACCTTTTCCAGCAGCTCGGGCGGAATGTCGGAATACACGCCGAGCTGCCCGGCGTTGACGATCCCCATCGTCATACCGGCTCTGATCGCGTGATACAGGAAAGCGGTGTGAATCGCCTCGCGGATCGGCTCGTTGCCGCGGAACGAGAACGACACGTTCGACACCCCGCCGCTGATCTTGGCGTACGGTAAAGTCTGTTTGATCGCACGCGTCGCTTCGATGAAATCGACGCCGTAGTTGTTGTGCTCCTCGATCCCAGTAGCAATCGCAAAGATATTCGGATCAAAAATGATGTCTTCCGGCGGAAAACCAACCTTGTCGACCAGAATGCGGTAGCTGCGCGTGCAGATCTCGACCTTGCGCTGCAGCGTATCCGCCTGCCCCTGCTCGTCGAATGCCATGACGATCACTGCGGCACCGTAGCGGCGCGCCAGTTTGGCGTGGTGAATGAATTCCTCTTCGCCTTCCTTCATACTGATCGAGTTGATGACTGATTTGCCTTGAATACATTTCAAACCGGCTTGGATCACCGTCCACTTGCTCGAATCGAGCATGATCGGCACCTTGCAGATATCCGGCTCAGCGGCCACCAGATTGAGAAACGTCACCATGGCCTTGTGCGAATCGAGCATCGCTTCGTCCATGTTGATATCGATGATCTGCGCGCCGTTTTCCACCTGGCTGCGCGCCACGTTCAGCGCCTCCGCGTAATTGTCGCTCAGGATCAGCCGGGCAAAGGCTCGCGAACCGGTCACGTTGGTGCGTTCGCCGACATTCACGAACAACGAATCGTCACCGATGTTCAGGGGCTCCAAACCCGACAGCCGCAATTTTTTCGGAATATCGGGAATCTTGCGCGGTGCGATAGGCGCAACTGCTTGCGCGATGGCCTTGATATGCGCCGGTGTGGTGCCGCAGCAGCCGCCGACGATGTTGACGAAACCGTCTTGCGCAAAGCCTTTGATCTGGCTCGCGGTATATTCCGGTGATTCGTCATAACCGGTCTCGGACAGCGGATTCGGCAGTCCCGCGTTGGGATGCACACTGATGTATACGTTTGCCACACCGGCCAGTTCCTCGATATACGGACGCATCAGCTCGGCACCCAATGCACAGTTGATGCCCACCGACAACGGCCGGGTGTGGCTGACTGAGTTCCAGAAGGCTTCCGGCGTTTGGCCCGACAGAGTACGCCCCGAAGCATCGGTAATCGTCACCGAAATCATGACTGGCAAGCGTATGCTGTGATCCTCGAAAAATTGATCGATGGCAAACAGCGCCGCCTTGGCATTCAGCGAATCGAAAATGGTTTCCACCAGCAAAATGTCGGCACCACCGTCGACCAGACCGCGGATCGACTCGGTGTAGTCGGTTACCAGTTGATCGAACGAAATATTGCGAAAACCGGGATCGTTGACATCGGGGGAGATCGATGCGGTTTTGGTAGTCGGGCCGATCACTCCGGCGACAAAACGTGGCTTGCTCGGGGTTTTGGCTTCATATTCTTGCGCCGCATCGCGCGCCAATTTGGCGGCGGCGACATTCAATTCGTACACCAGATCCTGCATGTGATAATCCGCCATCGACACCGCGTTGGAATTGAACGTGTTGGTCTCGATGATATCCGCGCCCGCATCCAGATAACCAGCGTGAATCGAGCGGATGATGTCCGGCTGCGTCAGCGTCAGCAGATCGTTGTTACCCTTTAGATCATGCGCAAAGTCCGCAAACCGCTGCCCGCGGAAATCCGCCTCGGTGAGCTTGAAGGTTTGAATCATGGTGCCCATTGCGCCATCCAGTATCAGGATGCGCTGGGAAAATAAACTTTCCAATAAAGCTGTGCGGGATTCTCTCGTCATGAATTGGATTTCGCTGTGTGAAATGAAAAAGAATTAGGCTGGCATTATACCTGACGCGATTTGATCTATTGGCAAGGGAAAAAGCTGGAATGATGCTTTTCTTTGTTAGGTAACAATCTTACCGTATCCAAAATGGCTATTATTGGATTAGTATTGGTACTCAAGTAGCTGGCAAGATTACGTTCGTCTACTCCACGCATCGCTAAGGGTATAGCAACTGCAAGCGGTATCCCAGCGCGCCCAAATTCGTACTGTCGAAATCCAGCCGAACATCGATTTCCTGCTGCGGTTGAATGAATTGCCGCGTGTTATTCTCTTCCGGCAAGTATTCCGCGGCGGTAAAGATGCGGCTGGCGATAACTTGCCCCTGCGCATCCAATAGCAGCAGTTGCAATGCCGGGAAAGCCTGCGGGAAGTGCGCATGGTTGCTGATGATGGCACGCATGGTGGTCACTTCCGGCTGACGCGCGGGATTCTTCTGCAAGTCGGATGATTCGATACCAAGCTGCCGGATGTCCTGCGGGTACGGTACCTGGCAGCCGATGAGCGCGCAATAGTATTCCAGATGGGGCCGGATTTCCGGTTTGATCATGGTCAGTTTCGTGCGATTGGCGAATGCGATCTGGCCGATTAAGACTAATACCAGTAATAGACTGCCCCACCCCCAAGCACCCCATGATTTTTTCACCGGCTCATCGCCAAATAAATCAGCAGATGAATTCGCATCGGTTTGTTCCCAGTCCGGAGCTACGTGTTCTTCATGCGACACAGGCAGGTATGTTTCTGCCGTTGCTTCAGTTTTCACAACCGGTTGCAGCGGATATTCGATCGCCGATTCATTCACGGTAATCAATGTGGCGAATCCATTGAAAATCCGCTGACATTGCCCGCACCGCACATCCCCGCCGTGCGCTTGCAGTTGCGCGGCATTGACGCGAAATGTCGTGCCGCAGCCGGGGCAAAGTGTCACCAACGCCATGTGTCACTCGCAGTATGAAATCGCATGCAATAGCACCGGTAATGAGTAACGGAATTGATACGGCGCGCTTACCTTCAAGCCAGCAGCGGCCATTATTTCACCTTTTACTACCGGTTAACAGCACCCAACCTTCCTGTTCACCGGCGATGCTCATATTGAACCATTGCCGATAGGTATCCCTAACTTCCTCAGCCTGTTCTTTCAATATCCCGGATAAAACGATATGGCCATGTGGACGGACAATCTGGGCAAGCAGCGGCGCCAGTAGAATTAAAGGATTCGCCAGGATATTGGCGACCACGACATCCGTTTGTTCTGCCGATTGCAAATTCCGTTCCGTGGCTTGATATGCCGTTGCAAAATGAAATTTCGACGGGTCGCACTGATTGCGCAGCGCATTTTCCTCGCTGGCTTTGATCGCCTGGGGATCGATATCGATACCGGCGACATGCCGCGCGCCCAGTTTTAACGCGGCGATTGCGAGTATTCCGGAGCCGCAGCCATAATCCATGACAGTATCGCCCGCTTGCACATTTTGATCCAGCCAGCGCAAACATAATTGCGTCGTGGGGTGGCTGCCCGTGCCGAAAGCCAGTCCGGGATCGAGTATCAGGTTGATGGCTGCCGGGTCGGGTGATACGTGCCAGGTCGGCACAATCCACAAACGCGCGGAAATTTGAATCGGATCGAATTGCGATTGCGTCAGGCGCACCCAATCCTGTTCTTCGATTCGTTCAATACGGTAGCTGAGTGGTTGATCCGATTGCGCGATGTGCGCGACATTACATAGGATTTCAGCGATATCCGCATCTTCATTGAACAATGCGGAAACTTCCGCATGCTGCCAGATTTCTCCGCTGGGTTCGCCAGGCTCGCCGAACAACATTTGCTCATCCGCCGTATCTGCGGCAGCGTCGTGAATATCCACGGACAATGCGCCCTGTTCCAGCAGCACATCGCTCAGCGCTTCAGCGTGTGCCGCATCTGTGTCGATAATCAGCGTCACCCAGGACATGCGGTGTGATGAGGATGGTTAACCGGCAATCCGGGTTTGATACGCCGGTCTGTCAATTCGATTTGTTGTGCAATGCAAGTTTCTGCTCTAAATAGTGAATCGAAGCGCCGCCGCGCAAAAAGGTGGCGTCGTTGAGCAAATCCCGATGCAGCGGGATATTCGTTTTGATACCGCTGATCACCATTTCCGACAACGCAATGCGCATGCGGGCGATCGCCTGTTCGCGCGTATCGCCGTAGGTAATGATCTTGCCGATCATGGAGTCGTAATACGGCGGCACCATGTAATTATGATAAATATGCGAATCCACGCGCACGCCTGGCCCGCCCGGCGCATGATATTGCGTAATGCGTCCTGCGGATGGCGTCAGCTTGTAAGCATCTTCGGCGTTGATGCGGCATTCGATCGCATGCCCTTTCATGACGACATCTTTCTGCTTGATTGGCAGCACGACACCGGCTGCGACGTTGATTTGCGCCTGTACCAGATCGATGCCGGTCACCGCTTCGGTTACCGGATGCTCGACCTGCAAACGCGTATTCATTTCGATGAAATAAAATTCGTTGTTCTCGAACAAAAACTCAAATGTGCCGACACCGCGATACTTGATGCGGCGGCACGCTTCCGCGCAACGCTCGCCGATTTTGTCACGCAATTTCTCCGGTATGCCCGGCGCAGGTGCTTCTTCGAGAATTTTCTGATGGCGGCGCTGCATGGAGCAATCGCGCTCACCCAAATGCACGGCATTACCGTAATCGTCAATTAATAATTGAAATTCGATATGGCGTGGATTTTCTAGAAATTTTTCCGCATACACCACCGGATTGCCGAATGCGGTTTGCGCTTCGTTGCGCGTCACGATGATCGCATTCGATAACGCAGCTTCAGTGTGCACCACACGCATACCGCGCCCGCCACCGCCGCCAGCCGCTTTGATGATGACCGGATAACCAATCTCGCGCACAATCTTCTTGATCTCATCGATGTCTTCCGGCAATGCGCCATCCGATCCGGGCACGCAAGGCACACCAGCTTTTTTCATGGCATTCTTGGCGCTGACTTTGTCGCCCATCAAACGGATGGTTTCCGGGCGCGGACCGATAAACACGAACCCGCTTTTTTCCACGCGCTCGGCAAAATCGGCGTTCTCGGATAAAAAACCATAACCGGGGTGAATCGCTTCGGCGTCGGTCACCTCGGCCGCGCTGATAATGGCCGGTACGTTTAAATAACTGTGCGATGCCGCCGCCGGGCCGATACATACCGACTCATCGGCCAATTTGACGTATTTCGCTTCCGCATCCGCTTCAGAATGCACGGCCACTGTCTTGATACCCATCGCACGGCAAGCGCGCTGTATCCGCAGGGCGATTTCGCCGCGATTGGCAATAAGGATTTTTTCAAACATAGGATTTGGCCTTTATTCAGACAATCATTGAATGACGAATAAAGGTTCGCCATATTCGACCGGCTGACCGTTTTCCAGCAAAATTGCTTTAACCACCCCGCTTTTATCGGCTTCAATCTCATTGAGTAGCTTCATCGCCTCAATGATGCATAAGGTGTCACCTTCCTTAACCCTTTGTCCAACTTCCACGAATGCATTTGCACCCGGCGATGGCGCGCGATAGAACGTACCAACCATCGGCGATTTGACAACATGGCCTTCGGGTAGCGAGCTCTTGCCGGAATCATTGGCTTCGCCTGCTTTATCCGCATCCGGCGCAACGGCTGGTACGGGCTGCTGAACCGGCGCCATAACCGGCTGCATGGCGGGCGGCATAAATGCATAATTCTGCACGCCGGAGCCTGATTTACTGATGCGAACTTTTTCCTCGCCCTCGGTAATTTCCAGTTCCGCGATACTCGATTCTTCAACCAGCTCAATGAGCTTCTTAAGCTTTCTTAAATCCATCTTTAATCTCCCGAGACCATGTCCCGCTCTAAGGTAGTGTTAGCACTAAAAAAACAATGTTACTGAATGTAAAAATGAGCAAAATGATAGCATCGCAAAAGAATTGAAATCACAGAAAGAAATAATTTATCAGCTGATCAATAAGAGGTTATCGCATATTCCAACGCAAGCTCATAGCCCTTGGCACCCAAACCGCTGATCACTCCGATCGCCAGATCTGAAAAATAAGACTGTTGGCGGAAAGATTCGCGCGCGTAAACATTCGATAAATGTACTTCAATGAAAGGCAGCTTCACGGCGGCAAGCGCATCGCGCATAGCCACGCTGGTATGGGTATATGCAGCCGGATTGATGATAATAAAATCCGTCCCGTCACGCATTGTTTGCTGAATTCTATCGATTAACGCAAACTCTGCATTACTTTGAAAAAAGTCTAGCTTAATTTCTTTATTTTCGGCTAATTTGCTTAAATTTCTGTTAATATCTTGCAGCGTAACAACACCATAAATATCCGGCTCACGCACTCCTAGCAAATTTAAATTCGGGCCGTGCATGATCAAAATACTTTGCACTTTTACATTTACACTTTGTGAGTTCATTTTAATAATTATGGACTCTTATAGTAAAAATGTACAGATTTTAACGAAATTAGCCGAACTTAAATGAATATTCGTTAAAAATAGTGATGAAATATTCAATAAATAGAATATATATCATTTAACAGGTATAACAGGATAAAGCCTACACAATTTTGAATTCAATTCTTTATCATTTGCCCGTAACTCACCAACCATCTATAATACTCCGCTTATTTCGCGCTCGGGCTGTTGTAGCTCAGTTGGTAGAGCAACTGATTCGTAATCAGTAGGTCGGAGGTTCGACTCCTCTCAACAGCACCAATAATCAGTAACTTAGAAACGCAACCGAACCTATTTCACTTCGATTGTGCCAAATTCGTGACATTTAGCACACCATCCAAGACACGAGCATGCTGGGAAAACTGCTCAGGCGCTAAATGAGCATAGCGCCTCACCATCTCAGCAGATTCCCATGCACCCATTTCCTGAATGACATTCAAAGGCACACCATTCTGAGTTAGCCAGCTTGCCCAGGTATGGCGCAAATCATGCCAGCGGAAATCCTCAATACCGGCACGTTTTAGCGCCTTATACCAAGCTTTGGTATTCACTTGCGTGATTGGTTTGCCCTTGTAACTAAATACTGATCTGGGATGCTTACCAATTTGCCTGGATAATACTGCTATTGCCGTAGCATTTAGCGTCACATGAATCGGTTTTCCCGCTTTTGCCTGATCGCCATGTATCCATGCCACATTTCTTTGCATATCCACTTGCGACCATTCCAGCTTTGTGACATTTGACCGTCTCAAGCCTGTAGCCAATGAAAACGTCACCATATCGGCTAAATGCTGCGGCAATTCCTGAATCAGAATACTCGCTTGATCTGCATTCAGATAACGCACCCGGCGCTTTGGTTCACGATACAGCTTAATGACTGGGGGTTTATCTATCCATTCCCAGTCAAGAGCCGCACGGCGCAGGATTGAGCGAATCAGAGCCAATAAACGGTTAGCTGTCGCCGGACTCGTTTCTTTCCGCTTTAATCCGCCAATCTCTGCAATGACATCGCGAGTTAATTCATCGAGATATTTGCCTCTAAAGAACTGCTGGAGCCAGTTTATTTTAGCCACGTCATCATGATGTGTCTTTTTATCCTGTGTTTCCATCAGCCATTTATAAGCCGCTTCATCCCAAGTGCGCTTTGGCTTATCCCCTAATTTCACAACCCGCCAAGATTCTGCTTTTAGCTTGTCGTAGAATTCCTGTGCTTGGGTTTTATCTTCAGTTGCAGCAGAGCATCTAACTCGCTCGCCGCTTGGTGTGGTGAAACTAACCCACCACGTCTTACCGCGTTTAAAGAGTGACATAATTGTTTCTCCTCATGTCCCACTTGCAACGCTTGCCGGGGAGTAGCATATAACGAGCGCAGACAGGCAACAAGATCATCTTCGAGAAATACCCAGCATTTGCCCACTTTGGCACCGGGAATAATTCCTGCTTTGGCGCGGCGGCGCAGTTCTTCGGGGTGAATTTTGAGAAATTGAGCGGCTTCATTTAAATTGAGCGTCTTCATTCGCCATCCGATTCCTTGCGGTAATCTTTGGCAGCTTTATCAACTTCTAGCCGCTTTTGTTCCGCTTCGTTAACATTCAAGATGGTGTTGTATTCCCGGCCACGAAGCCGCACTTTCTCAAGGATGAAATCTTCTGCGGATAACCCAATGAATTCCCCGCATGTAGAGAAATGCTGGTGCAGTGCCAAGATATAGCGATCCAAGCCCTCATCAAAATCGGTAATGCCATGCTTGGCCATAAAGCTAGCTAATGAACTGGCGCCTAATGTCAGTATTCGCTTGTCATCGAGTATCTGGGTAGCTTTGAACGACCTGGAGAGCGGGCTTTTATTGGTTTCCCAGTCTATTGCAGAGATATAACCCCACAGCGGATGAATTGGCCAACGGCTACGCGTTTGATCGTCAGGATTGGGCAGCGTCAAGCGCAGCCATTCGGTAGTGGCATAGCTCCACAAGCCGTTTAAGTTCGACAAAACGCTATCCAACCCAATCAAGCCATGTTCAACCAGCACATCACGCATGAGCTGAAATTCAACACGCCAAACCGGTTCACCTTCTTGCCATCCTGCTTCTCTCCACAATGGGACAAGATCGGTTCTACCACTCGAATGAATTTCCAATAGCTTGTCATACAACCGGCAGGAAATCTTGCCACCTAGACCAATCGACCAGCCGCTAAATTTTTCACTGATGGCATGTGCAGCGATTTTCTTGCCGCGCGTAATCCATGCTTCACGCCCCCAGGATTCCATATTTTCCGGGGAGACAAAATCAGCACAGAGATCGATACGGCTGACATGGGCAGAACTCTCCAATGTGCCCAGTTCCTTGAGAATATCGCGCAAATGCTTTTCAGCTTCAGCAGGCATGACACTGCATAGATACCGGGAAGATATCTTCACATACGCCATTGGTGTTTTCTTGCCAGTTCTGGATAGACTGATTCGGAATGCCCCATCTTCCAACACATACGGAAATATTGACGAGCCTTTATCCTTGACTTCAAAGATATGACCGCAAATGGCATATTGAGCTTGCGCCTGTTGATCTATTTCAGGATGCTGCGCCAACTGTTTCAGCTTGGCTAAACGTTCCTTGACTTCCGGGAATAATTCGCCTTGATAGGATAAATACAGGCTATCAACCCCAAACCTTAAAAGCTTGAAGTACTCACTATTGCAGTTATAGGGTACTGTGTTACTACGAAGCGTACCCTCTGAGGATGATTCGGACTTATGCAGCGCATCCGTCGAATCTTTTTCCACCTCGCCCTCGCATCTATCCTCCTCGCTAAAGCTCGTCGTCTTCTGCGTTGGCTCGGCGGTTTCGGTTTTATTAAATGCTACAGATTCAGGTGAAACATTTGCTTCTTTCTTCATGACAAAACCTCGTATCCACGGCGATCATGCAAACATTGCTTCATCGCAACGGATAGAGATTATGTATATCAACTCAAGATTCGTACTCCACTCAAAAAGCACATTTTTAGGTGGTTGCGTTTTGCGTCATATAAATATCAGCGTGCTTCCTCAGTGCTTTCTCAGCACCACCACCTTTTTCGTTGGCGGTATACAACTGCAATCCTTCAATAAATAGCTCATGAAGTTGATCATCAGATAACCGGACTGCACCGGCATCAGTTAGCACTTTAAAAACAAGACGCATCATCTGAAAATTGATCTGCTTACGTTTATTACTGACACCACTTTCAGTTTTTCTAAGTTCATTAAGAAACCCTTGATCCTGAAGCCGCCTTGCTTTGCTAATCCTGTCTATCACGGATGGACACCCAACGACAGTTGGGTCAACTCGAATGGCAGCAAACAAAGCTTCATTGTCACCAGTTCTGGCACGCACAATCAATTCATTCAAGTAGCAACCATAATAAAGGATGCTGTAAAAAGAATATCTTATAGCTATAAGTAATGCGCCAATCTCAGGAAGATGTGGTCTTATTGCTTCAATTTGTTCTAAACCTGGTGCTGGACGAGAATCAAAATGTGTATTGACATCATTATAAAGCTGGGGAAGCTCACCAATATTTCCGGGGCAATTAGCCGCTTGCTTATACCATCCTGAAAGAATACTTTCCGGCACAATATACGTTAGTTCAGAAAACAATTTATTGATGAGATCCCTAATAGGAAGCTCATATAAATGACACCAACCAAATTGATCATTGCCGTTTCCAAATAGCCGATCACCATCGATATTCATAATTTCAATAGTTTCTTCGATGCCATTTAGAACCGTTGGCCACAGATCAAGGAATGCTCGCAAATTCTGTGCTGTAATGCCTTTTGCAAAGTTCGTTTCAGTCATAACAAATTTCTTCACAAGCATAGCAATTAGAAATAATTGACTGAGAACGGCATTGCAGAAGAAAGCTAAATACAAAAATTTCAAAACAAAAGGCTACGCTCTTGCGTAAAGAAACAAATAGCCCTTACTTATTAATTGCGGATAATTCAGTGAAAATGTAGCCAAGACATTGCTTATTTAGAAGTGCTTTGTTTGACTTCATTCAACCAAGACTGTAGCAAATCAATTCTATCTTTTGCACCAACTTGCTGAAATAAGGCAAGCGATTTTTCCCAATGCTCGATCGCCTGATCGAGATCGCTGCGGGTTTGATAGACAGCCCCCAGGTTGCCGTAGGCATTAGCC
>JAFEGA010000017.1:0-153 GCA_018240285.1 Pseudomonadota bacterium | reverse complement strand
TTTCTGATAATACTCGATCGCCTGATCGAGATCGCCGCGGGTTTTATAGACGTTGCCCAGGTTGGTGTAGGCATTGGCCATGCCTTCCTTGCTGCCCAGCTCCTGGTCGATCTTCAAGGCCTTTTGATGATACTCGATCGCCTGGTCGAGATC
>JAFEGA010000016.1:52849-53178 GCA_018240285.1 Pseudomonadota bacterium | reverse complement strand
ATCGCACTCTTAATATAGAATTCCACAAATCCTTTAACTTCCGGTCTTTCAGCGGCTTTGGCATTGACATTGATGAATATCGGGTGCGAAAGCGGTTGATTGCTGCCGTTTTCTACCGTTTCGACGGAAGGAAGCACTGCGCCATTGCCATTATCTATGGCAACGGCAGTAATTTTGCTCTGATTTTCGTTGTAATAACCAAAGCCGAGGAACGCCAGGCTATTTTTGCTGCCTGCCATGGTGTCGATCAATGTGGCATTATTTTCCAGTTGCGTAAAGTCTTGACGGCTGGATTTGGATTTGCCGACGATGGCTTCGGTAAAGTAATC
>JAFEGA010000016.1:0-52748 GCA_018240285.1 Pseudomonadota bacterium | reverse complement strand
CCAGGTGTTTTCCGGATTGACTGCCACCGTCAAGGCATCGAATGCGACCGGTATCTCGACATATTGCACATGGGCTTTTTGGCAATCCTTCATCTCACTTTTTAAGATCGGACGGGAAGCATTGACGATATCGATTTCGCCGCGGCAAAACTTCTTGAAGCCGTCACCGCTGCCGGAAACATTCACTGTGATATTGACCGCGTTCTTTCTTTCCACCTGAAACTGGCTGGCGGCATTGTGTGTGATCGGGTACACCGTGCTGGAGCCGTCAATTTTAATGACCGCTTGCGCATTAGCGATAGCGCTGGGGAAAATTGATGCGCTCAATACTATTACTATTGCTGCACCGAGTGATTTAAGGCTCTGTGATTGCGACATTTCAACCTCCAATAATGGTTTGAGATGGCTGCGGCATGTGTAGTCGAAGCAATTGATCTGCTTTGCATCGAATCATACGATATGTTTTTTATGCATGACAGTGCCACGATAAGGAAAGATTTAATCACCGGGAATTTCAGAAATCATCCAGAATCCCCGGGGAATAGATACCGCTATTTACTTATTCCGCATTATTTTAGAAATCAACGGTGAGTTGAGTCAGGAATGCGCTGATACTGCCATTATCCCATCCATGCGTACGTGCGCCAGCGCCACCTGAGTAACCATTGGTATTTGTGGTAGGCGTTTGTGCTGTATCGATGTTGAGCATATGGACAATATTCGTCTGGAATTTAACATTCGAATGGGGATACCAGTTCAGACCCATTCTGACCATATCAGCCTGACCGCCCTTGATGACACCGGAATTCATATCGATAAAATCGTAACCGAATGCAACTTCCCACGCTCCCCAGCCTGTTCCATTCCATTGAAATGGTTTTTTAGGTTTGATGCGATTTGCTGCGCCGTTCCGGACGTGATAGGCCTTGGATTCACCGGTCAGGAAATAACTGATAAAGCCATAGTAGCCGGTCAGATGCTCGCCGTTATAGCCAGTGCCATTGATATTGGTGCGCAAAAACTCGGTTTGCGCGGAGAATGGACCATAGACAAACCAACCTTCCGCGCCGAAACGATCATAGCTGGTGATGCGGCGGTGATTCGGGTCGGTCAGCGCACCGTTGCTCAAATTGCCAGTGTTCAGGATGTTCGTGCGATCGACGTTGGTGCCGGGGAAGGCAAAGAATGACATACCGCCACCGCCGCCGTTCGAGCCTTCACCGACCATGGTGCCGTCCGCGCGGTATTGTGTATTGACCGCCGTATGTCCAGCAGAGACACCGACATGTAGGAATTTAGTGTCATCTTCCATCCACGGTCTGCCGGATATACGTCCGATACCTTGCCAGCCGGTATCGCCCGAGCCGTTATTGCGGTTTTGATTGCCGTTGGCGTTAACAGAAGTAGCCGCAGCCGACCAAGCACCGATAGGTTCCGTTTGAAAAGCCAATCCAGTCTGGAAGCGCGGCACGGCATAATTGAGACCGATACCGGTTTTATAAGTATTAGGATTATCCACGAAGGAATTGACGGACATATGACGTTCGATAAACGTCAAGAAACGGTTGCTGGCAGCTTCTTCCAAGCTGAACGGTTCCTTGAAAGAACCGATTTTGTAGGAGAGTGCATTGGTATGATTCAAGCGCACGAAAGCATCGGTAATGCCAGAACCGACCGTACCGTTGCCGCGGCTGAAATCGTATTCGAATTTGTAATCCCAAATTTTGAAAAATGTGCCTTCGACACCAAGGCGCGCACGGCGGATATTGGCGCCGCTATCTAGTTCATTCGGTGTATTGGTGCCAGTTGCGGGATCTGCCTGATTGATAAAATTGTATTGAGCAGCGGGTTGAATCCGTCCATTGAGTGAAACGGAGAAGTTTCCATCCTTAGTTGCCCAGTGCAAGCCGCGATCATCAAATGTACCATGTATTTTTTCCACTTCCTTGACCCG
This sequence comes from Pseudomonadota bacterium, assembly GCA_018240285.1. Lineage (GTDB taxonomy): Bacteria > Pseudomonadota > Gammaproteobacteria > Burkholderiales > Nitrosomonadaceae > Nitrosomonas. The sequence continues at coordinate 50,794 of JAFEGA010000016.1, read as the reverse complement.
CTCTTCGAGTACCGAAACTTGATTTTTGAGCTGCTCTTTATCAGCTTTTTCCCGCAGTCTTACCAGGCGGTCGCCAGCCGGTTTATGCTCCGCTTCCGCTGTCTGACTCTCTTGAACTGGAGCTTGTGCGGGAGTAGTCAATACCTTTTGGGGAGCTTCCGCTTTTGCCGCTTTTTTCTCTGATTTTTCGAAGGTGCCCATATGAACCCGGCCAGGCCCCGGTTCTGCAAAAATTTGCTTGGTTTTTGTGTCTACATATAAATCGAGTGCATAAGCACTGGATAAGAGACCTAAATTGATTAACGCTGTGGTTGCCAGGGTGAGTCTGAATAATTTTTTCATCTGTCCTTGATCCAGGGGTTGAAAAGTGAGTTCTATAAGGTGGCAACCGTTATATAGAAATAATGTTACAGTTTTATGACAGCTACATTTTTCTTGCAGGCAGATGACAAAATCAATGATTCGAGGTGGTGATGCTGGTGAATTAACTACTTGAAACTCAGATTGTTAGTTCTTAAAATACAAATTGCATTGCGTGTGTGTATAAAAGAAAAATTAAGTTACGCAATGCGAGTTTTGGACTTCATGAATTGATGGGAACTTTGATTGGGGAAGGACCTGTCTAATGGAGTGTTTAATGGAAGGATGATTTTCCATGTTAAACACCAAATTCTATTAACTAACTCATTATTATTTAATAGGAGGAAAATAAAATGGCAACAACTTATGGCACTACGAGTCGTGCATCAAGTACTGACTATGATATGTCGCTGTGGTACGACTCGAAATACTACAAATTGGGCATGTTGACCATGCTGCTGGTTGCGATATTCTGGATCTGGTACCAAAGGACGTTTGCATACTCACATGGTATGGACTCGATGGAACCGGAATTTGACAAGGTATGGATGGGACTGTGGCGTGTTCACATGACCCTGATGCCGCTGTTTGCGTTGGTAACCTGGGGCTGGATACTGAAAACCCGCGACACCAAGGAACAATTGGACAATCTCGATCCGAAACTGGAAGTGAAACGCTACTTCTACTGGATGATGTGGCTGGGCGTGTATTTGTTTGGTGTTTACTGGGGCGGTAGCTTCTTCACCGAACAAGATGCATCTTGGCACCAAGTGATCATTCGTGACACCAGCTTTACGCCAAGTCATGTGGTGGTGTTCTACGGCTCATTCCCGATGTACATCGTATGTGGTGTAGCTGCTTACTTGTACGCGATGACCCGTCTGCCACTATACAGCCGCGGCACATCGTTCCCGCTGGTTATGGCAATTGCCGGCCCGCTGATGATTCTGCCAAACGTAGGTTTGAACGAATGGGGTCACGCATTCTGGTTCATGGAAGAACTGTTCAGTGCGCCACTGCACTGGGGCTTTGTAATTCTGGGTTGGGCAGGTTTATTCTCGGGCGGTATTGCAGCACAAATCATCACCCGTTACTCGAACCTGACCGACGTGATCTGGAACGGTCAAAGCAAAGAAATTCTGAACAATAGAATCGTACCTTGATTCTTTCCTTGTAGCGTATCGCTATGGCCTGCCGTCTGCTTAACACGGACGGCAGGTTGTTTATAAAAATTGCCGGTTCATTTTTCACCATCAAACGGTTATTCGCGCAAGTTTGAATAACTTTATCGCATATATCCGGTTTCATTCGCCATGGAAGATCTCGTTGCAACTATCCAGCAATGGATACCGGTCGATGTACTGGTCCGATTGACGGTGATTTCGATCATCAGCTTTATCGGTTCATTGATCGCAATCCCCTGGATCCTGATTCGTTTGCCGGATGATTATTTCGATGTGCGTGTTCCGCGCCACTGGATGAAAGATCATCATCCCGTCTTGCGTATCGCTGGTCATATTGTTAAAAACGTGATCGGTGCTGTATTTCTGATTGTTGGTTTTTTGATGCTTTTTTTGCCGGGGCAGGGCTTATTGACCATGCTGATCGGCATTTCCTTCATGGATTTTCCTTACAAACGCAAGCTGGAAGCCAGAATTGTCGGGCAACCCGCATTGCTGAACATCATCAATGCGATGCGCCGCAAATTCGACCGGCTTCCGCTGAAGCTCGCACCAAACTCGAATGAAAATAACTCAAGTGCAAGCTGAAGTTTCCTGATTCGAAGAACTGCTGTGTACCAGCGCGCCGGCACCGGTTATTTATAGTTTTCCTCGCGTATTCGACTAAGCAGGCTGCGGCAATTTTAAATACGCTGATCGATTCCCTATACCGCGAGCATCATGATTGGTTGCGCGCATGGTTGAAGAAAAAAGTTGCTTGCTCGCATCATGCCGCCGATCTCTCACATGATACTTTCATCCGGCTGATGCCGTTGCCAGAAATACCTAGTCTGCGAGAGCCGCGCGCTTACTTGCTGATAACCGCTAACCGGTTGATGATCAAATTAAATCGCAGGCATAAAGTTGAAGAGGAAACTCTGCTCAGCATGTCGGCGTTAATTGCTGATCAATCCTGCCGGGATGTGGCTCATGTTGCTGCCATCCGGCAATTGCTGGAACGCACCTTGCTGATGCTGATAGAGGAACTCGACGAACGATCACGGCAAGCATTTATGATGGCACGTGTAGATGGCATGACATACGCCGAAATTGCACAGGTGATGCATGTATCCGAAAGCCGGGTCAAGCAATATCTTGTCAAGGCTCTAGCGTATTGTCATCAGCGTTTTTACCGGATTAAGGCCGACTTGCATGCCTAAAACAGCCGATTCAGATATTTCTTCACTCAGCGAGCAGGCTGCCAAATGGGCAATCTATCTATCTGATAATCAAGTCAGTAATGAGCAGCGTGCTGATTTTGAAGCATGGCTGGCGCAAGATCCGCGCCACCCAATCGCCTTTGAACAGGTCAGCAACCTCTGGCAAAGCGTTATACCCCGGAAGCGGCAGTCTTATGCGGGAATCAAGTCATTTGTAGGTATTGCGTTACTGCTCGCCAGGTTATACGGTTTACCGCTGGCCGAGTGGTTAGCCGACGAACGCACCGGAATTGGTGAAGTGCGCCGCATAACTCTGGCGGACGGCAGCCGGATCACGCTCAATAGCGATAATGCAGCGGACATTGCTTTCGATCAACAGCAACGCCGCATCATCCTGCAACGAGGCCGCCTGCTGACAGAAGTCGCTCCGGATTCAATGCAAACACCGCGGCCATTCGTTGTTGAAAACCGCGATGGTCAGGCAAAAGCATTAGGTACGCGCTATATCGTTGAGCAAAAACGTCATGACAGTATCGTCAATGTGATTGAATCCCAGGTGGCCGTCACCAGCCGTGCCCGCCCCGGTGAATCGATTACTTTACAAGCAGGGCAGAGCATCCGCTTGGATAGCCAACGCTTGCATCAGCCGGAAGCAAGTACAACGTTTGCCGCTAGCTGGGTAGATGCTCGTCTGGTTTATCAGGATGCGCCATTGAGTCAAGTCATCAGCGATCTTGCGCGTTACCGCGAAGGTTTTCTGAAAATTAACGAGGAGGCCGGACAACTTCGTTTCACCGGTGTTCTCCCGGCTGACAACCCGGAAGCAGCGCTGAGTATTCTGCAAAATGCGCTTCCCATCCGTATCAAACAACATAGCCAATGGTTCGTTTGGATCGATTCGCAATCATGAGTTGCAAAATAAACAATGATTTCATCAGATAGTATCAATACCGCTTCCTAGCAGATCAATCATCATCCCTCATCCCTCCCTTCACATCCATCTCGCCGCATTCATGCGGCATGATGGATGTTTTTTTCTTCCGGAATCGATTCACTGGAAAAAATTATGTTGAAAAATTGCCATTAGGGCTACCCGGATTTTCAGCTCGCGTGTCATGGGTGTGTGTATGCAACTCCCACATTGGGCAATGACAAGGGGTTCAATATCCGTGGATTCAGGAGCGGCCGGAATTACCGTAACGGTCTGGTTGCCAACGGCGGCAACGCCAATTTTCCGGCTGCTTTTGATACTACCAACCTGCAATCCATTGAAGTACTTAAAGGACCCGCTTCAATTCTTTTCGGGCGCATCGAACCGGGCGGTATGGTGCTCTCACCACTAAAAGACCGCTTGCAACACCTTATTACTCACTGGAGCAGCAAGCCGGTTTCTATGATTTTAATCGCACGCAATGGGATACAACAGGCCCTTTAACTCGCTCCGCGGCTTGGCGTTTACCCGGGGGCTCCCTTGACCGTTATGGGGTCGATGCGTCTGGAGTACTGAGAAAATTATCGATTGGCGTAAAACACACTAAAAAAGAGACACGATGACGCGTCAACATTGGGTCCTGTTGCATCGCTGGGCAGGACTTGTCATGGCTGCCTTTCTGATTATTGTGGTGGTAACTGGCAGTTTATTGGCGTTTGGCGTTCTATCCGGAGCTGGAACGCATGCTCAATCCGCAGCTTTATCCCAAGCAAATATTGCCCGATAAACTCGATCCGGCGACGCTGGCGGAGTTGGCGCAGCAGCGGGCTCCCAACGGCCGGGTCAACGCAGTGTTGATGGAGGCCAATCAAAAAGCAACATTGGTGATTATGGGGCCACGTCCGGGTGGTAAGGAGCAATCAAACAAACTGGATTTCGATCAGATGATCGTTGATCCCTATAGCGGAGAAGAACTGGGCCGCCGCCAATTCGGTGCAATTTCGAAAGGTATGATCAACTTCATGCCGTTTATCTACAAACTGCATTACAACTTGGCGCTTGATAGTGCCGGTATGCGGGTGCTGGGAATTTGCGCGTTGATCTGGACTATCGATTGTTTCGCCGGGTTTTACCTCACATGGCCGCAACAACGCAAAACCCGTATATCTTCGATAGATACTTCCCGGGAAGCAGTAAACCGCAACTGGTGGCAGCGCTGGCAACCGGCCTGGAAAGTCCGATTGAATTCAAGTGGCTATAAACTTAATTTTGACCTGCACCGCGCCAGCGGTTTATGGTTTTGGCTGGTCTTGTTTATTTTCGCCTAGTCCAGTGTGTATATGAATCTAGGCGATACGGTTTATGCTTGGACCACACGTGCGATGTTCGATTACAAAGTGCCGTCGACGGAATTGCCTAAGTTGAGTGAGCCGGTACAAGAACCAAATTTGAATTGGCGGCAGGCGCAGGCAATTGGCGAACAACTGATGAAAGAGCAGGCAATTCTTCACGATTTCACCATTTTGCAAGTAGTTGCGCTACGCTTGGATCGCGAGCGCGGTATTTACAGTTACATCGTGCGAAGTTCGCGCGATATTCAAGACAAGCAAGGCGTGACCCGGATATTTTTCGATGCCAATAGCGGTGAACTCAAATTGCTGCTGTTACCGAGCGGTCAATATGCCGGCAATACCGTCACCAACTGGCTCTATGCCTTGCATATGGCCAATGTTTTCGGCCTGCCTTATCGCATTTTTGTGTGTATCGCAGGCTTCGTTATCGCCTTGCTGTCCGTCACCGGCGTTATGATCTGGATGAAGAAACGGCGCACGCGCGCCAACCTGCGTTCCTCATGAAATCCGTGTAGTACTGTGGTATCGAACACACATCGCGCTCGTTACTTTGCAGCGAATGCACTTTGTATGCTTAAAATCATGCGGCATCAATGCATCCGCGTAATACAATAAAGACTTCATGCGCTTCTCAATATCTATGTGCACGGATGGCTGGAATCAAATAAAGGGATTTAATGATCGAAAAAAATAGTACCGGTAATTTGCACCGGTGCTTGCCGCCATTCTCACTTTGTGCCGCTAGTTGATATGCAACCCAGCATTTTGCCTGTGGCGTCACCCGATGCCAAAACCATTTCAACATTAGCCGCGACGATCTGGTGGCATCACTATGTCAATATTATTTCGGCAGCACAAATCGATTATATGTTGCGGCAGCGTTACCAACCGGAATTGATCGAACAGCAGTTGCTGAACCCGGATATTTGGTGGCGTAAGCTGACTTTGAATAACACAATTATCGGTTTTTCATGTTGTATGCGGACACACAATCCGGGTGAGCTTAAAATAGATAAACTATATATTCACCCTGATCATCATCGTAAAGGTTATGGCGCTTTACTGGTTGCGGATGTGCTTCAAATCCTGCGGGAGAATCATCTGCAATCGTTGATTCTGACCGTCAACAAAAATAATCGCAGTGCGATTTCGGCCTACCGGCATTATGGATTTGTCATTACAGGTGATAGTATTGTCGACATTGGCAATGGTTTTGTTATGAATGATTATTTGATGACGCTGGAAAAATTAAACCGCGTGGCGGATTAATCTATGAAACTGAAATTCACCAAAATGCAAGGCTTGGGTAACGATTTTGTTGTGCTGGACGGCATCCATCAAACTATAACGCTGGATCAGCAACAGATCCGCAAACTGGCCGACCGCCATTTCGGCATCGGCTGCGATCAGATTTTGCTGGTGGAGAAAGCCGAAGGTCAAGCCGATTTCCGTTATCGTATTTTCAATGCCGATGGCGGGGAAGTCGAGCAATGCGGCAACGGTGCGCGTTGCTTTGTCCGTTATGTGCACGATCACGGCTTGACGCAAAAAAATGAAATTCGCATCGAAACACTCAGCGGCGTAATATCGCCAAAATTGGAAATCAACGGAAATGTGACGGTCAACATGGGAAAACCCATTTTTGAGCCGGACGAAATTCCTTTTGTTGCTGAAAAACGTGCGTTAACTTATCAGCTTGAATTGCAAGCTCAACCGGTGACCATTAGTGCTTTGTCGATGGGAAATCCGCATGCCGTGCGGGTTGTGCCGGATGTGGACAATGCGCCGGTCGATACGGAAGGCGCACTGATCGAGTCGCATCCGCGCTTTCCCAAACGGGTGAATGTCGGCTATTTGCAAGTGCTTGATCGCAGTCATATCAAGTTACGCGTTTTTGAGCGTGGTGCCGGTGAGACACTGGCGTGCGGAACAGGCGCCTGTGCGGCGGTAGTTGCGGGTATCAGCCTGGGATTGCTGGATCATCAAGTCACAGTCAGCACACGCGGCGGTGAACTGACGATCAGCTGGCAGGGGGGTGATGAGCCGGTTTGGATGACCGGTCCCGCAGTGACGGTATTTGAAGGTGAAATTAATTTGTAAACCATTGAGGAATCATCATGAAACCGGAAGAGGTCGCGCAATTTTTACAGGAGCATCCGCAATTCTTCAACGAATATGCTGATTTGCTGGCGGATATTCAAATTTTCCATCCGCAGGATGACAAAGTCATTTCGTTGAATGAACGGCAAGTCATTTCATTGCGGGAAAGAAATCGCGTGCTGCAGGATAAATTGCTGGAGTTGATCAGCTTTGGTGAAGAAAACGATGCCATTAGTGAGAAAATGCACCGGCTGGCGATTGCGCTGCTAGCCGTTTCCAATCTGGATGAGCTTTTTAATGCGTTGTACTTCAGTTTGAAGGAAGATTTTGCCGTTCCGCTGGTGGCGCTGCGCCTGTGGAATATTTCCAGCACTACCCGATCGCACGCGGAATTCACGCGGGTCAGCGACGATGTGCGCACGATTGCGGAGAGTTTACCGCAGCCGTATTGCGGTAATCATATCGCGGACGAAATCCGGCAATGGTTTGGTGAAGGTGCCGAGCATTTACACTCATTCGCAATGATTCCGTTAAATGCCGCACAAACCATCGGTTTGCTCGTTCTCGGCAGCCCCGATGCCGAACGTTTTTATCCGGAAATGGGCACATTGCACTTAAAACGGCTGGGAGAATTGGTGTGTACGACGATAACCCGTTACGACCACGCAGATGCCGCAAGTGCCATAGCTTCGCAAGAACATTCCACGCATGAGCAGCAAACCTGAATCGCTGGCTGCCGCATTTATCCGTCATCTCACCCACGAGCGGCGCTTGTCGCCGCTGACTGCCAAAAGTTACAGCCGGGATATTCGCATGCTGCTGCAACTCGTTCGTAAAGACGATTTGCAACAAATTCAGCCGCTGCATATCCGGCAAGTCATGGCGCAACTGCATGGCAAAGGGTTGCTAGGAAGAAGCATCGCACGCATGCTGTCGGCCTGGCGCAGTTTTTACCGCTATTTGATCCGCAGTCACGGCTACCGGCACAATCCCTGCAATGGGCTACGGGTTCCCAAATCACCGCAAAAACTGCCCAACGCGCTCTCTCCGGATGCAACCGTACAGCTGCTGACATTCCCGGCGGATCATGTCTTGACGGTACGCGATAGTGCGATGTTCGAATTGTTTTATTCGTCCGGCCTGAGGTTGGCGGAATTGGCACAGCTTAATCCGGGCGCGATAGATTTTGCCGAAGGAACGGTCAAAGTACGCGGTAAAGGAGGAAAAGAGCGTATTGTGCCGGTTGGTGATTTTGCATTGCAAGCTTTAAACGCTTGGCTTACACGGCGCGCTCAGATCGTCAAACCGGGAGTGACTGCGCTGTTCTTATCGCAGCACGGTGACGCAATCAGCGTGCGCACCATCGCTCATCGCTTGAAAGGCAGAGCCCGGCAGCAAGGCATTCATCAAAATGTGCATCCGCATATCTTGCGGCACTCCTTTGCTTCCCATTTATTGCAATCCAGCGGCGATTTGCGCGCTGTGCAGGAAATGCTGGGGCACGCCCATATTACCTCTACGCAAGTGTATACCCATTTGGATTTTCAGCACCTCACTAAAATTTATGACACCACGCATCCGCGGGCAAAAAAACGGGATTGACCTTTTTCAGCCGGAATCGGTGCTGTTTTATACGTTATAATTCAATTTTAAGACAAATTAAACGAATTCCATGACAACAATAGTTTCAGTAAGGCGCGGACATCAAGTGGCACTCGGCGGAGATGGGCAGGTCACATTGGGTGCGGTAATCGCAAAATCCAGTGCGCGTAAAGTGCGTAGACTCTACCATGACAAAATTCTGGCCGGGTTTGCGGGCGGCACTGCGGATGCTTTTACGTTATTTGAACGGTTTGAAGGCAAATTGGAAGCGCATCATGGCCATATCATGCGTTCCGCGGTTGAGTTGGCGAAGGATTGGCGCACTGACCGGATCTTACGCCGGTTGGAAGCCATGCTAGTCGTTGCCAACGAAGATGCCACGCTGATCATCACGGGTGCCGGTGATATCATCGAACCTGAACTGGGCATTGCCGCGATTGGCAGCGGCGGCTCGTACGCACTGGCCGCGGCGCGTGCGCTATTGGAAAACACTGATTTACCGCCCAAAGATATCGTGAAGAAAGCCCTCACCATCGCGGGTGATATCTGTATTTATACCAATCAGGATCACATTATCGAAACCATCGGTTAAGGTTTTGCGATTGCGCCAGATCATTAAGAACCCATGCTTGACCGGTATTAAAGCTCTATTGAATCACATTTATCACAAATCTAAAAACCATGTCGCAAATGACTCCGCAGGAAATTGTCCATGAGCTGGACAAACACATTATCGGTCAGAATGCAGCCAAGCGTGCTGTGGCCATCGCTTTGAGAAACCGCTGGCGGCGGCAGCAGATTGCTGATCCGTTGCGTCAGGAGATTACGCCGAAGAATATCCTTATGATCGGGCCGACGGGCGTTGGTAAAACCGAGATCGCACGGCGTCTGGCAAAACTTGCCAATGCGCCTTTTATCAAGATTGAAGCGACCAAATTTACCGAAGTAGGGTACGTCGGGCGTGATGTCGACTCGATCATCCGCGATCTGGCGGAAACCGCAATCAAAGAATCGCGCGAAAACGAAACCCGGAAAAAACAACCATTGGCGGAAGACCGGGCGGAAGACCGCATTCTCGATGCTTTATTGCCCGCAGCCAGGGATTTTGGCGTTCACTCAAGTATGGAAGATCAGGACAGCACGACACGGCAGAAATTCCGCAAGAAATTGCGTGAAGGTGAATTGGATGACAAAGAGATTGAAATCGAACTAGCTGCGCCGCATGCCAGTATGGAGATTTTCGCGCCGCCGGGAATGGAAGATCTGACATCGCAAATTCAAGGTATGTTCCAGAATATGACTGGAGAGCGCAAGAAAACACGTAAGCTGACAATTCGCGAGGCAAAAAAAATTCTGCTTGAAGAAGAAGCGGCAAAAATGGTGAACGATGAGGAATTAAAGCTTACCGCGATACAAAATGTGGAGCAGAACGGTATTGTATTTCTCGATGAAATAGACAAAATCGCCAGCCGCTCGGGACACGCAGGCGGAGATGTTTCGCGCCAGGGTGTGCAACGTGATTTACTGCCGTTGGTTGAAGGCACGACGGTCTCGACCAAATACGGCATGATCAAAACCGACCATATTCTGTTTGTCGCCAGCGGCGCCTTTCATATGTCCAAGCCTTCCGACTTGATTCCCGAATTGCAAGGACGCTTTCCTATTCGCGTTGAGCTGGCCAGTCTGAGCGTCAGTGATTTTGAACAGATATTGACGAATACCGATGCCTGCCTGACACGGCAGTACGAAGCACTTCTGGCGACGGAAGGGGTTAAATTGCAGTTTGGCGACGACGCGATCAAACGTCTGGCCGAGATTGCTTATTCCGTAAACAGCAAAACGGAAAATATCGGCGCCCGGCGGTTGCATACGGTGATGGAGAAACTGTTGGAAGACGTTTCATACGATGCACCGAAACACAGTGGAAAGACGATTGTGATCGATGCAGCGTATGTGGATAAACGGCTTAACGATTTATCGCAAAGTGAAGATTTGGCGCGCTACGTATTGTAAATTGTTATTCTTGCCTCGTTTTTCTGCGGCGAGCAATCAAACCGAGCACGCTAAGACCGGCCAACAGCATTGCGTAACTTTCCGGTTCAGGAACCGGTGCAAGGAGATTCACATTATCCAGCGCGATGACTTCCATAACCGGTGTGAAGTGTTCGGCGTTGATCCAAAGCGCATTCAGGTTGGAGAGAACGGCGAGTAATTGTGCGTCGGTCGCAAACGTTCCGGAAAAAGTATCCGCAACCCGCCAAGCACCGGCAACGAGTGCAGCATCGAGATGCGTCCAGGTGGCTGGTAAACTATTGGTGATTTCGTAAACCAGTGTCAATCCGGCACCTTTCAGTACTACTTCGGCTTCATTGGAATAACTCGTACCGGCCATCACATAGCGGCTGTCGAATTGCAGGCTGCCGCCAAAAGCAGCACTTTGATTACCGAGGAATTTGCCTGGAGCGCTGAAATATGTCCATTGCCAATCGGGGTCGGCGAGTGTGATAGAACCTGCGGGCATACCATCAGAGCTGCTGTAAGTAGGCGTTAAGCCACTGGTGATTGACGTCCAGAAAGGCGAGCCATCCGTTGTCAGTCCAGTCCAGCCATCGGCGTCACTATCGAACGTGCTGGATACGAGCGAGCTGGCGGCAGTTGCGGAATAGCTCAGGAAGGTCAGGCAGCAAACAACTAATAAGGAAGGGCGGATCATGAACATTCTCCTTGGATGTGATTGAAACAGCTGGTATCGTAATTTGTTGAGAATATAGTTTGGATTGTCCTGCTTTGTCAAATAGATAAATTCATAATGGTATAATTTACCTGAGAAGCTGCTTAGATTTTGCTTGATATTCAGAGATACGGGAGCAGAAACGGCATGGATGCTTATCCAACAAGGACGGTTAAGGTATAATACCCGGTTTCTCAATACTGGATTGTTGGAGGTCTCTATGCCTATTTATGAATATCTTTGCAATTCATGCGGTGCCGAGAAAGAACATTTGCAAAAAATTAGCGATGCACCGATTGCAGTTTGCCCGGTTTGCGGCAGCAGCAACTATGTAAAGCGCATTTCCGCAGCTGGGTTTCAGTTAAAAGGCAGCGGCTGGTATGTCACTGACTTTAAGAATAACAAAACAAAGCCAATGGAATCCAAAACAAGCACAAAAGAATCTGTGCAGCCCACGGCATCCGCTGCTACGGATTCACCGGCAACGAAGGAAAGTAATTCCGCTTCCGCTGCGGCCGCCGATTAATCGATTTGCGGTAGCGGAAGTAAAATATTCCAGACTGCCGGTAATACCGAAGAAGAATCATCCATTTCACCACTGACTACTGAATAGAATTATGCGTACAAACTACTGTGGCGCCATTAATGCCGGATATCTCGATCAAATGGTTACTCTTTTTGGCTGGGTACATCGGCGCAGGGATCATGGCGGGGTGATTTTCATCGATTTGCGCGATCGCGAGGGTTTGGTGCAGATCGTCTGCGATCCTGACAATGTCGCGACATTCCAAATCGCGGAAAAAATTCGCAATGAATATGTGCTGAAAATTACCGGTAAGGTAAGGAAACGTCCCGAAGGAACGATCAATGCATCCCTGGTCAGCGGTGAAATCGAGATTCTGGTAGCGACCATCGAGGTATTGAATCCATCACTGACGCCGCCGTTCCTGATGGACGACGACAATATCAGCGAAGCCGTGCGGCTGGAACATCGCTATCTGGATTTGCGCCGCCCGGTAATGCAATCGAATCTGCGTTTGCGGCACAAAGTGGCGATGGCGGTGCGCGTGTTTCTGGATCAGCACGGGTTTCTTGATATCGAAACGCCGATGTTGACCAAATCCACACCGGAAGGGGCACGGGACTATCTGGTGCCGTCGCGGGTCAATGCCGGTCATTTTTTTGCATTGCCGCAATCGCCGCAATTATTCAAGCAATTGCTGATGGTATCCGGATTCGACCGCTATTATCAAATCACACGCTGTTTCCGGGATGAGGATTTGCGCGCCGACCGGCAGCCGGAGTTCACGCAAATCGATATTGAAACGTCTTTTCTGTCCGCCGACGAGATCATGTCGCTGATGGAAGAAATGATCCGTGGCTTGTTTAAGTCCGTGAGCAATGTGGATTTGCCCAATCCGTTCCCGCGCCTGACTTATGCCGATGCCATGCACAAATACGGTTCGGATAAACCGGATCTGCGCGTGCCGCTAGAATTTACTGAATTGACCGATCTGATGAAAGATGTGCCGTTCAAGGTATTCCGTGAAGCGGCGGAAAAACCGGACGGCCGTGTCGCGGCATTATGTGTGCCGAGAGGCGGTGAATTGACGCGTAAGGAAATCGATGATTACACCAGTTTTGTCGCTATTTATGGCGCCAAGGGCTTGGCTTATATCAAAGTCAATAATCTGGATAGCGGTGTCGAAGGACTGCAATCACCAATTCTGAAATTCCTGCCGGAAGAAACGATTAAAACGATTCTTGCCCGCACCAACGCGAAGAACGGTGATTTGATTTTCTTCGGCGCGGATAAAGCAAAAATCGTCAACGAATCCCTCGGTGCCTTGCGTATCAAAATCGGACATCAGCACGGACACGCTGAATCCGGTTGGAAACCGTTATGGGTGGTTGATTTCCCAATGTTTGAACGCGATGAGGAAGAAAACCGCTGGCAAGCGTTGCATCATCCGTTTACGTCTCCGGCTGACGGGCACGAGGATTTGCTCGAAACCGATCCGGGTAAGGCGCTCTCCAAAGCTTACGATATGGTGCTGAACGGTTCCGAAATCGGCGGTGGATCGGTGAGGATTCATCGTCAGGAAGTGCAATCGAAGGTTTTTCGCGCACTCAATATCTCCGAGCAGGAAGCGCAAGAAAAATTCGGCTTCTTGCTGGAAGCGTTGCAATACGGCGCTCCGCCGCACGGCGGGATTGCATTCGGACTGGATCGTATTTTGACGATGATGACCGGTTCGGAATCCATCCGCGATGTCATCGCGTTTCCTAAAACACAGCGTGCGCAGTGCTTGTTGACGCATGCGCCCAGCACCGTGGACGAAAAACAGTTAAGGGAACTTAGTATCCGCTTACGGCAGATCGAAACCAAACCCAGTTAACCGGCAATCGGTTGCTCCGATGTATAAAATACCGGTTTCTGTGTTGGTGGTCATTTACACCGCGGATTTGCAGGTTTTGTTATTGGAACGCGCCGATCATCCCGGTTACTGGCAATCGGTTACGGGCAGCCAGGATCCCGGAGAAAGCTTGCAGCAAACGGCAGTACGCGAGGTTGCCGAAGAAACCGGTTTGAATGCTGCCGATTATGCGCTGACCGACTGGCACATTGAGAACCGCTACGAAATTTACGAAGAGTGGCGCTGGCGTTACGGACCCGGTGTCCGGTTCAATACCGAGCATGTCTTCGGTTTAAGCTTGCCTGAGAAAATCCCCATCAAGATCGCCGCGAGAGAGCACTTAAACTCTATTTGGCTGCCGTGGCGGCAAGCGGCTGAAAAAGTTTTTTCCAGCAGCAACGCGGAAGCTATTCTTAAATTACCTATTTATAGTCAATCTGAGCAATCCAGTCCGAACAATGATAATCCTTAGTTCACGCCACCTTTGTCGGCGAAGCGCTCAAGATATTTCTTGATGATTTCCTTGATTTTAGTATCGTGTGCATGATGAAGCACAGCAAGATGAATCATGCTATGCAGTAACAAGGCCAGCAGCAGCCCCTCAAAAATACCGAGCCGGTAAACCAATAGCGCGCAGATGACCGCCAATAACAGCGGGTATTGTCCACGGTGCGCGACATGTAATAATCCCAGCATCATTTTCCAGCCAGTGAACATCATAATGACAGCCAAGGAGAATTTCGGTATATATTCAAGATACTGGGTATTAAATACAAAGAACAGAACAACCAGTCCGATTACCAGTACCGAGAATTTAGTATAAGCTCCGGCGAGTTTATTGGTGGTGCTTTTGGCCAGACCATCCAGATTGGTCATGCCGCCGAATAGGCTGGATGCCATGTTGGCGATCCAGATTGCCAATAAACTGTTATTGGTATTGCACTTACGCTGCAATGGGTCGATTTTCTGGATGGCCGCATTGCTCATGACTTGCTCGATGACATCAATGGTAGCCAGCATGGCGGCAAAGCCAATGACGTATAACCAAGTTAACGGGTGATCAAAGTGCGGTAACGGCAGCGCTAGCACGATCGGCACATCCTCGACATGCAGCATCGGCATCGTAACGAAATGCGCCAGCAATACGCCGGCAATCATCAGAAAGAAATAGGGGATAGCGGGTTGCTTGGTCTGGAATTTTGCAAACAAATACAGGAAAGCGGCAAGCCCTGCGAGTGATAACAGAGCCATCTGAATCCGGGTGCTGTTCCAGAATGCTTCTGTTACCATGCTTTCCGGAATTTCATAAGTCATGGTGAGAAAGTTGAGGACGATTTTCAGACCGACGCCCGCCAGCAATCCCTCGACCAGATATTCGGGAACAGCCAATAATATGTATTTCTGCAAATTGAATTTCCAGACGACGGCTTGCATAAAGGCGGTTAGAAAAATGACAAAAGCCATGTTTTCCATGCCGAAGTTTGCCACACCCAGGGCAAGTACAGGTGCAAGTCCTGCGGCAACTCCGGGGGCGCCGATGTAATTTCCTGGCCGGAACCAGGCATTGATCCAGCCGATGAAACAAGCGCAAGCTACCGTTGCCAACGCAACCTTGATCGGATATTCGGACATCAGCGCAATTCCGGCAGACAATGGGATCGCCATTGCGCCGGTAATTACCCCGGCCTGCAGATCACGCGTGAGAAATTTGGCTTGAAAAGCTGCGGAATTGTGCATGTATTCTCAGACTGGATATTGAAATATCTATTAAAGTTATAATTCTATTTGGATTATTTGCCAGTCAGTATATCAATGTCAGTACAATAATGCAGAGGTGTTTGATCAGAGCTTGGACGATAAACTTTTGATTGATCGGTAGACTATCGGGCAGCAATCATTTCTATCTAATTGGGGAGTAAATGAAAATACTGCAGGAAAAGATACCTGCAGTATTTTTGCTTGGAAATATTACTGTACTGTCGTTAGCTCTCATGATTTTACAATGTTATACGAGATATATATTCATACAATTCATAAACTACTTTAGACTTGCCTTTGAGTTTCTTCGTCATCGCGCAGCACATTTGCTTCTTCGCTTGCTTGTATTTGTATCTCAGATTCAATTTTTTCCAGTGCTATTTCATGTGTATCTTGTATTTTTGAATCAACATCTATCTGCTCATTATCTCTTTCTACGTTGTTTTCGCTTGCTTTATTTTCTTCATCGTTTTTAGAACTGAAAAGACCTGTAAGCCAATCAAATAAACCCATAGCACTTCTCCTTTCTTGGAATAGCGATTAATTAGATAGATCTGAGAGATATATGTGTACAATGCCGATTTCCATTATCGAAACAATTGTGCAGCAATTGTAATGTTGACGATTACCTCCTTTAAAGATTAATTAGCGATTAAAAATAAATGGCCATTACAGTATTCGCTATAAAACTATTTGTAATGACCATTTTGCTATAAAAGTACTCATATTTTTTATTGTGCAAAAAAAGCAAGCTAATTGAAAATCATTGCATTCAAAAAGCATGCGCTGAGTAATTGTTCATTTATCTACTAGTTTATCCAACTCTTTCAATCACCTCGAGTTTTCTGGTATGTAAGTTATTACAAGCTGTCAGTATTTGCAAATGAGGCGCTAGATCCGGAACTTTATCCTTGATGATATTGAGCGCGAATTTGCTCAGAAACATCGCTTTTTCTTTTGCCAAGAGATATTCTGGGCCGGCCTCATCGCGATACACTCCTGAAGTCAACAGCACCACACCATCAGCATCAATCCTGCCTTCATCGATATTATTCTTGAGAAGCTTGGCTGCGGTTTCAATCGCAACGGAAAGATTCGGATCAAAAGGACCAACGATAAATGCCGTATTAATCACATGCAACCAATCAAAACCACGCCCCACACCGATGACCCATTCCTTGTGCTCAGCTTCCTCGATAGGACGGTTTGTTGCCCGGATCTCGGCAATGTGTTTAATGTTTCCTCGCACCAACGGCATCAAATCCCGGATAATTCGTTCGGGCATCGTGGGATAGAGCGATCGGAGCATTTCTTCAAGCTCGAGCTGGGACGATTCTTTTGCATTGGCTAAATCAATGGAGCGACCGTCTTCACCATGAAGAATCAAAGCGTCCAAGTCAGTTTCAATGCCGCAGACAATAGGCACTACCGCGCCATTTTTGCCATACACTGATTGAAATTGATTTTTTAGCTTAACAGCTGCGGCTTTTGCCGCTTCCGTATCATAGTGAAAACCACGGCAACCGCGATGCGTATCGCCACGTGCAAAGTGATAAGTGACAAAGATTAAACAATGTCTGCCGCGGCTGATTGAATAATCGACCCAATTATCGATAGCAGCCTGAAAGAATGGCCAGCCCAAATCAAAAATACCACCCAGATTGCGGAATGGTTGAATGATCCCAAGGGCGGTTTGTGTCATAACCGGTAAGTGCAATCGGCCATCCATACATTTTAATGCGGCTATCTCGGTTGGATGTTCCCCTCGGTATCTGCGGCGCTCTGTGGCCAAGTCCATGAAAGCTTGCGAATGTTTTGCATTTAAATCGAGTAAATAATCGATTCCTGTATTCGAATTTTTCATCATTCTCCTAAAAAAATTTAGCATATTTTATTGATTATGAACTTAGAACTAGTGGGTTGTTAAGGTTAATCGAGAAAGCCATTCTTCCGAAGCAACTTGATTTATTTTGAGAATGTAATCTGGATAAAAACCTAGAGCTAATATTAGCAGCGCCGGAATGAGTAGTAAAATCATTTCGCGCGATTGCAGATCAATCACTTGTTTCACATCATCATGAATGATCGGCCCCAAGAAAGTCCTGCGAGTATAGGAAAGCATATAGGCAGCGCTCAATATCGCACCCGATAACGCGGCGACACCTAAAACGGAATGTGCGCTGATTGCGCCAAGGATCATCAGTAATTCCGCCGGGAAACCGCTGGTGCCGGGTACTCCGATACTGGCTAAGGCAAATAGAAAATAGAAAGCTGTTAGTTTCGGCATTACTTTGGCAAGCCCGCCCAAGTGAATGGCTTCGGTGCTGCCAAGCCGGTGTTGTATAAAACCGGCAATCAGCATCAGGGAACTGGCAACCAGTGTAAAGTTCAACAGCTGAAAAATTGCGCCTTGGAATCCTTGTATGTTAAGCGATGCAACACCGACCATAACCAATCCGACGTGACTGACGCTGGCATACGCAAGCAGGCGCCGCAAGTTGGTTTGTTGCAGCGCGATCAAAGCGCCGTAGATGAGCGTAAATGCGCCAATGACGCTCAAAATCCAGCTATATTCCATGGTAGCAAGGGGCGCCAATGGCATTGCGAACCGTAAAATGCCATAAATACCCAATTTCAAACCCACAAGAATTGCGACAACGTGTGTCGGGCCCTCGGCCGCGACTGTCGGTAACCAAGTATGCAACGGGACAAGCGGCGATTTCACGGCGAAACCGAATAACAACAAGAGAAAGACGAGTTTCTGCAGATCGTGCGGTAATGCGGTCTCAAGTAGGACAGGTAAGCTGAAGGACAAGTCTGCAGGGATTTGCCCGCCGGATTGTATGGCATGGTTTGTCGCCAATACAATGATCGCCAGCAGCAAGGTGACGCCGCCGGATAACATGAACAAGGTATATTTCATTGCCGCGCTGCGCCGTTGCGAACCTATCCCCCATAAGCCGATCAAGAAGAAGAAGGGCGGTAACGTAAGTTCCCAGAACAGGAAAAATAACACCGTATCCAAAGCGCAGAATATGCCGATACTGACGCCTTCGAGCGCCAGTAACAAAGAAAAATGAAAGCGCGCGGAATGGGAAACCGTGTTCCATGATGCCAGCATCGTGATGATGGTCAGCAATGCTGTCATCGGGAGAAATAAAACTGAAATGCCATCAATGCCAATCAGATATTCAATATTCAAAATCGGAATCCACGCGCGGCGTTCAACAAGCTGAAATTCGTTCTTACCGGCATCAAATAAAATGAGGGCGCAAATGGTCAGAAGGAGCGATAGGACGGCGACAAAAAGAGCAACTTGTTTTGATAGGTCAGTGTTTCGTATTGATCCGGCCAATACGGCTCCTAAAAGCGGAACAATAATTGTCAGGCTCAGCAGCGGAAAGTCAGCTTCAATCATTCTAATTGTCCTTTTTAATCATAGAGTGCGTTGCCAACAGCTTATCGGTGCGAAGCGCATCTGTATTGTTATGAGAGTTGTTGCCGGTGGAACTAGAGTGAATATTTTGATCAATGATATTCAACCATGGCGAAGTATTGATTCCAGTTGCAAGGAGCAAGCCGCAAATGGCGATGGCAATAATCCATTCATTTCTGGGGGATGGCGGGGAACTGGCTTGATGCATATTCACAAAAGGCCCCTGAAAGCGCTTTGGTGATGCAATGAATATTTGCTGAAAAGCGCGTAACAGCAATCCGACCGTCAAAACGTTACCGAATAAAATTGCAATGGCGATGAGCCATCCCTGGCCTTGAATGGTACCGTCAATTAACAGATGAATACCGTCAAAGCCCGGTGTTCCCGGCATACCCATTGTGCTCAGGGCGCAGATCACAAACAGCACCGCAATCGCTGCGTTGGTATCAAACATACCGCCCAAGCGTGGAATGAATGCGGTGTGCGTGCGCTTGTATATCATTCCGAGGCTTAGCAATATGCCGGCTGTCGCCATACCGAACGATATTGCTAAGACGATGCCGCCTTCCATGCCGTGTGTGCTGAAATCGAACAATCCAACGGTAATTAAACCGGTTTGACTGATAATGGCAAAGGCGATTAACCTGCGGAAATTGATTTGCATGAATGCCAGCAATGCGCCATAGAAAATTCCGATCAAACCCAGCATCGTTACAAACCATGACCATTCCTCAGCCACTTCGGGAAGCAAGGGGATCAAAAAACGGATGATTGCATAAACACCGAGTTTCAGACTAACCAGAAAAATTCCGACACTCGCGATGGTTCCATGTTCGGCGACTACCGGCAACCAGGCGTGAAACGGAAATAAGGGCATACGGATGGCAAAACCGAATAGCAGTAAGAAAAAAATCAAAGTCGAATATTCATTGCTGACGTTACTTTCTTTCAGCACGAGCCAATCGAACGATAACACGCCAGTCGTCAGCATAATGCCGAAGGCGAGCATCAAGAAACCGGCTAATGCCATCAATAATCCGCTGCTAAAGTGTTGTAACACTAAAGCAACGACCCAACGCCGGTTCTGACTCGATCCGGATCGCAATGTCATTAAGACAATCGGAATCATCTCGAGAAAGCACCATAACCAGAATTGCATGGCATTCAATGCCGAAAATGCGCCGATCAGGATCGCTTCGTATCCAAGTAAAGAAGCGATATGGGTGCGGTCCGATACATGCCGCGCCGTGAGGGTATAAATCAGCGTCAGCAACGCGAGTGTGGTTGTCAGCAGTATGAATAAGATATTAGTGCCATCGACCCCGACAGTATAAGTTACACCCAGGCCCTGATAACGCTCATAGAGCTGTATGCCCGAGAGATCTGCATTAAAAGCGGATAACAAATATACGCTCAGCAAGAATGTCGATACCGTTCCGGCAAAACCGAGGCGCAAGGCGGCTACGGGCGAGGATGTCAAGATTACCGCTAACATCGCCACCACGGGTATGAGCGTCAGTATCGATAAAATTGGAAATGAAACTGTTTCCGACCAATAAGTAATATGTGTAATATCCATCGAAACCTCAAATTGAAGCAGCAATCATTAAGACAATGAATACGAATAAGACCAAATAGCGCGGCTTGAGAATAAGATGTTCAAAAGTATTCGCAATCTGTCCAAGTCTTCTGCCAATATCGACGGTATCCATACCGATACCACGCAGAACCAGGCGGTCTTCAAACCAGCTCATGATATTGGCTATCCATTCAAAGAATTTACCGACTATGCCACTGCCTCGGACAAATTCAATGTGTATACCATCACGGACATCTTTATCCATGTTTTTCTCCAATTGCGTCAGCGATGAAATCGTATAGTTTGAAGAAACGGGCGCACCCATCGCACGATCGATAATGTTTTTGTCAAATCGATCCAGATCATGCCCAAGACCATAGATAGGTCTTACCAGCGTCCTATCTGCAATAGGATCAAGCCAGAATCTTTGAAGTGATGCGATATACAGCCAGCGCTTGTTGGCGATTATGGATGTGACCGGTTTCATCGGATTACCATAGACGTAGCGTAATAGGGAAGGGGCGGTTAGTACTTGATAATTCCGTACAATGGCGTGCGCGCACAGGTGCCAGCTCGCCAATTCCCAGAAACCTAGACCACATTCCAAAAACATCAAACCAAGCTGACCCGATATGGCAAAGCAGAGCGAGCTTTTAGTATCCGTTTGCGTCAATCCGACTATATAGCTGTAAACCGCTGTGAAAAAGCCAATGACGACTAATACAGACATCGTAAGCGGCGCACACTCAATAATCGGCCGTAATAAAATGACCAGAAAGATACCGGCATGGATCATCACGGCGCCATAGAACACAGCACTTGATGGCGTGGGTCCTTCCATTGCTCTTGCCAGCCATGGCGTAAATGGCAGTTGTGCCGATTTGGCGACAGCCGCGACAACAAAACATAAACTGATTACCGTGGCGGTTGGGGTGGATAGATTTGTGGCGATTTCATT
The DNA here is from genome assembly GCA_018240285.1 of Pseudomonadota bacterium. GTDB lineage: Bacteria > Pseudomonadota > Gammaproteobacteria > Burkholderiales > Nitrosomonadaceae > Nitrosomonas. Next base: position 29,190 of record JAFEGA010000016.1, on the reverse strand, counting down.
CAGCGTGATCCAATTGGTGGTTCCCGCATAGTAAAAAGAGAGCGCTATGCCTAAAATAAAACCGGCATCTCCAATCCGGTTAGTAACGAAAACCCGGGTGGCATTAATGGTCGCAGTCGGCCGGTCATAAGCAAAAGATATCAATAAATAGGAGCACAATCCTGCAATTTCCCAGCCGATAAATGTGCCGATTGCGTTACCAGAGAGTATCAGCAACAGCATGCCCGAAGAGAATAAACACAAAACAAAGAAAAATCGGTGGAAGCCGGGTTCCGCGTGAATATAATTCGTTGAAAAGCGTGCGATGATGAGCAGAATAATCGAGAATAGCGCGGCTGCAATGATGCTGAAACCCGAAGTGATGAAATTGAATTCAACGGCAAGATTCCCGCTGTTCAACCATTTTCCCAGCGTGACATGGTTCGGGTTGATTCCGGATAAATCGGCGCCGAGTAAACCGATCGCGATCAAGCACGACAAGGTAATGGCGCTTTTCGCCGCTTTTGCAGTGATGAGCTCGTCTTGCTTACCGCTGATGCGATTGAACAAGACACCGAAACCGATGAATGCAGCAGCGAGAAATGGCAATAACGGTATCAAAAAAACCAAATAATCCATATTAAGCTCCTGTCACATGAGGTTGCTTGATTAGAACAGGCGGTAAAGGCACATTGATGTTCTGATAATAGGAAATCGACGATTCATATTCAGGCACCTGTTTCTTTTCCGCTTGCCAAGGGACGAATCCAACACCGCGTTCAAACACCGAGATTTCAGCCGTATCGGGATCGATTGCACTCAGCAAAATCCAGCCGCCGCCCACAAGTTCCCGGACACTGGCTTGACGTTCATAGATCTGCCCCAGGATTTCGGTTTTTGCTTCAACCAGAACCTGCAATCGAAGCGGTTCATGAATTTCGATCATCTGCTTGGTTAAACCGGTTCGCAGATCGCTGCTGGCTCCTTCGAGCACGCCGAACATGCCGGTAATGTTATGCGTGACTTTCGAACCGGAACCAAAATGATCGTTGTTCACCGTGGAAAAGTAGTATTCGAGATTGATACCGGCGCCTACCGGACCGACGGCCAGCAACAGGTTTTCCAGCAGCTTGCCATCGGCGTCCTGTGTCGGGTCGTAGGAAATGAGAAAAACGCGCCGGTCCAGAAACGTTCCTTGCGAAACGGAGCGCCGTCCAACGATGGCGGCGGCAATCGTGGCATGGTTGAATTCCGGAAATGCTTGAGAAAAATCGTTTGCACGCAGAGTTACATGTTCTTTTCCGGCTTCAAGCGTGCGCGGATTATTAGCCGAGACGAATCGCCGGCAGCGCTCGTGTGCCGAGGCTTTACTGGCTTTGATCAAATCATTTCTGAATGCTTCGAAAGCGGGCAGTGCGCTTTGCGGAATATCCTCGAGATCATACCAATAGTATTCATCGCTGCAAGTGTCGTGTTCAGCGCCGACAAACCAAGTGTCATCGGGAACGTGAACACCCCGTTCCGCGAGTAATTTTCTGACTTCGGGGCGATTCGCCATGGCAGCAAAAAGCCGGGCATTCGGTCCGCCGCGCTTGCCGCTGCAGGCGCCGCAGTTGTAACCAAATTCATGTGGATTATTGAGATTGGTCGAGCCGTGCCCCGCCAGGCAAACAATCGGGGCGAAGCCGTACGATAAACCGGTTGTGCGCATGAAGACCGCCAACCGGTCGGCTTGTTCGGTATCGGTAAAACCCAGCCGCGGCTGATCCGGGGTTGCGGGAGTATCCGAAGCGGGCGCCTTGAACATTAGTTCGGTAGGGACTTTCTTTTCAATGTTTTGCCGTATTGAAGTATTCAGCGCTACAAAATACTTAGGCAAAAATACCCTGCCCAATAAACCGGCGAATACGACCGGCGCTAACGCATCAATGACCGCATGCGAGAAAATAAGGCTGCGCCGCAGCGACTGATTCATCAAATAAGCCAGCTTTTTATAGAAGCGATACCCTTTGAAATGTTCTTGCAATACCGGTTCCGCGCCTTTTCGCGGCACTTCATTGACATCATTGGCCGGCCGCACAACCACAGGGCATTGCATCTTAGTTTCAATGTCGTCAATCCCTTTATAATTCATGGGTACACCAAAGAATCCTGCCGCGCCGATTGTCTCGATGGCAGGATTGATTTCTTCCAGTTGACGGCGCAGGCTTTCTTCGCGGTCATCCATGCAGGTAACGATCTGCGCTTGCGGCCGCTGTGCGCGTTTGGCCCAGCGTCCCCGGTTGATATTGGCGCGCAAAACTTGAAAGAAATCTTCGCGATAGTGATATTCGTAAGCGTATAGCCAAATTTTGCTTCGTTCCGGTGCGGTAAATTCGTCGAGTACATTGAGCAGCTGTAACAAATCGCTTTTTTGCATGCCTTGAATATCCGCAGCGGTCAGTCCCAGATGCTGGCATAAGCGGAAAAGCCGCCAGCCGCTATTAAAAGCAGCATGCTCGAAATCTTTTTTTACTAAGGGACTGAATTGCCATGTCCATGTCAGATCCGCCAAAGATTGCCATTCCTCCCGTCTTTCACGTTCAGAGCCTGTGCGCATAATCAGGTCTTTGGCGATAGTGGCCAGATATTCCGGTAAATCTCCGCCATAGAGTTGCTTCCGGACCATAAACTCGGACAAGTTTCTGCGAAAATAATATTCGATCGTTCCCAGCTTGGCTTCTATTTTCCAGGTATCTTTACAAGCCTGATTGAGCCACAATCTGTCCAGTGTCAGGCGGATAGCCAAATAATCGGCCATATGCAACGTTGCGTCATTTTCTGTATGGTAGTCGGGATTATGCTGGCGCCAATTGATCATTCCCGACCAGCCCGGCAACTCAAGCGCCAGTTGCTGGATATAACCTTCCCATTTGTCTTGTGGAATCTCCATGTTGGTTAATTGCAGAATAATGCAATCGACCGGATCTTCCGGTGTTTCGTCAACAATGTTTTGCCAGTCAGGTAAATCGTGCAGAAAAGGATTCACGTCGAAATGCGCTGTCGAGCGCCAAGCCGCATAGAGCCCCAGTTTGCTGCGGCCGGGCAATTGCCATGCCGCAACGCCTTCATCCAGCACCGATGCGCAGATTCGTATAATTTGCGGCCTGATGGAATAAAGAATATCGATACCGCTTAAAGCCAGAACAAAACCGCGTAGTGTAATTTTGCTGCCGATTTGCGCCAGCAGGGCGTTCAGCTCGGTTTCGGCATCTATTCTCATTTTTTGATGTACTGGAACACCTTCGTCATTGGCCAGGCTCTTTTTGATTTTTTCCAACCATTCTTTCGCTTGTTCTTCAGAGAGATCCAGCATGTTTTCCGGATGCAAATCGGTCAACTCAATGTTTAGTTTATTGAGAATACTTTCCCAGAGTTGTTTAACGACAACGCTTTGGTCGGCAATGCAAGCGAGCATCCGTGCACGGGCTTCTTTTGAAACATCCGGCTGGATGGTATGCAGGACATTCAATTCCTCGATCTGCCAGTTCAATTGGCTGATCGACAAAGGCGGCAATTCATGTAGCAGTGCAATTTGATAGATATCAAGGCGCTTGATGGTCAGATCGTTTGCCTGAAATACAGTCTGCCCGGATTGCAAGTGTTTGGCATGCTCGAATGCAGCGGAAAGATCCGCATCGGTAATTCTGCCTTGCCGATATAACTCCCGGTTCCTTGAGTCCGGCAAATAACCGTAAACACCGGTCAATTCCTCGTAAGCCGCTAAACCTTCTTCGAACGGCAAGTGCTGAAAGCCATGAATGGTGTTGTGGTGAACAAACTTATGCAGCGGGCGTTGTCCTGGAAGGATATGATCCAAGTGATCAATGGTTTCAAGAATGTGGTGACGCAAATCGTGAGATTCAGAAGTCATTTCAGTTATCCTATTGAATACTTTGCATGATGGTGCCGTTCATTTGATTCATGGTCGCTATTGAGAGATCAATCAACGGTGCCGGCCATAAACCAAACAGCACGATTAATACAACCAGAAATCCGGCCGCGATGAGTTCGTATATCTTCAAATCTTCGATGTTACGCATCTGGGGTTTCACCGGACCGGTAAACAGCATGCCGATAGTCCGCATGGCATAGGCTGTTCCGATCATAATGCTCACACCCAGCAGAATCATGAGATTGCCCCATTGCTGGAAGCCGCCGACGATCGCATGCAGTTCTGCGATAAATCCGACAGTGCCGGGTAACCCCATGGCGGCAAACAAAGTAATGGTCATAAAGAAGGCAAAACGCGGCATGACTCTGACCAGGGAGCTGTAATCCAGAATATTCCGGGTATGTGTACGTTCATACAACAAACCGACCAGCAAGAACATCGCACCGGCAACCAAACCGTGCGCTGTCATTTGCAGGACCGCGCCGATCAAGCCGGTTTTATTCATCGTGGCAATATCCAGAAGGATAATGCCCATATGGCTGACCGATGAGTAAGCGACCATGGCTTTCATGTCGGTTTGCCGCCAAGCCAGAACACCGCCATAGATCATTCCGATCAAAGCCAGTGCAATTAATAGCGTTTGTAGCATTTGCGTGGCTTCCGGTAGCATGACAATCACGCGAATCATGCCGTAGGCGCCCATTTTGAGAAGAATGCCGGATAGCAATATACTGACCGGACTTGGCGCCTGCACATGCGCTAATGGCAACCAGCCATGCAGTGGAAAAATCGGCATCTTGACACCGAAGCCGATGAGAAAACCGATGAGAACCCAGATTTGCTCGTCTCTCGGCATGCTCTGTGCAGCGACGGTCATCGCAGACATTAAAGTGCCGCCATGCTCTGGCATATATTGACTAATAGCAATCAAGCTGATGAGCATGAAAATCGAACCGCCCATCGTGTAGAGCACGAAATTCAAACTGGCTACGTGACGGCGTATGCCTCCCCACCGGTCAATGAGCAAAAATAACGGCGCCAAGGTCAATTCCCAGAAAATATAGAATAATGACCAGTCTTGTGACAGAAATACACCCAGCATCCCTAATTCCAGCAGCAAGATACTGACGTAGTAGCTTTTGATGTTGTGCGCAATGTTGAAAGAAGCAAGCAGAGCGATCACAGTTAACAAGGCCGCCAATACCACCATGGGCAGTGACAATCCATCAACCCCTAGGGCGAGAGCGGTATTGAGTTTAGGATTAAAAACAAAATACTCATAGAATTGTATTTGGCCATCCGACCGATCATAACCAAAAATCAGCCAAAGACTGAGAAGAAACACCGAGATTGCAATCAGATTGGCAGTGAAACGGATTTGGCTTGTGTTCTTGCTTGGAATTAATGCGAGTATCAGTATACCTAATACTGGTGTTAGAAGTAATGTACTGAGTATCCCCATCGAATCATTTATCCTTTATGTTCTTATTGAAAATAATTTCTACATTATTTTGAAAATTTCAGCTTCAAATCCGCATGTGCGCCAATATTCGATCAAAAAGTAGAAAACTGTTTTCGCATTAGAGGTTCTGATGCGCCATAATCAGAAATCGCAAAATCCCTTCTGTTAGAAGGGTAAGCTAACACAATGAATGTGAATTAAAAGTGAAATGGACGTGAATAAAAAGTGAAGGTTGTGAAGTATTGAAATTCCTTCGAATCGCTTATTTTGCCTGCCATTGATGAGGATTGATGCCGATTCAATAGATCTTGGGGCAAATAAAATTTTTTCTATCTTTTTCTTTGATTCAGGAGTGAATATCTGAAATTTTCTTCCTGAAAAGTGCAGGCAAAAATAAAAAAAACGAAATGCCATTGACGTTTTTCATGCTTGTATTTCAATGATTGGCGCTTTAATCCGGAATTGATGGGGTAGTTTTGATCGAATACTTAGCGGTTATTTGAACGACGGTTAAGCAAGTTATTGTGTATACAATTTAATTAATGAAAAACTTTTAGCCGGAAATGAAAATAATTTGTGAATATTTTGTGATATTGGTATAAAATTTATGTGAAGTTTGTCGAATCTAACATTCTGAATCTTTCAGAATGATCAAATTTCAATAAATTCTTCTTAGAGGAGGCTTTATGAAAACAAGCCAATTTCTTTTAGTCATCGCAATAAAAATCTGTTTTATCTTATTTGGTATTATCCCTTTAGTCAGTATCGTCTTATTTGGCACTATGCCAACTTTGCCGCAAATTGATTCGGTTATGAGTTGGATGGGATTGGATGAGGTTAATGGATCCATTCTATTCGGAGCGATTATTTTTCTAGGTAGTCTTGTTGTTGCAAAGTTATATGTAATATCAAAAAGTAAGGCGCACTTTTCCTCAGTGAAAATTACTGCCTGAATCTACCTTAAGTCGTAAAAGAGGAGTCAATGTAAGTAAACATTGATTCCTTTTATTTTAATCAATGCCTTCTCCAATATTTGCGGTTAGTAGTATTTAACTTCTCAAATTCTGCCAATATCTCAATATGTGGCGTGTGCGGAAACAGGTCAATTAATTGAATGTCGTTGATCGTCCAATCGTTTTGGTGAAAAAACCAAGCATCGCGAGCGAATGTCTCCGGATTGCAGGAAATATAGAGGATCGTCCGCAAGGCGGCGAAGCTGGAAAAAAATCCCTGGTGCTTTTTTAACCCGGCGCGCGGCGGATCGAGCACCAAGGTTTCTGCATCGTGCACATATTTTTGTAGCTTTCTCCAGACCAACGGATCGAAGAGATCGGTGGTATGTGCAGTCACTTTGTCCAGATTCTTGGCTCTCAATGTTTGAACCGCTTGATCATCGGATTCGTAAGCGATCACTTCGCTACAATTCGACGCCGCGATGATAGGAGTAAAATTTCCCGAGCCGCAGAATAACTCCACAACTTTGCCCAACCGCGGATTGTGTGCCAGTTTTTCTTTCAACCACGCGCGCATCCGGTCATTTTGTTGCGGGTTGCCTTGTTTGAAAGGGCGCTTACGGTTCGTGCAGATTTCGCCGGATTGCATATCGTCGTCCAGTTCTATCGATGACCATTTGTCATTGGCTGAAGCTTGCCATGCTGGGTTAGGCAACTGCCGCAAAGCGGTTTCTAACAGCTTCCGGCAGGCGTCATTGAGTACGATACAATCGCTAATCGGTGCGATTTGATATGAGTCTTCAGATATGAAGCCAAGCTGCTCGCCGTCCGTTTTCAGCTGACAGCGATTGCGGTAACCGTAGAGTTGCGGAGAAGGGTGGACGGGGCCAATGTCGAGTTGGCTTATATCAAATCCAGCTCTTTGCAAGGCATAAACAAAGCGCTTTCGTTTTTGCTCAAGCTGGCTTGTATAATTGGCGATCATCCACGGACAACCGGTGCAGGCTTTTTCTGCCAAGCTAACATCAACATGAGGGCAGGGCGGTATTAGCCGTTGCGACGAGGGTTGTATCAGGCGCGTTAGTTTTGCAAAGGCGAATTTTTTGTTGTTGAAGGATTTGTCGATGACTTCGAATTCTCCCACATCGCCAGGCCAAGTACCGTAGACAAAATAGGACATGTTATTCTGCGCATTTTTGACAACCCCCAGACCTTTTTGCGATAAATGCGTAATAGTGCCGGTGAATTTCATTATCAATAATCTTGAACAGTAAAGGAAAATCGGATGGTTAGGTTGTATGAAAATTTTAAAAACAACTCTGAATCCCCGGAGAGGGAATTGACGCCGTTGCAATATCGGGCGATGCAGTACACCAACACCGGATTGCCCCTCGAAAATATCGACCGGTTAAAGTGTATCAGAAGTGAGGAGATGCAAACTTCAGGTTATGGCGAATTGATCGACTCGTTCTTACTTAATGCAGGAAAATTACTCGATAATGGCTGACAACGCTTCATCGGTTGAAGAACTGCTCACGACACAGCGGCCTCCTTCCTTGTGGCAAGCATCAATTTGCTTTATCGGGGTTTTCTTGCTGATTTCTCTGGGTATGTTTGCATTCACGGTCAGTATTCACGCTGTTATCTTTCTGGCGTTAATCTGGGTTTGTTTGCAAGCGCGCTGGCTGGGTTATTCCTTTACCGATATCCGGCACATGATGGACGATGGAATTATCAAAGCGCTGCCGGCGATTTATATTTTTCTGCTGATCGGCATGGTCATTGCCAGTTTCATGCAAAGCGGCACGATTGCCAGTTTGCTGTATTACGGTCTGGATTGGCTGGGTCCGGGCACATTTCTGGCGGCTGGATTGCTGTTATGTAGTTTCATGTCCGTTGCTACCGGTACTTCCTGGGGTACGGTAGGAACCATCGGTGTGGTATTGATCGGTATTGGCGATGCGATGGGTATTCCGCTGCCGCTGGTGGCCGGGATGATCGTCTCCGGCGCCACTTTCGGCGATAAATTATCACCGATTTCCGATACCACCAATCTGGCGGCGATGAGCGCCGGAACGAGTCTGTACCGGCATATCGGTTCCATGTTGTATACGACCATTCCCACATTGCTGATTGTCCTGGTGATTTTTATCGTCTGGGGAACGCATTACGGCAACAATGCCTTACCGAGAGCACATATCGATGAAATCCGCTCAGCCTTGGCGGGCGCTTATCACTTGAATCTGTGGGTGACTTTGTTGCCGCTGTTGCTGATGTTCGGCTTGAGTATCAAGCGCTATGCCGCAGAAATTAGCATGACGTGCAGTATCGTTCTCGCTTTGCTGATTGCCGTGCTATATCAAGAGAAAAATGCTATTGATGTGATCAATACGTTGTGGCTTAACTCGCCCGGTACCACGGGAATTGCCAATATCGACGAATTGCTCGGGCGCGGCGGACTCTACAGCATGGCATGGACGCTACTGCTATCCATTATGGCATTAGCGCTCGGCGGCATCATGCACCACGCCGGATTTCTGCAAGTAATGCTGGCGCATGTCATCGCGCGCATCCGGCGAGTCAGCACGTTAATTGCCACTACCATTGTGTCCGGATTGATCGGTAATATCGCAATGGGTGAAGCGTATATTTCGATTATTCTGAATTGCCAGCTTTTCAAGGGAGCCTATCAGGAGAGAAAGGTGGATCGAGCTGTGCTGTCACGCTCTGTTGAAGAAGGCTCCACGCTGACCACCGGGCTTATTCCCTGGACAACGGCAGGCACTTTTTATGTCGCAACCTTGGGCGTTCCGACACTGGACTATGCGCCTTATGCATTGCTGAATTTATTGAATCCTTTAGTTTCCATCGGCATGACCGTACTTGGAGTCGGATTGCTGCAAGAGAACAAGGCAGCACAAACTCACTGAGGAAAAAAATAATGAAAGTAGAATCGAATCGCCGTAATAACTGGAAAGAAGTACTCATTATCCTGTTAGCCTTGGCAGGAGGTTTTTTATTGTCATTCCTGGGTTTTGGGTTGCTCTGGAGCGGTATCTCTTGGCATGTTCAGTTGATCATGATTTTGCCATTTTTTCTTTTGTCCTACGGGCTATATCGTTGGAGTAACAACGCGACTCTTTCCTGTGTTTTTATGCTCATTGGTGCCGCACCGCTGGGTCTATTGATCACACGATTCCGTGATACTAACGATTCGCACTTATTGCCAATTTTGATCGTGAGCGGTTGGGTGATGGGCATACTTGCCGGTTTCTATTTTGGGAAGCTATCGCAGAAGCCGTCAACCGATTCGTCGAAAAATACCGTTTCATTCTGAAATACAATTTCTCTCACACTATTAATCGTAATGATAGTTTTAAAAAAACCTACGATCGCATCATAGTACTTTAGTTTTCCTCTGTTTATCTGAGTGAAATCCAGTTTTCGCGCAAAATTGAACACTTTGCTCTCCTGATTAAATCAATCGAATTCGTGACATTCCCGGGATAGGTTGCCTAGTAATACTAGTCTAGAATGACTAGTAACCTATTATTAAATAAGGATTAACTTCCTATGGATAAAAATTTGCCGGCTGTTTAACATGCAATCGCTGTGAATTCACTACTGAAAATGATGTGAATTAATTTTGTTTAATCAATACTGGGGTAAAAATGAATATTCGATTTTATATCCAACGCACTGTGATTGCTGCAATGCTAATGATAGGTAGTACCGCACATGCGGGGCTTTCATTTGTCGTTACCGATACGGCGACTCGAACCGAAGCTTTTAACATCGCCGGTTTTCCCGTGCTGCCGATCGGTTCGGCAGTAAGTCTTGGGCATTTGGACTTCACGGGGCCGGGACCACAAACGGTCACTTATACTTATCTTGGTCAGGAATCCGGATTTATCGATAAATTCCATAACACTTTGAATGGAACTAAGCTGTTCGAATCCAATCTTGTAGGAGCCTCAATCAGCTCTGTTGTCAGCACGGTTGGACCGCTTAGCTTTAAGTTTGAAGGCGACACCGGTAAGTTTGCTATCAACGGCGGTCATTGGGATAAAGGCACATCGATTGGATTAATCGGAACTCATATGCTGATCGGATCGACTACTTACGCATATGTCCTCGGATACAACGATAGCGCGGGAAATAAGCATCTTGGCGATTGGGATGATTTTGTAATCGGCGTAAGCGCGGTGCCGGAACCTGAAACCTATGCCATGTTACTCATAGGGCTTGGCTTGATTGGTTTCTCAATTAGCAAGCAAAAGCAACGGTAAGTTTTAGCCTCGATTACTTTTGATTTCGATAATCGATTGATAGCTGAGGATTCCTGTTTTCTATAGAGGTTATAGTCGATTGATTTGGGCTAAGTTGATTTGCTATAACCGTCTAATTCAGGAAGGAAAAGTCATTGGGGAAGCTCTGAAAAAGGTAGCGAGCGATGGTCAGGCAAGGCGGAATCAAGTGAAAAAGCGCAGTTTACGAGTAGTAGTAAATGAGCATTTTGAGCCTGATTTCAACATAGCTTGACCGAGCGCAGTAGTTTTTCAGAGCTTCCTTAGGTCTGATGCGAAGAAACCCGCAAGAAAAACAGTGCCGAGTTGAATGATTATTTTCAGACAATAATGGAATAATACGAAATTGAAGCCACCTATCGATATTCAGTATGTAACGGACCAGAAATCGCAGGAGCAAGATTATGCTGATTCTGTTTCTTCTGAACGGCGTTTATATGATCGGCGGCGGTACCAATATGACCGGCGCGATTCGTCAGCGTTTTTCGGACGGGCGCGCTATGATCGGCGCAAGAATGAGCGGCGTAATTTAGAGATGCCAGAAAGACAATTGCCATATCTTCGTGCAGAACTAGCAAAAACGCAGTTAACTCTTGAGCATGATGGTAGAACGCTGCATCTATGGGTCATTACAGAACATGTGGACTTGAATAATCAATTTTGTGGTTATCTGGATAGGTTGCCTCATATTCACATCGGCCAATCCAATTTCAAAGAAATAGCCACCATCGACGATAAATTCAATGAAGCCTGCCCGGATGTCATATTGATCGATATGAGACTATCAATCGATCGTGTCATCGAACAGTTGCGCATTATCAGGAAGAAAATGCCGGATGTTAAAATAATTCTGCTCTATGAGCAAAATTTGCCAGAACTTATCGATGAAATTATCGAATATCGCATATCCGGTTTTTTGCAGATCGGAATCGATTACAAGATATTTGAAAAAGCGATCCATGCTGTTGCGCATAGAGGAGAGCTGTGGTTCCCGCATCGGTTAATCCGTAAGGTATTTGACACGCTATCAAGCTGGCAGAGCCCTGCGCACGTTTTTCCGCCGCGCGATGTCGTACTCACGAAGTGTGAGCAGGAAATTATAAAACTGGTAACGAAAGGATTGACCAACAAACAGATCGCGCAACAACTTGCTGTCAGTCCGGAAACGGTCAAAAAGCACTTAAAATCAATTTTCATAAAAACCGGGGTCCGTAATCGCAGCCAATTGGTATTTGGTTATTTCTCGGGGAAAAGTGATTTTTAAACAACATGACCTTTGATTTCGCTGATTATGGTACCCGTTCAGGGAATATGAATTTTGCAGATAATATAGGATTATTAAAAAAGATATATTATGAAAGCAATAATACAAATAAGGTGAAAGTATTTTTTGCTTTAAATTGCAATTGCGCTCATAAATATATTGCTCTTTTTAACGATGAGATAGATAAAAGGGGAAGAAATGAACACTCGAACAAAATTATTAGTAGCTGCTTTATTCTTTGCCGGATCAATTTCTACTGCATCTGCATCAGCTGATATATCCAATATCACCGCTAGCGGATTAGGATTGGGAACATTTTCCTGGAACCTTAGCGGTAATAATCTAATAATAAATAAAACTTTTGATAGCGTGAATCCCATCGACCTCGAATTTACGGTTGTTCACGGCACTGGTGCTCCTGGTATCAATGTTACAGAGTATATTACGAATAATACGGGGCAAGATTGGACTGACTTTCACTTTACTATCAGTGGGCATGATGGGGTAGAGTTCACCGATTTTTCTGGTTCAAAACTTTCAGGATTCACTCTGGAACATGCCCCCATCAGCGGCCCAACTAATCTTAACTACTTAGGCGCATTGGCAAATGGCGGCAGTACTGTGGCATCATTTAATCTAAGTATGCCGGATCCCGGTGCTTACGGAAGCTATACTTTTCATCTGACACAGGTTCCAACGATTCCAGAACCAGAAACTTATGCGATGCTGTTGTTAGGCCTTGGTTTGATCGGTTTCACATTGCGTAATCAGAAGAGTTAAGCATATAAGCATAACCAATAAAGATAAGAAACCTGTTTCTTTCTTTCCGGTATAAACGTGAAGAAGAAACACCTGAGAGAGATTTAATTATTCCGGAATTAAATCTCTCTTTTTTATTTCTCGTATACCGCTTTCACGCAGCGCACAGTGATGTATCAGCCTTAGTGTTATCCATGTGATTCTGATATATATCCCACCGGTTCAGTTTTATTACTGCGTTGTTTCTTATAAAACAATATCGCTCTGCGAATATCCTGATGGGAAAGTGACATTCATAAAACTTACCCCTGAAGTAAGCAGCCGAGGCATTTACTGCTAAGTTATTGAGTTCCCGATTTAGGAGCAATCATCGGAGATGATTCCGGTTGCTCAAGATGGATTGGAAGGATGGTGGGTAAAATAAATTAGGAAATGCTCTGTTTGGATAAATCTGATTTACCCGAATTTTCGATTTGACAGATAGTTCTGTCATTCTGCAGGGAACACCAATCATGCCACACTTTCCGGGCTTCTTCGACATTACTGAATGTCCAAAGCACGACACCATCTTCTGTCATCAAAGTTGCCATCTTGTTTGGCCATTCTTTTATCAAGCAATACATTGTCTTCCTCTTCTTTTTTATATATCGTAAGGAAGAATAATCAAACAATATGAAATTTTGATGACTAAATGATGAAGAATTTATGACAGCATATAGCCATCACACAAAAAGTGCTTGCAAGCGATAATGAATCATCTTTAGGCGCTTTATCAGCATGACTCGATACACATGATACTTTAAATGCGTGAAACCGGAATTTGATCAAACTCTATCTTAAAAGATGACGACTATCCTGCGATTATCCGGGTTGAATAAGTATGTACATCATGTATCATGAAAATTGTTAACGATAGGGTGTATGTATTCAATAAGGAGTTATTATGAGAAATAGCAACTACTTTCAATTAAGTGTTTTAGTAATTTTGGCGGCGATTACTGGTTGTGCTACCAATTCGGGTGGTAATAACCCCATTGCTGCGGTTAATCAGGGCTTATCAACAGTCGAAGGCGCAGCGCAAAGCGGCAGGCAAATTCTTAATGCGGGTACAGCAGCTGCTACTAATCCGGAAGGGATTGCTCAGATCGGTTTGGTGGATATTTTGACTCATCGGCTTGGAGTGTCGCAGCAACAAGCTTTGGGGGGAGCTGGAGCTATATTTCAAATGGCGCAAAGCAGCATGAATCCACAGGCATTTTCGACGCTATCCCGGTCTGTTCCGGGGATGAGTACCATGCTCGGCGCGGCACCATCAATACCTAATTTATCCTCATTGGCGGGTAGTAATAGCACACTAGGCAATGCAGCTGTACTTGCGGCATCGTTTAAACAATTGAATCTTTCCCCTGATATGGTCGGGCAGTTCGTTCCTATTATCACAAATTATGTGAGTAAAACTAGTGGACAAGCAACCGCTAATTTATTTCAATCAGCATTGACCTCGGCTAGATAGGATTTCGTCAGATTTAAAATGAATGAGTGCAAGCCATTAGTGGCGATTGGTTTGTGCTCTGTGTGTATTGCAACCACGGTAATGCTGTGAGGCTCAAAGTTCAGAGGGATGCCTTGGACAGAATATCATTACCCGCCGGCGATGCAAAACCTGCCGCTTCCTGTGCGATTAAAAGCAATTGCAATCGCTAATGCCTTGCTTGCCAAGGGTATGGGTGAGGGGAGGGCAATTCGTATTGCAATTGCACAGGCTAAGAAATGGATTCACTGAACGAGAGGAGCCTTGCTGGCCGATTTACTTTTCTTAAGGGGATAAGCAAGGCTCTAGACTAGCAGAGACAATCTGTTTCTATCTTGTTGTTGATATGTCTGGGTTGCTGCGTTCCGTGCGCCTATCGCTTCGCTCGTTCGCCGAATTAATCAGCATTTCCGTAGGATACTCCAAGCATTTTCGTGTATCCCATGGTGATAATGAATTTGCTCGTGAAGGGCATTGCCATATTAATGGCATCGAATCGTTCTGGAGCTTTACCAAGCGGCGGCTTGCGAAGTTTAACGGCGTGTCAGTTAATTTGAGCTGCATTTAAAAGAATCAGAATGGCACTGGAAAAAACATCCTGATGAGCTTGCCAGTGAACTATGGCAACTCATCAGATTTTATTAATCATCTAGAGCCAACATAATTGTAATGCCAGTTCCCACCCCCTAGGGGGCCGCTGAATAATTAGCGACTTTCAGATTTTTCGGCACTGCTACCAGTTTTTTGAACACGAATTCTCGGTAATTCATTTTTCAGCGGTATTTTATCGACGGACTTTCCCTGCTTCTGCTTCATCACCCGCCACCGGAGTATTTTGAGCGGATTTGTCCCTTAAGCCATCAGCCGCGGCCTGCACAGCAAGTCCTAATAATCCGTTTTGCTCTCAAAACTGCAATCATACACATGGTCTACATCGATTCGTTTTTCGCAGCAAATAACATTTCTTTCACCTTCCTGTCATAAAAATGTAACGCATCGTTTATATGATTGCAGCATTTTTAACACCATAAAATTAATTGGAGTGGTTGATGGCTGTCACCATACTCGTTGTTGAAGACGAACATGCAATTCAGGAGTTGATCGCGTTGAATCTGAAAAAAGCGGGCCATATGGTGCTCTGCGCGGATGATGCCGAGCAGGCCAGGAAAATGATCAATAACGTTTTACCCGATCTGGTGTTGCTCGATTGGATGCTGCCTGACATCAGCGGATTGGAGTTTGCCCGGAAACTCAGGCACGAGGAACGCACTAAGGCGATTCCAATCATCATGCTGACCGCGCGCATTCAGGAAAGCGACAAAATCGCCGGACTGGAAGCTGGGGCGGACGATTATGTCACCAAGCCGTTCTCACCCCGGGAATTGCTCGCTCGCATCAAAGCTGTGCTGCGCCGCCGTTTGCCGGAAATGTCCGACGATATTATCGAAGCTGGCGGGCTGCGTTTAGACCCGACAACGCACCGAGTGCATGTCTCAACATCGGATGAATCATCGAAATCGGCGGAAATCTCGCTCGGTCCGACGGAATTCCGCCTGCTGCATTTCCTCATGGCATATAAGGAACGCGTGCATACCCGCGCGCAATTGCTCGACCGCGTGTGGGGTGATCACGTGTTTATCGAGGATCGCACCGTCGACGTGCACATCCGCAGATTGCGCAAAATTCTTGAAGCGGTGGGAAAAGAAAATCTGGTGCAAACCGTGCGCGGCACCGGTTACCGGTTTTCCGTAGAATGCCGGGAAGAAAGCGTGGAATAAACCAAGTCACACAATTTTCCCGTACCGCAAACACGGTACGGCTTAAAATCTCCACAAAGTGGATGCACCGCATAAAAGTTTGAATAATGCCCCTCCCTATGAAATACTCTGCGCTTATTTCAACTAGCCTCTCTGTAAACCACCCTGGAATTTTTTACAGAGTGTAATTTTCTCTCAGGCTGTTTTCATCGGATAGCGCGAATGCAAACCAGCACAGAATTTTTCAACTTATATAGCCACGGCTTTGTCCGTGTCGCCACTGGCGTACCCGATGTCCGCGTGGCTGACCCGCAATTCAACGTGGCTGCTACCATCGCCTTGATGCAGCAAGCGGCCGAGCAAAAAGCTTGTCTCGCGTTGTTTCCGGAATTGGGGCTGACAGCCTATTCCTGCGACGATCTATTTCATCAGCAGGCGCTGCTTGATGGTGCGCTGGACGCGCTTCAGCAAGTGCTCACGGCTTCCGAAACACTCGATCTGATCACGGTTGTAGGACTCCCGCTGCAAGTTGATCACCTGCTCTTCAACTGCGCGGCGGTTATTTATCACGGACGTATTCTCGGGGTTGTTCCCAAGACATTCCTGCCCAACTACCGGGAATTTTACGAATTACGGCAATTCGCACCTGCCGACGCCGCGCACCGCAACAGCATCGCATTATGTGGTCAGGATGGGATTCCCTTCGGTGAGAAGCTACTATTCCGGGTACAGAACAAACCACAGCTCAGTTTCTTTGTGGAAATCTGCGAAGATCTCTGGACACCCATTCCACCATCGTCGCAGGCCGCACTGGCAGGTGCCACGTTGCTGCTGAATCTTTCCGCTTCTAACATCACTATCGGTAAACAGGAATACCGCCGCAATCTGGCCGCCAATCAATCAGCGCGCTGTTTGACTGCCTATCTCTACAGCGCCGCCGGGACGGGCGAATCGACCACGGATCTCGCCTGGGACGGGCATGCGATGATTTATGAGAACGGTACCTTGCTTGCCGAGTCGGAACGGTTTTATGACGGCTCTCAGCTCGTATTTGCCGACATCGATTTGGATCGCCTGGCGCAAGAGCGCATACGGCAAAACAGCTTCGCTCAGAGCGTACAGCACTTTCGTGAAGAAATCCGGCAATTCCGTGAAATTTCCTTTCCGGTCAGCTTTGCCGATAGCGGGCGACTGCTATGCCAGCGCCAATACGACCGTTTCCCGTATGTGCCATCCGATCCTGCTAGACGCGATGACCATTGCAGCGAGATTTTCCACATTCAGACACAAGGATTGGTCAAACGCCTGAAACATACCGGCATTCAGAAAATCGTCATCGGTGTGTCCGGTGGATTGGATTCGACGCACGCTTTGATCGTCGCAGCCCGGGCAATGGATACGCTGCGCTTGCCGCGCCAGCAGATTCTGGCCTATACCTTGCCGGGATTTGCCACCAGCACACACACCTTGGCCAACGCTCAAGCACTGATGCAAACCATCGGATGTACTGCACACGAAATCGACATTCGCCCCAGTTGCGAACAGATGTTGCGTGATCTTGACCACCCCTTCATCCACGGCGAGCCGAAGTACGATGTAACGTTTGAAAATGTGCAAGCGGGTGAAAGGACCAATCATCTTTTCCGTTTTGCCAATCATCATCACGCCTTAGTGCTGGGCACCGGCGATCTGAGCGAATTGGCTTTGGGGTGGTGCACGTATGGCGTCGGCGATCAAATGTCGCATTACGCCATCAATGCCAGCATCCCGAAAACGCTGATTCAGTTTCTCATCCGTTGGATAGCCGACACGCAGCAGTTCGGCAGTGATGCCAGCCAGATTCTGCACGCAATTCTGAATACGGAAATCAGTCCGGAGCTGATTCCCGGTGCAGCGGATAGCGGCCAGCCCGCACAACGCACCGAAGCCGTCATCGGCCCTTACGAATTGCAGGATTTCAACCTGTACTACACCACCCGTTTCGGCTATTTGCCCACCAAAATAGCATTTCTGGCGTTTTGCAGCTGGCATGACCGGACACTCGGCTGCTGGCCTGACACCCCCGAAAACAAGCGCAATCAATATTCGATCGGTGAAATCAAACACTGGCTGCAGGTTTTCGCTTACCGTTTTTTTCAAATCAGCCAATTCAAACGCAGTTGCATTCCGAATTCACCCAAGGTGGGATCAGGTGGTTCGCTGTCGCCGCGCGGCGACTATCGCGCGCCCAGCGACAGTGAAGCAACGGTTTGGCTTGATTGCATCAAGCGCATCCCGGATGCCGCAGAATAACGACAAATTAATTAACCGGATAATCCTCACACAATGCACATTGCCATCATCGGCGCCGGTTGTTCCGGCCTGACCGCGATCAAACAGCTAGTGCAAGCAGGGTTGCACGACATCGTATGCTACGAACAAAGCGATCGGATCGGCGGCAATTGGGTATATAGCGCTACACCTGGTTACAGCAGCATCAGCAAAACAACCCACACCATTTCCAGCAAATCGTTGTCCCAGTTCAGCGACTTCCCGATGCCCGATGACTATCCCGATTATCCCAGTCACCAGCAAATACTGGCTTACTTCCAGGCGTATGCGCGGCATTTTCAACTGGAAAAATATGTCCGCTTTAACGTCGCCGTGTTGCGGGCGGAGAAAATTGCAAACGAGCGTTGGCGATTGACACTCAGCGATAACAGTCAGGCGGAATTCGATTATCTGATCGTCGCTAACGGACACCTTTCCGTCCCGCGTCACCCGGACTGGAAAGATCGATTTAGCGGTCAATACCTGCACGCACACGCGTTTAAAACCAATCAAGGACTGGAAAACAAAAGCGTGCTGGTTGTTGGCGCCGGCAACTCCGGTTGCGATTGCGCGGTGGAAGCGAGCCGCGTTGCGGTACGTGCCGATCTCAGTTTGCGCACGCCGCAGTACATTGTTCCCAAGCTCATCATGGGAAAGCCGACCGACACCTTTGCCGCCACGATGCAATGGCTGCCTCAGCGCATAAGAAACCGGCTGCAAAAAATTTCCCTGCGCATCCAGATCGGGCGTTACCGCGATTACCGGCTGCCGGAACCGGATTTCTCACCGGCGCAGGCACATCCAACTATCAACTCGGAAATCTTCGATAAGATCCGGCACGGCAAGATACACCCCCGCACCGGCATTCAGGATATTTCCGGCCAAACCGTGGTTTTTACCGATGGTTCATCGGCGTCTTACGATGTCATCATCGCCGCAACTGGTTACAAAATCAGTTTTCCCTTTTTCCCGGCCGATTTTATCGACTGGCAAGATGCCGTTCATGTCCCGCTTTATTTGCGCATCTTTCACTCCGATCATCCCAGTTTGTTCTTTATCGGCCTGATCCAACCGCAAGGCTGCATTTGGACACTGACCGAGGTGCAATCCCGCTTGATCGCACAGCTATTGACTGGCAAAACCCGGCTGCCTGCCGACTGGCGCGAACAAGCTATAGCCGAGGGTGCATACTGGACGCGTCAATTTATCGCCCGGCCGCGGCACTCACTTGAAGTGCAGTATTACCCTTATTTGCAGCAATTGTTAAAAGCGATGCAGCTAAAATTCTAGAAACCCACGAGATCTCTGAGCAAGTAATCACCTGAGTCGTGATCAACTGAGGAAAAATAAACGAAACAACAAAGCCTGCAAATGAATATGTTGCAAGGCTAATAAACACTCGAGGTGGCAAGCTTCAGGAAGACAATGATAAATATACGATAAAGCTTTTTGTTAAGAAACAGAAAAAAACATCAAAATTACAACAGAATAAGCAGCTTGGCTGCTTCAATCTTTTCAATCTCGTAACTCCGATCCCTCGCCCTTTGAGGGCGAGGTAGTTCATTGAAGCACTTAAAATCAACAAATTTTTAAGTGCTCACGCTGCTTACTTAGGAAAAGTACATTGATACAATAATCAAAGCCGCCGCTACCGCACCTATGGCTGCTAAATTAACACCCAATTTTTTAAATGTATCAACATCTTCTAGTTCTAACATATTCATTACTACCTCCATTAATAAATAACAGTGGAAGCATAATTTTCCATCGAATCGCAGTTGGATTTGTTGACCCAGATCAACAAAATGTCAAATAGAGTGTAAGCTTACACAACAAGTAATCAGCTGATTACATTAGACAATGCATCAACTGCTCAGCAATAATTGGCAGTGATCGGATAAAAATGCTGTTTCTTTAAGCTACCCAGCGATAATTCCCCCGCCCAAGCACACTTTGCTTTCATAAATTACAACGGATTGGCCCGGTGTCACCGCCCATTGATCCTGTGCAAAGTCTACTTGGCAATGGTTCTGGGTTAATTGCGAGATCGCGCACGGCGCGTCTGCCTGGCGGTAGCGTGTTTTGGCGGCATAAACCCAATTGCAATGCGGCTGCTTCCCGCTAATCCATGTCAGATCGGTGGCTTTTAGCGACGGACGGAGCAGATCGGGGTGATCATGGCCTTGCACTGCAATCAATACATTCCGAGCCATATCCTTGGCGGATACAAACCACGGTTCCTCGTTGCCGTCGCGTGTGCCGCCGATACCCAATCCTTGCCGTTGCCCGATGGTGTAATACATCAACCCCACGTGTTGGCCGATAACCTTGCCATCCGGTGTTTGAATTTCTCCCGGTTCGTGTGGCAGATAACGGTTGAGAAATTCACGGAAAGGGCGCTCGCCGATGAAACAAATGCCGGTACTGTCTTTCTTGGCGCAATTGGGCAATTTTAATTCGCGGGCAATCTGGCGCACCTCGCGCTTGTATAGATGGCCAACCGGAAACAGGGTACTAGCCAGTTGCGCTTGATTCAGGCGATACAAAAAATAACTTTGATCTTTGGTGCCATCTTCACCCTTCAGCAACTGAAACACACCATCCACTTCGCGCACCTGAGCGTAATGCCCTGTCGCGATGTAATCCGCACTCAGTTTGTGCGCGTGATTGAGAAAAGCCTTGAACTTGATTTCGGCGTTGCACAGCACGTCGGGGTTCGGCGTCCGTCCCGCCTGATACTCGGCCAAAAAATGGGAAAAAACCCGGTCTTTGTATTCAGCGGAGAAGTTCACCACTTCAATTGGAATATCGAGAACATCCGCAACCGATACCGCATCGAGAAAATCTTGCCGGGAAGAACAATATTCGTCGGTATCATCGTCTTCCCAATTCTTCATGAACAAACCGGTCACTTCATGTCCCTGCTGCTTCAGCAAGTAAGCCGCCACGGACGAATCGACGCCGCCCGACATGCCGACAACCACCTGGTACTTTTTCATCGCATCACGACTCATAGTGCGTCAACAGCTCGAGCGGGTAGCGCTTACCGGCTTGATAGTCGCGTATGCATTGCATGACGAGAGGGCTGCGATGGCGTTGAATCATTTGATTTACTTCCTCCGGACTAAACCAGGCCGCTTGCAGGATACCGGTATCCAACGTGCGATGTGGATCGTGATGGGTCACGCGTCCGCCAAACGCAAAACGGATATACGTAGTATCGATGCGCTGCGAATGCCAGTGATAAATCCCCACTAGAAATTCGGGCACAAAGGTATACGCAGTTTCTTCCAGCGTCTCCCTGATCGCGCCCTGAATAATCGATTCACCCGGATCCAAATGCCCGGCCGGTTGATTGATAAACAAACCGGAACCGGCTTCCGGTTCCTCTTCGACTAGCAAAAACTTGCCATCTCGTTCAATAACGGCCGCAACCGTCACATTAGGTTTCCAAATCGTCATTTATTGCGTAGAAATATGAATTATAGGTGCGCTCGCGTGTTTGTCCGTCTTGCTTTGCGCTTTGTGTATTATCGCACTGTCAGCCTTAATTCTGTTGCGATCAAGAAAGAATTCTCGCGGTGCTCATCTCAAGTCAGACGTGTGGAAGAAAATTGCCGCAATACCTTATCCAGCTGCGCTACATCAAAGGGCTTGCTGAGATGCCCATCCATACCGGCTGCAAAGCACTCCTGTTTGATATGATCCAGTGCGTGTGCTGTCAGCGCCACGATGGGAACGGGTGTTAATTTTTCTTGCTGTTCTAGCGCGCGTATCCGCCGGGTGGCCTCGAATCCATCCATGACCGGCATATTGCAATCCATCAAAATCAGGTCAAAAGTGCGTGAAGTTGAAGTGAATGCATCGATTGCTTCTGCGCCGTTACAGACCATTGCCACTTCACACTGTAAACGCTCCAGCATCGCTTTGCTGATCAACTGATTGACGTCATTATCTTCGACCACCAAAACGCGGGGGCGATGATTAGCGTAAGTGTCGGGTTGCATCTGAGGCAATTCAATTGATTTCTCTATCACATCGGTCATTTCGTACCGCAGCGGAATTCGCGCACAAAACGTCGATCCCTTGCCGATTTCGCTGGATACCGTAATCGAGCCGCCCATCAACGCCAGCAAATTACGGGTAATGACCAGACCCAAGCCGGTACCGCGAATATGTTGAGTGGCTTCACCGACTTGCGAAAACTCCTGGAACAAGCGCGTTTGATTTTCTGTGGAAATCCCGATACCGGTATCCGTTACCGTCAACTCCACTTCAATGCTGTTGCGATCGGGGATCTCGATGCAATTTACCGATAATCTAATTTCTCCCTGCTGGGTAAACTTAAAAGCATTGCCAAGCAAATTAAATAAAATCTGCTTGATCCGGTCAGGATCGCCGATCAGTTTGCGCGGCAAGTTGCATTCAAAACTCACGGTAAAATTGACCGCGATCTCCTTTGCTTTCGTGCGAAACAGCACATGTACTTCGTCAATCAAGCCGGGCAAATCGAATGCGCGATTGACGACACTCAGTTTGTGCGCCTCTATTTTGGCGAAATCAAGTATGTCGTCGATAATCCGCAGCAAAGTCCGTCCAGAATTGCGAATGACTTTCAGATAATTGGTTTGCTCGGAGTTCAGCGGAGTGGTCGCGAGGATCTCGGTAATGCCGAGCACGCCGTTCATCGGCGTACGAATTTCATGACTCATTGCCGCCAGGAAAGCCGACTTCGCCTTATTGGCATTTTCCGCCTGTTGCCGCGCTTGCTCCAAATCAATCGCTTGCTTCTCCAGTAACACCGCTTGCTGCCTGATCATCCAGTAATTTTCATGTTGCAGCTTACCGTTGTGCACGGAAAATATGAAATAAGCAAGCCCGATGATTAGCATCACCCAGCCGCTGTCAGCAGGCATGAATGCTACCAGACTGATCAGGCTCGGTAAATAAACCAGCACCGCAAAAACCAGCATCAGGCGGATGCGCGGCGAAGTGGCGGCGATACCGCCAGCAATAAAACCAACTGTCGAAATGACCGCCAGAATTGCGCCGCTGTCGATTGCGCTAATGGACAGAAAAATCCAGATCAGGAAAATGCCCCAAATAAAGGAAGTTGCTATATAAACTGCAGAAATTGAATATTCAATTAGCGATTGATTGCTTAGATGCGAACCGGTTACTTGTTTATAAATTATTAACCGTGTGACAGCTAAAGCGAGAAAAGATATGACGAAGACAGCTGCGGCCGGTTGCGCGCGCAACATCGGCGAAGTCAGAATAATGGCAATGCAGCAAAGCACATAAAACATCCCGCCCCAGCGCATACGCCCGGCCATATCCTGATTGGTGCTGATGCGCACCCGCTCAAGACCGGCCACTTCAGGATCTGACCACAAACTTTTACTGCTTTTCAAAATACGCTTATTCCCACGTACAAGTTGAGTTGGTTCGATAAATATGGATATCGATAGGAATTGTATTCATAAACCAGAGGTTCAATATCAATTCATAAAATTACACTATCCAAGTAAGATAAATCTGAAACCATATCATAAAGAATAAAGCAGCCTACTACTATTAATCACTTATCTAAGCAGGAAATAAACACGTAGAAACTAGCCAAACAGTGCACTAAAAGGTATGATGCGCACCTGAAGTAAAGGAGGTGTGGCCGAGCGGTTTAAGGCAGCAGTCTTG
Source organism: Pseudomonadota bacterium (assembly GCA_018240285.1). Classification (GTDB taxonomy): domain Bacteria; phylum Pseudomonadota; class Gammaproteobacteria; order Burkholderiales; family Nitrosomonadaceae; genus Nitrosomonas. The sequence continues at coordinate 5,237 of JAFEGA010000016.1, read as the reverse complement.
AAAACTGCCGTAGGGGTGACTCTACCGTGAGTTCGAATCTCACCGCCTCCGCCATTTTCCAATCCGCACATTTCCGCAGCAATCCACGAAACGCAATAAAACAGTTCATCTACAAGCAACTTACCTTCCGTAATAGTCCAAAATAATCCGCTAGAATCCGATAAAAAAGTGTGGTAAAAAACGTGGTAACAATTTTTACCACATAAAAAGTTACCACATTATGGCTATCAAGGAATTGTTGACTGATCTAGCCTGCAAGAATGCCACCGCTGAAGGCTCCAAAATACGCAAGCTTCATGATGGCCAGGGGCTTTACCTTTGGGTTTATGAAGAGGGCCGCAAGTATTGGCGGCTGCGCTATAAGATTCATGACAAGGAAAAGTCTTTATCCCTTGGCGTTTATCCTGTTGTGGGGTTAAAGCAAGCGAGACAGCTTGCACAGGCTGAACGTGCAAAGCTGATGGGCAATATCGACCCTTCCATTGACCGCAAGCTGAACAAGCAAAAAGCCAAGGAAGCCGCAGCCAATAGCTTTGAAGCCACTGCCCGCGAATGGTACACAAAGCAAACCCATACATGGGCAGGCAGTCATGCAAAGGATGTGCTGCGACGGCTGGAAGGTAATGTATTTCCTTATATCGGTATGTACCCTATCAGCACGATTGAAGCGCCGCAGTTGCTCAATATGATCCGCATCATTGAACAGCGGGGTTCCTATGATCTGGCGCATAGGGTGCTGGGGGTATGCGGTCAGGTATTCCGCTATGGCATATCAAGCGGCCGCTGCACCCGTGACCCTTCCGGCGATCTGCGGGGCGCACTCACGCCACACAAAAAGAAAAATCAAGCAGCGGTTAAACCGGAAGAATTGCCGGAATTGCTGCGGACCATCGCTACCTATGAACGCATTGGCGATAGGCAAACACAGCTTGCCTTGCAATTGCTGGCTTTAACCTTTGTTCGCACCAATGAACTGATAGGCGCACTATGGGAAGAAATCGACCTAAGCAATGCGTTATGGATCGTGCCAGCTACACGCATGAAAATGAAAAATGAACACGTCGTACCCCTTACCCATCAAGCATTGAACATACTGGCAGAACTAAAAAGCATCGCTGGTGATAGCCGCTACCTGCTGCCCGGCAGAAATCCAAACAAACCCATCAGCAACAATACACTGCTTTTTGCACTGTACCGCCTGGGGTATAAAGGCAAGATGACCGGACACGGCTTCCGGGCGGTTGCTTCCACGGCATTGAACGAATCCGGCTTATTCAGTCCGGATGCCATTGAGCGACAATTGGCACATGGTGAAAAAAATGAAGTACAGGGCGCATACAACCGGGCGGAATACTTGCCGGAAAGAAAGCGAATGATGATCTGGTGGAGTAACCATATCGAGGCACTGGAAAAGGGAGCGGAAGTCATTCCGCTATTCGGAAAATCGAATTGAAATTTTTCACCGTTTTTTTATGTCTATGTCCTACCCCCTAAAAAACTTGTAGGAACAGTAGGAACAGTAGGAACGAAATCATCAAACCCGCATAAATGTTTGATTTACGTGTTCCTACATTTTCAAAAAACGTTCCTACAAATCCCATTTTGTTCCTACAAATTGGGGAAATTCCGGGGTTTTATGTTCCGATTAGTACCTGACATTTTGAGATTTGCGGCAAGTTTTAATGCAAAAATACGGCGCGGAATTTCCCTGCTGCGCACCACATTCAAAGCGACAAAAAGCTAAAGAGATTGCTTATTGCGGTTTTAATCTCTGTGGGTTCAATTCCCCGCCCCTTGGGGCGAAAGCTGGTTGAGAACCAGCAGATTGAGGAGCGCAGTTAATACCCCGCTGCTTGCGGCGGGGTGCTTTATTTAACCCCGCCTATTATCGTAAACAGGATAAGTGAAAAGATGCGATGCATAAATTATCAGATTACATCAAGTTAGCAGCGGAAACATATTTTGAAGAAACAGGAAGCAGTGAATTGAGTGCTTATTGGATTGCTGAATTCTTTCAAGACTATGGTTTGCAGGATGCCTACCCGTCACAAAACCTTGTCAATTTTGCAAACTTGGTACAGAAAGAATTGACGAAAAACGAAGAGCAAGCCGCCAAGAAAGCACGCTTATACTTGGATAAGATCATCAATTCCACAGAGTGAACGCTCCAAGTGGATTCACATTATTCTCTGAAACCCTTTAAACACGCCATTCAATATTTTTATTATTGAGTTGCTACCCGGAAAATTACCCGCTTTCGAAAAAGCACCCCCCTGATTTTTCCATAATTGCACAAAATTTAAGCAGCCTTAACCCCGGCTTCAAATCTAAAAAAACGACTCGGAAAACAAAGTAATGATCTCAGGTCAATTCCAATCAATGCTTAAACCGAAATTTAATCTTTCTTTGCTGCATAAATAGGATCAGTCGAAGTTTTTTCATAAATGAAATGAATTCCATTTCTGCGGCAAATGCATCCTGATGAATCACTTCTTTTTCTGGCATCACTTTAAGCTGATTATCATAGGCAAAACCCATAATGAATTTGTACCCATCCGGATTTGTATCTTTTAATTCCCCTTCTACCAAAACACAGATACCACTTTGACGTATAACAGGATGAACATGTTTTGAGTATACCCAGCGCCCATTCCTATAGCATGCAAGCGCCCCGCAAAGCCTTTCCGCCCAGTCGCTCGGTCTGAATCGTTGATTATCTTGGGTTACGCCCAGAATCAGCCACTCTTTAGGTTCGGTTTTCATACGCTTAACCAGCGATGAAAAGAGAATCTAAAATTGCGGAGCTGCTTTAGCACAGGCCATAGCAGTTTTTCTGTGGCAATAATTGAGGGATTTTTGCAAACAATGGACGGCCATTCCATCGCATCAAGATGAAAATTTCGATAATCGCAGCGCTTTATGCAAACCTCAAACTGATCCATTGTTCCACCTCCACAGAGGGCAATGCGTTCAGATAAATTTCAAACGGTTGCTCAAACCTTGACATCCAAATTTCAGTCATATTTTGAGATAGTTAATATGAAAATCCTGTGAAGCGGGATAACAAAAACATGCAGACAAAATTCACATATTGATTGCTTAATATTTAATCAGCCTTAATCTTGTGTTCAAATTCAAAAAAAACGCTTCGGAATATTTTTGAGTTCAAGAAAGTTTTTTCGGATAAGATTATTTAACCACCCCATAGCCCGGCCAGGCGAAAACGGTTTCCTTCAACCGCCTGGGGTGCCCTATCTTGAAGGATGCACTTTGAAGGGGTGTTATGTCGGAAAATAACAAAGAACCAGATTCCAATACAGGTTATAGCCCAGACTTCCCCGATGGAACAAGTTATGACCCAAATGACCCCTATGATGCTTGTTTTGACAAAGAAACAAGATCGATGCTTTTTAAAAAACTGCATAAAGCCATTGTGTTACAAGGTAATGGGAATTGCTCTGACAATGTCGAATTGTTGATAAATGAAATAATTGACCGCATTGAAATGTGCGCGTGTTACTCCACTCTTTACAAAAAATGGGCGCCAGGCACCCAGCAACGTAGAAGGGAAAGGATTGAATCGATAGCAAATCACCTGGATGGAATTATTGATCAGCTTAATAAGCTAGATACAGAGGCGATAAAATATATTTTAATGAGCGCATATCGTAACCCACCAGCTTATATAGGTAAGTATTCACCAGATCAACTTGTAATTCTTGCTAACCGTGCAGAAAATACGGCGTGGAGCATATTTCACAACGATACTGTAATGAATGATTTATTAGCTTATGCATCAAATTTCAGGGAAGCGGCTAAAACATTGCCCATGCATAAACTTGATTCCCCTGAATTTGGAATAGCCGTTGAATTGGAACTCTTATTCCGTAAATACGGAATCAAGTTCACGGTAACTAATACAGGATTGGCAGCAGATTGCCTTAGGGAAATTTATAATCTTGCTGGCTTGCAGATAGACCGTGTTGATTATTGGCTGAAACGCGCTCGTGATAGTGAGCATCCATTAAAGAATTGTTATTCCTTACCACAAAAAACCCACGAAAAATAGCTTGGGTTTTTTGATATTCAGTAACGCAAATCTCTTCTAAATTGCTTCACCGTGACAGCCGCATCCGTGGCTGTGAGTTTATACGGAGGTGCAATGAATCAAACCCTATCAACCCCGCAACACCATTTAACCGGCGAAACCGGGCAATTGCCAGCAATACCGGCAACAGAAAAGCTTTTACCACTTCCGGAAGTTGAATCACGATCCGGCTTCAAAAGCAGTTTCATCTATCAATTAATCAAGCAAGGCAAATTCCCGCCGCCAGTCAAGATTGGCAATGCCAGCCGATGGCGTGAATCGGAAATTCAGCAATGGATTCACGCTCAGATTGAAAGTAGTTCATCCGGTAAGCATTCGGGGTGAAACCATGAATAATCAAGTTATCCAAGTATCTGGAAAAATAGATTTGTCATGCGATTGCAGATTACCGCCACTCCCACCCAGCCAGGTTCGTGACCTGTTGCAAGAATGGATTGCGGATAATCCATATCACACGCGGGAGCAACATGTTTTTGCGTATGCCCTTTTCAAATGGTTGGAGCGGCGACCAAGCGGAGGGCGTGAATAATGTTTCTGTTGACAAATGCGATCTTCTGGCTTTATTCATTGACCGTCAATGCAAAATCATTGACCGGGTTTGACAGCCTGTTGGATAAGCGGATATTGCCGCTATGCGGCATTTTTTATGTCCGTTATTTATTTGCCCTTTGTTTTTATGGGTGGGTATTTTGGGGAGCCGAAAGGCTCGCCGGTCTTATCCCCGGTCTGTCAACCCGATTTATCCGCCCGCCCCGTATCCCGCACGGGTGGCGGTTTTCTCGAAACCGTTCAAACAAAGGAGCATGACCATGACAACATCTAATCAAATCCCTTCATCAGAAAAACAATCAAATAGAAATTTAGAAGCACTAAAAGACATCAAGAAAGCGCAACTATGGATGCTGAGGATTAATGGAGTCTTTCAGTTAATCGATTGCCGCGAACTTTTAGAAATTGATGGCCGTTCATTTGTTTTAAGCATGGAACAAATGTGTGGAGTTTATCGATTGCTCGATGGAATCGTCTCCGATCTTGAGCAAATACAAATGATAGCGACTGAATACGGCAAGGATGAAAAGCCCCTTGAAAGCATTAACGAAAGCATTAGATAGTGTAGTCACGAAATAAG
>JAFEGA010000015.1 GCA_018240285.1 Pseudomonadota bacterium | reverse complement strand
CCATTTCGCGCCCTCTTTTCTCATTGACGGTTGCGAGCATCGCAAGGCCAAGAATAAAAAACACCAAGGTGCTGAGTAACGCAAAGCGGTGATCTCCGGCGAACAGGTAAACCATACCGCCGTACGTCAGCGGGCCGATGATCGCGGATAGTTTGGTCGCCAGTCCCCATAAACCGAAGAACTCGCCTTGCCGCCCGGCTGGCGTAAATTGCCCGACCAGCGCCCTGCCCGCCGATTGCGCGCCGCCGAGCGCGGTGCCGATCAAATTGGCGGCGACCCAGAATAACACCGTATCGTCGGCAAAATACGCGCAGCCAATCGCCGCAATCCAAATCAGCAGCGTGATCGCGATACAGCGCAGCGAGCCGATGCGGTCTTGCAAATGGCCGAACAGAAAAGCGCCGATCGCCGCGGTCACGTTCACCACCATGATCAAAATGATCGTATCTTGCGTTTTAAATCCCATCACTTCCTGTGCGTACACCGCCGCCAGCACGATGACGATGTGGATGCCGGCATAGTACGTGGTCAACGCCAGCAAAAAACGGAATAAATCGGTATGCAACCGGGCTTGGTGCAGCGTGGCGCGCAAACGGCTGAACCCTTGCCGCACGATATGCGCGCTGTCGAACGATTCCGCGACGGTGGCGCGCTCACGCAACCACAGCAATGTCGGCAGCGCGGCCAGCGCAAACAGTACCGCCACGATCAGATTGGTCACCGGCACGTACTGCGCGGCTTCCATGCCTTGTGCTTCGGCATACGTGACATAAGCCAGGCACAACACCAGCGCCAGCAAGCCGCCCAAATAACCCAGCGCCCAGCCGTAACCGGAGAGTCGCCCGATTGTTTGCGGCGTGCTGATTTCCGGTAGAAAAGCCGCGATCAGATTCTCGCCGCTGGCGAACATAAACGTCGCCAGAATAACCAGAACAACCGCCAACGCGATATCGCCCGGCCCGGCAAAATACAGCAGAGCCGTGAATACCACGCAGCCGATGGTGGTCACGGTCAGAAAGCGTTTCTTCGCGCCGGAATAATCGGCAATCGCACCCACCACCGGTGCGCTGATTAAAACCAGCCCATTCGCCGCCGCCATCGCCAACGTCCACAGCAACGTGGCATCGCCGCTCCCCTGCCCGGCGGCAATCACGCCGACAAAAAAAGCGTTGAAAATGGCGGTCAGAATGACCGTGGTATAACCGGAATTGGCGAAGTCGTACATGCACCACGCAAAGCGCTCGCGCCGCGTAACCGGCTCGGAAGTATTGGAAGAAGCAGCCATCAAGCGCTATTTGCCGACCATCTTTTCCGGCACCACCCAAGCATCGAACTGCTCCGCCGTGACATAGCCGGTGGCGATTGCGGCGGCTTTCAACGTTGTGCCTTCGCGGTGCGCTCTCTTGGCAATCTCGGCGGCCTTGTCGTAGCCGATATGCGGATTCAGCGCGGTCACCAGCATCAGGGAGTTGTGCATCAGCGCGTCGATGCGCTCAATATTGGCTTCGATGCCGGTGGCGCAATGGTCGTTGAAGCTGACCATGGCATCCGCAAGCAAGCGCACGCTTTGCAGGAAATTATGAATGATCAGCGGTTTCATCACGTTCAGCTCGAAATTCCCCAGCGCGCCGCCCATGTTGACCGCGACATCATTGCCCATGACCTGGCAGCACACCATCGTCATCGCTTCCGATTGGGTCGGGTTAACCTTGCCCGGCATGATCGAACTGCCCGGCTCGTTCTCGGGAATGCGCAATTCGCCGATGCCGCAGCGCGGCCCGGATGCCAGCCAGCGGATGTCGTTGGCGATTTTCATCAGCGATGCGGCCAGTGTTTTCAATGCGCCGTGCGCATGCACCAAAGCATCGTTACTCGCCAGCGCTTCGAATTTATTCGGCGCGGTGACGAACGGCAATCCGGTCAAGCGCGACAACTCCGCCGCCACGCGCGCCGCGAATTCCGGATGCGCGTTTAAGCCGGTGCCGACCGCCGTACCGCCGAGCGCCAGTTCGCACACATGCGGCAACGCCGCTTGCACATGCTTCAACCCATGATCCAATTGCGCGACATATCCGGAAAACTCCTGCCCCAGCGTCAACGGAGTGGCATCCTGCAAATGTGTGCGGCCGATTTTGACGATGGATTCGAACGCTTGCGCCTTGGCCGCCAAGGTGTCGCGCAATAACTGCATCGCCGGAATCAAGCACTGCTGCAATTCCTGCACCGCGGCGACGTGCATCGCGGTCGGAAACACGTCGTTGGACGATTGCCCTTTGTTGACCTCGTCGTTCGGATGCACTTTGCGATCCGCGCCGCGCCCGCCGCCGAGAATTTCCGACGCGCGGTTCGCCAGCACTTCGTTGACGTTCATGTTGGTCTGCGTGCCAGAACCGGTTTGCCACACCACCAGCGGAAACTGATCGTCGAAATTGCCCGCAATCACCTCGTCAGCCGCCTCGATGATCGCCGCAGCACTCGCCGCGTTGAGCAATCCCAGATCATGATTGACCTTGGCGGCGGCGCGCTTAACCCGGGCCAGCGCATGAATCAACGCCACCGGCATACGCTCGCCGGAAATCTTGAAATTTTGCAATGAGCGCTGCGTTTGCGCGCCCCATAACGCTGCGGCGGGCACTTCGACCACGCCCATGGTGTCGCGTTCTTCACGGGTTTGCATAAATATTTACCTCATCAAATTGGATAAATTGGGGTACTGGTTTACTAAGATTCTGGTTTGACATTTCATTCATTGCATATATATAACGTGGAGGTGACCGGCGCTGTGCGGTTTCATCATGCATCGTCCAGTGACCGAAGGAGACGGGTCGACCACAAGGTTAGATATCATAGCGGGAAGAAATATGCTGGTTGTACATTACCCAGAACTCCCGCTTTCCTTTAGATTTGAGGACGTCTCTAAATACATCCATTAATAGCCGAAGGTTGCTGTTATTGGGAATCTCGTCTTTCGTCTTCCCAGTCCAGATCAAGAGCGCGTAATAGTGCCGTGGTTTTTCGATATCGGATTCTCGAAAATATGCGCATGCGTCGATTAAGAGCAATTCAGTTAAGTCTGGGTTGAACAGAATTTCATCCGAAGGATCACGGTCTGCATGCTTGAAGAAATTTTCCGGCTCATTGACTTGTTTAAACATCCGATTTCGCGCGGCTTCGGGCAACGATGGGATGTACTTGGTCTTAATAAATGGATGTGCAGCGCCTTCGCACTTTGCGATGTCTTTCAGTGCATTGTACGCAGCAGCAAGCGTGTGTGTGGCGACAACATTGTCCGACTTGAAGAACAACTCAATAGCGGCATCCAGCTGTGCCTTTATTGCATCGAACTTTATTAGCCGCACCGAAACCATTCTTGACACCTGACGTTAGAATTCAGCGGACGACAAAAAAACTTAGTTCTTGACGGTCCGCTGGAGTGACTTGCTGGCATCATTTCTTGACCTTATTACAAGTACCGTCAAATGACCAGACAGAAGTAGTGACGGCCAACGTCTTGCTTAGGTTAGAAAAATATCCCTTAGGATTTTTTTGATAATCATAAATTTGAAGTTGATCTCCGACCTCAATAACGCGTTCGAAATACTCAAGCGAACTATTCGGGACTTCTAACCATACAGAACCATCGGAGTCACTCCAGAAACCTACCCACCACCTGTATTCATGCAATTTCATGTATATGATGGCGTGCTGTGACTTTCCTTGAGATGAAATTTTACCGGTACACTGAAAGCGTGTTTCCACTGCAGAAAAATTAGCAACAAATAGAAATAATCCGATTGCCGCAACTAAAAATGCCACAATGTATTTCAAGAGCTTCATGCCACGATCCGCCCCGGCCATCTATTTCTGACCCCATAGACGACCATTCTCTCCGCAATTGCGTTCCAACCCGGCCATAGTTTCATCAGCCGTATATTCCTTGTTGCGATAGGCATCCACCGCGACCTGAACATAAGCGCGACAATTAGACGGCAACCCAGTTGATTCGCCGTAAGCGGGCTTCGAATTTGGATCGCAAGCGGTGAGGCAAAGGACTGTTACTAACCAGCCAATTACCGAAATCGTTTTATGCATGTTGCTTCGTTCTTTTGAACACCCAATGTAATATATACGACAAAAAATGTCTCATGAGCTGAATCGGCAGCAATCATTCAGCAACCCTCAATCCCAACTCAACGCCCCCCCGGTTTGATACTCCGTCACGCGCGTTTCGAAGAAATTCTTTTCTTTCTTCAAATCGATCATTTCCGACATCCACGGGAACGGGTTGTTGGCGTTCGGGTACAGTGCATCCAGGCCGATTTGCTGGCAGCGGCGGTTGGCGATGTAGCGCAGGTATTCTTTGAACATCGGCGCGTTCATGCCGAGCACGCCGCGCGGCATGGTGTCTTCGGCGTAGCGGTATTCCAGCGCCACGGCTTTTTGCATCAGCGCGCTGATTTCATCGCGGAACGCTTTGGTCCACAGGTGCGGATTTTCCATCTTGATCTGGTTGATCACGTCGATGCCGAAATTGCAGTGCATCGATTCGTCGCGCAGGATGTATTGGTATTGCTCCGCCGCGCCGGTCATTTTGTTTTGCCGCCCCAAAGCCAGGATTTGCGTGAAGCCGACGTAGAAGAACAAGCCTTCCATGATGCAGGCGAACACGATCAGGCTTTTCAGCAGTTGCTGATCGGTTTCCAAGGTGCCGGTTCTGAAGTTGGGATTGGTCAGCGTGTCGATGAATGGAATCAGAAACTCGTCCTTGTCTCGGATCGACGGGACTTCATGGTAGGCGTTGAAGATTTCGCCTTCGTCCAGGCCCAGCGATTCGACGATGTATTGATACGCGTGGGTATGAATCGCTTCCTCGAACGCCTGACGCAGCAGATACTGGCGGCATTCCGGGTTGGTAATGTGGCGGTAGGTGCCGAGCACGATGTTGTTCGCCGCCAATGAGTCGGCGGTGACGAAAAAGCCGAGATTGCGCTTGACCAGGCGGCGTTCGTCCTCGGTCAGACCGTTCGGATCTTTCCACAGCGCGATGTCGCGGCTCATGCTGATTTCCTGCGGCATCCAGTGGTTGGCGCAAGCGCCGAGGTATTTATCCCAGGCCCATTTGTACTTGAACGGCACCAGTTGATTGACGTCCGCTTTGCAGTTGATGATGGATTTGTCCTCGACTGAGATGCGGCGGTTCGCGCTGCCCGCCACGTCTTGCGCGCCTTCCGCACCTGTTGGGAGGCTGGCGGCGCTGTGATCGCGGTCATCCTGCGCCGGTGTTGCCAGCGGCAATTCAAAATCGTGCAATGCGGTACGCGGCATGGCGTTGACCGGCGGTGTTTGCGGTTGTTGCGGTTCATCTTCAAATGTCAGCATTCTTCACTCCTCGTTATTCTCATTAATTCGGGCAGGTTATTGGCAGGATTCGCAGCTCTCATCGTCAATGGCGCAGTATTTGATTTCCACCGTGGATACTTCCACTGCGGCTTTGACCACACCGCCATCGGACGGCACCGCGTTCAGCGAACCGGCGCGCACCGTGGATTTTTCCGCTGCCGTCGCGCCCATCGAACGGAGGTAATACGTGGTTTTAAGACCACGCAACCACGCCAGCTTGTAGGTTTCATCCAGTTTCTTGCCGGAAACCCCGCCCATGTAAATATTCAGCGATTGCGATTGGTCGATCCATTTCTGCCGCCGCGCGCCTGCTTCGATCAGCCAGCGCGGATCCATCTCGAACGCGGTGGCGTACAGCGTGCGGATATTGTCCGGAATGCGATCGATTTTGCTGATCGCGCCGTCGAAGTATTTCAGGTCGGCGATCATCACTTCATCCCACAGATTGAGTTTTTTCAGATCGTTGACCAGCGATTTGTTGGCAATGGTGAACTCGCCGGACAGATTCGACTTGACGTACAGATTCTGATAGGTCGGCTCGATACTGGCAGACACGCCGACGATGTTAGAAATCGTCGCGGTCGGCGCAATCGCCAGGCAGTTGGAATTGCGCATGCCGTATTGCTGGATGCGCGCACGCAACGCGTCCCAATCGAGCGTCGCGGACAAATCGGCTTCGACAAAGCCGCCGCGCTCCTGGCGCAGCACTTCCAGCGTGTCGTGCGGCAGAATGCCGCGATCCCACAAGCTGCCTTTGTAGCTGCTGTAGCAACCGCGCTCTTGCGCCAGCTCGGTCGACGCCCAGTAGGCGTGATACGCCACCGCTTCCATCGAACGGTCAGCAAATTCCACCGCTTCTTGCGAGCTGTACGGAATGCCCAGTTGATGCAGGCAATCCTGGAATCCCATGATGCCCAGACCGACCGGACGGTGTTTCAGGTTGGCGTTGCGCGCTTTGGCGACGGCGTAGAAATTGATGTCGATGACGTTGTCGAGCATGCGCATGGCAATGCGCACGGTGCGTTTCAGTTTGTCCAGATCGAGCGCGCCGTCTTTCAGATGCGCGAGCAGATTGACCGAACCCAAGTTGCACACGGCGATTTCCTTGTCGTTGGTGTTCAGCGTGATTTCGGTGCACAGATTCGAACTATGCACCACGCCGATATGGTTCTGCGGCGAACGCACATTGCACGGATCCTTGAACGTGATCCACGGATGGCCGGTTTCAAACAGCATGCTCAGCATCTTGCGCCACAATTGCACCGCCGGAATTTTTTTGTACAGCGTCAGTTCGCCGCGTTCGATTTTCGCTTCGTAACCGAGATACGCTTGCTCGAACTGCTGGCCGAATTTTTCGTGCAAATCGGGCGTATCCGATGGCGAGAACAACGTCCAATCGCTGCCGTCCATCACGCGCTTCATGAACAAATCGGGAATCCATGTCGCGGTGTTCATGTCGTGTGTGCGGCGGCGGTCGTCACCGGTATTCTTGCGCAGTTCCAGGAATTCCTCGATATCCAGGTGCCAGCATTCCAGGTACGCGCACACCGCGCCCTTGCGCTTGCCGCCTTGATTGACCGCCACGGCGGTATCGGACACCACTTTCAGGAACGGCACCACGCCTTGCGATTTGCCGTTGGTGCCTTTGATGCGCGCGCCCATCGCCCGCACCGGCGTCCAGTCGTTGCCCAGGCCGCCGGCGTATTTGGCCAGCAAGGCGTTTTCCTTGATCGCTTCGTAAATGCCGTCGAGATCGTCCGGCACGGTGGTCAGGTAGCACGACGACAATTGCGAACGGCAAGTACCGGAATTGAACAAGGTCGGCGTCGAGCTCATGAAATCGAAACTCGACAGCACCTGATAAAACTCGATGGCGCGCGCTTCGCGGTCGATCTCGTTCAACGCCAGTCCCATCGCCACGCGCATGAAGAACGCTTGCGGCAATTCGATACGGCGTTCCTTGATATGCAGAAAATAGCGGTCGTACAGCGTTTGCAAACCGAGATAATCGAATTGCAAATCGCGGTCCGCGTCCAGCGCTTCGGCCAGGCGCTTCAGGTCGAATTGCGCCAGGCGTGGATCGAGCAATTCGGCTTCGATGCCGCGTTTGATAAACACCGGGAAGTATTCCTGATACTGCGCGTGCATCGCCTGTTGCGTCACTTCCTCGCCCAGCACTTCGTGACGCACGTTGTTCAATAACAAACGCGCGGTGACGTAGCTGTACGCTGGGTCTTTCTCGATCAGCACGCGTGCCGACAACACGACGGATTTGCGCACTTCGTCGAGCGACACACCGTCGTATAAATCTTTCAAGGTTGCTTTCAGAATCAGCGACGGGTCGACGGTGTTGCCGAGACCGGCGCAGGAGGATTCGATCAACGCGGATAATTTGGCGATATTGAGTGGCACGCGCTGGCCGTTGTCGGTCACGGTCAATGTTTCCGCCACCGCTTCGGCGCTTTGCTTCAGCTTGGCGCGTTCACGCGCCCGCGCTTCGCGGTACAACACGTACGCACGCGCCACGTCGTGCTGCCCCGAACGCATCAACGCCAGTTCGACCTGATCTTGAATGTCTTCGATGTGGAACGTGCCGCCGTCCGGCTGGCGGCGCAGCAATGCATTCACCACATCGGTGGTCAGCCCAGCCACCACTTCGCGCACCCGCACCGACGCCGCGCCCTGCCCGCCATCGACGGCGATAAACGCCTTGGTCATCGCCACTGAAATCTTGCCCGGCTCGAACGACACTACCGCACCGTTGCGGCGGATGACTTTATGCTGGGAAAAACGGGAATTCTGCGCGGGTGTATCGATAAAATTTTGACTGCCGGAAACCGGTTTGGGGTGAGTTTGTTCTGTCGCGAGCTGCATGGGTGATTCCTCCTGACTGATGATTCATCAAAGAAAATACAAATTTCCATTGATTCAATGAAATAGCATTATTCGGTCACAACCACAATATATAGTGTTTGATGAAGAATGCCACGGCACTAATGGTACAACACAAATTATTTTTGTGCAGGAAATTTTTAACAAATTTTTTGTTCAGGACAGTAAATCAGCCACCTTTACCGGTTAAGATTGATTGCTATCAGAGAGTTGGGAATTGTTGTTTTTGATACAGCAGAAAAATGAACAATCCCATAGCAACACTACGGAGACTGACAAATTGAGAACCTATTGGCAAAAGGTATTCAGCCGGCCGGTTGGAATTCCTCCGGCAATATCGCCCGGATGCAACAAGATGGGGTGTCTATGCCGGTGAATTGAAAAAATCACCACGGCATAAAGAGTCCGCTAACGCTATTGGGATAGCAATTTATCCAATTGATTGGCAAACGTTTTGCGGTCATTTTGGCTCAGGGCGGACTGGCCGCCGGTATCCACGCCGCTGTTGCGCAAGCCTTCCATGAAGTCGCGCATGCTCAAGCGCGCGCCGATGTTTTCCCGGGTATACAATTCGCCGCGCGGACTCAGCACGAGGCCTTCTTTTTTGATGACTTGCGCCGCCAGCGGTATATCGCTGGTAATCACGAGATCGCCGCTTTCCAGTCTTTTGACGATTTCATTGTCGGCCACATCGAATCCGGATTCGACTTGCTGCATGCGGATAAAGGGCGATGGTGGAACATACAGGGGATGATTGGCGATCAATATCAAATGCCGTTTCGTTCTTTCCGCCGCGCGGAAGAGAATTTCTTTGATCACGCCGGGGCAAGCATCTGCATCAATCCATATTTTCATTCGTTACCACTTGGGTTGGGTATATTCATTCAGAGTTCCTTTTCTTCCGCACATGCTTGTAAGCGCCTTGACTTGCAAATAACTGAGCAAAAAAACCGGATCATTATCTATATTAATACATTAATGCCGGTGCTATGGCAAAATGGCCTTTATAGAGACCACCTGTGATAAAAAAGAGTCTTGCAGACCGTTGATTTTCCAATCTGACTTATTTTCACTAAGGAGTTCATATGCCCTTACTTGACCCGACTTCCAACGAGCTGAAGAAAGACAAACTCTATAGCGCTGCGATTATCGGCGCCACCACATCCAGCAGTTCGCGGATATGGATACGCGCTTATGCGGAAGGTCACTGGACGCTGGTGATTGCAAAAACACCCCTGCAAGGCGATCTGGTACGGTTGCAAGAAAAACCCATTGCGCAATTCATGGCGGATATGGGAATCGAAGTCGCCGATATTCAATCGCACGACTTTACCCAGCAGACAAACTTGACGCACACCTTCGATATTAACGGTCTAGATGCCGGTACCACCTATTACTACGCCGTGATTTCCAGCGAGTTGGACGCCACCAAAGTGCCGCGCCGCACCGAACTCGGCGCCGACAAGCCGCTTTTCTTCCGCACCATGCCCGAATCACCGTCCGAACTCACTTTCGGCTTTTATAGCTGCCACGATCATATCAGCGCTAACGGCGATGTAGGCGCCTGGCCGCATTTTCTTGAGAAACTGACCGATACCGGCGCGCATTTTGTCATTGGCGGCGGCGATCAGATTTATGTCGATACCAACGCAAAACAAGGCTTCCCGGATATTTGGAAATGGCTAAAAGACAATAGGGAAGCTCTGCTGAAAACCTTTGCCAAGGGCGATGATTATGACCGGGAAGGCATTCAGCTATACTTGTTGAATATTTACCGCTGGTACTACCGCGTCTATTGGAATGTATCGTCGTTGCGCGAAGTATACGAGCGCTTTCCGCAATATATGGTTTGGGACGATCACGAGATCATGGACGGCTGGGGCTCATACACGCACGACGACAGGCTGGACAGAATTTTCCGCATGTTTGAACACGAAGACGAAAAAGTCGGCGACATGCTGGTCGATTTGATGTGGAAAGCCGCTTGTCAGGCTTATTATGAATATGAACACAGTCACAACCCGCCAACCGCAATCAATTTGCAGAATCCCGACGACTGTCAATGGGATTATGCTTTCAAGCACGGCAATTCCGCATTCTATATTCTGGAAATGCGCGGTCATCATGATTTGGAAAAGGATAAAAAAATCGATCCGTACATTATTCTCGGCCGCGATCAATTCAATCGTTTTAAGAACTGGCTGGCTGCAGAAGCCAGCGGCGATAGCAAGTTTCTATTCGTGGTTTCGCCTGTACCCGTTTTACATTGGATCGACAACATCGTTAATTACGCCGATTTGGGCGGAGCAAAAGACGATTTCATGGATGAATGGGGGCACGAGACCAACTGGGAAGAACGGAATCAGATGCTTGAGGAGGTATTCAGCCAATTGAAGAGCGGCAATAAAACGCTGGTTTTTCTCAGTGGCGACGTGCATTGCGCATCCGTATTCAGACTGCGTCATAAAAACTATCGCGGCGCAAAAGTCTATCAACTGACATCCAGCGCCATTTCCAGGAAACCCGCGCCGTCCATCAGTTATTTAGGCATTACAAACGGCGGCGCCATGGCGGGTAACGACAACATCTACAGTGAGCGTTTATTCGCACTCGCCGGCAACAAGAATTTCTCCATTTTCCGTGTACGGCAAAACGAATCCGGTGCGCAAATGGTAACCGCCGACTTATATTGGCCTTCCGGCGATAGCGGCGAAATCAGCAAGAAGCAAATCGTTTTTGACTGAAACCAGGAAGCCGATCAATAGCCGGTGAGCGGCTTCTCAGCTCTGCGAATGATTCAATGCTCAGGCGGCGTATTTTTTTCGTTCGTCAAAACCTGCGGCAGCGCCGCCTTCAAATAATAGAACATCGACCATAGCGTCAGCACGGCGGCAATGTAAATAAACCATGTGCCAATTTGTTGCGAATCGAAGCGCTCGCCGATTTTTTCATGGTACAGCAACAGCGGGATCGCGATCATTTGCGCGGTGGTTTTGATTTTGCCGAGGAAAGACACGGCCACGCTTTTCGACCGGCCGATTTGCGCCATCCATTCGCGCAGTGCCGACACGGTGATTTCACGTCCGATGATAACGAGCGCAATCGGCGCATCGAGCCGCCCCAAGTAAACCAGCACGATCAACGCGGCGGACACCATCAGCTTGTCGGCAACCGGATCGAGAAAAGCGCCGAATGCCGAGGTTTGATTCAGCACGCGCGCCAGATAACCGTCGAACCAATCGGTGATCGCCGCACCGGCAAAAATCAACGTTGCTACCAGATTTTGTTCGGCTGGCGATAACCATGAATGCGGCAGATAAAAAATACCGACAAATAACGGAATGGCGAGAATGCGCAACCAAGTCAGAATGTTGGGAAGATTGAAAGGCATGATGATCGATAATGAATGTTGAAGGGTAACCGGTTAGATGGCTATCCAGCGCGGTCAATGTAATTCCTTGTAGATTTTTTCCGCCAGCTTGCGGCTGATCCCTTCTGTTTGTTGCAATTCTTCGATACTTGCGGTCAATACCCCTTTCAATCCGCCGAACCGGCCCAGCAATTGCTGCCTGCGCTTGGCACCGACGCCTTCGATATTCTCCAGCGTTGAACTGGTGCGGGCTTTGGCGCGCCGCCCACGGTGGCCTTGGATGGCAAAACGGTGCGCTTCGTCGCGGATTTGTTGAATCAGGTGTAATGCCGCATGCTCACTGGGCAATTGTAACGGCTTTTCGAACAGCGGAGAAATCAATTGTTCCAATCCGGGTTTGCGTTCCTCGCCTTTCGCCACGCCCAGCAAATTGGCGTCGGATATGCCGAGCTCCTGCAATGCTTCTTGCGCCACCGCAACTTGACCCTTACCGCCGTCGATCAGAATCAGATCGGGCAATTGCCCTTCACCGCTGATCACTTTCTGATAGCGCCGCGACAACGCCTCGCGCATCGCGGCATAATCATCGCCCGGCGTGATGCCTTCGATGTTGTAACGGCGGTATTCGTTGTTGCGCATGGCGCAATTATCGTACACCACGCACGACGCCACGGTCGCCTCGCCGAGCGTATGGCTGATGTCGAAACACTCGATGCGCTGGATTCCCGGCATATTCAATTCCTGCTGCAACGCGTGCAAACGCTTTTCCTGGCTCGCTTGGCGGCTCATCATCTGTTTCAATGCCAATTGCGCGTTTTCGGTGGCCATATTGAGCCACACGCGCTTCTCGCCGATCGGATTGAGCTGGATGGTGATTTTGTGTCCGCACTGCTCGGTCAGTAATTGCTGCAATGCTTCGCGCTCAATTTTCTCGCCCAGAATAATCAGCGGCGGCGCGCTGCGATTCAGGTAATGCTGCGCCAGAAACGCTTCCAGCACATTGGCTGCGCTGTAGTCGTCGGCGTTCTGCGGAAAAAAACTCTTGTCGCCCAAATGCCGCCCGCCGCGGATCATCGCCAAATTGACGCACACCTTGCCGGATCCATCCGGTGATAGCACACAAGCCACGACATCGGCATCCAGCGCCTTGCCGCTATCGACAAACTGTTTCTCGCGGATACGGCGCAACGCCTGGATCTGATCGCGCAATAGCGCAGCCTGCTCGTACTCCATACGCTCGGAAGCTTGCAGCATCTTGGCGTTGATCACTTCCATCACTTCTGTTTGCTTGCCTTGCAAAAACAATTCCGCGTTTTTCACGTCCGCTTCGTAAGCCTGCCGGCCGATTTGCCCGATGCACGGACCGCTGCAACGCTTGATCTGATACAACAGGCATGGCCGCGTGCGGTTGCTGAACACACTGTCTTCGCAAGTACGCAGGCGGAAGATTTTTTGCAGCAGTTGAATACTTTCGCGCACGATACCGGCGTTCGGATACGGCCCGAAGTACTGGTGCGTTTTATCCAGCACGCCGCGGTAAAACCCCAGGCGGGGAAATTCGTGTCCGCTCAGGATTACGTACGGATACGATTTGTCGTCGCGGAACAGAATGTTGTAGCGCGGCTTCAGGCTTTTGATCAGATTGTTTTCCAGCAGCAGTGCTTCGGCTTCCGAGCGCGTCACCGTGGTTTCAATCCCGCTCACTTGCGACACCATCAATTGCGTTCTGGGCGCTAGATTGCTTTTCTGAAAATACGAAGACACCCGCTTCCTCAGGCTCACCGCCTTGCCGACGTAAATCACCTCGCCCTTGCCGTTGAGCATGCGGTAAACACCCGGCTGCAACGGCAAGCCGCGGCAAAACGCCTTGGCGTCAAAAACGGCGTCGGTCAAACCGCTTAATCCCCGTTGCCGAGCAGTTTTCCAGCAACCGCCCAGTTTTCGTCGGGCAGCTCGTCGAAACTGATGTAGGTGTACGACTTCGGTTTCTTGGCGACGCGCTCCAGCGTATCGGTCAGTTCCTCGGCAATCTGCTGTTTCTGCTCGCGCGTTAACGTTCCCGCCACGCGGATATTGACGTAAGGCATGTAAAATCCCTCCTTCCAAATAGGTTGTTATGGTTGTATATCAGCAACGATGCTGGCAAACACCTGCTCGAACATTTCCGCCGTCAAGCGTTTGGTTTGCGTATTGTAGCGGCTGCAATGATAGCTGTCATAAAGTCGCACGCCGTCGCCCAGCGGCAAACAATGCACCGCGCCGTGCGCGAACGGATAATCCTTCGCTTTCAGGCGCAGGCTCAACAATGTTGCTTGATGCGCCACCGTGCCGAGCGCGAGCACGGCAGTACCGCCGCGCTGCACGAACCGGTTCATCTCAACGGCGAGGAATTGATTGCACTGCTTGACCTCCTGTGGCACTGGCTTGTTTTCCGGCGGCAAGCATTTCACCGCATTGGTGATGCGGCAACCGGTCAACTGCAACCCGTCATCGGCGGAGATCGATTCAGGCCGAGTAGCAAAACCATACTTGTGCAATGTCTGGTACAACAGGATTCCGGCATAATCGCCGGTAAACGGCCGGCCGGTGCGATTGGCGCCGTGCATGCCGGGCGCCAGGCCGACGATCAGCAGTTTGGCATCCGCATCGCCGAATGCGCTGACGGGACGCGCGTGATAATCCGGGTAGCGCGCTTTCACCGTTTGCAGGAAACCGGCCAGACGCGGGCATTGCGTGCAATTCAGCACGTCCACGTCATCGTATGGGCGGGATAAAGAATCGTTTGTCATCCGGAAAATTGGAATTGTCGATTTAAGTGCGTCGTTTCAAACATATCAGGAATAGTTAGCCGTCAGACATCACAGCTGTTTGACAATTTTTTTCACCGCAACGTCATCCTGGCTGGTGCTCACCGTAAAACCGAGGCGGCGAACCAATTCCAGCATTGGCTGGTTAGCCGCCAGCACTTCGCCCTCCATGACTTTAATACCCTTGGCGCGCGCGGTGTCGAACAAGCAGTTCATCAGTTTGTTGCCGATGCCCTTGTTTTGCCATTCGTCAGCAACCACCAAAGCAAATTCGCACGATTGGCCGTCGGCGCTTGACACGTAGCGGCATACACCCAGTTCTTGTTCCTGCCCGTCCCGTTCCAGCACGGCGATCAACGCCATTTCGCGGTCGTAGTCGATTTGCGTGAAACGCACCAGCATGCTTTGCGATAATTCCTGCAACGCATCCATGAAACGGAAATATTTCGATTCGGCGGACAATCCGCGCACAAATGCCTGTTCGATCCCGGCATCTTCCGGACGGATCGGGCGGATGGTCAGGTTGGTGCCGTCCGGCAATTGCCAGTGCGTGATCAAATGCGTGGGATAAGGATGTATCGCCATATGCGCGTAGCGGTCGGCGGACGGTTGCAGATAATCCACGACAATGCGCGCGTCGACGGCGCACGCGCCATGTTCGTCGACAATCAGCGGATTGATGTCCATTTCTTTGATCCACGGCAGCGCGCACACCATTTCCGATACGCGCAGCAAAACACTTTCCAACGCGGCTCTGTCGGCCGGCGGCATGTGACGGAAAGCGCCCAGCAACCGGGCAATCCGCGTGCGCTGGATCATGTCCTTCACCAAGAAACCGTTCAGTGGTGGCAAGGCCACCGCGCGGTCGCCGAGCACTTCGACCAGCACGCCACCCGCACCGAATGTGATGACGGGGCCGAACACCGCGTCAGTGGCCATGCCGACCATCAATTCCCGGCCGTTGGGCTTGACAATCATCGGTTCGACGACGATGCCATCGATCCTTGCACCGGGATTTTTCTTTTGTACCGCTTGAATGATGTCGTGATACGCCGAACGCACGGCTTGCGCGTTGCCGAGGTTGAGGCGGATTCCACCGCAATCGGATTTGTGCGTAATGTCCGGCGAGTTGATTTTCATCGCCACCGGAAAACCGAATTCTTCTGCAATCAGCAAAGCTTCGTTCGGAGAACGGGCCACCACGGCCTTGGCGATCGGAATGCGGAACGCCGCCAGAATCGCTTTCGATTCCATCTCGGACAGAATCTTGCGATGTTCCGCCAGCGCGCCTTCGATCAGCAAGCGCGCGCCCTCTTCGTCCGGCACACAGTGGTCGGCAATCGGGCCGGGCGTCTGCAGCAACAGTTTCTGGTTTTGATAATAGGCGGAAATGAAGGAAAACACTTCAACCGCCGGTTCCGGTGTGCGGAAATTAGGTATTTTCGCTTGGTCAAAGGCTTGCCTGCATGCAGCAACTTGCACCTCTCCCATCCAGCAGGCAATCAGCGGCTTGTCGAACTGTGCCGCAAGTTCAATCACTGCGTGAGCGACTTCGAGCGGTTGCGTCATCGCTTGCGGCGTCAGAATGACCAGCACGCCATCCACGCCGTCATCTTGCAGACACTGCGCAACCGCATGACGGTAGCGCTCTGCAGTCGCGTCGCCGATGATATCGAGCGGATTACCGTGCGACCAGGTCGCGGGCAATAGCGCATTCAATTGCGCCATCGACTCGGCGGATAGCGCCGCCAGCGTCACGCCCAGATCCGCTGCGCGGTCTGCCGCCATGACACCGGGACCGCCGCCGTTGGTGATAATCGCCAGCCGGTTACCGCTTGGGCGGAAATGTGTTGAGAGTGCTTGCGCGGCGGAAAACAGTTGCACGATCGTATCCACCCGGACAACCCCGGCACGCTGCAAGGCCGCATCGAATACATCATCCGAACCGACCAGCGCACCGGTATGCGAGAACGCCGCTTTCGAACCTGCCGTATGCCGTCCTGCTTTGACGATAAAAATGGGTTTGATCCGGGCTGCTGCGCGCAATGCGCTCATAAAGCTGCGGACGCGTTGGATGCCTTCGATATAGAGCAAAATGCTGTGAGTGTGCGGGTCGGATGCGAGGTAATCGAGAATCTCGCCGAAATCCATTCCGGCGGCGCTGCCCATCGAAATAATGCTGGAAAAACCCACGTCGTTGGGCTTGGCCCAATCCATGATGGCGGTACAGAATGCGCCCGATTGGGAAATCAGCGCCAGCCCACCCGCTTTCGCACCGCCGTTGCTAAAAGTCACGTTCAAACCCGACCAAGGGCACAAAATGCCGAGGCAATTCGGTCCGATCAGCCGCATGCCGTATCGCCGGGCATTTTCAACCACAGCCTGTTCCAGCGCCGCGCCCTGCGGCCCGGTTTCCCTGAATCCTGCCGACAGCACCAATGCGAAGCGCACGCCGCGTTTGCCGCACGATTCGATGATGTCCGGCACTGTCGCCGCGCGCGTGATGATAACTGCCAGATCGACCGGCTCGGGAATCGACTCAATTCCGCTATAAGCGCTTACACCTTGTATCTCGGCATGATTCGGATTCACCGCATACAGCTTGCCTTGATAGCCGCTTTCCCGCATGTTGCGGAACACCACACCGCCGACGGAATCCATGCGGCTGCTAGCGCCGATCACCGCCACGGAACGAGGGGAAAACAACAGACTGAGATAATGCGTACTCATGGATTTATCCGCCTCAATTGATTAACCGGCAGACAAAAGACGCGAAGTTTGATGATTGCAACCGCAGTCACCCCGCCTCGGCCGGTTATTGCGATTTAACCATATTTCTTGCGATTACGGCGCCGCCGGTTATGCGCGCGGCGCAATTCATCCTCGGTCGGCGGGGCGGGTTTCTTGTCGGCGTAGGGATTGTGTCCGACTTTAAAATCGACGCGCAGCGGCGTACCGCTCAATTTGAAAGTTTCGCGGAAGGTGTTTTCCAGATAACGCCGGTAACTATCCGGCACATGTTCGAGCATGCTACCGTGCACGATGATCAGCGGCGGATTGGAACCGCCTTGATGCGCATAGCGCATTTTCGGGCGTGACATGCCGCCGCGCGGCGGCGGATGTTTCGCGACGGCGGCGATCAATGCGCGTGTCAGTTTCGGTGTCGGCAAATGCACCATAGCCGCAGCATAAGCAGCGTCAATCGAAGGCAACAGATTTTTCATGCCGGTGCCGTGCAATGCAGAAATATAGTGCAATTGCGCAAAACCCAAGAAAGCCAATTTTCGGTTCAATTCGCGTTTGATGGTGTCGCGCTGGTAGTCGTCCAAACCATCCCATTTATTCACCACGATCACCAGCGCACGGCCGGTTTCCAGGATAAATCCAGCAATATGCGCATCCTGGTCGGAAATTTCATTGCGCGCGTCCAGCACCAGCACCACGACATTGGCGTCCTCGATCGTTTGCAGCGTTTTGATCACGGAGAATTTTTCCACGGTTTCATGCACCTGGCCGCGGCGGCGCAATCCAGCTGTATCGATCAGCGTGTATTGCTTGTCCTTGTGGGTAAAATCGATATAAATGCTGTCGCGCGTGGTGCCCGGCTGATCGAATGCGATCACCCGCTCTTCGCCGAGCAGTGTATTGATCAATGTCGATTTGCCGACATTCGGACGGCCGACGATGGCGATTTTAGGATGCTTGCTTTCCGGTTCTTCCTCTTCGGCATCGGGAAAATCCGCCAGTGCCACATCGGCGAGTTCCTGGATGTTATCGCCATGCATCGCGGAAATCGCATGCGGTTCGCCCAGACCTAACTCGAAAAACTCCGCCGTAACGACAGCGGTCGCCATGCCTTCGGTTTTATTCACCACCAGCAAAATTTTTTGCCCGGATTTACGCAATTGTTCGGCGATGATTTTATCGTGCGCGGTCACACCCTGGCGGCCGTCGACGATGAACAATACTTTGTCCGCTTCGTCGATCGCTTGCAGCGTCTGTTTCGCCATGGCGTGCAAAATGCCGTCCTTGACGACCGGCTCGAGACCGCCGGTGTCCATGACCAGATAGGGCTTGTCCCCCACCCTGCCTTGACCGTAATGCCGGTCCCGCGTCAAACCGGGAATGTCCGCGACGATGGCATCGCGCGTGCGGGTCAGGCGGTTAAATAAAGTCGATTTGCCGACATTCGGACGGCCAACCAGAACAAGGGTGGGTTTCATGATTTTTTGCGGCTACCGTAACACGTTGTGTGCTGCTAGATGGAAAAAAAAGAATATGAAATTGCTAGAATTGCGTGCTGAAAGCATAAACACCGCCATCGGCTGTCTGCACCGTAAATCCATCCGGCAACAGGCTGGCGGCATTATGAATCATGCTGCCATCGGTGGCGGCGCGGGCAATCAAAGCGCCGTCATAGTTGCGCAACAAATTGACATAACCCTGATCGTCTCCGACCACAATATATTGTCCGGTAATGACAGGCCGGGTGAGTTTCTTGCTGCCCAGCCGGCCTTGTTTCCACATGCTAGCACCGCTGAGCAAATCGTACGCGGCCACCACACCGTTCTCCTCGGTTACATACACATAATCATTATCCATTACCAGACCGGCGCTGCTGGAAGATTCGCGTGCCCAGATTGGCGCGCCATCGTTAATGGCAAAACACGCGACACGGCCACGATAGGCAGCCGCGCATACCAGGCGGTCATTCACGACCGGCGCACTGGTAATATCTGTCATGCGCTCCAGTTCAGTCACGCCACGCGGTTGTGAAACGGCGGCTTCCCAACCGATATTGCCGTTGAATAAACTCATCGCAATCATTTTTCCACCAGGAAAGCCGGCAAATATCGCGCCGTGCGCCAGCGTTATCCCGGCTGTACTGCGCACCGTCAAAGATGGTGTTGCACCTTGGTAAATCCACTTTCGTCTGCCATCGATGGCGTCGAGCGCGAAGATACGGCCATCGACAGTGCGCACGGCGACAACATTATTTTGCACTTGCGGCGGACTCAGAATTTCGCTGGTAACCGGTGATTGCCATAACATATGACCGGACTCATTATAGGCCAGCACCTCTCCCTTGAATGTTCCGATCAGAATCAATCCTTCGCCAATACCCACGCCGGCGGAGAACTTGCTTTTGGTTTTGACCTGCCACTCTTGCTTACCCGTCGCGGCATTATATTTAGTCAGTTTTCCAGCTTCATCAGCCACATAGACTGCACCATTGTCGTATGCAGTATAGAAAGAAGCAATCTCGTTCTCGCTGACTTTATCCTTCCACTTCAGCGGAATACGCTCAACCGCTTTTAAAGCAGCCAATTCTTCCTTGTCGTAGACAATCGGTTCATCAGTAACGAGCAAATCGGATATACCCGTACTCATGGACTCAATGATACGCATATCAAAAGGATTCATCGTGCCACACCCTGGCAGCACTAATGCACAAATCAATCCGCAGTAAAATAATCGCCCGAAAGACCGGGCGGAATCCAGCAGAATAGTCACTGTATGCGTAATCTAATCGGAAACACCCAATGCATCCAATTTCATTTGGACGATATTGAAGTAATTGTTACTCTTGCTTAATTTGTCGATTGCCTCTTGGTAACTCAGCTTGGCTTCGGCAATTTTACCCGCCGCTACCTGAATATCTCCCTTACGATCCAAATACAATCCTGAGAATGCTTTACCATGTCCGGTGCTCAACGTCCGTAATGCTTCATCGTACTTACCTTCGTCGAGCAAA
This sequence comes from Pseudomonadota bacterium, assembly GCA_018240285.1. Taxonomy (GTDB): domain Bacteria; phylum Pseudomonadota; class Gammaproteobacteria; order Burkholderiales; family Nitrosomonadaceae; genus Nitrosomonas. The sequence goes on along the minus strand of JAFEGA010000015.1, from coordinate 86,274 downwards.
ATACCGGATATTCTCAGTCGCGCTACATCGTGCATTTCCGTTTCCTTGGCGTGATCGATAATCCATTGCAGGTTTTGTATCGCGCGCTTGTTATTGCCCGCTTGAACATCCGCTTGCGCGGCGATCAGCGCCGCGCGGGGCGCGTAACCGCTGGAAGGATATCCTTCTTTCAGCAGCTGCGCCGCGTCGTTGATTTTCGCCGCATCGCCGCCGGTTTGCACTTGCTGCAATAAAGCGTACAAATCGGCTGCCTGCAACGCCTGCTTCTGCTGATAATATTGCCAGGCCTTAGTACCCCCGGCCGCGACCAGAATCGCTGTCAACACAATGGTGATCGCATTGCCGTAGCGTTTCCACCAGGCCGCGAGTCCTTCGATTCTTTCCTGATCTTCATGAGAGTATGCCATGGTATTTTCCTAATTAACGCCAGTTTATTGATAGTGTGATTCTTTGTTATTAATCAATTCAGCAACAAGTTCCAGTTTCACGCTGGCTTGTTCAACCGGTTCGCGCAACGGCTTCAGCGTCACCTCTTGCGCCTTGCATTCATCGTCACCGATAATCATGGCATAGCGCGCGCCGCAAGCATCGGCTTTCTTCATTTGCGATTTAAAGCTGCCGCCGCCGCAATGCAGAATGACATCAAAACCTTGATCGCGGAGCGATTCGGCGCACTTCCACGCATAGCCCGCCGCCTGCTCTCCTTGATGCACGATATAAATATCCGGCACCGGTTGCGAGATCTTGCCGCCGCATTCCTGCATCAGCGCAAGCAAACGCTCGATGCCCATGGCAAAGCCGCAAGCAGGCGCAGGTTTTCCTCCTACTTGCTCGATCAAACCATCGTAACGCCCGCCCGCACAGACAGTCCCTTGCGCGCCGAGCTTATCGGTCACCCATTCGAAAACCGTGCGATTGTAGTAATCCAGTCCTCTAACCAAACGCAGATTAATTTCAAAATTAATCCCCTGTTCGCGCAAGATTTGTTGCAAGGATTCAAAATGGCTGAGCGATTCGGCATCCAGATCGTCCATCAACTTCGGCGCATTCTCGATGATGCCTTGCATGGCTGGATTCTTGCTATCGAGGATGCGCAAGGGATTGGTATGCAAGCGCCGCAATGAATCTTCATCGAGCACATCGCGATGTTGCTCGAAGTATTTGATCAGCCGGGAACGATGTAACGCGCGCGCTTCGGTGTTTCCCAGCGTGCTGATCTCCAGCCGCAAACCGGAAATTCCCAGCAAATTCCACAGACGCGCGCACATCACGATTAATTCCGCATCGATATCCGGTCCGGCATAACCCAGCGCTTCCACACCGACCTGGTGAAACTGCCGGTAACGGCCCTTTTGCGGACGCTCATGCCGGAACATCGGGCCGGAATAATACAAGCGTTGCGGGCCGGAATATAACAAACTATGTTCGATCACCGCACGCACACAGGAAGCGGTGCCTTCCGGCCGTAGCGTCAAACTGTCATTGTTGAGATGATCGACAAAGGTATACATCTCTTTTTCCACAATGTCGGTCACTTCGCCAATGGAACGGATAAACAAATCAGTCTGTTCGACGATCGGCGTGCGGATATTGCGATAACCGTAAGCGGCAAGCCAACGCTGCACAGTTTGCTCAAAATGCGCCCACAAATACGATTCATCCGGCAGGATGTCATTCATCCCGCGGATCGCTTTTACGCCACTAGCCATCAGACAGCTTTTCTCGGATACTTTTCGCTGACATAACGATCGACAATGGCACGGAATTCGTTGGCGATATTATCGCCTTTCAAAGTGACTGTTTTTTGACCGTCAACGAACACCGGCGCTACCGGAGTCTCGCCGGAACCTGGCAGGCTGATGCCGATATTGGCATGCTTGCTTTCACCCGGGCCATTCACCACGCACCCCATGACCGCCAGCGTCATATTTTCCACGCCATCGTATTGCTCCCGCCACACCACCATTTCGTCGCGTACATACGCTTGAATGCTTTCCGCCAGCTCCTGGAAATACGTGCTGGTGGTGCGTCCACATCCCGGGCATGCGGCTACCAGCGGAACAAAAGCGCGTAATCCCATGGTTTGCAGAATTTCCTGCGCCACGATCACTTCGCGCGAACGCGTTCCGCCCGGTTCTGGCGTCAGCGAGATACGGATGGTATCGCCGATGCCTTCCTGCAGCAGTACAGCCAACGCCGCCGTCGACGCCACGATACCCTTCGAACCCATACCCGCTTCGGTCAAGCCGAGGTGTAACGCATAATCGCAACGCTTGGCCAGTTCCCGGTAGACCATAATCAAATCCTGCACACCGCTCACTTTGCAAGACAGCACAATTTTGCTGCGCGGCAGACCGATCTCCTCCGCCTTGGCCGCGCTCTCCAGCGCCGATGTAATCAACGCCTCGCGCATGACGTATTTGGCGTCTTGCGGATCACTGGAAGCGGCATTCTCATCCATGATGCGCGCCAGCATTTCCGGATCCAGGCTTCCCCAGTTAACACCGATGCGTACCGGTTTGTCGTACTTACAGGCGATTTCGATCAATGTGCTAAATTGCTCGTCGCGTTTCTTGCCGTGTCCGACGTTGCCGGGATTGATTCGTAGTTTGGCCAGCGCTTGCGCGCACTCCGGATAACTGGTCAACAGCTTGTGGCCGTTGAAATGGAAATCACCCACTAACGGCACATGGCATCCCATATCATCCAGACGCGCGCGAATTCCCGCCACCGCTTTCGCCGCTTCCATCGAATTAACGGTAATACGCACCAGCTCGGAGCCGGCGCGCGCCAATTGCGCCACTTGTTCAGTTGTGGCAACTTCATCCACTGTATCGGTGTTGGTCATGGATTGCACCACGACTGGCGCGCCGCCGCCCACCATAACTGAGCCAACCCGGACACCCACACTGGGCCGGCGATTTATTAAAGAACTATTGTCAGACATAATTTAATGGTATTGAGATCAAAAGATTACAGGTACTTTTATTCGAGCGTGAAACGCGCGGTTCCACCTTGCTTTTTGTAGGATGAAATATCGATTTCCTTATCATTATAGGTGAGATTAACCCCCGATGCATTGCCTATCACGATCGACAACGGTCTCTTGCCGGTGACCATCTGCTCGCTACCGCCCTTCTTGAGTTGTTCGAATACAGAAGTACCAGCGCCATCAACAACTTTGACCCAAGAGTCAGCAGTAAATTTGAAATATAAATGACCTATGTTTTTGGGCGTATCCGCTTTTTTTTCTATTTTCTCGGCTTTTTCGGTTTTTTCCGCTTTCTCGGCTTTTTCAGCCTTCTCTATTTTTTCGGTTTTCTCAGTTTTTCCACTCTTCTCTACAACGGGCTTAATGTCGACTGCTACAGTGGTTGTTTTTACGTCCGCCGCTGTTTCAGCATTTTCCGGACTACGTGCAGTATGGGTGACTTCGGATGATTTATTCACTGGCGCGCCGGTTGAATTCTTAACAGCCGCAGACAAGGGCAATTGAATATCCACTGAAGCTGTTGCGGATTCAATCTTCGTTTCTTCACTTGCGATGCTGGAATCGGAATTCTTATTCCAACCGCCATTCTCAAAGAGAAAATATGCACCTAATACGATAACAAGCAAAATGACAGCAATAATCAACGAGTGATTCCCCGGAGCCTCGCGATTCGAGGAAAACGATATTTGTTTGTTCTTGAACGGGGTGCGTTCATAGGTTGACACTACCCGCGTCGATGCCGGAAGCATTTGCAGCAACGGGGCCGGATTCAATTGTACGAGATGGGCATAATTGCGAATAAAACCGCGTAAAAAGGTGCGCCCGGGTATTCGCTCAAAATCTTCTTTTTCTATCGCTTCAATTTGTGGCACGGAAAGCCGCAATTGCCGCGATACTTCATCGATGCTCATGCCTTTGGCCATTCGCGCGTTGCGCAATAAATGTCCGACACTTTGCACAACACTCGCCGAGTCGATGCTGTTGAATTCATTTGTTGCCGGTTGATTATCAAAAGGCTCATTCATACTGTTGTAATTATTATTGGTTTGAAGTTGCCTGCGTTGATGATCAGCGCCGGACGCCAACGTATTGAAATCCTCTTTAGGTTGATCGATTAAAGTGGTCTGCTCTGCAGTCACAGCTGCATTTTCTTGCATCGCCGGAACGGCTTGAACGCTTTCAGTAAATTTTTGATCGCCGCTGTTTTTCTCATCCGTTGTATTCATCATTTCACCGTTCCTTCTCGAATCAAGGCCATTTCTTTGGATTCAGGAAAATGTTTCTGCAACTGAAAAATATAGCTGTCAACGGCCAACTGATTCCCCATCGCTTGCTCAATTTTTATCGCCATCAACAGACTCTCCGCAGTGGGTGGATTATTCTGCGAAAACTGCGCCAGCTTGGATTTTGCTTCCGCTAAATTACCGCGCTGAAAATCCATATCAATCAGTCCTATTATTGCTGGCGAATAGTTAGACTGAAGGGATAATGCTTTCTGAAATAACAGCCTTGCTTCCGTGTAATTCCGGCGTTTTGTCTCGCAAATCCCGGCGTTGGCATAAGACATCTCCGGCGTGGCATAAAGCGGATCCTTGGCCGCCGTCATGAAATGCTCGATCGCTTGATCCATACGTTGCGAGAAGCGCTGACATAGAAACCAGCCATAATTATTGCGGATTTCGGAATTTCTCGGCGCCAGCCGGACGGCGCGCTCAAAATTCTCCAATGCTTTGCTGTTTTCATTTAAAGCCATATTAATCAACCCCAGCACATTGTAAGCCAGCGCGTAATTGGATTGAGCCTTCAACGCTTCATTAACTTCTTCGATGGCGACATCGAGTTGCCCGCGATAATAATATTCGGCCGCCAGTTCAGTATGAATTTTGGCACTTTGCAAAGCCCGATCCGATCCAGTTTGCAGCGGCATTCCGTTGTTCACTGCTTGTTGCACGCACCCGCCCAATCCTGCCAAGACCGGCGGCAATGCCAAAAGCAGCAGCAACAAATTTTTTTTCACCGCACAGCCTCTATTTTTAAACCGGCTGTACGGCGCGTCTTATCTTTCACTTGACCAGCAAGTTGACCGCAGGCTGCGGCAATATCATCACCACGGGTTTTCCGCACCGTGGTAACCAATCCTGCTTGCATCAAAATATCCCGGAAAACCCGCACGGCTTCAGCCGATGAACGTTTAAAGCCGGAGCCATGAAACGAATTAAATGGAATCAGATTAAATTTACAAGGAACATCCCGCACCAACTGTACAAGCTCACGCGCATGCGCGGCGCTATCATTGACGCCGTCCAGCATAACGTATTCAAACGTGATGAAATCACGCGGCGCGGACGGCAGATAGCGCTGACAAGCCGCCAATAATTCCTTGATCGGATACTTCTTATTAATCGGCACCAATTGATCGCGTAATGCATCGTTCGGTGCATGCAAGGAAACCGCCAAAGCTACCGGGCATCTTTCCCGCAACCGGTCGATTGCGGGCACCAATCCGGATGTACTGACGGTTACACGTCGACGGGAAAGACCATACGCATGATCGTCCAGCATAATATCCAGTGAGGTAACCACATTATCGAAATTAGCCAGCGGCTCGCCCATTCCCATCATGACTACGTTAGTCACGGCCCGGTTTGTCTGCGGCACCTTATCGCTGACCTCCAATCCGATCATTTTGTTGGCAATCCACAACTGCCCGATGATCTCGGCTACCGTTAAATTACGATTAAACCCTTGTTTTCCGGTCGAACAGAATGCGCATGCCAAAGCGCACCCTACCTGACTGGATACGCAGAGCGTGCCGCGATTGGCTTCCGGGATAAATACCGTTTCGATACCATTGCCGGAACCAACCGAGAGCAGCCATTTGCGCGTGCCGTCCGCAGCCACAGAATCATAGGTGATTTGCGGCAATTCGATAACCGCCATCGCAGCCAGTTTCTCGCGCAAGCTTTTGGCCAAGTCGCTCATTGCGGCAAAATCAGCGGTACCGGACTGATGAATCCAGCGTAGCAGCTGTTTTGCACGGAAAGGTTTTTCACCTATTCCGGTACAAAAATCCGCCAGACCCTTGCCATCGTAATTTAACAGATTGATTGTCACTATTGAGCTACAAAACTGAGCGTTTTAACGTGAATAGATATTCAATGCCGGGAAGAAACAGGCGATTTCAACAGCGGCTGTTTCCGGCGCGTCCGAACCATGCACGGCATTGGCATCGATGCTGTCGGCGAAGTCGGCGCGAATCGTTCCTTTCTCCGCTTTCTTGGGATCGGTGGCACCCATTAAATCGCGATTCTTCTTAATGGCATCATCTCCTTCCAGCACTTGCACCATCACCGGGCCGGATATCATGAATTTAACCAGATCATTGAAAAATGGACGCGCACGATGCACCGCGTAAAATTGCTCTGCATCGGCTTGCGACAAATGCACCATGCGCGCCGCAATAATTTTCAAACCGTTTGATTCAAAACGAGAATAAATTTGACCAATTACATTCTTTGCCACTGCATCCGGTTTAATGATGGATAGTGTTCTTTCAATCGCCATTAAATACTCCAATAAATTAGTAAATTAAACATTATATTTTAACAAAAAAACAGTAACGATTCGAAAAACATCTAGATTAATTCGTTCATTGATCGTTATCTAATGGAAATTTTCCAGATCGGCGCTTCATTATCAATAAAAAATATTTTTATATCATTTGATTGGGTTTACGCCGCTCGCGAAAATATTTTTTATTTTCATAATATTTTTCATTGTTATTATCCTCAATCCAGCCAGGATAGCCTAACAAAGGGACGGGCGCGAGATCGGAACTGGACGATAACGTGTGCAACAAAAAAGGTTCTAGCATCAAATCAATGGCAGCAAGTTGAGCTCGCAGCGCTTGTGCAAAGAAAGTTTCATTCACTTGCAGAATAATGGCTTTTCCAGTCATTCCAGTATAGGGATCCAGTGCTTTTTCATACAATCCATGTCCAAAAATAAAAAACCGCATGGACGGCAACACTGCGCTACGCTGCCGCCAAAATAATTCTTTCCATTCAAAATTTTTGATCAATTGAGTTAACGAAGCCTGACTGCTGATGACGATCACGCCTGATTCATCAAAAAGCGTTGCGGCGTCTCTCAATCCGCATCGGTTCATGTCCTTATTCGATAATTCCGTCAGCTGCGCCCGAAAATGCAGTTCATTGAGCGCCGATTTGGCGCGCGGAAATACTTTCCATACCAATGCATTAAAAAAATCGTGCCAATTCTCTGGTCTTGTCGGCACTTGGCCAGTCAAGTAAATTCTTGATTCATATTTCTGTCCGAAATCCTGTTTTCCAGGAATCTGGGATACAAAGCGAATAAGTTTTCCCGAGCGGGTAAAAATCTGCTGGCTTTGCGGAAAATTGAAATTATTGAGATCATCCGGCTCCGGCCAGCATTGTTGATTTTCAATATAACCCTTCAGATAGTGGAAAGGTTCAAACATGGGTGAAAGATCAATGAAATTAGGATTCCATTGGTATGCACCCATGTTTGATTGAGTCTGATTAGCGTTATTCTTGTTTCAAAGTGCAGAAACCATCAATTATCGATAGCTGAATCATTTTTTACATTATCACCAGCCCGCAATAGTTTCAGATGATCCAAACCAAAATGAATAAACGCCAAGGCTGTATAAATCGGAGCCAGCAAATTAAGTACTGGCACAAACTGAACTAATCCTGTTAACAATCCCAATCCCCATAGCGAATACCGGTTTTGCGCACAGATCAGTTTGATTTCTTGCTTGGTGGCATGCTCGGATAGCGCATCATAACGAAATAACTGTTGATTCATAAATGCCGCTGCAACAAAGGGAACGATAATACCCGCTCCTACTGCCCAAAGCGGCACAGTGACAACCCAGATCAATATAAATACACCGCTGGCAAGTATCGCATTAATGATACTTCCGGCGATACTACCTCCATATTCACGTTTAAGCTCGGGATAGTCGCGATTCGCCACCAGATTGATCAGCGCCGGCATTATAAAAATGGCTGTTATAATCAAAGTAGTTACTATTACAAGCGGTATATATACCATGATGTAAATCAGATTCTCAATGGCAGCAGAAATCCAATCAGAACCGTGATTTTGCAGCCACTCACCGATACCAGCTTCATTCAAAAACAAAACAACCAGTTCGGAAAAACTCTCGCGAAAAACAAAACCGGCAACAAGCCACAAAAGAATCGAAACCAGAATTGGCCAAACTATAATCCAAGCAATCTTAAAACGTATCAGATCGCGAAATGCACTTGCAGTTGCTTTAAATATAAAAGACATTTAATTACCAGTTAAATAAATGATATATGATCCCGTGCTGAAATTATCTATGATATCCCTTAGGTTTACTAGGGAAACGCTGATTAATTCGGCGAACGAGACAAAGCGATAGGCACACGGAACGCAGCAACCGAGATATATCAACAAGATAGGCGAGGATGCAAGTGCCGCGCAACGAAGCGATTCGCTCGTGCGGTCAATTAATCAGTGTTTCCCTAGCTGCCAATACAACAAATTCAAACATTTAAGAAATACTGAATTTATCTCAACATATGCCGTAAAAAATTGCAAGAATAGCGATTGAAAAACTGATAACTTATTTCTAATTTCCCCAATTTAAATGAAAAATCTTTGAGTACTAAAGTTCCAAACAAAGATGTCGATATGACACACAATGAATTTCGTTAAGAGGTATAAAAATGAAAATAGATAAAACGTTACAGCCAGTGTCTACCGTATCAGTCAATGATGGGAAAAGACGTACTGATGTCACTCCCGCCACGGATACAAGTCAAGAAGACAGCGTACATTTAAGTGCAAATGTTGCAAAACTACAAAATATTGACAGTAGTTCCGCAACCGGTTCGATTGTTAACTCAGCTCGTGTTCAAGAAATAAAGCAAGCAATTAGCGAAGGAAATTTTCAAATAAATCCTGGAGTAGTAGCTGACCGGCTACTTGAAACAGTGAAAGAGCTAATCCAGTCTAAAAAAGGTGCTACTTAATGTCTTCATCACAACATGTAGCATATTTTATGAAAGAGTTGGAAACTGAAAAGAATATCTTTCAAGCATTCATTGAGATTCTGAAAAAAGAAGAAAATGCACTCATTGAAGGAAAAATAGAAGAAATCGATTATCTTGCCTCGGATAAAGCACGTTTAATTGAAGAATTGATTCAATTTGATGAAGATCGTAATGAATTTTTGAAGAAGCAAGGACTTGTTCTGGAAAAAAATAGCATCGATAATTGGCTAACTGAGTTAGCCAATTATCATTCCAGTTTGTCTGAAATAAAAATTTCATGGAATGAGTTGCTCGATTTGGCAAGAATTGCTCAGCAACTTAATTATTCCAACGGCTTGATGATTTCGTCTCAACTGCAACATAACCAACGCGCTTTTGCCGCTTTGCATTGCGCAGCAGGAAATGTTTCGCTCTATGGTCCCAAAGGTCAAACTTACATTTGAACTTAGTCTACTTATTCAACAATTGGAATCTCAGTGACCTTATCCGGATTGTTTGATAGGATCATAACCGATACCCGGCGATTCCTTTTTCTACCATCCAATGTTTCATTGCTTTCTATGGGTCTATTTTCACCATAACCAATTGCAGTAAGCCGATGTGCCTCAACACCGTTTTCTATAAACAGTCTGACCACGCTGCTCGCACGGGCTGTCGACAATTCCCAGTTTGATGGAAAATTGCCATTGTGAATGGGCAAATTATCCGTATGCCCCTCGACATGGATTTCATGTTCATGCCCTTTGATCACATTAGCAACCGCTTGCAACGTCAAGCTTGAATTCTCGGCGAGTTTGGCTTGGCCTGGAGAAAAAAGAACACTGGCATTAATCTCCACAGTTATTCCTTGAGAACTTTGCGTAATCCTTACCTGACCATCCTTCACCAAGGGATCCAAAGCATGCAGGATATCTTTGGCCATGCTTTTCATTTTCTCCTGCTTCTTCGCTGTGTGTATGCTGAGATTGTCAATCAGCTTGATTGAATCGGTTTGATTCGATGAGTGAATGTTAATAGGTACGAATTCTGTCGGTTGCACAGGCACCGCGTTAGTGGGATTGCTGCTTTTAAATGCGCTCACTAACGAAGAACTTAAAACACGATACTTACCTTCATTGACCGATGAAACCGCGTACATGACAACAAAAAAAGCAAATAACAGTGTTATGAAGTCGGCGTAGGATACCAGCCAGCGCTCTTGATTTTCAGCGTGATCATCGGCTTTTTGTTTTCTTTTTCTTCTTAACATATAGTCATCCAATAATCGTTTAATTCAAGGCGCACAATAAAGAATCCCGCCGCAAGCAGCGGGGTATTAATTTCATATTCTTTATCTACTGACTTTCAGTCAGCCTACGCCTCAAGGAGCAGGGATTAAATGAAATAACCATTCAACCGGCTCTCGATGAGCCGCGGATGCTCGCCTTGGGCAATTGCCACAAAACCATCAACTAGAATTTCCTGCATGACGACATACTCGCCGATAATGGCTTTCAGCTTGTTTGCAACTGGCAAAAAAACCAGATTGGCCAGACCGACACCGTATACTGTCGCGACAAAAGCAACCGCAATCCCATTTCCCAAAAGATCGGGATCCGACAGGTTTTCCATCACATGAATCAACCCGAGCACCGCCCCTAAAATACCGATAGTCGGCGCATAACCACCGGCAGCTTCCCAAATCCGGGCCGATTGACGCAGATAATTCTCCACAGCCAATACCTCAATTTCCAAAGCTTCACGCAATTTGTCTGGCGGACTGCCATCCGCCAGTAACTGCAATCCCTTCTTTGACAGCGGATCTTTTATACCGGGAACCAGTGCTTCAAGCGCCAGCAAGCCTTCCTTCCGCGCTATGTGTGCCCAATTGATAATTTGTTTAATCAGAACTTGCGGGGATTGATCTGGCGGAAAAAAAACCCAAGCACCCATCTGGACACCGTTAACAAAAATCTTCATGGGGCTTTGTAACAGCACCGCCCCGACAGTGCCGCCCATAACAATTAATAAAGCTGCTACCTGCATCAACGAATTGAGATGACCGCCTTCCAGAAATTGCCCGCCGATGATCGCGGCAAAAGCCAGCAAAATGCCGAAAACACTGTTCAAATCCATTTTTGATTTTTTGAACATGACAAAATCCGTTTACGGCTCCGCTGCTGGATAATCGGGATGAAAAATCACCTTACGTATTTCTCAAGCGGCTGCGCAGCCGCGCAACGGCCTGCGTATGCAACTGGCAAACCCGGGATTCGCTGACGCCGAGTACTTCGCCGATTTCCCGCAAATTCATTTCCTGTTCGTAATGCATACCCATCACCTGTTTTTCCCGCGGCGGGAGGTTATCAATGGCAGCAATCAATGTATTGCGGAAATTTTCATCCAGCAGCGCATTCAACGGATCGCCTTCAGAATCGACAAACAAGCGATCCAGAAACGGCTCCTCATCTTCCTGCTGAAAATCCTCGTAGTAAATCAATTGCGCACCGCGTGCGCTTTGCAGCGTTTCGTGGTATTCATCCAGCGACATATCCAGCTCCGTCGCCAGGTCTTGTTCGCTCGGCGCGCAACCATTGCGCTGTTCCAGCATACTCACGGCCGCTTCAATCCGGCGCATCTTTTTCCGGATACTGCGCGGCAACCAGTCGGCCTCGCGCAACTCATCCAGGATAGAGCCGCGTATCCGCTGCGCCGCATAGCTTTCAAACTGGCGCCCGTATGAGCCTTCGTAGCGATTAATCGCGTCCAGCAAGCCGATCATCCCGGCTTGAATCAGATCATCGACTTGCACGCTGGCCGGTAAGCGCGTCATCATATGATAGGCAATGCGCTTTACCAGCGGGGTAAATTCAGTGATAAATTGCTCTTTATCGATCGTTTTAGTTCCAGTCGCAGTATACATATTCAATCACACCGTAAAATTGGCCATACTCAAATGACTCGTCATAATCAATCGCTGCATGAAATGATCCATTCCCCCGCTATATTTATCCGGGCAAGTGGAGCGCAAAATATTTCGCGCCGCATGCCGGAAACAAACCGCCGCTTGCGAAGCCGGGAATAGCTCAATCACCGGTTTACACAATTGCGTTGCATTTCGTAACCGCTCGTCGTTCTGAACGTAACCGGCATATTCCAGCGATACCGTCAAATATTGGCGCGCCACCCGGTATAAATTCTGGTAAATCATCAATGCCTCCGTTTCCGATTCAACTTTATTCACCAGAATGAGAAAATGCTGTTTGTCGTACTCCTGGCTCATGATTTTGATCAGTGCATAAGCGCCGGTAATCGATGCCGCCGAACCGGAAATGACGATCATCACTTGCTCCGAAGCCAGGCTGAGCGGCAAAACATGCGTCGTGCCGGTCATAGCGGTATCGATCAGCACAACATCGACCGACTCGGTCAGTTCGGAAAAACTTTTGACCAACCAATCCTGTTCCAAGGGACTCAACTTGCTCAACGCATGAATACCGCGCATCGCGGATAAGATGGTGATATTGTCCGGACCGTGCAGCAGCACTTGGTCCAGTCTTTTATCCTTATGAATCACGTGCAATAAATCGAAACGCGCCTGCAAACCCAAGCTGGTGCAAATATTGTTATGGCACGGATTTTCATCGATCAATAAAACCCGCTGGCCATTCTGCGCCAGCGCGGCAGCCAAATTGATCACGACACTGGTTTTACCGACGCGTGATTTGCCACCCGCGATGGTAAAAACACGCGCCGCATCATGCCCCCGGTACGAAACCAGGTTACGCAATCCCGCCGCTTGATCTTGTAAAATCAGCCTAGTCATACATCAATCCCGCAAATGATTTTTCCTCTGCCTGCGGCAACTCGGCGTTATTCTTGGTTGCCATGAGCAAAGCGAATTCCGCATCCTGCAGCGTGAAAGCGCTGTCTCCCGGTGCCGACTTGAAAATGCGATGCAGCAGGTAGCGCGCATTGGCGGCGTGAATATCTTCTGGAACCTTCTGCCCGTTTGCGACATAGTGCAACGGCAATTTTCTACGGATGACGACATCCAATGCCACCCCCAGACTTGCGGCCTCGTCGACTTTGGTGATGATGCAGCCGTAAACGCCGTTCTTCTGGTAAGCGGAAATCACTTCATCCAGCGTCTTGCCATTGGATGCGGCGCTAAGGATGAGCATGCGTTTCACATCCGTACCGCAGTTGTCGAGCATGGCAATCTGCTGCGCCACCATCTGATCGCGCTGGCTCATGCCTACGGTATCGATCAGCACCATATGTTTGTTTCTCAGTTCCGACAGTGTTAACTGCAAGTCCTCGGTGTCTTTGATATTGCGCACCGGAACACCCAATAACTGCCCATAAATCCGCAGTTGCTCGTGACCGCCGATCCGGTAGCTATCGGTCGTCAACAATGCGACTTTGCCGGCGCCGTGGCGGATGACACAACGCGCCGCAATTTTTGCCGTGGTTGTGGTTTTACCGACGCCGGTGGGACCGACCAGGGCGTATACGCCACCTTTTTCAATCATGTCGTCGCCGGCAACCGTGTGTAAATTAAACGTCAAGGCGGATAGCGCTTGTTTCAGGCTTTGCTCATAATCGAGACCATCCGGCAACCGGTCGATCAGGCGGCGCGCCAGCAGCGGACTAAAACCGTTATCCAGCAACGTGCGAAGCAGTTTCATTTTTTCCGGTCTGCGTTGCGTGAAATTCCCCCAGGCCACCGTTGCCAATTGATCTTCCAGCGTCGTTTTCATCGCCTGAATCTCGGCGATGATGTCTTTAGCCAGGGATGCGGATAACCCGTTATTCGAGTTTTTCTGGCTTTCCACCGGCTCACCGGCAAGCGGCGGCAAGGCCGAATAGCGTTCTTCCACGCTCAGCATCTTGTTTTGCTCGTAGTGTGAAATCCCCTTTAACGGCACTTTTGAAGGCGGTGGGGACGCCGGTGTGTGCACCAGATTACTCATATCGGAATCCGCCAGTGCCATGATCTCCACACCATCCCGGGTTTTCCGGTTCGACAAAATGACGGCATCCTCGCCCAATTCCTCTTTAACTTGGCGCAACGCTTCGCGCGATGTGGCAGCAAGGTAGCGCTTTACTTTCATTTGTTACCTCCAATCACGGAAGTGATTTTGATTTTTCGTGAATCCGGAATTTCGGAATGTGCCAGTACACGCAATTGCGGAATGGCGCGGCGCAAAAATTTTGCCAGTAAGAAGCGGACTGCACCCGGTGCCAGCAACACCAGCGGCAATCCCAGTTTTTCTTGCTGCTGCGCAGCACTGCGGGCTTCCCGCAACAATGTGTCGGCCAGTCCCGGCTCGATACCGGCGCCTTGCGCACCACCGGACTGCATAACGTGAGTCAGAATGTTTTCCAGTTCAGGATGCAGACTCATTACCTGAACTTCAGAACCGGCAGGGTAATATTGATCGACGATCGCACGCCCCAAAGCGGTTCTGACGACTGCGGTCAAGTCGACGGCATCCTGCGTTTGCGCCGCATGCTCGGTCAATACATCAACGATGGTGCGCATATCACGGATATGCACATTCTCTTCCAGCAAGTTGTGCAGAACCTTTTGCACTGTCGATAGCGGCAGCAGTTTCGGTACCAGATCTTCGATAAGTTTCGGAAATTGCGTATTGAGGTGATCGAGCAATTTCTGCAATTCCTGCCGTCCCAGCAATTCGGCGGCATGCATATGGATCAGATGATTGATATGCGTGGTCACCACCGTGCTCGCGTCGACCACGGTATAACCGTTGAGTTGCGCTTGTTCGCGCAAATTCGCTTCGATCCACACGGCAGGAAGGCCGAATGCCGGATCGGTCGTCGCCGTACCCGGCAACTGCGCCGTAACGCGCCCCGGGTTGATCGCCAGATACATGCCGGAATACGATTCACCTTGCCCGATGATCGAGCCTTTTAGTGTGATGGTATAAGCATTCGGCCGCAGCTCGAGGTTATCGCGGATATGGATGACCGGCGGTAAGAAACCGATATCCTGCGCGAATTTTCTGCGGATGCCGTTGATGCGCTTCAGCAGATCGCCCTGTTGCGCTTTATCGACCAAAGGAATCAAGCGATAACCGACTTCCAGTCCCAACGTATCGATCGGCGTGACGTCACTCCAGCTGGCATCGGTCTTTTCTATCGAAGGCAATTCCGGCGCAGGTGCTGCAACCGGTTGCACCACCGGACTTTTCAGCTTTAAATAAGCGATTCCGCCCAAAATCGAAGCAATCAGCAGAAACACGAAATTCGGCATGCCGGGAATCAACCCCATGATGCCCAGTATGGAAGCAGTAATGATCAAGATTTGCGGTTGATTGAACAACTGATTCAAAACCTGCTCACCGAGATCTTCGTCGGTAGTCACACGGCTCACCATTAAACCGGCAGCCGTTGAAATGATCAGCGCGGGAATTTGCCCGACCAAACCGTCGCCAATGGTCAGCAAGGTATAGTTCTTCGCGGCCGCGGCCAGCTCCAGATCATGCTGCATGACACCGACAATCAGCCCGCCGACGATGGTAATCAGCATGATCAATATACCGGCGATCGCATCACCGCGTACGAATTTGCTGGCACCATCCATCGAACCATAGAAATCGGCCTCTTGGGAGATGACCGCCCGGCGTTTGCGCGCTTCGTCTTCGCCGATCAAACCGGCGTTCAAATCGGCATCAATAGCCATTTGCTTGCCGGGCATGGCGTCCAAAGTAAAGCGCGCGCTCACTTCGGCGATACGGCCAGCACCCTTAGTGATCACGACAAAGTTGATCACCACCAGAATAATGAACACCACCAGCCCGATCGCGTAATTTCCACCCACCAGGAAGTGCCCAAACGCTTCGATCACTTTACCGGCCGCATCCGGCCCGGTATGACCGTGCAGCAATACCACCCGGGTCGACGCGATGTTCAACGACAACCGCAACAAGGTAGTCAGCAGCAGAATCGTCGGGAATACCGCAAAATCGAGCGGATTGCGGGTATACAAACTGACCATCAAAACAATGATCGACACGGCAATATTGAAGGTGAAAAACAGATCCAATACAAACGGCGGCAACGGCAGTACCATCATGGCCAGGATGATGATAATCAGGATCGGGCCGGCCAAATTCCTGAGATTGCTCAGTGTTCCCATCGATGACAAGGTGAGTGCATTATTCATAGTGCCGCCAGTAAAAACTCATCATTAAAATTGCCGGTTTACGCATTACCCGGTTCTGCCACGCCCGGATCCAATTCCGCCGGAACCGGTACATCCACCGGCGGTTGCGGTGCTTTTCCGCCGTATTCGTTATAGCGCCTCAACTGAAAGACGTAAGCCAGTACTTCGGCAACCGCGGTATATAATTTCTCCGGTATTTCGCTTTCCAGCTCGGCATGGTGGTACAGCGCCCGCGCCAGCGGCGGCGCTTCAAGGATAGGGATGCGATGTTCTGCGGCGGCTTCACGGATACGCGCTGCCAATAAATGCACGCCTTTGGCGACGACTTTCGGCGCGCGCATACTGTTGCTTTGGTAGCGTAGCGCCACGGCGTAATGCGTCGGGTTGGTGACAATGACATCGGCTTTCGGTACTTCCGCCATCATGCGGCGGCGTGCGGCTTCCCGCTGCAAACCGCGAATACGCGCTTTAATGAATGGATCGCCTTCACTTTCTTTGTATTCCTTGCGGATTTCTTCCTTGGTCATGCGCAATTGCTTGGCATGCTCCCAAAGTTTGTAAGGCACATCGATCAAGACAATCAATATCATCGCACCGACGATCAGCAGAAAACTCATCGTCAGGAATTCACCGGTGCGGGTAATGCCTAAATCGACCGGCACCGTCAGCAGCATCATCACCTCGTCTTTATTGCTCCAAATGACCAGTGCCGCGACACCGCCAATTACAATCGTCTTGAGAATCGCTTTGACCAGTTCAACCAAACTGTGCACCGAGAAAATCCGGCCAAAACCGCTGATGGGGTTAATCCGGTCGAACTTAGGCATAATCGCCTTGGTACTGAACATCCAGCCGCTCAAGGACATCGGCGCAAAAAATGCCACAATCACCAGCAAAAATAATAACGGGGCAATCGCCAGCAATCCTTCAAAAGCAAGTTCGTAAAAACGGTTGAGCATCAAATCTGGCTGATGCGCCAATTCACGTTCTACGTACATACCGGTTTTCATGACCTTCAGCAGCTTATCCATCAGACCGGAGCCCATGAACAGGATGCCGGCAGCCGCCGCCAGCAATAACGTGAATGTCGTCAGCTCTTGAGAACGCGCAATCTGGCCTTCCTCTCGCGCTTTCTCCAAGCGCTTCGGCGTCGCCTCTTCCGTTCGTTCTAAATCACTGTCTTCAGCCATGACCAGCTCCAAATTTCCACAAATGAATTATCATTGCGAGTACTCGGCTTCAATGCCGGGAATAAAGAAGGATTCATGCCTTTTATTATCGAAATATCGAAATCAATCATTTATAAACATTAATATCAATGAGTTAAATAACAATTTCGGGATATTGCCGCGCAGCGCAAAATTGCACCGCTAGCATGATCCGATTACCTCCATATGCTTATGCAGTCTACGTTACGTTTGATCCGCTACTTCCTGATAACAGGCCTGTTAATCACCGCCTTTTCGATGCTTGCAGTTACTTTGTTGCTGCGCGGCAGCTTGCCGCAATATGACGGCAAAGCAGCCTTGCCCGGTTTAACCGCGGCGGTATCGATCGAACGCGATGCATTGGGAACCGTCACGTTGCAAGGCGCCAACCGGTTGGATCTGGCGCAGGCGATGGGTTATGTTCATGCGCAGGAGCGCTTTTTCGAGATGGATTTGATGCGCCGCCAGGCGGCAGGTGAGCTGGCGGAATTATTCGGCGCCGGTGCAGTGGCGCACGACCGCAAAGCACGGCCGTTCCGCATGCGCGCACGCGCGGCCGCAGTTCTGCAGCAGCTTCCCGCAGAGCAATTGCAATTGCTCGATGCTTACCGGACGGGCGTCAATCAGGGTCTTGGCGCGCTGACGGTGCGGCCTTTTCCTTATCTGTTGACACAGACCGAACCGGTAGCCTGGCGCAATGAAGACAGCATCCTGGTGATCTATGCGATGTTTTTCACCTTGACTGAAGAGAATATTTACCGTGAATTGGCGCTTTCGCACATGCGCGCCGCATTACCGGAGTCGGTCTATCAATTTCTGACGCAAAACGCCGGCGTCTGGGATGCGCCGCTGATCGATGAACCGTTTTCCCTGGCGCAACTTCCGCCGGCAACGGATCTCAACCTGCAAACGCTGGATGAACAGCTATTCCAGGACGTCCATTTGAACACCGAAGAATCGCCGGGCAGTAACAGCTTTGCGGTTTCCGGCGCATTGGCGGATGGCGCCGCGATCGTCGCCAACGACATGCATTTGACACTGCGGGTCCCCAATGTCTGGTTCCGCTCGCGGCTCATTTATCCCGACACTGCCGCAACTGACAAAATGTATGACATCACCGGCATCAGCCTGCCCGGTGTGCCGGCAATTGTCACCGGCTCCAATCGTCATATCGCCTGGAGTTTCACCAATAGTCACGGCGATTTTTCCGATTGGGTGCGTATTCAAATCGATGACCGCGATAAATCGCATTATCTCGGCACAGACGGCTGGCAACCGCTGCAAACGGTTCAAGAAACCATCCGTGTGCGCAATGCGCCGGATGAGACGCTCTCCATCTCCGAGACCGAATGGGGACCGGTGATTGCGCAAGATCACGATAACACCCCGCTGGCATTAGCCTGGACAGCACTGCTACCGGATGCAGTCAATCTCCAGCTGGTCGAACTGGAAACCATCACAAACGCAGCGCAAGCGGCGGAAATTGCGCCCAAGTTTGGTATTCCGGTACAAAATTTTATTGTCGGCGATCGCGACGGCAATATCAGTTGGACGCTCGCGGGCCGCATCCCTGCCCGCTCGCCCGATTATGATGCGCAAATTCCAGCCGATTGGACACCTCCGGATACAGGCTGGCAGGGCTGGCTCGATCCGGACGATTACCCGGAACTCCACAATCCGCCGTCAAAACGTTTGTGGTCGGCCAATTCACGCACCGTTTCGGGCGAACAGCTTGAGCTGCTCGGCAACGGCGGCTTCGATCTCGGTGCACGCGCCTTGCAAATCCGCGATCGTTTGTTCGCCCAAGAACAGTTCAGTACCGATGATATGCAAGCGATTCAACTGGATTATCGCGCATTGCTGTTAGCTCGCTGGCATCAACTGTTGCACAGCACGCTCGAATCAGCCAACAGTAATGCAGCGTGGATTGGCACGTTGAAAACCGCATTGTCCGATTGGAATGGAGAAGCTTCCGCGGATTCCGTCGCGTACCGCATCGTGCGCACCTACCGCTATGAAGTCATGAAAACGGTACTGAACGGTTTTGCCGCCCCGGTGCGGCGGCAACACGCTGATTTCGAACTTCCCCGGCTCAGCCAAGCTGAATTGATTCTCTGGCAATTAATCGAGCAACACCCGCAACACTTGCTCCCGCCACCATTCAAAAACTGGCAAGAGTTGTTGCAGCGCTGCGCACAAAAGATCGCACAGCAAATGCAACAAGATGGCGGCATCACGGAACGCAATTGGGGAATGCAGAATGCGGCGCGAATCAAACATCCGCTGAGCCAGAAGTTGCCCGCATGGATTTCACAATGGCTCGACATGCCGCCCGATCCGTTGCCGGGCGATCACAATATGCCACGCGTGCAATCGCCCAACTTCGGCGCGTCACAACGCTCCATCGTCGCGCCGGGACAGGAAGAATTGGGTTATTTCGATATGCCCGGCGGACAAAGCGGACATCCGCTGTCACCGTATTACGGCAGCGGGCATGCTAATTGGGTCAGCGGTAAACCGACACCGTTTCTGCCGGGTGCGGCTGAGCGGCAGATGAAGTTGATTCCACGGCGGTAAATTGCGATTGCATACAGCCCTGCCGGTTTGATGCGGTTCAGTGCTTTTTCTGTTCAGTGCGGTGCACGTCGGTTTCTTCGATGATTTGTGCGTCTTCGATGATCACGGTTTGATCTTCGCCGGATTGCTGCATGGTGTTTTCATACTTCCTGCGCAGCCACCAGAAGCGTATCCCCACCACCACCACGGCGACAGCCAATAGCGCCAGAAAAGCGGCGAAAAAGAAAATGCCCAGAATGGCCATGATGATCACGACTGGAATGAGGATCGCGTAGGTGAGCCAGCGGTTGACGGGAGAAACCGGCACGCGCTGAAATTCACCCGATTCATTCTGACGGTACTCGGAAACTCTGCTGATGATAATTTTCCTCTCTTCATCGCTCATTGCATTAACTCCTCTATATCGGCTATTGCTTTGGGCGCCGCCAGCGTCAAAATTTCATGGCCTAACGGCGTGACGACAACATCGTCCTCTATACGGATGCCGATATTCCAGAAATGTTCCGGAACATCATCCGCCGGGCGGATGTAACATCCCGGCTCGACGGTCAGCACCATGCCAGGTTCCAATTGACGCCATTCACCTTTTAGTTTGTATTCACCGGCATCGTGCACATCCAAGCCGAGCCAATGTCCGGTGCGGTGCATATAGAAGCGTTTGTAATCCTCCGACTCCAGCACAGCATCGACACTGCCCTGGCACAGTCCCAGGTCGATGAAGCCTTGCGCCAATACCTGCAATGCCGCCTGGTGCGGATCGTTCCAGCGATTCCCCGGTTGCACTTGCGCGATCGCCGCCGCCTGCGCGGCCAGCACCAGTTGATAAACATCCCGTTGCGCCGCAGTGAATTTACCGTTCACCGGAAATGTCCGAGTGATGTCCGATGCATAACCGTCCAATTCACACCCGGCATCGATCAGTAATAAATCGCCCGGCTTCAGCTCGGCATTATTCTGCACGTAATGTAACACACATGCATTGGCCCCGCCCGCGACGATGGACGTGTAAGCCGGTGCTTGCGCGCCGTGCCGGTAGAAGGTGTAGAGCAATTCCGCTTCGATCTCGTACTCGCGCATGCCCGGCCGCGTTGTTTGCATCGCGCGCTGATGCGCTTGCACCGAAATATCCGCGGCGCGCTGCATGATCTGCAGCTCGTCGGTGCCCTTGATCAAGCGCATTTCATCCAATAATGCGCGGCTATCGCGAATTTCCGCCGGTGCGGCGATACCCGTGCGCGTCTGCTCGCGCACCCGGTTTAACCAGCTGATGACGCGCTGATCCCACGCCGGATCCAATCCTAATGCCGTATAAACGGCCGGTTGATCGACTAGTAATTTAGGCAGTAACTCATCCAGTTTATCAATGGCATGCGCTTCGTCAAAACCGAAAAGCTCTTTCGCGGCTTCCGGTCCATAGCGGTAACCATCCCAAATTTCCCGCTCCTGATTCTTCTCGCGGCAAAACAATATTTGCTTTGGCGGCACACCATCACCTGCGGCAACGAGTACCAGCACCGCTTCCGGCTCGCGAAATCCGGTCAAATAAAAGAAATAGCTATCGAAACGATAAGGATAGTGCGCATCACGATTGCGCAGGCGTTCCGGAGCAGTCGGGATGATCGCAATACCGGATTGCATTTTGCTGGCCAGATACTGGCGGCGGGCGATGAAATGTTGAAAGTGTGTCATAAATGATTACTTTATTCCTTAAATCGATCCCGTGGATGATTCCACGCGAGATTTGAGTTGTTTGTCCAATAATTCCAGCCGCTCGGGCGTTCCGATATCGACCCATTGTCCGGAAAAATATTCCCCGCTCACCTGCCCTGCCTGCATGGCCTGCCGCAGCAGCGGTGCGAGTTTCACCGGCAAGCCGGGTTGTATATCGCCAAAAAGCCGTGCCTGATAAATACCGATGCCGCTGAACGTTAGTTTGGCATTGCCGTTGAGCATCACCTGGCCGTTCTGCAATGCAAAATCACCTTCGGTGTGGTGCGGCGGGTTGTCAACCAGAACCAGATGCGCAAGCCGCCAATCCGTATTCGATTGCATGGCTTGGAACACCGGTATTAACGTGGCGTAATCCAGTTCGCAAAAAATGTCGGCATTAACCACCAGAAACGGCCGATCGCCGGATTCTCCTGTCAACAACGGCAACGCATTGGCGATTCCACCGGCGGTTTCCAGCACCACCTGCTCGGGCGAATAGCGAATGCGCACGCCGTAACGTTCGCCAGTTCCCAAAGCTTTTTCAATCATTTCACCCAGATAGGCATGATTGATAACGATATCGGCAAACCCAGCGCGCGCCAGATTGTTCAGTTGATGTTCGATCAGCGCATGCTCTCCCGCTTTCAGCAAGGGTTTCGGCATCGCATCGGTGAGCGGGCGCATGCGCTCGCCGCGCCCGGCCGCGAGAATCATCGCCACATAGGGAACGCGTTCAGAAGGTATAGCCAACTTTCTGACCGGATGATTCGGCCGGATGCAATTCATCCAGCAAGTTCAGCAGTGGATCGAGCTCGCGGTAACGCTCGCACGCTTTGCGCAAATAATGCATCACCAGCGGCATGTCGTTCAAATACGCCGCCTTGCCGTCGCGGTAATTGAGCCGGGCAAAAATTCCCAGCACTTTAAGGTGACGCTGCACACCCATCCATTCGAAATCGCGGTAAAACTCGGCAAAATCGGTGCTAATCGGCAACCGCGCCTTGCGCGCCTTCTCCCAGTAACGGATGGCCCAATCGAGAATGCGCTCTTCGTCCCAGTGAATATAAGCATCCTTCAACAGCGACACCAGATCGTACGTAATCGGGCCATGCACGGCATCCTGAAAATCGATGATGCCCGGATTGGGAGAAGTCACCATCAGATTGCGCGAATGATAATCGCGATGCACTAATACCTTGGGCTGTGCCAGATTGTTTTGCAGAATCCGGGAAAAAACCGTGCGCAAGGCAGCTTGCTGTTTTTCCGTCAAATCGGCCTGCAAATGTTTTGCAATATACCAATCGGGAAACAAATCGAGTTCTTTCTGCAGCAAAGCTTCGTCATAAACCGGCAAGCTGTCCGCTTGATGCGACAATTGCATTTTGACCAGCGCATCGGTGGCTTCGCTATACAGCTGATGGGCGCTCTCGATCCTGTCGTTCAATGCGTGCAAGAATGTCGTATTGCCCAGATCGGACAACAGCAAGAAACCCAGCGCCTGATTTTGCGCCAGTATTTCCGGCACATGCACACCGGTTGCCGCGAGTATCTCCGCCACGCGCAAAAATGGCGCGCAATCCTCATGTTGCGGCGGCGCATCCATGACGATAACGGTCTGATCGTCAAAGGAGGCACGGAAATAACGCCGGAAACTGGCGTCCGCCGATGCCGGTTGTAATGTAAATGGCCGTGCAGGAAATTGATCCTTCAGCCACTGTTCAAGTAATTGTCTGCGTTCCATTCATATATCCGGATTATTAACCGTTATTGAAACAGTCCATAATTTTAAAGGTATGCCTCTATTCACCGGTCATCTGCGACATGGCAAAATAAAGACGGATCCTTAACACTGGAACCGTTCGCAATAACAGTGGATAATCCGTTTTCGTAAAATAAAATTGTTTCGGATTTTATCACGTAGTCATTCCAATCAAGCTGATTAACTGGTGAGTCATCAACAAGGAGAACATCAATGCTTAACAAAAATGTAATCGACGAAATCAATGCCAAAGTCAGCGAAATTCTGCACAACAGCCCGGCCAAGGATATTGAAAAAAATATGCGGGTGTTGCTGTCGGGTGCATTTACCCGGCTTGATCTCGTCACACGCGACGAATTTGACATACAACAGGAAGTTCTGCAGCGCACCCGGGAAAAACTGATTCTGCTCGAAGCCCGGGTGGCCGAATTGGAAGCACGCTTAAACCAATCCACACTGAGTTCAACAGAAAATAATGAAACATCGGATCGCGTACAAACGGAAGGGTAAGCTGAAACAATCTCTGCTTGCGGTTTGTTATCCTTGAGCATTTCCCCGTCTGCACCTGACTGCGCTCAGGATCGCTTTTTTTAAATGTCTCTCGCCGTTCTGTATAGCCGGGCAGTCTCCGGCATTCAAGCGCCGTTGGTGACGGTGGAAACACACATCGCCAACGGCTTGCCCAGTTTCACCATCGTCGGTCTTCCCGATACCGAAGTCAAAGAAAGCAAAGACCGTGTCCGGGCGGCGTTGCAAAATGCCCAATTCAAAATGCCCGCACAACGCATCACAGTGAATCTGGCGCCCGCCGATCTGCCAAAGGAAAGCGGGCGTTTCGATTTACCGATCGCGTTGGGAATACTCGCCGCCACCGGACAAATTCCCGGCGACAAACTGGATCAGTACGAATGGGCCGGAGAACTCGCGCTGACCGGAGAACTACGCCCCATCCACGGCGCGCTGGCGATGACTTATAACGCCTCGCAATCCGGCCGCAGTTTCGTACTGCCGCAACAAAACGCCGCGGAAGCTGCGCTGGTCGACAAAGCCACGATTTATGCCGCCAAGTCGTTGTTGCAGGTCTGCGCGCACTTGAGCGGACACGAACCCTTGCCGGTTTACCGCAATCCCCCGGAGAATGGCAGCGGCACACAGAATTCCGCCTACCCCGATCTGGATGAAGTCAAAGGGCAAACGCACGCCAAACGCGCGCTGGAAATCGCCGCTGCCGGTGGACACAGCCTTTTGATGATCGGCCCGCCGGGCACCGGCAAATCGATGCTGGCGGCGCGCTTTCCCGGCATTCTGCCACCCATGACCGAGCAAGAAGCCCTGGAATCCGCCGCCATTCAATCGCTCGGCTACGGCAACTTCAATATTGAAAACTGGAAACACCGGCCATTCCGCTCGCCGCATCACACCGCTTCCGGTATCGCTTTGGTCGGCGGCGGCAGCCAGCCGCGCCCCGGCGAAATCTCCCTGGCGCTGCACGGCGTGCTGTTTCTCGATGAACTCGCCGAATTTGACCGTAAAGTACTGGAAGTCCTGCGCGAACCTCTAGAGTCCGGCAAAATCACCATCTCCCGCGCCGCAAGACAAGCCGAATTTCCGGCGCGATTTCAACTAATCGCCGCGATGAACCCCTGCCCCTGCGGCTACCTGGGACACCCCTCCGGCAAATGCCACTGCACCCCCGACCAAATCGCCCGCTACCGCGGACGAATCTCCGGTCCGCTGCTCGACCGCATCGACATGCAAATCGAAGTACCGGCAGTGCCGCAACAAGAGCTGATGAAACAACAGATTACCGGTGAAAAAAGCAGCGTCATCCGCCAGCGCGTTGAGAAAGCCTATCAATTACAACTGAACCGGCAAGGAAAAACCAATAGCAGTCTAAGTGTCAAGGAAATCGACCAACACTGTGCGCTCGATGACGCCAGTGAAAATCTGCTGACCCAAGCCATCAGCCGTTTGAACCTATCCGCTCGTGCGTATCACCGCATCTTGAAGCTCGCGCGCACCATTGCGGATTTGGCAGGGATCGAGAAAATCAATAATCAACATACCGCGGAAGCGATTCAGTATCGCAGGCTGGATAAGCAATAGGCTTCGTGCATCATTCCGGTAATCCCAAGAAACACCAGGATTGTGCAAACTCACGGAGCGATAGCCAGCAAGCTGCGGTTTCAGTCGTAAATATTACTTTCATCAGTCGGTTCAAATAAATTACTCCAATGCCTTATTGCCCGCATGTTAAAATTCACCCTGATTTTTGATTGCTCATCCGGTTAACCTGAAATATCAATCCTCGCTTGATTTTCCATGATACAACTCACTATTAATGGACAGCCGCAGCAATTCGAGGCGCCGATCAACGTAGCACAATTGATCGATCACCTTGCGTTGCACGGCAAACGCATCGCCATCGAATGCAACGGTGAAATCGTGCCGCGCAGCCGGTTTTCGGAACAGATGCTGACGCATGGCGATCAGCTCGAAGTCGTTGTCGCTGTCGGCGGCGGTTAGTCATTTCTTTTAAAAACACTTTAGAAACATCATCGCATGGACAATTTAGTCATTGCCGGCAAAAAATATGCTTCCCGTTTATTGGTCGGTACGGGTAAATACAAGGATTTCAACGAAACCCGCACGGCGGTGGAAACCAGCGGCGCGGAGATCATCACGGTGGCGATCCGGCGCACCAACATCGGGCAAAATGCCAACGAACCGAATCTGCTGGAGGTACTGCCGCCGTCGAAGTACACGCTGTTGCCCAACACGGCAGGTTGTTACACGGTTGACGATGCGGTACGCACATTGCGCCTGGCGCGCGAATTGCTCGACGGTCACAGTTTGGTCAAATTGGAAGTGCTGGGTGATCCCAAAACTCTGTACCCGAACGTGGTGGAAACGCTCAAAGCCGCTGAAATCCTGATTAAGGAAGGATTTCAAGTAATGGTGTACACATCGGACGATCCGATCATGGCCAAGCAATTGGAAGAGATGGGCTGCGTCGCCGTGATGCCGCTGGCGTCACTGATCGGCTCTGGCATGGGTATTTTGAATCCGTGGAATCTGCAAATCATCATCGAAAATGCAAAAATCCCGGTGCTGGTCGATGCCGGTGTCGGCACCGCTTCCGATGCGGCTATTGCAATGGAATTGGGTTGCGACGGCGTATTGATGAACACTGCGATTGCCGCGGCGCAAAATCCGGTCTTGATGGCCTCGGCGATGCGCAAAGCCGTCGAAGCCGGGCGCGAAGCCTATCTGGCCGGCCGCATGGCGAAAAAACTCTACAGCGCCAGCCCCAGTTCGCCCACGGAAGGCGTCATCGCCAAAACTGAAAAAAAACCGGTCAGCGGCAAATCCTGACCGATTCGGCTATTGCCAATCAATCCATGCAACAATCCATCCGCAGCTTCGTTCTTCGCCAAGGGCGCGTCTCCAATGCGCAACGCCGCGCATGCGAAACTTTGCTGCCGCAATACGGTATTCCGTTCAGCGAGAATCTACTCGATCTGGATCAAGTGTTTGGCCGTCCAGCACCTAAAATTCTGGAAATCGGGTTCGGCATGGGGGAAAGCACCGCAATCATCGCGCAATCGCATCCGGAAAACGATTATCTGGGCATCGAAGTGCATACACCCGGCGTGGGCAGCTTGCTCAATCAAATCGAACAGCACGGCTTGACCAATCTGCGCATCATCCAATACGACGCCGTGGCGGTATTGCAGCATATGTTGCCCGCCGCGTGTCTGGACGGTGTTCATATCTTTTTCCCCGACCCTTGGCCGAAAGCCCGACATCACAAGCGCAGATTGATTCAACCCGCATTCGTTGCCCGTTTATGCAGCCATTTGAAACCAGGAGGCTACATTCACGTTGCAACCGATTGGGAAGAATACGCCGTGCAAATTTTACAGGTGCTGAGTCAGGAACAGCAGCTAAGCAATACCGCAGCGGATTATGCGCCGCGGCCGGATTACCGGCCGTTGACCAAGTTTGAACAAAGAGGAATCAAACTCGGGCATGGTGTATGGGATTTGATTTTCCGGAAAAACTGAGATCTATCACCCCATCGGGTAAATCTCCAGCACTAGTGGAGGATTTACCGGTTTATTATTTACCTAACGAATATTTTTTCGCAGCCAGACCCGCAATTTTCTGCCCCATCTCGGAGCCCACTTTGCCAGAATTACGGTAATGCACGCCATCGTAAATACGCGCGTTGGCAACTTCTTGCATAAAATCGTCCAGCTTGGTCCAGCTGCGCGCTACACCGCCCGCAGCGGCGCTGGTCGTTGTTAGCAGCGGCATTTGGCCATCGCCGATTTCGATTTGCAGCACCGTGCCGACAGCGGCGGAAACGATGCAGTGCGCGCAAGGATATTCCGGATGCATCGGTGTATCGATAAAGGGCAGCCACGCTGCGTCGCGCTCCGTGGCGTCATTGCCGTCGATATCGCCGTTGCGGATCGCCGTCACCGGCCGCCAGAAACCATAGTGATATTTCGCGTCGAACACCGCAATCAGCCCATCGTCCGAGGCTTGTGTCACCGCCGCGAACAAGCGCGCATTTTGCGTAATTTCCCTTCCCGGCATATTCGCGACCGAACGGACGATACCGTGATAAATCGGCGGCATGACTTCTTCCCAGAAACGAGCGATGGCAGTTTGTTCCGCGCTTCTTTCCCGGCTATTCTTGCCGCCGAGCGCCTTTACTTCGTTGTAATCGCGCGCCCATAATTCACTGCCCAATTCAGGCGGCGGCGCCGGACGGAATTGCGACGGATGCGTCATCAGCCAAGGTTTGCGGTGCATCCATTGCGGCGCTTCGGGGATAACCGTCGGCACATAAACCCCCGCATGGGTAAACGGACGGTAAGATTCACCGGCGGCTGCGCCATCGCCGGCGCGCAACGCCAGGATCGCCTGCGCAGCTTTTTCTCCCACGGCAATGCCGCCCGCCTTACTCTCACCGTCAGCGATCATGGCCAATGCGGCTTGATAAACGTGATCGATCGCCGATTGCTGCGACGGCACCAGCTGAGTCAACGCCGCCCGGTTTGCCGCGGCTACCGCCGCTTCGACCGACGCACCGGGCGCGGCTTGCAGTTTTGTATCCTGCACTGCATAACGTTGGGTAATCGCATTGACCGCCTCGTACACGGATGCCTGCACGATCGCCAGCGCGCGTTCGGCCGGTAACGGCCCGATCTTGGCATTCACTACAATATCGCCTGCGCGCTGATTCCAGTCAGTTACCGCGTCGGCGGCCGTAGTCAGCGGCGCTGTTATCAATAAAAACGAAGTAACAAAAAGCATGTTCTGTATTTTTTGGTATTTACTGGCCATCACTATCAATCCTCTTCATCATGAATTATTTTTTGCACTATAAATATTTCCGCTTGCACTGCATTGATCAAGGTCACGGAACCCTTCATATCCCTTGTATTTTATTGATATCAAATCCCCATTGAACCGGATCCTCAATTTTTTCGATGCCGTCGGTCCCTTTCGATAAATCCAGAATTTCCACCAGTATATGCGCATTGGCGCGCGTTGAAAAGAACGTTTTAATGATGGGCGTGGTTAATTTCTTCGTGGACTGTTCCATCACCACACCCAAGCGCCCGGATTTAAGTTTCAACAAGGTGCCGCTTGGATAGATACCGATCGTTTTCACAAAGGCTTGGAACACGGTTTCATCGAAATGCCCATCCTTCCACGAAGCCATTTTGCGAATCGATTCCGCCGGCGACCAGGCCGGTTTGTAACAGCGATCCGACGAAATGGCATCGTATACGTCGCACACCGCACCCATGCGGGCAAACAATGTCAATGCATCGCCGGATAGTTTTTTCGGATAACCCTTTCCGTCGACCCGTTCGTGATGATGCAAACACACATCCAGCGCTGTTTCATGTACTTGGTAACAGGATTTGAGAATTTCCCAGCCGCGCTCCGGGTGGCTTTTCATAATGACGAACTCTTCGTCGGTCAATTGACCCGGTTTGTTCAGCACTTCGTTCGGAATCACCATTTTTCCGATGTCGTGCAACAATCCGGCTGTGCCCGCTTGTTTGATTTGCGCTGCATCCAAGCCCAATTGCCTTCCCAGCGCCACCATCAACATGCAAACCGCAACCGAGTGCATGTAAGTGTACTCGTTGACATTCTTCAGGCGAATCAACGTTAATAGCGCATTCGGGTTGCGTTCCATCGATTGATTGATTTCTTCGACCAGCGACTCCGCGCCTTCGATTTCAAGCGCTTTTCCCATGCGCACTTCACTAAACATCAAAGTTACTGCTTCTTTGGCTTTCTGTTGGATTTTTTTTGCAGTATTCAATTCCTCTTCAACCGCAATGCGTGCGACCGTTTTCTTGACTGGTTGTCCTGGAATATCGGTATTAATCAGTTTTACAGATTGAGGGTTTTCTACGGAAATCTTTTGACCATCAGCAACGTCGAGCCCTTTACAGGTATCGATCCATATTTCATCCAGCCCGCAACTCACAAGCTTATCCAAGTCTTTCTGCTGATTCAGTTTAAACGATTTTCTCCAAAACGGATATTCCAGCCAATTACCGCAAATCTCATGAATATACATTCCCAGCCGGACTTCGCTTGCCTGTACTTTTTTTATCATTTTGAATTTCAGGATTGGAGATTCAAGACTCAACTAAGAAAAAACGCGGCGTATTATGCAGTCTTCTATTGGAAAGTTAACGGTAGGTTTGCGGAGCTTTTACAGTGATATTCCAGAGAAACTCTGAAAAACTATTGCGCTTGATCATGCGGCATTGAAATCAAATTCAAAATGTTTAAGCAGAAATCAACAATACCGAACCTATTGTAAACAGTCCGCACCTTTCCTCAAGGTGCGCCGGGCATAGTAAGCAAAAGTCACGGCACTGCGCTGTCCACGCAAAATCCAGTCATGCGCTTCCCGGCCCAGATCGGGATCAATCGGTTGGATGGTTCCGGCGGAAGCGGCCAGCAACTGCATGCGCGCCGCACGTTCAAAGGCGAGCGCCAGAATACAACCCTCTTCGATGCTCGAACTGGCGATCAATAAGCCGTGATGCGCCAGTAATAACGCATGCTTGTTGCCGATGGCTTTGGCAATCAACTCACCTTCTTCGTTGCCGACCGGCACGCCGGGCCATTTGGGCAAAAAAGCCACGTCGTCGTACAGCACGCAATTATCCATATGCGATATTTCTAACGGCGTTTCGAGCATACTGAGTGCGGCGGTATGTACCGCATGGGTATGGATAATACACTGCACATCGGGTCGCGCACGGTATAACCAGGAATGAAAGCGATTGGCCGGATTGGCCATGCCGTCGCCTTGCAAAACCTCCAGATCTTCGTTGACGAGCAACAGATTGCTCGCGCAAATTTCGTCAAACCCGAATCCCAGCCGTTGCGTCAAATAAGTCCCCGGTTGTTCGCCGCGCGCGGTGATTTGCCCCGCCAGCCCGGAATCGTGGCCGTTATCGAACAGAATCCGGCAAGTAAGCGCCAGCTTTTGCGCTTGCGTGTAATTGGCACCTTGCAAATGTTTATCCATTTGCACAAACGATTGTTGAATCAACTGCTCTTTGTTTAAATTGAAAGTGTCATTGCTCATGATTTTTCCGGATTTTAATAGTCGTCTTGATTGGAAGTGAAACGCTCAATCTCGCGGCGATCGCGCTTGGTTGGCCGCCCTTTGGTGTAAAACGGCTGCGGTTGCGCTTTTAAGCGGGCTGCCAGTAACTCGCGCTTTTCCCTGCTTTCGTTAGTTTCACGATACAGTTGCTGAGCTATTGATGCGGATCCTCTTTTATTGGATAAACCCAATACTTCAACATCATATTGATAATTGTTAATGCGAATGGTTAACTTATCCCCGATAGCGAGCACTTTGGCCGGTTTAACCCGGTGATCATTCACGGATACACGGCCGCGCTCTATCGCTTCGGCTGCCAGTGAGCGTGTCTTGAAGAAACGCGCTGCAAACAGCCATTTGTCGATGCGGAATTTTTCTACGGTATCATCTGATTGCATAACAAAGCTAATCCACGAGACGGGTTTCTATTTGAATCTTGCTTTGCAATGTTTTATGCACCGGACATTGATTGGCAATTTCCAGCAAGCGGGTTCGTTGCTGTTCGCTCAGATTGCCGCTCAATTGAATTTTGCGGGCAATAACATCGATTTGTGTTTTCTGCTTTTCGCAACCGCCGCAATCTTCGGCGTGAATCCGGCTGTGATGCAACTCGACGACAATATCCTGCAAATCGATTTTTTTGTGATTCGCATACATGCGCAGGGTCATCGACGTGCAGCTGCCCAATGCCGCAAGCAATAATTCATACGGATTGAATCCAAGATCGGTTCCGCCCATTGCAATCGGCTCATCGCTGATCAAGCGGTGATTCGGTGTCAGGATTTCACGGGCGAATTTTTTATCACTTTCGCGCACAATCACACTGCCCGGTTCAACGGCTGGACGCAGCGCACCGTCTGTTTTAACCGGAATCTGACCGGTTATCAGGTAACGGCTGGCCCAAGCGGATAAAACTTCTGCGACATAATGTGAATCGTGCGGATTAGAGAGTAGATGATCGGCATGATCGAGCGATACAAAGCTTTTCGGATGTTTGGCCGCGGTAAAAATCCGCCCTGCTTCGTCGATCGAAACGATCTCATCCAGCGGTGAATGAAGTATCAATAACGCTTTTCTTAGCGCACCGATA
Source organism: Pseudomonadota bacterium (assembly GCA_018240285.1). Classification (GTDB taxonomy): domain Bacteria; phylum Pseudomonadota; class Gammaproteobacteria; order Burkholderiales; family Nitrosomonadaceae; genus Nitrosomonas. The sequence goes on along the minus strand of JAFEGA010000015.1, from coordinate 54,012 downwards.
TGCGCTACTGAATTGTATTGCTCCAAGTCGTCGATGAATTGACGCCGTATTTTAAAGCTTCTTCCCGCCAATTCGACCTGCACAGATTCTTGATTCTGCAATTGCTGATAAGAATCGGCGAACAAATGCTTGACATGCGCGGCTGTTGCCGGCGCGCCGATGGTGATCACCGCTTTGACCGAGGGCAGATCCTGCGCTACCGCAAGCACAGCCGCACCGCCTAGGCTGTGCCCGATCAGCAGTGCCGGAGCGGCATAGTGCTGCTCCAGATAGCGTGCCGCGGCTAATAAATCCTGCAGATTGGATGAGAAATTGGTATTTGAAAAATCCCCTTGACTGTTGCCAAGGCCGGTAAAGTCAAAACGCAAAACTGCAATACCGCGATCCGCCAAAGCGAGCGCAATCCTTGCGGCCGCCGGATTGTCCTTGGAACAGGTAAAACAATGCGCGAACAACGCGTACGACTTGATCGCACCGGATGGCATTTCCAGCAAACCGGATAACGATTCGCCTTGCGAATTTTGAAATACGGCCTCAATGCGGGGCATGGACTATTTACCTTTCAACAACAGATCAGAGACTTTTTAAGCTGAATACTGCGTGCAAATAGTACCAAAAATAGAATGAAAAGATGCTTTTCTTCGCGGAAAAATTAGAATATCGCGAGATAATTCGAGTTTACGTTGAATACTAAAAAAAGAAATGCATCTTGCGCTCAGATCACAAGCTCGATCATCTTTGTTTTTCCCTTTGGCATGGATGGCATATCCCTTTTTTTAGTTCTCAACACTGCATCCAACCGGAAATCCTCATTCGTAGTGCTGGAAAAACCATTGTCATCGCTGAGCAAATGATCGATTGCAGCTTTGGCGGTTGCAATTGTGCGAGCATCAACCGTTACTTTTGCCAGAATTTTTTGCAAGGCATCGTAATCGATTGCGATGCCCGCCCGGTCGATCGAATAATATCGCGCAACCTCGGTGCGGTTATTTAACAGTACCGCCGCATTTCCCCACACCACGTTGTCATGATCAACATCAGCCACCGTATCGACAGCCCACACAACCATATCGCCGAAGGTTTTACCGGTGGATATCTGCGTGAGCATATGATCCACTACCACCGACTTATTGGCCGGTGAAAATGCATCACCAAACAAATGATTGACGATTTTGGATGCATTGTACGTGGTGTAATGCAGCGAAGCTTTTCCCCAATTCGGGTCTGAAAATGATACAGACGACAGAGCACTCGTCACTTCGGCAATTATTTCTGCTTGTGTAGCACCGTTAGCTTGTTTGTGTGTAATAAAATCCACCATTAGATTTTTGTCACTTTCAGATGCTCGGTTACCTATTAAATCGTTGATAAATGAAGTGGCAAATTCAGCGTGACTCAATTGAGCGAGATAATGTCTGTCAAAAAACAAAGCGCTTTGTGTCAAGGATTGCGCTAAGTTGCTCAAAGATTGGCCATTCCGCAACCTCGAGCCGAGAACTGCCAGATTGACTGCCCCTGGTGCGGTATTAAATAGCGTCAATATGAGTTGAAGAATAGAAGTCTGCTGTTGAATTGTGAGCATCATCATGAGGTATTTGTCTTTTGCATCCAGCTATTTAATATGCAATCCGCAAAAGTGGCTTTGATTGCACCTGATTACAAAATATAATCTTCAAACTAAATTAATTCTAAAATGCTCGCCTGCTCGTCCGCTTGATTCTCGGTGAGAATGCTTTCATTTGCAATGTGGCAAATTGCCGCATCCAGAAACAGAAATCGGTGTGAATTACGTTATGCATAAATTTTATATATGACTTCACCATTACAAATTCTTATCCTGGGTCACGGCGAAATGGGGCATGCGATGGAATTCCTGCTCAAAGACAGGTATGAGCTGGGTATCTGGGAGAAATTTCCCAGCAACGATTATCCCTACGTCACTTTGGAGGATAGCGCAGCACATGCCGACATCGTGTTATTTTGCCTGCCGGTTAATCCGCACCGCGAAGTTGCTCAATTCATTGCGCCATTGCTGAAAAAGACCTGTCTTTGCGTCAGTATCGCCAAAGGATTGGATGAATCCGGTCAAACCGCGGCGCAAATCTTTGCGGAAAATTTGCCGGTCCAACAACCGTATGCACTGCTATACGGCCCGATGATTTCCGAGGAAATCCGCACCGGCCGGCACGCATTTGCGCAATTGGGCAGCCAAGATACGGCTGCCTTCGATGTCATGCAAACTTGCTTCAATCATACCCGGTTGCATATAGAACATACTTTCGACATTACCGGCATCAGCTGGTCGGTGATTTTAAAAAATGTGTACGCGATGGCCTTCGGTATGGCCGACGAACTGAAACTCGGCGATAACGTGCGCGGTTTTTTGGCCGTCGCGGCTCTACACGAACTGAGCCAAATTGTGCAAGCAATGGGCGGAAAAACCGATACCCCGTATCATTTGGCCGGATTGGGCGATCTGATCACCACGGCAACCAGCGAAAACTCGCATCACCACGAGCTAGGCCGCAAACTGGCGCGCGAAGAATGTAACGATATTTCCGGCGAGGGACCGCACACTTTGGAAATGATCCACCAGCACCGTCTATTGAACACGCAAAAATATCCGCTTTTTCAGATGATTCATGCCATTGTGCAAAATCCCCGCGATGTCCGGCCGCAATTCGAAACGTATTTCAAACAAATATACCGGCAGTAATGTGAATGGCAATTCGCGCGCCGTGAAACAATTCCATTTATGCTGCTGTATTTCATCGCTGTAGTAAAAATACGTTAGAATATGCGCCTTTTAGAAATTTTTATCGGGAGTTCCTGAATGTCAATGGCTGACCGTGATGGTGTGATCTGGTATGACGGGAAAATGGTTCCCTGGCGGGATGCCAATACGCACGTGTTAACGCACACGTTGCATTACGGTTTGGGTGTTTTTGAAGGGCTGCGCGCTTATGAAACTGCTCAGGGTGCGGCGATTTTCCGCTTGCAGGAACATACCGACCGCCTATTCAATTCTGCGCATATTTTCATGATGAAAATGCCGTACGACAAGGCCACAATCATGCAAGCGCAACGCGATGTGGTCAAACAAAATAAACTGTCGTCCGCATATATCCGTCCGATCGCTTTTTATGGCGCCGAGGCGATGGGCTTATCCGCCAGAACGTTATCGGTGCACATCGCCATTGCCGCTTGGTCATGGGGAACTTATCTGGGGCCAGAAGCCCTGGAAAACGGCATCCGCGTCAAAACTTCATCCTTTACCCGGCACCACGTCAACATCAATATGTGCCGCGCCAAATCGGTCACGACGTACGCCAACTCCATTCTGGCCAATCAGGAAGTGGCGCTGAACGGTTACGACGAAGCGTTACTGCTGGACGTGGAAGGTTACGTGGCCGAAGGCTCCGGGGAAAATATATTCATCGTTAAGCAAGGCAAACTGTACACGCCGGATTTAACATCCTGCCTGGAAGGCATTACGCGTGCATCGATTATCGAATTGGCCGGGGAACTCGGTATTCCGGTGATTGAAAAACGCATCACACGCGATGAAATTTATTGCGCCGACGAAGCCTTTTTTACTGGTACTGCGGCTGAAGTCACACCGATCCGAGAATTGGACAATCGCATCATCGGCGCCGGCAAGCGTGGTCCGATCACAGCACAATTACAAAATTTGTTCTTTGATTGCGTCAAAGGCCGGGCAAGCAATCACGCCGATTGGCTTACTTTAGTTTAATTCAGCTATATTGGAGTCATTTTTATGAATCAACAAAGCAATAACAAAGTCCGAGAAATCGAAGTTACCGCCGACGATTTACCGCTGCATTGCCCGACACCGGCAATGCAGCTGTGGAATACCCATCCGCGGGTTTTTCTCCCGATAGAGGCCACCGGTGAAGCGCTCTGTCCCTACTGCGGCACACATTACACATTGAAAGGCGGCGCTGTCGCAGGACATCATTAAAGTAAAGCTGCCGGTTTCTGCGCAAACTTGCGTTGCGGCGATAGCGATGGAATCAATGATGGTGGATCGCGTTTTATCAACAATCTTTCTTTCGGATGATTAACCTATGCCAACCATTCCTCACGAAATTTTCAAAGCCTACGACATTCGCGGCATTGTCGGTAAAACCATCACTGCGGAAAATGTCGAAAAAATCGGTCATGCCATCGGCTCCGAAGCACGCGCTAGGAATCTGACCGCCATCGCCATCGGCCGTGACGGCCGGTTATCCGGACCGGAATTATCGCAAGCGCTGGCACGCGGCATCCGCAAAAGCGGCATCGATGTCGTGGATGTCGGCATGGTGGCGACCCCCATGTTGTACTTCGCCGCGCACGAATTATGTCAATATTCCGGCGTGATGGTCACCGGCAGCCACAATCCGCCCGAATACAATGGTTTTAAGATCGTACTGGGTGGCCAGACGCTGGCGGCCGACACCATCCAGGCGCTGCGCCTGCGCATTGAAAACAACGATCTGACACAGGGTGCAGGCAATTATTCCGAGCACAACATCACCGCAACCTACTTGCAGCGGATTACCGGCGATATCAAGCTCACGCGTCCGATCAAAATCGTGGTCGATTGCGGCAACGGCGTAGCAGGTGCTTATGCACCGGCGCTCTATCGCGGCTTGGGTTGCCAAGTAACCGAATTGTTCTGCGACGTGGATGGTTCTTTTCCCAACCACCACCCCGATCCTTCCGTGCCCGATAATCTGAATGATGTCATTCAAGCGCTAAAAACGAGCGACGCAGAAATCGGCTTGGCATTCGACGGCGACGGCGACCGGCTCGGCATCGTCACCAAGGATGGTCATATCATCAACGCTGACCGCCAACTGATGCTGTTCGCCGCCGACGTGCTGTCGCGCAATCCCGGCGGAAAAATCATTTTCGACGTGAAATGCACGCGCAATCTGGCGCCGTGGATCAGCCAACACGGCGGCACGCCGGTGATGTGGAAAACCGGACACTCATTCATCAAATCCAAGCTCATCGAAGAAAAGGCATTATTGGCCGGGGAAATGAGCGGGCACCTGTTCTTTAAGGAACGCTGGTACGGTTTCGACGACGGCTTATACGCCGGGGCACGCTTGCTGGAGCTGCTGAGCCGCGAACAAGACATCACCGCCACGCTAAAAAATCTCCCCGATAGTCTCAACACGCCGGAATTACAGGTGCGTACAGCCGAAGGCGAAAATCACACGCTGATCGCGCAATTGCAGAAAAGCGCCAAGTTCGATAATCCGCAACAAGTCATCACCACCGACGGTTTGCGCGTTGAGTACCGCGATGGCTTCGGCCTGGCGCGCGCTTCTAATACCACACCGGTCGTCGTGCTGCGCTTTGAAGCCGATAATCAAGCCGCGCTGCAACGCATCCAGGAAGATTTCCGCCGCAATATACTGCAAGCAAAACCGGACGCGCAACTGCCGTTCTAGTCTGAGTGGCTTGCCGCGTCGTGCGCATCGCAGTTGCCCAAATCAATTGCACCGTCAGCGATATCCGTGGCAATGCCGCCTTAGTGATTTGCAACGGTGCATACTTATCACAAGCGGATTCTCAGTCATCCTTCCTTCTTTAAGGAATCGCCGAACAAATCCCAAAAATTGAGATAATGACCTTTCTGACAACTTCTTAATACGCTATGTCACACCCATCAAGCTTTGCCGACCTAGACTACGATCACAAGAAACGCCGGATGCGCCGGGAAGTTTTCTTAAGCGAGATGGAAAGGGTGGATACCCTGGCAAGTGTTGCCGTTGCACATAGAACCGCATTACCCCAAGAGTGGACGGTGGGGCCGTCAGCCGATGGCGGCTTTGGAGCATGTTCCGCATCTACTGCCTGCAGAACTGGTTCAACCTCTCCGACCGGCAGATGGAAGGTGCCCTGTACGAGATCGAGAGTATGCGCCGCTTTGCGGGATTTGGCGGGGTTACCGGTGCTCTGCCGGACGAAACCACGATACTGAACTTCCGTCATCTTTTGGAACGTCACGAATTGACAGTGATATTGCTAGAAGCGGTCAATGCTCACCTCAAAGCGCGGGAAGTTGTTGGTTTCCAAAGGCGCCATGGTGAGCGCCACACTCATTCATGCGCCAAATCTGACCGGGCAATCTTCATAAATAAAAAGGATAGGAGTATAAAATTAATAGAATGTGTGTTACGAATATATTCCGATTGCCTCGATTTCCTTTTTCTACCATTCCTAACGGCATCATTCCATGTCTATATTTTCTATTTTCAGATTACTTACAGTATTACTACTCCTAGCTCAATTGACAGGATGCGCCGTCTTGGCAATCGCCGATGCCGCTGTCACTACCGCTGCGACGGCAGTCAAGGTCACTGTTAAAGCTGTTGGCGCTATTGCCGACGCTGTTATCCCCGATAGTAAGGAAAAGGAAAAAAACACAGACTCGGATAAATGAATACCGGTTAAAAGCACTCCTCCATTGAGTTGGAAAAAAAATTTCCTAATAAGACCAACCGGTGTAAGGCAACTCAACCACTTAAGACTCCCCCAGCCAGGAAAGCTCTGAAAAACTGCTGCGCTTAACCATGCTGCGTTGAAGTCAGGCTCGAAATGCTCATTTACTGCTCGTAAATCGCGCTTTTTCGCCTAATTCCGCTTTGTCTGACCATCACTCGCTACCTTTTTAATCTTGGCAATTATCCCTTGACATCAGAACATTGCCAAATACGAGCCGAATTACTGATGCAAAAATCCCGGCCAAGCTAGAGGGCGTGGCTTTTGGCAATGATGTAATCGTAGAGTAGAAATTTACCATACGCTTATATTAACCAATGACAATGATTTTTCAGCCATCGCGAGGGATAATCAATTTTTCGTAATTGGTTTTCAAGGATGCGGATCTCGGGGGCTCTGTTTTTCTTCCTCAAGCGGCAGCAACAATTCCAGAACCATTAACTTACGCCATGGGTCTAGCAGGAATGGAGTTGTTGGGATTCTCGGCGTGCCGCAAAAAATAAACAGCAATGCAATTACTTTGATTTGATTCTGAACGGGAGCCTAAGCTCTCGTTATTGTTAACAATAAAAAAAACCCGTAGAACGTTAACTGCTCTACGGGGTCTGGTCTCAGATAAAGGATTAATTAATACTACAACTACGGTCATTTTAACGTCATCTCTCCATTAAACTTTAGCAATACCCTTGCACCGCCAATAATCCCTAACCCTGCTAAGCATGGCATATATTCCAGGCTCTGCAACTGCAGTGACTATGCGCGTACAAATTGCAAGATTCCTATGGTCTGTAGACATTTAGAGATAAGCATTTTAATAGAAAGAAGCAAACTCGTAACATTGAGGTTCCCGCATCTCCAACAAAACGGGTTTGCGATGCCCCGATTGATGCTCAATGATGAGTTCTGGCCGAAACTGAAGAAGATTCTGCTTCAAGAGACGATGATTTATAACAAGCGTAATCTGCACCTGACGGTAGAAGGTATGCTGTATCGAGTGCGGATTGGTTGCCTATGGCGGGATTTGCCGGCAGCGTTCGGCTGCTGGAATTCTATCTGCAAAAGATTCAATGCGTGGTCATTAAGCAGCAAATGGTTAAGGACTTTCAAGGCATTGACCATTGATCTGGATTGGGAATAGGAATTTATTAATGGGGCAGCTTTGTTAGCATCAGCACAGTGCTGGAGCGGCAGGTCAGCAATCACAATATTGGTAAAAACCGTGCGGGCAAGGGCTATACAGCGAATGTTTGAATAATGCCATTCCCTATGAAATACTCGCCACTTATTTCAATCAATCTCCCTGTCAACAACACCGAGATTGCTTATACAGTACCGCATTGAACACAAGAATGTTTTTAGCACATCATAAAACGCCATATAGACCAGAGTTAGGAACACCCGATCAATCTGTGGAAATCGTAAAAAATAATCCCCATCTGCAAGAAACCAAAGCTCAGCCGGTCAATCCAACCCGGAAATCACCGGTTTCGCTATCCATCTGCTGTCAGTTTTGTACATGAGATTAATCTGCTTGATCATTGCGTTGTCCTTTGCATTTCCCGCGAATACTTTGGCGCACGAACTACCCAACCTGGGCGATGTGTCGCGCGCCACCATATCGGCGCATGAAGAACGCCAGCTTGGTTTGAAAATCATGCGGCAAATCCGTGCCGATCCGAGTTATATGGATGATCCGGAGATTGCCAGTTATCTCAGCAATCTTGGCCATCGCCTGATCGTCAATTCCGACGAGGCCGATGCGAATCAGTTATTTGAGTTTTTCGCGGTGGAGGATCCGTCGATCAATGCGTTTGCTTTGCCGGGCGGATTCATGGGGTTCAATAGCGGATTGATTATTGCTGCGCAAAGCGAATCCGAATTGGCGGCGGTGATGGCGCATGAAATTGCGCATGTGACACAGAAACACTTGGCGCGCATGATCGCGTCGCAAAAATTCGATCTGGTCAAATCGCTGGCCGCGCTGGCCGTGGCGATTGTCGCCGCGCGCTCCAACAATCCGCAGGCCAGCCAAGCAGTTTTGATTGCTTCGCAAGCCAGCATGATCCAATCGAAGCTGGACTTCACCCGCAATCACGAAAAGGAAGCCGACCGGATCGGTCTGAATATCCTGTTGGACGCCGGATTCGATCCGCAAGGAATGACCACTTTCTTTGAGCGCTTGCAAAAATCCGGACGTTTTCATGAAAATGGCGCGCCCTCCTACTTGCGCACCCACCCGATCACGTATGAACGTATCGCGGACATCCAGAACCGCACGCGCGAAATGCCTTACCGACAGGTCCCCGACAGCATCGATTTTTTGCTGGTGCGCGCCAAGTTGCGCGCATTCCAGGGTAAACCGCATGATGCCGTGGTGCAATTCAAAACCCGTTTGGATGAGAAGCGCTATGCGAATGAGGCGGTTGAGCGCTACGGTTATATCCATGCACTGTTGCGCAATAAAAAATACAAGCAGGCAGATGCCGAGCTGGCGCATCTATATCAACTGCTGCACGGCGATTCGCAATCCGCGGTTCTGACGGATCACCCGTTGGGAAAAACCATTCGGGTTGAACATAAAAATATCATCGCCGGTGCGATGATCGAAACATTATCCGCCAGTGTGAAGCTGGCCAACGGCAAAACCGCCGAAGCCTTCACGACCTACAAAACCGCACTGAAGGTGTATCCGCAGTACCGCGCGCTGATCCACGGCTATGCCAATGCGCTGATACAAAACAAGCAAACCGAAACTGCGTTGGAATTTATCAACCAACTGCTGCAAGCGATTCAGAACGACCCGAAACTGTACAACTTGCAGGCGCAATGTTATTCGCTGCTTGGTAACAAAATGCTCGAGCATCGCGCGCTGGCGGAAGTGTATTTTCTCAAGAATCACTTCAAAGCCGCCGCGGATCAATTGAAAATCGCGCTGCAAAGCGATAATGGCAATTTTTATCAACTGTCGAGCATCGAAGCGCGCCTGAAACAGATGAAAGCGCTCGTCGAGGAAGAAGAAAAAGAAAAATAAGTGTCCGTAGCCGTTTCCCGCCCGGCAATTACCGCTATCATGGCATCCCTTGAACATTTTTAAACGTATTGTTGCATGCGCACTCTCAACACCCGGAAAACTCTCTTAGTCATCATCGTGATTGCCGCAGCGGCGGCATTCTGGTATAGCGGCGGTAAAAAAGAAGCGAAAGCCAGTCAATATAAAACCCGTACCATCGAGCGCGGCGACATCATCCAAACTATTTCCGCCAATGGCACATTAACGCCGGTGATTCTGGTCAACGTCGGCACCCAGGTTTCCGGCACTGTGGCAAAATTGCACGCCGACTATAACGATCACGTGGAAATCAACCAAGTACTGGCCGAACTCGACCCCGCGTTATTGCGCGCGCAGTTGCAGCAATCCAAGGCCAATTTGTTCAGCGCGCAAACCGCGGCAAAAATCGCCGAAAGCAAATTAAAACGCCAGCGTTTGTTGAGAGAAAAAGATTTCATTTCGCCGGAAGCATTGGAAATTGCCGAGCAGGAAGCCGAAGCGGCACGCGCTCAGGTGGTCGTCAGTAAAGCGCAAGTCGATCGCGACCAAGCCAATCTCAACTACAGTGTGATCCGCTCGCCGATTTCCGGTGTGGTCATCGCGCGTGATGTCGACATCGGCCAGACTGTCGCGGCCAATTTTCAAACGCCGACGTTGTTTCAAATTGCCCAGGATCTGCGCCAGATGCAAGTCAATATCAGCGTCGCGGAAGCCGATATCGGCCAACTGCATATCGATCAACTGATCAACTTTACCGTCGACGCTTTCCAGCAACGCAAATTTGCCGGTAAGGTCAAGCAAATCCGGCTCAATCCGACCATTCAGGAAAATGTCGTTACGTATAACGTCGTCGCCATGGTCGATAACGATGATGGTGCGCTGCTGCCCGGCATGACGGCCAATATCAATTTCATCGTCATGCAAAAAAACGATATTTTGCGTGTATCCAACGCGGCGCTGCGCTATCAGCCTAAAGATGCCGAACCGGGTGAAAGCGCTAAAACAGCCCGGGCGCCGAATCAAGCTACGCTGTACCTGCTGTCGCAAGATCGCCCCGAATCTGTCCATGTAACAACGGGAATCACCGATGGCAATTACACCGAGATCACCGGCGGCGAAATTAAACCGGGCGATAAGGTCATCATCAGCGAAGTGGCGGATAAGAAAGAATCGGACAGCAAGTTCAAGTTGAGGGTGTTCTGATGTCCTCAGTTCAGGCTGCACCCGCTCCCGGTGTGCTCATCCAAATCGAGGATCTGTGCAAAAGCTACAGCCTGCAAGATGCAAACGGCCAAACCATCTCCAATCAAGTGCTGTTCAATATCAATCTGACGATCAACCAAGGCGAGTTTGTCGCCATCATGGGACATTCCGGGTCCGGCAAATCCACGCTGATGAATATCCTGGGTTGCCTGGATACGCCGACCAGCGGATCGTACTGGCTCGCCGGGAAAAATGTCGCGGCATTGTCGGGTAATGAATTGGCGCATATCCGCAATCAGAGCATCGGTTTCGTGTTTCAAGGTTTTAATCTGCTCAAACGCATGACCGCGCTGGATAATGTCGCCACACCACTGCTCTACGCCGGTGCGAGCCGCTCACAAAGCCGCCAGCAAGCGCTGGAATTACTGCGCCGCACCGGATTGGAAAATTTCGCCATGCACCTGCCGAATCAGTTGTCCGGCGGCCAGCAGCAACGGGTCGCGATCAGCCGCGCCTTGGTCAACCGACCGCCGCTGATTCTGGCTGACGAACCCACCGGCAATCTGGATACGCAAACCAGCCGCGAAATCATGCAATTGTTTGAACAATTGAATCGCGATCAAGGCATGACTATCGTGCTGGTGACGCATGAAGACGATATCGCGGCTTACGCGAAGCGCTTAATACGTTTGAAGGATGGGCATATCGTCGTCGATCAGCGTAACGGCACCAGCGAAGCCGTTCTGGCTGAAACTGCATGAGCGATCCGGCGTGACACTATGAATTTGTTGACGATCATCGGCGAAGCACTGCGCGCGTTGCGGCAAAATCGCCTGCGCACCGGATTGACGATGCTCGGCATGATCATCGGCGTGGCCGCCGTGGTTCTCATGCTATCCATCGGCCAAGGCGCGCGCACCAAAATCAATGAAACCATCGCGGCGATGGGCAGCAATTTGTTTCTCGTGGTGCCGGGTGCAACATCATCCGGCGGATTCAGCTTCGGCAGCGGCAGCGTAAGAACATTGACCATCAACGACGCGTACGCCATCGCCGAGTTACCGTCGATTAGCGCCACCGCGCCGGTCACGACCGGCACCGTGCAACTCAATTACGCGGCGAAAAATTGGAGCACCATCATTACCGGCACCACGCCCAATTATTTCACCGTCGGCAACTGGAAAATGGATGCGGGCACAGCATTTACCGAATCCGACCTGCGTTCGGCGGCGCGCGTGGTTGTACTGGGTTCGGTAACGGCCAAGAATCTGTTTGGTGATGAAGAACCGGTCGGTAAAACGATCCGCATTACCAACCGGCCTTTTGTAGTGGTCGGCGTGCTGATGGCGAAAGGACAGAGCTTGACCGGGCGCGATCAGGATGACACCGTGCTGATCCCGATCACCACCAGCGAACGCCAGATTACCGGCAACCAGTTTCCCGGATCCATCCGCTACATGCTGGTGCAAGGCAAGTCGGCCAGCGATATGGATATCGCCGAAATAGAAATCACCCAATTGCTGCGCCAACGTCACCGCATCGCCAAAGGTAAGGAAAATGACTTCACCGTGCGCAATTTGACGGCGATCGCCGATGTGGCAACCGATGCCGCCAAGATCATGTCCATCGTGCTGGGCGCAATCGCTTCGGTATCGCTGCTGGTCGGTGGCATCGGCATTATGAATATCATGCTGGTATCGGTTACCGAGCGCACGCGCGAGATCGGCATCCGCATGGCGATCGGCGCCGACCAGCGCGCCATTCTGACGCAATTCCTGCTCGAAGCGATCGTGATCTGTGTCATGGGTGGCGTAATCGGTTTGGTATTGGGAATTGGCGGTGCATGGATAGTCAGCCGGGTGGCCGATATGTTGATCGTGATCACCGCCGGCATGGTCGGATTGGCTTTTCTATTTTCCTCCGCGGTCGGTATATTTTTCGGCTTCTATCCCGCCAAGAAAGCGGCGTCTCTTAAGCCGGTCGATGCATTGCGCTACGAATAACGAATGTGGCAATCGGGAAACACTGTTGCGATTACGCCACAGAATCTTTTCGTGACTTGACTCTCCAATGATGAGTATTAGTTTATTTGCTGGTTACCCGATACTATTGATAACAATCTGACAACGGGAGTCAATCATGACAGCCAAAGAAAAAGAACGCCCTACTTCCGAGTTTCTGGCTATCGTCGTCGTTGAGAATAAGAATGAGGTTATCTCCGTCGGCGAAATCAAGCATGCACTGCATGAACGCGGATTCGGCATTTTGATGGCGATCGCCGCGGTGCCTATCTGTCTCCCAATTCCTGTTCCGCCCGGTTACACCACGGTTTTTTCAATTCCGTTATTTATTTTCTCGACACAAATGATTCTGGGCATGCGCGCCCCTTGGCTGCCTGCTTGGCTGGAAGGAAAACACATCAAACGCAGCACGCTTGAGAAGATACTGGCTAAAGCAAATCCTTGGCTGAAGAAAATCGAAGAGCGCATGCAGCCGCGCATTACCTACATCAGCGTGCATACCTGGGAGCGGATTATCGGCTTCTTTTCGTTCGTGTTCGCTTTGGCGATCGCGCTGCCGATACCGCTGATCAACTTCTCGCCGGGGTGGGGAATCCTGGTGATGTCGCTCGGACTACTGAACAAAGACGGTCTGACGATTTTGATCGGCATGATTATCGGAATCATCGGTATCGGCATCGCGATGATCATTCTGGTCATGCTGTGGATGGGAATGTCGTTGCCGTCGTTCTATTGACGGCATCAAGCGCGCAATCAGTTCCGTACTACAGCGGCCGCGAACAGATCGTGCGTATCCGAACCGGTAATCTCGACTTCAATAAAATCGCCCGGCTGCACCTCACCAGCGTCTTCCACATAAACCAAGCCGTCGATTTCCGGTGCATCGGCGCTACTGCGCGCAATTACGTCATCATCGGTGACCTGATCGACCATCACGGTCATTATTCTGCCCACTTTCGCGACCAAGCGCTGACGGCTGATTTCTTCCTGCAGTTGCATGAAGCGCGCGCGGCGGTCTTCCTTGATTTCTTCCGGCACGGCGTCCGGCAACTGATTGGCGGCAGCGCCTTCCACTGCGGAATACGCGAAACATCCCACGCGATCCAGCTGCGCTTCCTGCAGAAAATCGAGTAATTCCTCGAATTCCGTCTCGGTTTCTCCGGGGAAGCCGACAATGAACGTACTGCGCAATGTGATATCGGGACAGATCTCGCGCCATTGCCGGATTCTAGCCAAATTATTTTCTGCATTGGCCGGACGTTTCATCGCTTTTAGAATGCGCGGATTGGCGTGCTGAAACGGCACGTCCAGGTAAGGCAGGATTTTTCCTTGCGCCATCAGTGGAATGACTTCATCGACATGCGGATACGGATAGACATAGTGCAGACGCACCCAGACACCTAGTGATCCCAGCGCTTGTGCCAGCTCGGTCAGGCGTGTTTTGACCGGCCGCCCCTGCCAGAAACCGGTGCGGTATTTGACGTCAACGCCGTAGGCGCTGGTATCCTGCGAAATGATCAGCAATTCTTTCACACCGGCGTTGACCAGATGCTCGGCTTCCTGCATTACCTGGTGAATCGGCCGGCTCACCAAATCGCCGCGCATCGACGGAATGATACAAAACGTGCAGCGATGGTTGCACCCTTCCGATATTTTGATATAGGCATAATGCCGCGGCGTCAGCCGGATTCCTTGCGGCGGTATTAGGCTAGTATACGGATCGTGCGGTTGCGGCAAATGCGTATGAATAGCGGACATCACTTCCGGCAATGCGTGCGGCCCGGTAACAGCCAGTACTTGCGGATGCGCTTTCTTTACTACATCGCCATCTTCCTTGGCACCCAGGCAACCGGTCACGATAACTTTGCCGTTCTCGGCCAATGCTTCGCCGATGGTATCCAGCGATTCCTTCACGGCGCTATCGATAAAACCGCAGGTATTCACGACCACCAGGTCGGCATCGTCGTACGACGGAGAAATTTCATACCCCTCGGCGCGTAACTGCGTCAGGATTTGTTCGGAATCGACTAAGGCTTTAGGACAACCCAATGAGATAAAACCAACTCTACGTGCAGCTTGTTTTGATGAAGACATGACACTAAAAATCAGATAAAAATGTGGAGACTTTGCACACCCCGGAGATTGGTCCTACCAATGGTGGCATGTGGAAATTAAAATAACAAGAATGATTAATCGGCGACCGTGAAACGTGCCGCGTCAATGATAGACCAGAGGTGAACGATTCCAGCAATGATTGCCGGAATAATCAGTACCCAGAAAAAATACCCTACTCCGGTAATAATGAAGAACAGTATCGCCGGCAGTAAACGCCCTTGCACCAATTGCCCCAATCCCGGTATGAAAAAACTGCATACCGCTGCGACCACATTACCACCCGTACCTTGTCCCACTGGCATCACGTTTCCTTGTCAACTATTCATCATACGATTACTTGCTTATTGTATCGCCATTTACCGCTGAATGCTCAATTTAACGAGCGGATACAGTATCATTCCTGCACGCCATGAAACTGAATTCCTATTAAAAAATGCGGTAATTAACCTTTCGATTCATCCAGCAACTTGGCGGCTTCTTTCAGCAAAAACTCCTTGAAGGCATTGGCGACGCCTGACAAGCGCTTATTCTTACGGTTGACGACATGCCAATAGCGGATGATCGGAAATCCCTGCACATCGAGGATTTTTAACCGGCCTGTTTCCAACTCCAATTCTGCGGTATGTTGCGACATGATGCCCAGTCCCATGCCAGCCTGAACGGCTTGCTTAATGGCTTCCGTAGTATCCGTTTCCATCCCTTTATTAATTTTGATCTTATGCGCGGCAAAAAAACGCTCCATCGCACTGCGCGTCCCCGAGCCCGATTCACGCACGAGAAAAGTCTCATTGGCTAGCCGTTTCACCGGAATATTACATTCCTGGCATAACGGATGACCCGGTGGCGCTACCACCACCAGTGGATTCTCCATGAAAGATTCGCTATCGATATCGAGATTCTCGGGCGGTTGTCCCATGATGGCCAGATCGATCAAATTGTCCGCCAGCTGCTTCAATACCGCTTCACGGTTGGAAACGTTCAAGCTGACCGTCACACCGCGATAACGCTGGCAAAACTTCGCCAGTAAATGCGGCGCGAAATAATTGGCGGTCGTAACCACTGAAATATTCAATTTACCGCGCTCCATGCCTTTCAATTCGTCCAAAGCGACTTCCATATCGGCCAATTGTTGCGAAATCGCCCGGCTGTATTGATACAGCTCGCGCCCAGCTTCGGTCAGATAAATTCGCTTACCTAAATGCTCAAATAGCGGTAAACTGATGTTGTCTTCCAACTGCTTAATTTGCATGGAAACAGCAGGTTGGGTAAGATGCAGCTCGTCGGCAGCACGCGAGTAACTTAAGTTCCTGGCAACGGATTCGAACACTTTCAGTTGCCGCAATGTCAGGTGGAGCATAGGTCGATAATCAGTTCCGATTCATTCCGTAAAGTTTTATAAGTATAACCTTATTATAAACATCAAAATTACTGATTTGTTCTTATAGGTAAATGGCGCTATAGTGCAACCCATAGAGTAAATAAGTAAGTAATTAAGTTTGTTGTTCGTAACGCAATGTCCTCTCGTTTCTGTCGGTAGTGTTGGCCGGAGTTGAGTGGAATCTAATAGGAGAAAATATCATGGCAGTAAAAACATACAACGCAGGTGTTAAAGAATACCGGCAAACCTACTGGACACCTGAATACACCCCATTGGATACGGATATTCTGGCTTGTTTCAAAATCGTTCCTCAACCCGGTGTTGACCGTGAAGAAGCTGCTGCGGCTGTTGCAGCGGAATCTTCAACCGGCACCTGGACCACGGTTTGGACTGACTTGCTGACCGACCTGGACTACTACAAAGGCCGCGCTTACCGCATCGAAGACGTGCCTGGCGACGACACCTGTTTCTATGCATTTATTGCTTACCCGATCGATCTGTTCGAAGAAGGATCCGTTGTCAACGTGTTTACCTCCCTCGTTGGCAACGTATTCGGCTTCAAAGCGATTCGTGGCTTGCGTCTGGAAGACGTACGCTTCCCGATCGCTTACGTTAAAACTTGCGGCGGCCCTCCACACGGCATCCAAGTTGAACGCGACAAACTGAACAAATATGGCCGTGCATTGCTCGGTTGCACCATCAAACCGAAACTCGGTCTGTCGGCTAAAAACTATGGCCGTGCCGTGTACGAATGTCTGCGCGGCGGTCTGGATCTGACCAAGGACGACGAGAACGTCAACAGCCAACCGTTCATGCGCTGGCGCCAACGTTTCGAGTTCGTCATGGAAGCCGTTCACAAAGCAGAACGTGAAACCGGCGAACGCAAAGGTCACTATCTGAACGTAACTGCACCTACCCCTGAAGAAATGTACAAACGTGCGGAATTCGCCAAAGAAATCGGCGCTCCGATCATTATGCACGACTACATCACCGGCGGTTTCTGCGCTAACACAGGTCTGGCCAACTGGTGCCGTGACAACGGCCTCCTGTTACACATCCACCGTGCTATGCACGCGGTAATCGATCGTAACCCTCACCACGGTATCCACTTCCGTGTGCTGGCTAAAATCCTGCGTCTGTCCGGCGGTGATCACCTGCACTCCGGTACCGTGGTCGGTAAACTGGAAGGCGACCGCGCTGCAACCTTGGGTTGGATCGATACGATGCGCGACAGCTTCATTAAAGAAGATCGCAGCCGCGGTATCATGTTCGATCAAGACTGGGGTTCAATGCCTGGCGTATTCCCAGTAGCTTCCGGCGGTATTCACGTATGGCACATGCCGGCGCTGGTAGCGATTTTCGGTGACGATGCTTGCTTGCAGTTCGGTGGCGGTACCTTAGGCCATCCATGGGGTAACGCGGCTGGTGCAGCGGCTAACCGTGTGGCGCTCGAAGCTTGCGTTGAAGCGCGTAACCAAGGTATTGAAATCGAGAAGAAAGGTAAAGAGATTCTGACTGCCGCTGCTAAACACAGCCCAGAACTCAAAATCGCGATGGAAACCTGGAAAGAAATCAAGTTTGAATTCGACACCGTCGACAAACTGGACGTCGCACACAAATAATCAATTTCACTCGACCGGCACAAACGATTTGTGCCGGATAACCCAAACTCAGGAGTAGGAGTAACAAAATGTCAGAAATGTTGGATTACAAAAGCCGTGTTAGCGATCCTGCCAGCCGCAAATTCGAAACTTTTTCTTATTTGCCGTCAATGAACGCCAAGCAGATCAAACAACAGGTTGAATACATCGTTAAAAAAGGCTGGAACCCAGCGATTGAACACACCGAGCCAGAGCATTTGATGGATAACTACTGGTACATGTGGAAACTGCCGATGTTCGGCGAAACCGACGTCGAGCGTATTCTCGGTGAAGCGGAAGCTTGCCATAAAGCCAATCCGAACAACCATGTACGCCTGGTCGGCTATGACAATTTTTCGCAAAGCCAAGGTACCTCGATGGTTATTTACCGCGGCAAGACGGTATAAGCTTTAACGGGTTTCGAACC
Source organism: Pseudomonadota bacterium (assembly GCA_018240285.1). Classification (GTDB taxonomy): domain Bacteria; phylum Pseudomonadota; class Gammaproteobacteria; order Burkholderiales; family Nitrosomonadaceae; genus Nitrosomonas. The sequence goes on along the minus strand of JAFEGA010000015.1, from coordinate 35,660 downwards.
CTGAAACCCCCATATCCCTGTAACAGGGCGGGGGTTTTTTTTCGACCTGAATTTAGACACTGCATGTTTTTCAAATAACTATTACAGGAGCTCATCATGAGCGATATCATCGAACAATATCGTGTCACCAAAGAACCCTATTACCATCCAGTAGCCGATGAAGTGCAATTGTACGAAGCGGCCTACTCGGTGCGCATGCCCATGATGCTGAAAGGCCCGACCGGTTGCGGTAAAACTCGCTTTGTCGAATACATGGCATGGAAGCTGAAAAAACCGCTGATCACCGTGGCCTGTAACGAAGACATGACCGCTTCAGATCTGGTTGGCCGTTTCCTGCTCGATGCCAACGGCACGCGCTGGCAAGATGGTCCGTTAGCCGTCGCAGCCCGTTATGGTGCCATCTGCTATCTGGACGAAGTGGTGGAAGCGCGTCAGGATACCACCGTCGTGATTCACCCGCTGACCGATAACCGCCGCGTGCTGCCTTTGGAGAAAAAAGGCGAACTGATTCAAGCACACAAGGATTTCCAGATCGTCATTTCGTACAATCCGGGCTATCAAAGTCTGATGAAAGACCTGAAACAATCGACCAAGCAACGCTTCGGCGCACTGGATTTCAACTATCCGAACCATGACGTGGAAAGCGAAATCGTCGCGCATGAATCCGGTGTATCGACCGAAGTTGCCGAAAAGCTGGTATCGATTGCCGAACGTGCGCGTAACCTGAAAGGTCATGGCCTGGACGAAGGTATTTCCACTCGTATGCTGATTTATGCGGGTAGCTTAATCGCCAAGAAAGTCGATGCGCATGCCGCTTGCCGCGTGGCGTTGGTGCGCCCGATTACCGACGATCCGGACATGCGCGATGCGCTGGACGCCGCAGTCAGCACGTTCTTCAACTAACCCGGAAATCATAACCCGTTTGCTTTAATCCATTAAACAGGTGCTGCCATGAGTGTCAATCTGGACGATTACAAAGAATTGCTCGAGGATCTGGAACCGGAATCGGTTGAATTGCTCCATAATGCCTGGCCGGAAGCGGTCAAGATCTTTTCGCCACGCGGCTTGGATAATTACCTGAAGGGTGCATCCGCAATCCGCGGTCTGGGGCGCGGCCGCAGCGTGGTCGATTGCTGGATCGACGAAATACCGCTGGTTGCCAAGGAAATCGGCGAAGACGTCATCGGCGATCTGGCCACGTCAGTGCTGGGTCTGGCATCGCGCACCTCGGGCGCGGTCATCGAGCTGGTACTGGCAACCTCGCCAACTGCCGCCAAACGGCTGGGTGACGCGCAACTGTTCCAGAATTACCTGCAATTCCTCAATAACCTGATCGCGCAGGCACCGCGCGGCATCCGTCCGATGCTCGGTAAGTTGGATATTCTGTTCGGGCAATTGACACTCGGCGGCCTGCGCCGCTGGGCGATGTGGGGAGCGCATGCGCACCGCACCAATTACGAAGAGCAAATCCGCTATTTTGGTCTGGAATCGAAAGAATCGCTCGCGGTCTTGCAAAAAGAACGCAAAGGCACCCTGTTCGTCGACGTGCAGCGCCGTATCAACATGTATCTGCGCGCGCTGTGGGGACGCGACTTTTTCATGAAACCAACGTCCGGCGACTTTGAAACGCGCGAAGGCTACAAACCGTTCATCGAAAACTATTTCATCCATCTACCCGATGCTTACGATGCCTATGGCGATGTCTCGGCAACCGAGGTCTATCGCGCTGCCGCCGCGCACGCTGCTGCTCATCTCGTTGAAACCAAGCAGCCGATTTCCGCGGAAAGTTTGAATCCATTGCAGATGGTCGTGATTTCGGTCATTGAAGACGCGCGCATCGAGGAACTGTCGATCCGCCGCTTCCCCGGTTTGCGCAAAACCTGGTCGGCATTGCATAGCGCCACACCGGACATGAATGCGTCGATGGGCGATTATCTGAACCGCCTGGCGCGCGCCCTGCTCGACCCGGATTACCAGGACAAAGATCCGTGGATCGTGGAAGGCCGCAAATTGTTCAAAGCGGCCAAAGACCAACTGCATAGTCACAAAACCTCATGGGACATCGGCGTACAGCTCGCACACAGCTTCATGGACAAAAAGATTCCATACAGCCCGCGCACCGACATACTTACTGCGCCGTACCGCGATGACAACCGCTATTTCTGGGAATTCGAGGAATTCGATTTCAACAAATCGCTATCCGCCGGTTACGATGCACCGAAACAAGTGCGCAAATACGTCAATGTGATGGAATTCGCCAACGAGATCGACGTTGAAACCGCTGGCGACGACGCACAGGAAATCTGGGTCATGGGCACCGAATTCTTCCCGTACGAGGACATGGGCGTATCGTTCAATCAAGCGGAAGGCAAAGAACCGGTCTCGGCGCCCTACCACTATTCCGAATGGGATTACCAAATCCAATTGGAACGTCCGGATTGGGCCACTGTACAGGAGAAACGCGCAAAGCTGGGCGACATGCAGTGCATCGACGACATCGCCAATCAGTACAAACGCGAAATCGCGCGCATGAAATTCCTGCTCGATGCAATGCAACCGCAAGGCACGCGCCGTATCCGCAAGCTCGAGGACGGCGACGAAATCGACATCAACGCAGCAATCCGTTCGCTGATCGACATCCGCATGGGCATGCAACCCGACCCGCGCATCATGATGCGTTCGGTGCGCAAAGTACGCGATATTTCCGTGCTGGTACTGCTCGACCTGTCCGAATCGACCAACGAAAAAGTCGCCGGACACGACTACTCCGTGCTCGACCTGACGCGCCAAGCCACAGTGTTGCTCGCCAATGCCATCAACAAAATCGGTGATCCATTCGCGATCCACGGCTTCTGTTCGGATGGACGGCACGACGTCGAATACTTCCGCTTCAAGGATTTCGACCAGCCGTACGACGAAATCCCGAAAGCCAAACTCGCCGGCATGACCGGCCAGCTGTCGACCCGCATGGGTGCGGCCATGCGCCACGCCACGCATTATCTGAAACTGCAAAAATCGGCGAAAAAACTGCTGCTGGTGATTACCGACGGTGAACCGGCCGACGTGGATGTACGCGACCCGCAATACCTGCGCCACGACACCAAAAAAGCCGTGGAAGAAGCCGGCCGCTCCGGCATCCTGACTTATTGTATGAGCCTCGACCCACGCGCCGATCAGTACGTCTCACGCATTTTCGGCGAACGCAATTACTTAGTAGTGGATCATGTGGAACGGCTGCCGGAGAAACTGCCGGTATTGTATGCGGGGTTGACGAGATAGATTCTACTTGCTGTAACTTATTGAGAGGTTTTGTATAAAATCGGTGAATGTGATATTCATAATTTGTTCCAAACATGACAAAAAGTCTCGCAGAAGTTCACCCTGAGCTTTTTCATTACACAAATGCCAAAGGCTTGATTGGTATTATCGAAAGCCAAAGCATTTGGGCTACGCATTATGCATACCTGAACGATTCTGAGGAAATAAGATATTTCTTAAAGTGCCGATTCCCCGATCTCTTGCGAACTGTTGGAAACGAATATCTTGATAAATTAATCACACAAGACCAAAGCAAACAATTACTTATTAATCGACAAGGCGGTAGAGAAAAAGTAGTTGACTCATTTATCCAAGAAACCCGGAATGTAAATGAAAAAATTCTTCTTGAAGATGCTCTCGCCGAGCCATATATCGCTTCATTTTGCACCACATCTGGACTAGAAAAAGGTGTTCGAAAGCTAGTGGCACAGCACGGTTTATTAAGTCAGTGGCGCGGATATGGGAATGACGGTGGTTATGCGATAGTTTTCAATACTGAACAATTTTGGGAATTGCTAAAAGACGTTGGCAAGAAAATGGAAAATAGCATGTATGCATTTTTTGCAGATGTGGTTTATTCATCACCCGATCTTGATCATGATCCTAAGTTTATTGAAGAATTTAAAGAAGATTTAATTGTTATTAATGATTTCTTCGATGCTTATCTAAGTGGAGAAGAGAGAAAAATTTAGATAAAATTTATTTTTCGCTGATGCATTGTGCTTGTAGATATAAGCATTGGGGATTCAAAGAAGAGAATGAAGTTCGTGTTGTTGTTTTACCTTATCCTCTGCATCATGAGAAATTCGATAAAAATATGAAAGCAGAAGGAATTACTATAGGTGAAATTTCAAGAAAACATTTTCTCCGAGCTGGAGCATTAATACCTTATATCGATCTATTTGCTGGAGTTACATCAACAGCCGACAAAAAGACTCTGCCAATCAAACGAATCATCGTTGGTCCAACTAAAAATGATCAAGAAAAAAACAGAAGAATAAATGCTGTCAGAATGCTTATTGATCAGCATGATATTAAAACGGATGTAACAGCTTCAGGAATACCTTTTGTCGGCTAACAGCAAATAGGGTGGAAAGCGTAGCGTCATCCACCAGCGCGGTAGGTTGGAGTGACAGAAGGAACTCCAACATAATTAGCAAGCGGAAGAAAACCCGCAATGTCATCTACCGGCATCCATGCAATTACTGCAAATGTTTTTGGTGGATGACATTTCACTGACCTACCCTTTTTATCCCTCATAATGAAACCGGCAAGCAATAATCACCAGCTCGGCATCGGTTGTCCGGTACACCAATCGGTTCACTTCATCAATGCGCCGCGACCAATAACCGGATAAGTCACCGCGTAGCGGTTCCGGCTTGCCGATGCCACTAAATGGATCGCGAGCCGTTGCTGTAATCAGCAGATTAATCCGTTTCAATGTTTTTTTGTTTTGATCCTGCCAACACAGATAATCTTCCCAGGCATCGGGAACGAATCGGATGATCCGCAAGATTAACCTTCCGTGCTGGTATCTTGCAGTGGATGTTCCTGCGCCATTCCGGCTTTGTCTTGCACGATCGCTCGGGCCAACGCGGCTGCATTTGCCGGATTGCCAGTCAGGTGCAACGTTTCCATAATACTGTTGTAACTGTCGAGCGACATCACTACGGCATCACCCTCAGCGTCGCGGCGGCTGATGATGGTCACGTCCGCGTCTTGAACCACTTCATCCAATATCGATTTGAGCGAATTGCGCGCATATGTATAAGTGACAACTTTCATATCGGATTCCATTGACATGATCAACTAATTGCTCAAGTCTAATCAAACCGGCAATCCGTTGCAACCAGAGATACCATTACAGCGCGGCATCTCGAATTGAACAGTTTCATAAATTAAGAGCACTGCCTTCTAATAATTTTACCTGTCGCATCGATAATCAACGCCATCGACACCGCTCCCGGATCGGGGTTACCGATGCTTTTATCCACATGCGGGCGGGCGCGGCCGATTTTGGGGGTAAGATTTTTGGTTGCATCGGCGGATTGTTTGGCAACTTCCGCGGCGGCTGTCCAGGTTTCCGGTGTTGAAAACCCTTGGGTAGCGCCTTTCGTCAAGGCAGTAGAAAATGGATAAAGCACGTCGACCAGGGTTTTATCGTTCAGTTGCGCTTTTCCGGCAACGATAACAGCTTGCAGCGCCTCTGCGATACCGGTTGCAATGGTTGCGGCATCCGGTTTGGTTTCGTCGCCCACGGCATGACCAAGATTGCGTAAAATAACACCCCACAGCATGCCCGAGGTACCACCCGCTCGATCCGACCAGGCATCGCCGGCAGTAATCAGTGTGGTCCCCGCTCCGGCCTGCTCGGAGATTGCAGTCCTGGCCGCGTTGACGGCTGCCGTCAATCCCCGTTGCATGCCGATGCCGTGATCGCCATCACCGGCTATCGCATCCAACCGGCCCAGCTCATCCTGTTGTGCTGCAATTGCATCGAGCGCCGCTTCGAGTGCTGCCAGCACGATGTTGGCGGCCGCTTGCGATTCCGCAGAACCCGGCTTTATGGAAGATTCTTTTTGCGTATCCTTTGACTCGATACCATTGTCGATCAAGCAATAGGCATCGGTGATCACACCGCGATGAAACGCCGGTGTGTCGGCAGCCGCGAGCCAGCTTTGCTCAAGCTCATCATTCAGCCAAAACAATGTCAGCGACACCCCCGCCATGTCGAAGCTGGTGATCATTTCATCCACAACCGGTGCGACGATGGCTAAGCCGTGTGCAGTCAACAGTTGCTCAATTTTGCGGTAAACAACGAATAATTCCTCGTACTTCACCGCGCCGAGACCATTGAGGATGACGCCAATCCGTGCACCGGAAAGATTGTTCACGGTTTCGGGAATTTCGGCTAGCAGCTTGCCCACCAGCATTTCCGCCAAGCCATCGGCGCTTGGCGCTTTGACACGATCCAGACCGGGTTCGCCGTGAATGCCCATGCCGATTTCCATGATGCCGGAGTCAACTTCAAACAATGGTTTGGCAGCGCCAGGCAATGTGCAGCCGGAAAACGCCACACCCAACGAATGCACGCGATCATTGGCGGCGGTTGCGTTACGCACGACTTCATCCAGCGGTTTTCCGGCATCCGCGGCAAAGGCTGCCGCTTTGAATACCGCTAGCGTACCGGCGATACCGCGGCGTTTGTGCCGTTCATCGGCCGGAGCCGAAGCGATGTCATCGGTTACCACCACCGAGCGGACATCGATACCCTGCGCGCGCAGACGTTCCTGTGCTTGTGTGAAATTCAGCACGTCACCAGCGTAATTGGCGTAACAAAAAAGAATGCCGCCGCCTGCATCTACTGCGCGCGCCACATTGCAGATCTGCTGCGCCGATGGTGCGGCGAAAACATTGCCGAGCGCAGCGCCATGCGCCAATCCTAATCCGACAAATCCGCCGAACGCGGGATAATGTCCCGAACCGCCGCCAATGATGACAACCACCTGACCGGGTTTAGCTTTATGTCGGCGGATAACGCCACCGTCGACACGGCGGATTTTATCCCGGTGAGCAGCGGCATAACCTTCGGCTAATTCATCTGCAAACTGCGCCGGATCGTTGAATAAGTAGGTCATATCATCCGGCTGCCGTTCTGCTTTATCCGTCGGCTACAGGGAGAGCGTTAAAACAACCTTGGATAGAGGGAAACAAATGGAAAGCACGCCAATTTTATGCATGACAAAACGCGCTATTGATTGAGTGTCGTTACAAAATCCAGAACTTCTTGAACGTGGCCGGGCACTTTCACGCCGCGCCATTCTTTTCTAAGGATGCCTTGCGCATCGATCACGAACGTACTGCGTTCGATGCCGAGAACTTGCTTGCCGTACATATTTTTCATTTTCATGACGCCAAACAAGTTGCAGACCTTTTCATCTTCATCACTCAGTAATTCAAAGGGAAACTGCATTTTTTCCTTGAAACACTGGTGTGATTTGAGATTGTCGCGTGAAACACCAACAACGATGCAATTTTCCTTCGTAAACTCAGGCAGGTGATCACGAAAATCCTGGCCTTCCAGTGTGCACCCAGGTGTATCGTCCTTGGGATAAAAATAAATAACCAGATGTTTACCTGCATTAGCCGACAATGAGAACGTTGTACTATCCGTTGACGGCAAGGCAAAATCTTCAACAGGTTGATTAATTTCGAGCATCTCTAGGGCACCTGTTTATTGATCACGATCGAAATAGCATTGTGACCGAGCTTGACCGGTTCGCTGAATCCTTGCAGATCCCCGCTAGCAGTAACAGCCTGCCCCGATTTCGAGACTCTGGCTTCAATCACGACTTCCGGAAAGCTCGACATTTTCATCGTCGGCGTCATCGCCATATCATCCGTCAGCGTGAATGATGCCGGAAGATCACTCGCTTTCAACCGCAAAATCGCCAATGGCATTTTAGGTCCGGATTTGGCGCGTGCGTAAATGAACAAGGTATCGCCCGGAGAAACTTTCGCTGCCAGATCGCTGCTGATCGTCACATTACCGGATACAGATAACGGCGCTGCCGCAGGCGCATCAGTACTCACCGCTTTTTCCGCCGGTTGCGCGCTGCCCTCTTGCTTCGCTTCCGCCACTTTGACCGCTTGTTCTGGCACTGCCGCTTTACCGCCGCCGGAAGCCAGCAACTTAGCCTCCGCGATACTATCCTTCACGGTTTGAACCAGCTGGGCATCCGCAGGAACTACTTGCAGTAAATTTTCCCAATGTTCGGCTGCTTGTGCATATCTCTCCTGTTCAAATTCCACCGTACCCGCCAAGGCTAGTGCTTTAGGGTATTTCGGATCAATGCTCAGCGCTTGGTAAATCAATTCGGCCGGTTTACCCGCTAAATTACCTTGATTTTTCATCGCCAAAACATCGGCGTAATCGCTCAGTATTTGCGGATTGTTAGGAATCAATTCAACCAGCTTAGCATACGTATTGCTGGCTTCCCCGTACCGGCCCATGATGGCATAGGTACGCCCCAGCATTACCCAACCTTCGACATCTTCAGGATTTTCACTGAGGCGCTTGATCAGATTTTCCAGCACCGATGAAAAATTGTCGTGCCCCGCAGGTGATCCACCGCCATCGCGATTCATTTGCGTTGCGCTGGCGAGTTGCGCTTGCGGCAGCAAGCCGCGTGTATCGCCAATGGCCAAATACAAACTGACAGCAGCCAGCGGCAGCGTTAATACAATGACTGCGGATAAAGCAATATTGCGAATCTTCTTGTTTTTATCAACAATAATATTGTCGCGCTCAGTCACATCCTGGAGCATCCGCTGTTGCAACTCTTGCTTGCTTTTATCGTATTGCTCCCGGCTGAGAATGTCGTTTTCCAAATCCCTATCCAGCTCGGCAATCTGATCGCGATAAACTGTGATGTTAACCGCATCGTGCTCTAAATTTTTAAGCTCATTGTTTCTGCTCCGCAATAGTGTTGGAACCACGAACAACAGCGCAGTGACAATAAAAACCCCGGAAATAACCCAAAAAGCCGTCATACGTTTTTACCTTTTTTATCCTCGTTCAGTAACGCTTCCGCTTTTTCAAGCTGAGCTTGCGAAAGCGACACTTCTTCTATTTGCACACGACGGCGCCGCAAATACATAATCAAAGAAACCAGTCCAAATACCAGCAAAGCGGCCGGACCAAACCATAACAGGATGGTGGTGGCTTTCATCGGCGGGTTATAAAGAACGAAGTCTCCGTAGCGATCGACCAGAAACTGAATAATCTCCGGATCGGTTTTATTCGCTTTGATTTGTTCGCGGATTTCACGCCGGATGTCGTTGGAAAAATCAGCACGCGAATCCGCAATCGTTTCATTCTGACAAACCAGACAGCGCAAATTCTCCGTCAGCGTCAACATCCTTTTTTCGACTTCTGGATCTTCCGCGACCGGTACCGCTTCTTTCGACCATCCGGTCATTGGAATCAGCAGAAATAGCAGAAAAACTAGCACTACGGCCTTCGTTACACCATTCAATTGATGTTTCATGACAAAACTAACCTTTATTTATGAGATTCGCATAATCCGCTTATGCTTGTTGCTGCAGTTCTTTGATGAGTGGAATAATGGTTTTCTCAAGTGAATCGACAGTCACCGGTCCGATTTGTTTGTGTCTGATGATACCCTTCTTATCAATCACATAGGTTTCCGGAACACCGTAAACACCATAATCGATTCCAACTTTGCCATCGGAATCCACGATGCTGATGGTATAGGGATCACCGTAACGTTTTAACCATTGCATCGCAGTATTTCGTTCGTCTTTATAATTCAAGCCATAGATCGGAACGATCCCGGTTTTTGCCAACTGCACCAGCAAAGGATGTTCATCACGGCACGCCACGCACCATGATGCCCACACATTCAGCATCCAGACTTTTCCGAGATTATCATCAGATGACATTATCTTATCGGGTTCTTGCAGCTGACTAAGCTGAAACTTTGGTGCCGGTTTATCAATCAGCGGCGAAGGTACTTGGCGCGGATTCAGCGTTAAACCGACGAGCAAGAATGCAGCCAGCACCAAAAAAGCAAATAACGGAATTAAATAGCGCATCATGCTTTGGTGGTCTCCGCTGCCAATTCAACTTTGTTTGCGGATGGCGCAGCAGCCACCGGCATTGGTGTTTCTGCCGATGCACTAGTCTCTTCTTCAGTTCTGACAGCATTCTTTTTGGTAATCTTCAGGCGATAACGGCGGTCGGTAATGGACGTAATACCACCGAATGCCATGAGCAGACATCCCATCCATATCCAATCGACAAAAGGTTTATGATACGCACGAACTACCCAGGCGCCATTGGTCAGTGGCTCGCCTAAAGCAACGTACAGATCGCGAAAAAATCCCGTATCGATAGCGGCTTCTGTCATCGCCATGCCGGATGCGTTATATGTGCGTTTTTCCGGATACATATTACGTACGAATTGCCCGTCCTTACTTACTGCAATATCACCAATCACGGCTTTATAGTTTGGCCCTACATCATTACGAGTACCGTTAAACTGGAAGATATAACCACCAACAGTTACCTGACTGCCAATCTCCATACGCACATCTTTCTCAGTCTCGTAACTATTCACCAAGGTAACACCGATAATGAACACGGCCACGCCGAGATGCGCACAGTGCATGCCGTAATAGCTTCTGGATTGTTTTAACAGTCTAGTAAACACGTTACCTTCAGTGCTAGCGCTGATGCGGTGCTTCAAGTTGACGAATACACACACGATAATCCAGAACGCCAGCAATAAACCGAAGCTTGTCATCGGCTTCCATTCACCCATGAAGTAAGGTGCGGAAAGCGCTGAAACCACACTCACTGCAAACGCCCAGCGCAAGCGAACGGCCAATGCCGGCAGACTCATTTGTTTCCAGCGTGCAATCGGACCGACACCGATGAGGAAAATTGCCGGTGTCATGACTGGAACAAAAACAGCTTCGAAATAAGGAGGGCCTACCGACAATTTACCCAGACCCAAGGCATCGATGATCAACGGATAAAGCGTTCCGAGCAAAACACTGGCTGCAGCAACCAGCAATAAAATATTGTTGGTCAACAACATTGATTCGCGCGACAGCAAATCGAATTTACCGCCCAACCCAACTTTTGGCGCTCGCCACGCAAACAATATCAGTGAGCCGCTGATGACGACAAACAAGAAAGCCAGGATAAACACCCCGCGTGAAGGATCTGTCGCGAAGGCATGAACCGATGTCAGAACACCGGAACGAACTAAAAATGTACCTAGCAAACTTAAGGCAAACGCGCAAATTGCCAATAAAACGGTCCAGCTTTTGAAGCTGCCGCGTTTTTCAGTAACTGCCAAAGAGTGAACCAAGGCCGTTCCAACCAGCCACGGCATGAATGAAGCATTTTCGACCGGATCCCAGAACCACCAGCCGCCCCAGCCTAATTCATAATACGCCCACCAGCTACCGAGCATAATCCCGCAAGTCAGAAATACCCAAGCTACAATCGTCCATGGACGAGACCAGCGCGCCCAGGTTGCATCCAATTTCCCGCTCAGCAATGCTGCGATCGCAAAGGCAAAAGCGATGGAGAATCCTACATACCCCATGTACAACATCGGCGGATGCATTACCATACCCGCATCTTGCAATAACGGATTCAAATCGCTTCCTTCTGGCGCTGCCGGTAATAAGCGGTCGAAAGGATTTGAAGTAAACAGCATGAAGACATAAAAACCGATAGCAACAAGCCCCAGTACGCCCAGCACCCGCGCCACGATGTCATCCGGCAACTGCTTACTGAAAACACTTACAGCGACTGACCATCCTGCGAGCATAAAAACCCACAGCAATAAAGATCCTTCATGAGATCCCCACGTAGCCGCCAACCGGTAATGAAATGGCAATTCGGTATTCGAATTCTTTGCCACGTTCATAACGGAAAAATCACTGCTGACAAAGGAATAGGCTAAACAAAGGAATGCGATCAAAACAAATACAAACTGCCCTTGAACAACCGGCCTGGCAAGCGCTATCCAAGAAGGGATACCACGCGCCGCTCCGATGATCGGCAGTGTTCCTTGGATAATGGCTAATAACAGGGCGAGAATTAAAGAAAAATTACCAATTTCTGGGATCATGATTTTTTCTTACGAATGAATGGTTATTATGAATTTGGGAATGATACGCTCAGACTGCATGAGAACAACCGGGTTTACTGCGTCAAAGATGTCTTTTGCGCTTTGGCGGCCTGTTCCAAGGCTTCCGCAGCTTCCGGAGGCATATAATTTTCATCGTGTTTGGCGAGCACTTCGTCGGCCATAAAAACTCCGTCCGCCGCTATTTTTCCTTGTGCAACGACGCCCTTACCTTCTCTGAATAAATCCGGAAGAATGCCGGTATACACAACTGGAATTGCTTGTGCCGTATCAGTTACTGAAAAGCGGACTGTGGTGGTTTTATCGTCACGTTTGACACTGCCTTCTTCAACCAGTCCGCCGATCCGAAAGCTTTTTCCAATCGGCGCTTCTTTTGCAACGACCTGGGATGGGCTGAAAAAGAAAACCAAATTACTTTGAAATGCATTTAATACGAGAACAGCGGCGACACCTAATGCGGCCACTCCGGATACTATCACTACTAGTTTTTTATGACGTGGTTTCATTTTTTATCTCTTCTTTATGGATGCCGTTGATGAGACTGTATTGTTTTTCCAAAGTTCGGTGACGTTTTGAAATTAAGAAAACCTCACCGGCAACACAAATAAATGTCACGGCGTATGAACCCCACACATACAATCCATAGCCACCCATTGCAAAAAACTCTGACCAGCTTGTCCAGTTCATTATACCGCTCCCTTCTTATGCAGCTCAGCCACCCACGCGGTATGACTCTCACGCTCCAAAATAATCACACGCGTGCGTTTCAGTATGACGGCAATGGAATACATCCAGCTTGCAAACACCATAATCAACATGCCCATCAACATAGTACTCGCCATTGCAGGTGCCTGATTGACACTCACCGATGCCCCTTGATGCAAGGTATTCCACCATTGCACCGAGAAATAAATGATCGGAACATTCACTACGCCAACCAGCGCGATGATGGCACCTGCTTTATCAGCGCGGCGCGGATCGTCAATCGCGGCTTGCAACGACATAAAGCCGATATACAAAAAAAACAGAATCAACTCGGAAGTCAGCCGCGCATCCCAAACCCACCAGGTTCCCCACATCGGTTTTCCCCATAATGCGCCGGTCCACAGTGCAATAAAGGTGAACATCGCACCGGTCGGCGCGATTGCGGATGCAAACATGGAAGAAAGCCGGGTATTGAACGCCAAGCCGATGCCCGCCCAGAATGCCATCACGACATAAAGAAACATCGACATCCACGCTGCGGGTACATGGATAAAAATAATCCGGTACGCTTCGCCTTGCTGAAAATCGGTAGGCGCAACAAAAAAACCAACATAAAGTCCTGCCACTAAGAGTATTACTGCGGCAAAAACAAACAGCGGAATCATTTTCCCCGCCAGTGAATAAAAACTGGCCGGAGAAGAATATTTGAACCAATTGATAGCCATATTAAATTTTATAATTCTGCACGTTAAACTTCTGTTCCGATTCAGTCGAAAAATTTTTAGCCGCTAATTTTATACTAAATCGATACCAAATAGGCAGCGGAAAAATCTGTCTTATTCCAACGAAACGCGTAGTGACCAAGCGGCCGCCCAAGGAGCAAAAACAGCCGTCACCAAAAGGAATGCGCCGATTAATGATAAATGCGCACTAAATTCAACCCCGGACATGTTGGCCTCTACTGCACCTGAACCAAAAATCAATACCGGAATATATAAAGGTAGTACGAGCAGTGAAACCAGCACCCCGCCGCCTCGCAATCCGAGTGTCAATGCTGCGCCAATTGCACCAATCAGACTCAGAACCGGCGTGCCCAGCAATAAGGCCGACGTTAAAACAAGCAATGCTTCCGCCGGTAAATCATATTGAATCCCCAGAACCGGCGCCATCAACACCAGCGGTACGCCAGTCACCAGCCAATGCGCAAAAGCCTTTCCCAGCACCAAAAGCGATAACGATTGCGGTGACAACAGCATTTGTTCCAATGTGCCATCGAGATAATCATTGGAAAACATCCGCCCCAGCGATAGCATCGAAGCCAGCAAAGCCGCAACCCACACCACGCCGGGCGCCATGGTGCGCAACATGTTCATTTCCGGTCCAACGCTAAGTGGAAACAAGCTTACCACGATGATGAAAAAAAACAGTGTGGTCAGCACATCGGATTGGCGCCGCACCGCCAGCAGAAGATCGCGTTTAATTATCCACATAAACATATCAGGCCAGATGTAATTGCGTGGTTGATGTTGCTGTAATATCAATTTCCTGATGCGTCGTCATCACCACCATGCCACCTTCCTTTAGATGCCGCTCAAGCAATTCCTGAATCAATTTTACCGCCAAAACATCCAACGCAACCAAAGGTTCGTCCAGAATCCATAAGGGTGTTTTACATACCAGCAAACGCGCCAATGCAACACGGCGGCGCTGACCTTGCGACAATACCTTGACCGGCAGCGCCTCCCTGCCGCGCAGCCCTATGTGATTGAGGGCTTCTTTTGCCTGACCGGCTTCGATTTCGAAACCCGCCAATGCACTGGAAATGCATAAATTCTCAATGACTGTTAAATCGTCTTTTGTTCCACTCAAATGACCGATATAAGTCATAGCCGCATAATATTCACCATCCAAGGCGCGTATTGGAGCATCACCCCAGCGAATTTCACCGGCGGCTGGATTGGACAATCCGCAGAGCATGCGCAACAAACTAGTCTTGCCACTGCCATTCGGGCCGCGCACCTGCATCAAGCCGCCCGCTTCGAGTGAAAAATTGACATCTCTAAATAGCTCGCGGTCGCCACGGACACATGCGAGATTAATACCATGCAGCATTTTTCGATCAGTTGATGGATTAAACTGTGAATTATAACGCAATGAGGTTATCTATAATACTCATAGATCGTTCGCCGTATATGCAAAATCCGATCGCCTAAATTTTAATGAACATTCTTATTTCTAATATAATTAATTGAATTTATTGATCTCAATGAAGGAGAATAATTTGTCATTGACCCGTGATGATCGCAAAATCAGTATTATAGGCGGCTTATTGTTGTTAGGACTGACGCTGACAACGGGTATCACGGTGTATACCGTTATGCGGCAAGAAATTGAGTCGGTACTGGGCAGAGGATTGGCGGTTGCTTTACAAGGAAAAGCACATTTATTGGAATCTCAGATTGAAAAAGGACTGGCGGATACCCGCGCGCTATCGCTGCGCCCGTTTATCGTTCAGTCAATGCAACAACTCAACAGCGAACCGGACAACCATAATGCGCTGCATGATCTGGTACGAAATGTTAACTCATTACCCGAAGCAGGTTTCTCGGCGGCCGTCGTTCATGACAAGCAAGGTAAGAAACTTTCACAAGTAGGCCAGTTTTCTAATAGTAAAAAAGTGCTCCGATTAAACAAAGATACGCTCTTGATATGGGATGAAGAGCTTATTCTTCACACAACCAATGATGTGCTCGATCAAGATAAACAACGCATTGGCAGTATCACAACACAAGTCAAATTGCAGCAAGTAACGCGCCGGTTTAGAGGAATACGATCCATTGGCAAAACGGGTGAGTTCATCTTATGTGCAAAACCGGAAAAGGGAAAAAACGAAATGGCTTGCCTGATTAGTCAGATTGATGGAGTTCAATTCAAACATCTGACTCCCGATGAAAGCATGCCGTCAAAGAATTATACGCTTGACAAGAAAAGTGGCGTAGCCGCTACTTTCGATTATCGTCAAGTGCCTGTCATTGAAACATATGCTTCGTTGCACTCCATCGGCCTTACCATGATCCTCAAACTGGATGAGGAAGAATTATTTAAACCGGTTACTGAAAAATTAAAAGATATCATTATTTATCTGGCAGCACTGATTAGTGCTGAAATATTGTTATTAAACTGGTTCGTGCGCAAACTTATCCAATCAGAAAAAGAAGCCCGGCAAGCAAAAGAAACAGCCGAACAATACTCGATAGAATTAAGCCGCAAAGAAAGTGAATTACGAGAACGTTTAAAAGAAATTACATGCCTCTACGAAATCCGCCGCAGTCTCGGACTCGAGTTATCGGTTGAGGCAGCCTGTCAAAATGTTATTAAGTTTTTAATACCCGCAATGCAGCACCCGGAATACACCTCGATTACAATCAAACTCGATGGAAAACACATTTCCTCCGTACCTCAGACGAGAGATTTTACCCATGAATTGACATCGGAAATCTGTATTAATGGTAAAACCTGCGGCCAATTAAACGTTTATTATCCGAAAGATAAGCCTTTTTTAATCTTGGAAGAACAAAGACTGATCAACGCCATCACGAGTGATCTGGCGTTATGGCTAGAGCGCAAACAGGTGGATGAGCTATTGCATGCCCGCCTGAAAGAAATCACCTGCCTATATGAAATACGCCGCAGCATGGGAGTGGAGCTCTCGTTAGAGGATGTTTGCTTAAGTATATTCAAATATTTAATACCGGCTCTGCAATATCCGGAAATTGCCGCTGCAGTAATCGACGTTAACGGCAAATATTTTACTTCTAGAAATGAGAACCAGAATCAAGTAAATCAACCGCATGACGCTAACAAAACAGACACAAATCTCGCAAACCTTGAGCTTGGTCAGGAAATATATAAGAGCAAACCGGTTTTGCGATCCGGTATCCATGTCAATGGAATTGAATGCGGTCATTTAAGTATTTTTTACTCGGAAGAGAAACCTTTTTGTTTACCGGAAGAACAAAAACTTGTCAGCGCAATTGCTAATGATTTGGAAAGTTGGCTTGAACTAAGACATCTGGAACAAGCATTGGTATCCGTTGCCGAGGAGCAAGCGCATACGATCGGACAGGAATTACACGATAATGTTGGACAACAAATCGCGGCTATCGGATATCAAGCCAGAGTATTGGAAAAGAAAATTTCTAATTCTGTAAGTGGAGATAACAATTTAGCGATGCTGGCATCCTCCATTGCTTCTCAAACACAGACAGCCGTAATTCACATCAAGCAACTTGCGCAAGGATTGCTTCCGTTTGAACTGGAAGCCAATGGTTTGATCCAAGCATTGCAAACCTTGGCGACGAGAATTTCAACAACGTATAATATCGATTGTGACTTTTCTGGAAATAATATTAACATTATCAACGATAACAATACGGCGCTCAATTTGTACCGGATTACTCAGGAAGCAGCGAATAATGCAATCCGTCACGGTAAGGCAAAACATCTAACGATTTCCCTAACATCCGATGAAAAAACACTGTGTTTATCTATCAGTGATGATGGTTGCGGTTTCACGGGAATTGATACCGATCATCCGTCCACACCGGGTATGGGCATTAAAATTATGCAATACCGCGCAAAGGAATTGGGTGCAAAGCTGGAAATTCTCGCTCGTAAAGAAGGTGGTACAGAAGTTCGTTTAAAAACACAAATCACTAAAAATGTCGACAAAGAAAGCAAAAGTAATGCTCGTTGATGATCATGCCATGTTGCGGCATGGCCTTGCCATGCTCATCAATATGGAACCGGATATGGAAGTATTTGCCGAAGCAGGTGACGGCACTGAGGCACTGGAAATCATCAAAAAAAATAACCCGATTGATATTATTTTGTTAGATGTAACCCTCAAAACGGTATCGGGGCTTGAAGTAATCAAAAGTATCCATGCCTTGGTTCCAGATCTACCTGTACTTTTCATCTCCATGCACGATGAATCGGTTTATGCAGAACGAGCCCTTCGCGCCGGAGCACTTGGTTATGTCATGAAGCACGAGCCAGGCGAAGTTTTGCTTGAAGCTATCCGCGAGGTTCTAAAAGGCAATGTATATCTAAGCAAGCAAATGCACAAAAAGTTATTAAAGCGAATGGTTATGAAAAGCTCCGAGCCCGAGCATCTAATCAATTCGCTTACATCCAGTGAGCTTGAGGTTTTACACTTGATCGGACAAGGGCATAATAGCCACGAAATTTCCCAGATGCTTTGCCGCAGCATCAAAACAATCGACACTCACCGCTTCAATATCCGGTCAAAATTAAACCTAAAAGATGGCGCTGATCTAATCCGCTATGCCACACGCTGGATTTCCCAGCAACAATAGAATCACACATGATTGATCTTCAGTGCGGCATTTAAATATGATGTAACCCGCCGCCCCCGGAGAGGGAATTTTCTGAAGCAGATTGATCAGTTGATAGACTGGAACGCAATTGAGAAAGCCATCGCAGTCCATTATGCACCGGTATCGGGTGCAGCGGGCCACCCGGCCTATTCGGGGTCCTATTGTTCAAGATGTTGTTGGCAAGAATTTGGAACGACGATTTAAGTGATGAATCGGTGGAAGACATGGCGGACTCGAATCTGCATGTGATGGGATTTTTTGGGGCGCCGTTGGAAGACGATATGCCGGACCATTCCGTACTATCACATTTCAGAATCCGGCTGACGGTGGCGAGTGCGTGGGATGGCTTATTGGGGCAAGTGAATGAGCAGATACAAGCGCACGGCATCACAGTCAGAAAAAGCTGCCATGTTGATGCGAGCATTACGCAAAGTCAGCGTAAGCCTAAAACCCGGCTTGCTTATGAAGTGGCGGGTGACCGGGAAGAACGGGATGATGCTAGATGCTCAATCAGCGATGCGGGTTATTGAAGAACCTGGCGTGGATAGCGAAGCACGTTCGATTAGGAAGGCAGGCAAACCGGTATTTGGCTATAAGCAACATACGGTGGTAGATAACAACGGGTTAGTCATGGCAGCAACCACCACCGCAGCCAATTGCCATGACAGCAAACCATTACTGGGCCCTCGACAAAGCCAATATCCAGTCTAGTCGGAACCCGTGTTCATACCGACAAGGCATATAGATCAGAAACATCACGCGGCATTAAAAACGGCATTCAAGATAAGGCCGCGAAGAAAAATCCATTGACGCGCCAGCAGTTGCAGCCGCAATAGCTTGATCGCGAAATCCCGTTATGTTGTAGAGCGCACCTTTGGCAGCCAAGCACAGTGGTTTAATGTCAAAATCCTGCGTCACCGCAGTCTGGCCAAAACGCATGCTTGGCGTATGTTCCTGGCGATGGCGTATAACTTGAAAAATCTATCCGGACTCTTGCATGAAAACGATATCCGGAAGGCTCAGTCGTAAGGAGATGAGGAGATTGGAAGTTTTTATCGATTTTTCTGCAAACTAGCATGAAAAAATCACTCCCAACCGACCATATCCGAGAGGGAAGGCGCAATATCCCTATACTTGCATGATCATTCGACGACCAGCAAAGATCACCTGATCATGCCTAAAATACTTGAATTTGAACTTTAGAGTTGTTGGTGTCACATTTTCTTCATGATGTTTTTTCTCAAACACGCAAAAAGCCAAAACAAAGATTGGATAACTCTGATCAATGGAAGTAAGACTATGATCGCCGCTTTCGTCAACAAAAACTATGTAATCGTCAAATGTAAACACAAAAGAATCAACACTGAATATTGATTTGCAAATTATGCAGCAACCTTAAAGGAAAACTGAAACAAAAAAAGCCACTGGTTCACAGTGGCTTTACTAAAATCCTTTGTGCGCCAATTATGATGCTTTATATCTCCGACGAGCAACGGCAATCACACCAAGTCCTGCTCGTAATAATAGGCTCTAGACCAGCAGAGAGATTAATAAAATCTGATGAGTTGCCATAATTCACTGGCAAGCTCATCAGGATGTTTTTTCTAGCGCCACTGATTCTTTTAAATGCAGCTTAAAATTAACTGACACACCGTTAAACTTTGCAAGCCGCCGCTTGGTAAAGCTCCAGAACGATTCGATGCCATTAATATGGCAATACCCTTCACGAGCAAATTCATTATCACCATGGGATACACGAAAATGCTTGGAGTATCCTACGGAAATGCTGATTAATTCGGCGAACGAGCGAAGCGATAGGCACACGGAACACAGCAACCGCGACATATCAACAAGATAGACGAGAGCGTGAGTACCGCACAACGAAGCGATTCGCTCGTGCAGCCAATTAATCAGCGTTTCCCTACGTCTACCAAACCATTATGTCACTATAAATGACACTTTCAATGGATACCTTACCCAATATCACTGCTTGTAAAGTCAAGCGTTTACAGTCCGGTACTATTTCGGTGTATACCCTGCCATCTCGCTCAAATACACCAAATACGGGTTATTTTAATGTGCCCCGTCCGCGCTTGAGTTTGCCATGATAACCACGATGCCGTTTCGCGCAAAAATAGAGCTTTCATCAACTTCCACTCTACCCAACAACTTGTCTTTGATGGGGGGCTGATGGCGATATATTACTTGCCTGAAAATGCCATACCAACGATTAATCGTGTTACGATTTTTATCTAACAGCAGGGTTGCTTTATTGGCTGGTATATCAATGCTAAGGCATTGAATTATTTTTCCATACTTTAATTTGCTGTTTCTTAGCATCCTGCTGGATTAACAGATTGTCTCTGCTAGTCTAGAGCCTTGACAATATTTTGACATGTAATTAAATACAATACAGGATTTCAAATTTTCAGTAGCTGATATGAAGCAAAAATTTTTAGCACACTGCCTGTATTGTTTAATTATGTCCGCAACAATGACATGTTGCGTGTCTGCAACCGTAACTGCAGTAAACCTTGGCTTTTCCAATAATTTTGTCGAAGAATGGCTCTATTCATGGGGTATCGCTTTCCCAATCGGTTTTGCATTTTTATTATTGCTTTCACCCGTGTACCGGCGAGTGGTAGAAATCATAGTTCACTGAAATTTTAAAGGCTCCAGACTAGCAGAAGCAATCTGTTAGTCCAGCAGGATGCTAAGAAACAGCAAATTAAAGTATAGAAAAATAATTCAATGCCTTAGCATTGATATACCAGCCAATAAAGCAACCCTGCTGTTAGGTAAAAATCGTAACATGATTAATCTCTGATAAGGCATTTTCAGGCAAGTAATATAGCGCCATCAGACCGTCCTTAAAGACAAATTGTTAGGTAGAGTGTAAGTTGATGAAAGCTATTTTTGTGCAAAACGGCATCGTGATCATCATGACGAACTCAAACGCGGCTGCGACACATTAAAGCAACCTGTACTTGGTGTATTTGAGCGAGATGACAAGATATATACCGAAGCAGTAAAAAATACCCGATTAGCTACTTTCATATCGATATTGCCGAGGTAAGGCCTAAAGAAGGCAAGTTGTATCCGATCGATCCCCGTTCCTTATTAAATCCATACGATCCCGATCGATAACGGCAGTCAGTTCTGTCATTCGCCGCGTTATTGCGACGGATCAACAACACAGCAGATCATGCATAGGTTCGGCCTATGCTGTAATGAGCACAGCATTGAACACCGGCCCACAAAACTAAAACACCCGGAACGAACGAACAGGTCAAGCAAATGAATGGAACAATCAAAGAAGCGACTGTAAAACGCTATTACTATGACTCACATGACTAAAAGACTGAAAACCCTCAAGAGCCTTACGCCTTACGAATACATTTGCAGAATATGAACAAAAGAGCCAGAACGCTTGATCGTTAATCCAGTTCAGCACACCGTGAAACTAAACATTTAGAGCCAATATTTTTTATCGAACGATGTGGTGCACTGTTGAGCATGAACTTTTATATACCAGAGCATTCAACGATCTAAAAGAGGTAAGGCAAAGCCTGACTCTGTGGTTTGATTGGTATAATTAGGCGCACTTTCATCAAAATCTTGATAGCCAGACACCCAATGAAGTTTATTACCAACGCACAATAATTCATCAGACTGCCTGAGTCTGATTAATCATCCTTGACAAAGCTTAACTTCACTTTCAGTTGTACAGTTTTAAGGAGTCACTTCAGCACTACATCAATATCACATCATACTGCTCTTGCGTATACGATTCCTCGACTTGCAAGCTGATCGGTTTCGCTATGAAATCACCTAATTGCGCCAAACTTTGCGATTCTTCATCCAGAAACAAATCGATGACCTGCTGAGATGCCAGAATGCGAAACTCATTGGCTTCAAACTGCCGGGCTTCGCGCAGCAGTTCACGCAATATTTCGTAACAAATCGTTTGTGCGGTGCGGATTTCGCCACGCCCCTGGCAAGTCGGGCAAGTTTCGCACAGCACATGCGCCAGACTTTCCCGTGTGCGTTTACGCGTCATTTCAACCAGACCTAACGCGCTGAATCCATTGATGGTTATGCGTGTGCGATCTTTTGACAGTGCCTTATTAAATTCCGCTAACACGGCCTGCTTATGTTCTTCGGAATCCATATCGATAAAATCGATAATGATGATACCGCCGAGATTGCGTAAGCGAAGCTGCCTGGCAATAACTTGAGCCGCTTCCAGGTTGGTTTTGAAAATAGTGTCGTCAAAGTTACGCACACCGATAAATCCGCCGGTATTCACGTCCATCGTGGTGAGCGCTTCCGTTTGATCGATAATCAGATACCCGCCGGACTTCAGATTGACGCGTTTCGCCAAAGATTTCTCAATTTCTTCTTCCACACTGTACAAATCGAACAATGGCCGGTCACCGGTATAAAGCGTGATGCGCTCTGCAATATAGGTCATGTAGTTATGCGCAAATCGTACTAGCTTTTGATAATTTTCCCGCGAATCGACAAGAATGCGAATGGTATCTTCATCAACGAAATCCCGTAAAACCCGGTGACTGAGATCAAGATCTTGATAAAGCAAAACCGGCGCGGCGATAGTGACCGACTTCTGTTGAATGTCATGCCATAACCGATGTAAGTATTCCAGATCGGCGCGCAAATCGCTTTCATCCGCGGTCTCGGCCATGGTGCGGATAATATATCCGCCCTTTTCTTCCGCAGGCAGAATCTGCTGCAACTTCTCGCGCAGTAACTCACGTTCGCTATCGTCTTCAATGCGCTGCGAAATACCGATATGCGATTCTTGCGGCAGAAACACCAGCAAACGCCCCGCTAGGCTTATCTGTGTCGACAACCGCGCACCCTTGGTACCTATTGCATCCTTGATTACTTGCACCAGGATGCTGTTCCCTTCATACAATAATTTCTCGATGGGCTTGGCTGCATCCCCCTCTTGGCCGGAATCGCGGATATCCGCCACGTGTAAAAAAGCAGCCCGATCCAGACCAATATCAACAAAAGCGGATTGCATACCGGGCAAAACGCGGCTGACACGTCCGTTATAGATATTTCCAACAATACCCCGGCCGCTGGTCCGTTCAATGTGCAACTCTTGCGTCACCCCTTGTTCCAGTATCGCTACCCGGGTTTCTTGCGGTGTGATATTGACAAGAATTTCATTACTCATATTCGATTAGATTTTTATTAAAAAATGGATTTTTAAAGCCGACGCTCCATTCTGCAGCAAATCATATGACGAATTGTTAACGATGCGATAGCGCAATTCAATTTTAAGTAAATGCTGCTATGCCAAACTAACTGCTATTGGAAAATTGCGATGCCCGCTTCCTCAAGCAATTGCGCCGTCTCATAGAGCGGCAATCCCATGATGCCGCTATAACTACCCGAGATTTCGACGATGAAAGCGGCTGCCACGCCTTGAATCGCATAAGCCCCGGCTTTGTCCAAAACATTATTATTTGCCAGATAATGCCGGATCTCACGTTCACTGATTTCGCGGAAACGTACTGTCGATGTCGACAATCGCATTTGTATGGTATCGTGGATACCGACCCCGATCGCGGTCAGCACTTGGTGCGAACGGCCCGACAATATTTTCAGCATCTCTTCGGCGTGCGCATTATCTCTCGGCTTACCGAGGATACATCCGTCAATCGTTACAATGGTATCAGCCGCCAGCACTGGCTGAACCGGCAAGCGGCGCTGCAATATCCGTTTCCAACCGGCATCAGCTTTAGCGCGAGTAACGCGATAGATATAATCAGCAGGAACTTCATTGGCAAGCGGCTGCTCGTCGACATCGATGTCACGGCCCAAAGTTTCCCGCATCATCAACAAATTAAATTTCACGCCGATCTGGTGCAGCAGTTCGCGCCGGCGAGGGCTTCTTGACGCAAGATAGATTTGGTTTTTGGAGAGCATTTCAGTCTACACAATCGCACTATATTCGGCACATTGAATCGGTTTGATCATTGCATTCAACGTTTCCGGTAATGGCTGTAAACGGCTTGAGTTCATAAGTGCGCAATCAAGTTTAAGCTCTATGATATGGGTGATTCTTATTAATCGATATGGCACGATAAATCTGTTCCGCCAATAAAACACGCACCAGACCATGTGGCAAAGTCAGTTTCGATAGCGCCATCATCGCATGCGCGGCTTGCTTGATATCGTCATGCAAGCCATCCGCGCCACCAATGATAAATGCAATGGCATTTTGAGTCATCATCCATTCTTGAATGACGCCGGCAAATTTTACCGTAGTCCATTGCTGCCCTCGTTCATCGAGAACCACAATGAAGCAATCCGGCGGTAAGGCAGCGCGAATCCGTTGATATTCCGCTTGCAGAAGCTGCGCAACTGATTTTCCGCCAACTCGCTTTTCCGGCTTAATTTCAATCAAATTGACAGTTATTTCACCGGATAAGCGCTTGATATACTCAAGGTAACCCGTTCTGATCCAATCCGGCATTTTGTTGCCAACCGCAAGTATAAAAAACTTCATGAGCCGATGGAGCTAATTCGCAATCTTCAGTAGCATCAATTGCGCTCCGACCACAGCGCTTTCAAATTGTAATATTCGCGTACGGCCGGCAGCATGATATGCACAACCACATCGCCCAAATCCACAAGCACCCATTCACCTGACTGTTCACCTTCGGCACTGTACACTTTTCCCCCGGCAGCTTTTACTTTTTCTTGCACATTATTAGCCAATGCCTTTGTTTGACGCGTCGAATCCGCGCTGGCAATAATAATAAACCCAAACATCGAGGTGATTTTAGACACATCGATGACGTCGATATCATGCGCCTTGATTTCTTCCAATGCATCAACAATGACAGGTACCAGTTTTTCAGAATTCATAGATTTCCGGTATATAACCGATTGGATTTAATATATTCAGAGACACTCTCAGGCAGCAAATAGCGGATGCTCTTTCCCGCGCTGATCAATGATCGTATATGCGAAGCGGATATTTCCAGCAACGAAGTGCGTGCAGTATAAATACAACCGCTAGGTTGCCGTGCCAAATCATCGGCATCCTCGGCATGGCGGACTGAATATTCTTTGCGTATCGCAGCTGGCAAATTTTTTTCGTCGTCAACCGAAACAAAACCCGGGCGGCCAACCACAATCAAATGGCACAAATTGAATAACGCTTGCCATTCAGACCAATGATTGATCTTAACAAATGCATCGATTCCCAATACAAAGCACAGCGCGGTATTCTCCCCCAATTCACACCGGTACTCCCGCAATGATTGCACTGTTGTGCTGATTCCGGGCCGGTTGATTTCCCGCTCATCCAGCGCAAACCGGTTGTTATCCTGAATCGCCAGCTGCACCATGGCAGCTCGATGACCTCTCGACGCCGCAGGCGCGGCACGTAAGCGGGGAGCACCCGAAGGAACAAAGATCATACGCTTCAAACCGGTGAAATCGAGCAGTTCTTCCGCAATACGCAAATGGCCATAATGGATCGGATCGAATGTTCCGCCATAAATACCGACCAGAGGAAACTTATCGATAACCTCCTCCCCGGCGAGCATAAAAATACAAGATGCCTGTCATAACAACGCCAGGCGCATATCGGTCAATACTTCCGATAGATGCGTTGTGAAGCGGGCTGCCGTTGCCCCATCGATGACGCGATGATCATAGGACAGTGACAGTGGCAACATCAAGCGCGGCACGAATTGATCATCGCGGTAAACCGGCTTGATGCCAGCTTTGGAAATACCCAGAATCGCGACTTCCGGTGCATTGATGATCGGTGTGAAGGCCGTTCCACCGATCCCGCCCAGGCTGGAGATGGTAAAACTGGCGCCTTGCATATCGGTGGGCTTCAGCTTATTTTCGCGCGCCAGTGCGGACAGTCTGGCCAATTCTTCCGCGATGGTAATAATTCCTTTTTGATCGACATCGCGGATAACGGGCACAACCAATCCATTCACCGTATCGACGGCAAAACCAATATGGTAATAATGCTTGATGACCAAACTGGTTTCACCGTTGGAATCATTATCGAGCGAAGCGTTGAATTCCGGGAATTTTTTTAAAGGCGCAATCAACGCTTTCATTAAAAAAGCCAGCAGCGTTAATTTCACTCTGTTCTCTTTGCCATTGTCATTGGATTCTTTGCGCAGCGCTTCTAAATCGGTGATATCGGCTTCGTCAAATTGCGTCACATGCGGAATCATCACCCAGTTGCGATGCAGATTCGCGCCGGAAATTTGCTTGATTCGTGTGAGCGACCGTAATTCAACCGGGCCGAACTTGGCAAAACTCACTTGCGGCCAAGGCAGCAGATTTAGTGCTGCACCCATGCCAGCGCCACTCGACTTTGCCAATTCGGCTTTTACAAAAGCTTGCACATCTTCCTTGAAAATGCGGTGCTTCGGTCCGCTGCCGGTAATCAGCTCAAGATTGACACCGAGCTCCCGCGCAAAACGGCGAATCGACGGACTGGCGTGCGCTTTGGATGAAACAATACTGGCTAGCGGTACAGCTGGCGGTACGCGTTGCGGTGCTTGATTAACAACTGGCTTAACTTCTTGTTGCGGTTGCGGTGTGGTTTCCTTTTGCTCAGCGGCCGTTTGGGAAGTCTGCGCAGTGATTACCGTTTGACCGTTGGCCGAGGCTTCCAGAGTTAGAACTGCGCTGCCTTCCGATACTTTGTCACCGGCTTTGATCAACACTTCCTTGATCAAACCGGAATAAGGCGACGGAATTTCGATTGTCGCTTTATCGGATTCCAGCGTAACCAGCGAATCTTCGGCTTTCACAGTGTCGCCTGCTTTTACCAGCACTTCGATGACCGGCACTTCCTTGAAGTCGCCGATATCGGGAATGAGCACTTTTTTTAATTCAGCCACACGCTTTCCTCACATGCCGTCGAAATGGAGAATGCAAATCTATCTGTCATTGATTTAACTGATCGCAGGATTGGATTTTTCCGGATCGATACCATATTTCTCAATCGCCTGGGCAACTTGCTGCTTACCGATTTTGCCTTCCTCCGACAATGCCTTGAGTGCTGCAATCGTTATATAAAATCGATCCACTTCGAAGAAACGGCGCAACTTCTGGCGCGTATCGGAACGGCCAAATCCGTCGGTGCCGAGCACACGGTATCGTCCCGGCACAAATTCGCGGATTTGATCGGCATAAATCTTCATAAAATCGGTTGCGGCTACTACCGGGCCTTCGCACCCTTTGAAACAATTTTCCACATGCGAAGTTCTTGCCGGTTGTTCCGGATGCAACATATTCCAGCGAGTAACGGCCAGCGCCTCACGTCTTAGTTCGTTGAAACTGGTCACACTCCAGACATCGGCGCTCACGCCATATTCCTGTTGCAATATCTCCGACGCTGCAATGACCTCACGCAGAATGGTTCCCGCGCCGAGCAACTGCACGTGTGGCTTATTTGCAGCGGCATCTCCCGCTTTGAATAAATACATCCCTCGCAAAATATCTTTCTCGGCACCGGCCGGCATTTCAGGGTGCGAGTAGTTTTCATTCATCACCGTGATGTAATAATAAACATCCTCCTGCTCCTGATACATGCGGCGTAAGCCGTCCTGAATGATGACGGCCAGCTCATACGCAAATGCCGGATCGTACGAAACGCAGTTGGGAATCGTCGACGCGACAATATGACTGTGCCCGTCTTCATGCTGCAATCCTTCGCCATTCAATGTCGTGCGCCCCGCCGTTCCGCCCAGCAAAAAACCGCGGCAGCGCATATCGCCAGCGGCCCACGCCAAATCGCCGATGCGTTGAAAACCGAACATGGAATAAAAAATAAAAAACGGGATCATCTGGATGCCGTGCGTACTGTACGAAGTCGCCGCTGCTATCCAGGACGACATGGCGCCCGCCTCGCAGATACCTTCCTGCAGAATCTGACCGTGCTTGTCTTCCTTGTAATACATCAATTGATCCGCGTCTTGCGGCGTATATAGCTGTCCGGCTGACGACCAGATACCCAGTTGCCGGAACATACCTTCCATACCGAAGGTGCGCGATTCGTCGGCGACAATCGGTACGATATGCTGGCCGATTTGCTTGTCTTTCACCAAGATATTCAGAATCCGCACAAACGCCATGGTGGTGGATGACTCGTGACCTTCACCGCTGGCTTTCAGCAGCGCTTGAAAAGCCGTTAACGGTGGCACTTGCAACGCTTGCGCATGGGTCTTACGGCGGTGAAAAGTACCGCCTAACGCCGCCCGCCGTTCCCGCATATACTTAAATTCCGCCGAATCTTCCGGGAAAGTCAGATAGGGAATATCATCGATTTTGTCGTCGGGAATATCCAAACCGAAACGATTGCGGAAAGCTTTCAGGGAAGTCGTTCCCATTTTTTTCTGCTGATGAGTGATATTTTGCGCTTCACCCGCCTCACCCATGCCGTACCCTTTGATCGTTTTGGCCAGAATCACGGTCGGTTGTCCGGTGTGTCTGGCCGCCGCCGCATACGCCGCATAGACTTTATGAGGATCATGACCGCCGCGGTTTAACCGCCAGATATCGTCGTCGGACATCGTAGCGACCATCTCCAGCAATTCGGGGTATTTGCCGAAAAAATGCTCGCGCACGTAAGCACCGTCTCTGGCTTTGAAGTTCTGATATTCGCCGTCGACGCACTCCATCATGCGCTTCTGCAATAATCCCTTGGTGTCCCTTGCCAAAAGCGGATCCCAGTAAGAACCCCAGATCACTTTGATGACATTCCAGCCGGCACCGCGAAAAGCTCCTTCCAATTCCTGGATAACTTTGCCGTTGCCACGCACCGGACCATCTAGACGTTGCAAATTGCAATTGACGACAAAAATCAGATTATCCAGTTTCTCGCGTGATGCCAATGGGATAGCACCAAGCGACTCAGGCTCATCCATCTCGCCGTCACCCATGAAAGCCCAGATTTTACGGCCCTCGGTATTGACCAATCCGCGGCTGCCCAGATACTTCATGAAACGCGCCTGATAAATCGCCATTAACGGCCCAAGCCCCATCGAAACCGTGGGAAACTGCCAGAAAGTTGGCATCAGCCACGGATGCGGGTACGAAGAAAGACCATTGCCACCGGTTTCTTGGCGGAAATTGTTCAACTGCGCTTCACTCAATTCGCCGGAGAGAAATGCATACGCATAAGCACCCGGAGAAGAATGCCCCTGCAGGTAAACCAAATCGCCGCCATGCGTTTCGCTCGGCGCGTGCCAGAAATGATTGTAACCCACATCGTAGAGCGTTGCGGCTGAGGCGAAGCTGGCGATGTGCCCGCCGACATTGGTATTTTTGTTGGCGCGTAACACCATTGCCATGGCATTCCAGCGCACATACGAACGAATGCGGTGTTCGATGGCATTATTGCCCGGTGAGCGCTCTTCTTTTCCCGTTGGTATGGTGTTGATATACGCCGTCGTGGCGCTGTAAGGCAGGTAAGCGCCGGATCGGCGGGCTTTTTCTATCAGTTTTTCCAGCAGGAAATGGGCGCGCTCGCCACCGGCATTGGCGATGACCGAATCGAGCGCATCCAGCCATTCTTGCGTTTCCTGCGGATCAATATCGGGTTGCTGTTCCATACGCTTGCACACTCATTAAATTAACGGGTTACCCTATTTGAATATACCGGCCTGAGCGCGTTCCGCCGCCAGAATAGTATTGCATAGCAACATGGTAATGGTCATGGGACCGACCCCTCCCGGAACGGGCGTGATATAACCGGCAATTTCCTTAACAGAGTCGAAATCGACATCACCGCAGAGTTTTCCATCCGGCAATCGATTAATGCCTACATCAATGACGGCAGCGCCGGGTTTTATCATTTCCGCATTCACCATGCGCGGTTTTCCAGTTGCCACGACCAGAATGTCGGCATCTCTGGTAAATTGCGCCAAATTGCGTGTTTTTGAGGTACAGATAGTGACGGTCGCACCTTTCTCCAAGAGCATGAATGCCATCGGTTTACCCACGATGTTGCTGCGCCCGATCACGACCGCATGCTGTCCTTCGATTGGAATCCGGTTACTTTCCAGCATCACCATTACGCCAAACGGTGTGCAAGGAGAAAATATCGTATTGCCAGTCACCAGTGCACCGACGTTATATAAATGAAAACCATCGACATCTTTCTCAACGGCAATGGATGTGATCACCCGGTTATTCTCAAAGTGCGCGGGCAACGGTAGTTGAACCAGGATGCCATGAATATGCGGATTTGAATTAAGCGCCTGTATACAATCCAATACCTCGGCTTGCGAGGCATTTTGCTGGAAGCTATGCACTTCGGAATAAATGCCAATCTCGCTGCACGCTTTGACTTTATTCCTGACATAAAGACTGGAAGCGGCATTATCGCCAACGATAATGACCGCTAATCCCGGTTTTGTGCCCGATTGAATCAGTTTTTCCGCGCGCGCTTTCCATTCCGCACGCACCGATTCGGCTAATTTTTTGCCATCGATAATATGAGCACTCATTTTTACACCAGCAACCGGTTGATCAATCAACTTGAATCTTTACACATACCGAATAGTTTCGGTCATCTTTATGCCATGAAAGCGTTAACTCGCTTGTTTAGCTTTTTTAATTTTTGTACGGTAGATAAAAATACCGATTAAGAATACCGGTATGACAAAAAGCGCCGCGGAAATGAGCCCAGCTGCAAGTATTGCAATCGTAGAATTTCCCGGCATGAATAAGGTAACAAACCAGATCACGAAAAAGGCTATAAATAAGCCGCCGTACAACATGATTTTTCTGCCGCGATCGTACAACCGCCAGAAAGCGCCGGACACTTGCGTATCATCGACATAATGATCAAACAATTCCGCCAGACTGTTGTCACCGGGTTCGGATTCATAACCAATGGCGACAGCCAACGCATTATGATCTTCCTCGATTTTGGACATTTTTCTCAGGAAATCGATACGCTTGGTCACTTTTTGTTTGGGCATGCGCTCTTGCAAGAATAATTCTCCCAAAGCCGCGAATGCCAACTCACGCGCATCATCAGCGCCCCCCATGCTTTCCGCGAATCTCCACATGACACCCAATAGATAAAGCTGGATGGTCATGTCTTTGAACTCAGGGGCAAAATCATAACCCTTGCTTTTGATCAGCTCAAGTTGCGTGGCTTTGACTTCTTTAGCGTGCGCGATACAAGCATCCATGATTGAAACATCCGGGCTCGTCGCATCCCCAGCCGACGCTTCTATCGCTGTATTATCGGAAGCCGCTTTTCTCTTTGTCATTTCGAAACCTCGTGCTTTTTTATTTTAATCAGAATATTGATGCGCATTATATACTGGCTGAAGAAATCAGGAAAAAGATCATTCCGGTTTCGCTGTTTTCCGGCGATAAATCCGCCCTCAATGATGTTGCGCGAATAATGTTTTATCGGAGCGGAAAGCCGATAAAACAGTAAGCTGTTGCGAAGTGATTGCTATTAACCCTGAAGATTGAGGCGTTGCCAAATTTTAGAGGTAAGATTGGCGGAGTTGAGCGTATAGAAATGCAGCCCGGGCGCGCCTGCTTGCAATAACCGCTCACACAAGCTGGTCACAACATCCAATCCGAATGCTTGAATGGACTCACTGTCATCACCGTAGCTCTCCAGCTTTTTACGAATCCAGCGCGGAATTTCAGCGCCGCAAGTATCGGAAAATCGCATCAATTGCGAAAATTTATTGATCGGCATGATGCCGGGTACAATCGGAATGTCCAAACCGGCCGATTCGCACAATTCGACAAAATGAAAATATGCATCGGCGTTATAGAAATACTGCGTAATCGCCGAACTGGCGCCGGTTTCGATTTTACGTTTGAAATTATCAAAATCCGTTTGTGCCGATCGCGCTTGCGGATGATATTCCGGATAAGCCGCTACATCGATATGGAACGAAGCGCCATACTCCTGGCGGATAAAAGCCACCAATTCGCTGGCGTAACGAAACTCACCGGCTTGCGCCATGCCGGATGGTAAATCGCCGCGTAATGCCACAATATGTCGGATTCCGGCTTGATAATACTTTTCCAGAATGGCGCGAATATTCTCTTGTGTGGAACCGATACAAGAAAGATGCGGTGCAACGACATGTCCTTCAGCCTGAATTTCCAGAACGGTTTCCATCGTGCGTTCGCGCGTCGAACCGCCGGCGCCAAAGGTCACGGAAAAGAATTTAGGATTGAATCGCGCGAGTTGTTGGCGTGTCAGCCGTAATTTTTCCACACCTTCCGGAGTTTGCGGCGGGAAAAGTTCAAAGCTGAAAGCGGGAGGAAATTTTTTTTGTGATTTCATCTTAGCAAGGGACAGAGATGCAAAATGAGCACGATCACAATCGTAATCGCACAAACATAATCAGCATTTTTACTGGAAAAACCAGTCGTCGATTCTTCCAGTAGAGAAAAAACTTAATACCGGTACATTTCCGGTTTGAATGGGCCGTTTTTGTTCAAACCCAAGTATTTTGCCTGCTCATCGGTCAACTCGGTGAGCTTCACACCCAATTTGCCCACGTGCAAACGCGCGACTTTCTCATCCAGATGTTTCGGTAAAACATAGACATTCTTCTGGTAGCTCGCGCCGTTCTGCCATAACTCCATCTGCGCCAATACTTGATTGGTAAACGAGCTGGACATAACAAACGAAGGATGCCCGGTAGCACATCCCAAGTTCACCAGTCGACCTTGCGCCAGCACGATGATGCGGCGTCCGGTCGGGAATATGACATGATCCACTTGCGGCTTGATATTTTCCCATTGGTATTTCTGAATGGAAGCGATATCGATCTCAGAGTCGAAGTGACCGATATTGCAAACTATCGCCTGGTCCTTCATGTTCAGCATGTGATCATGCGTAATGACACGCAAATTACCGGTTGCGGTAACAAAAATATCCGCTTGGCTGCAAGCATCGTCCATCGTCACCACGCGATAACCTTCCATAGCCGCCTGCAAGGCACAAATGGGATCGATCTCGGTGATCCAGACGGTGGCACCCAGACCGCGTAACGATTGAGCGCATCCCTTGCCGACGTCGCCGTAACCACAAACTACAGCAATCTTGCCGGCTATCATGACATCGGTGGCGCGCTTGATGCCATCCACCAGCGATTCCCTGCAACCATAAAGATTATCAAATTTTGATTTAGTCACGGAATCGTTGACGTTGAAAGCGGGAAACGGCAGCTCGCCATTTTTTTGCATTTCATACAAACGATGCACCCCAGTCGTGGTTTCCTCGGTTACACCGCGAATCCTGGCAAGATTTTTTGAATACCAATCGGGCTCGGATGCCAGTTTCTTTTTGATGGAGGCAAATAATGCAGTTTCTTCCTCATTGCCCGGATTGGCGATAATCGCAGGATTCTTCTCGGCTTTCGTACCCAGAATCAACAGTAATGTTGCATCCCCGCCATCGTCCAGAATCATGTTGGCGCCAACCGATTGCCCTCCAGCCGTCCATTCAAAAATTCTATGCGCGTATTCCCAGTAATCCTCGAGCGATTCGCCTTTATAGGCAAAAACCGGAATATTTCTGGCAGCAATCGCCGCAGCTGCATGATCCTGCGTGGAAAATATATTGCAAGAAGCCCAGCGGACTTCGGCACCGAGCGCTACCAACGTTTCAATCAACACAGCCGTTTGAATCGTCATATGCAGAGAACCGGCAATACGTGCACCCGCCAATGGTTTTTGGCTGGCATATTCTTTACGTAATGCCATTAAACCCGGCATTTCCGTTTCGGCAATGGCGATTTCCTTACGCCCCCATTCCGCCAATGCAATATCGGCAACTTTGTAGTCGGTAAAATTGGGGCTGAGCACAGCGTTCATATACTTCTCCTTGGTATGAACGAGCGCCGTTGTAACAATATCCGCCTATGCTGAGCCTCACGGAACCAACCGCTGCAGCGCTCCTCACCATAGGGGAAAACGATTTAAGGCATTTGATGTCGGCAGAGACCGCTAAAAATTTAGAGACCGGCATCCGCACGCAATTGCGCGGCCTTATCAGTAGCTTCCCAAGTGAATTCCGGAAGCTCGCGTCCAAAATGTCCGTAAGCTGCCGTTTTGCCATAGATAGGACGCAACAGGTTGAGGGCATGAATAATGCCGCGAGGGCGCAAATCAAAATGTTTCTCGATCAATTGCGCAATCTTTTCATCGGCGATTTTGCCGGTGCCGAATGTGTTGACCATCAGTGAAACGGGACGCGCAACGCCAATGGCATAAGCAACTTGCACTTCACATTTGCTGGCGATTCCGGCAGCCACGATATTTTTTGCTACATAACGTCCGGCGTAAGTTGCCGACCGATCCACTTTGGAGGGATCCTTACCCGAAAATGCGCCACCGCCATGATGCGCCGAGCCGCCGTAGCTATCGACGATGATTTTACGTCCGGTCAGGCCGCAATCGCCCATCGGGCCGCCGACAACAAACCGTCCGGTCGGATTGACCAGATATTGAATACGATTACTGATCATCCCGGCAGGTAATACCGGTTTGATGACTTCCTCTATAACCGCCTCAGTCAATGCCGCATGTGTAATATCCGGATCATGTTGTGTGGAAATCACGACTGTCTCAATCTGCTGAGGCTTTCCGTTCTGATAGCGCACAGAAACTTGCGATTTGGCGTCGGGACGCAACCAAGGCAGCTGGCCTTTTTTTCTCAATTCCGCTTGCCGTTCGACCAAACGGTGTGCATAAAAAATCGGCATAGGCATCAATTGTGGCGTTTCATCGCACGCATAACCGAACATCAGGCCTTGGTCACCTGCCCCTTGATCCATTTCTTCTTCCTTGGAGCGGTTGACACCCTGCGCAATATCCGGGGATTGTTTGTTGAACGCAGTCAGCACCGCGCATGTGGTCGAATCAAAACCAATATTCGAACTGGTATAGCCGATGTTTTTAACGGTTTCGCGCGCAATAATGTTGTAATCGACAGATGCATGGGTCGTTATTTCACCTGATAATACAATCAACCCGGTACTACAAAGCGTTTCGCACGCAACCCGCGCATTAGGATCTTGACTCAAGATCGCATCCAATACAGCATCGGAAATCTGATCGGCAACCTTATCGGGATGCCCTTCGGAAACAGACTCGGAAGTAAAAAGATATTCACTCATAATTTAACTAATAAATAATAATAAGGTTAAGTATACCGGATAGTGTCATTGAAAATAGGATCAATCAATTCAGACACCACTATATAGTGATTAAAGAATCACATCAGAGATCATTGAAATAGACAATGAAATCTCACTATTTCAATGCACCGCCAGTGACAACGTGCTTTATATTTTCTGTACTAGCAAACAGTCTTTTTCTTTAAATGAATCTCTCCATTCAATCAAGCTTCATATTATAAGCTATAACTGCAGCTACCATTTAATGGTACTAAATTGCGAGAAAATCTAATTCAAATTGATAAAAATATCGAATAAGGGAGTGAAGGGGGGTAAAAAAGTGTTTTTTAGGCTGG
>JAFEGA010000014.1 GCA_018240285.1 Pseudomonadota bacterium | reverse complement strand
TTATCATGCGCAAGCGTAAAACGGTTGATCAAAGTGCAGCTTAGTTTAGTTATATGACAGCAGTGTAGAATCAAGGGTGAGTTTGAGGTGATTGAACTCATCCTAATAAGAAGAATCCAATAACCAGAAAAATAATGAACCTAAAAATTGAGGGAAATTGTGCACGAAAAGCGATCAATAAAATTTCTTCTTAAAAAATCAGCGATCTTTGCTTGTCTGTTGATAATATGTTCTTTGACCTTTCAAGCAAAGGTAGCGATGGCCCATGCGGCACTGGTGAAATCTGACCCACCCAGAAGAGCTACTCTTTCCATTCCACCCAAGCAAGTGCGGCTTTGGTTTAACGAAAAAATAGAGGGATCTTACGCATCTGTTACCGTGTTTGATTCGAATAAAAATTCGATTACCGAAAATAATCCTGAAAGTGTTGCAGATGATCCGAAATCCGTTGTATTGAGTTTGCCCCAACTTGATTCAGGACGTTACACCGTGAAATATCGTGTGATGTCTGTTGATGGTCATGTCATTGAATCAAGTTTTGATTTTAGTGTGAAGAAGTAAACTGTAGTACAAATGGTAGAAATCGTCGCAGCGATTGCACGTTGGTTTCAACTTGCAGCGAACATGATTTTACTGGGTAGCTGCATATTTCTTGCTATCGCAAGTACCCGAAAACAGGCCTACCTGGAAGCCTGGATTGAACGACTGGAACGTTTGTTTCCATGGTTGGCTATCACCATCCCGATCGGTCTGATGGTAATACTGATGACAACTTTGGTCCAAGTTACCGGAAATGTCAGTAGTTTATGGCAGCAAGAAGTATGGCTGGGATTTATCAAAGATACACGTGTCGGTCAAATATGGGGATGGCGTACGTTGTTTGCTGTATTGCTGCTATTCACCATTTTTCATTTCCGTAAATCTTCTAGAACGCGTAACCGGTATATTTTCATTGCTGTTATTGCAACATTACCATTGATTGCAGGCTCATTGGCGAGTCATGCAGCCGCTGAAGAATTTTCTGTGTCAGCAATTTTACCCTATGCTTTGCACATCATTCTTGCAGGTGTTTGGTTTGGTGCATTGCCGGCATTTTTGCTGATGATCTATGAGAATCATAAAAATGCCAAGACTAAACGTTTTAATGTTCCAGAATATAAAACGTTAATGCGCTTTTCATCAATTGCGTTACCGGTAATGCTATTGATTATTCTAACCGGAATCACTGTGGCCGATCGTATATTCGATAGCTATTATGCGGCGCTGGTTGCAACACCCTACGGTTGGCTGCTGAGCACCAAAATATTGATTCTCAGTATAATTCTTCTGATTGCGGCGCGAGTCCGTGCACATTGGTTACCGTTATTGGCGAGCGGACCACAAGCTGAAAATACCGGTGATGGCAGAGCTGGTATAAGAAAGTGGGTGCGTATTGAATTCTTCCTGGCATTGCTACTGCTTTTCCTGGCCACTGTGATCGCTAATACAACACCAGTAAAACATGCACTGATTGAAAATTGGCCCTATCCATTCCGATTCTCGATCCTCGCAACCTGGAATCAGCCGAACGTGGCAACTCAAGTATGGATTGGAGTTTTCATTCTGGTATTGGCGGCAGGAGTAATTTTGCTTGGCAGACTTCGTAACTGGGAATTCAAACGGTTGATCAGTATTCCAGCGATATTGCTGGTGTCGGGTCTTGCAGTCGCATTACCGCCATTGACGATCCAAGCTTATCCAGAAACTTATCGCAGACCACCGGTACCTTTTGACGCAATTTCCATAGCCAATGGCGCTGCTCTATATGCGCAGCACTGCGTGGAATGCCATGGCTATCAAGGTATGGGCAATGGCATCAAGGCGCGTACATTGTCGACAAAATTGCCGGATCTACTGACCGAACCGCATACTGCCGAGCATACCCCGGGAGATTTCTACAATTGGATCAGCTATGGTATGGTCAATACGGATATGCCGGGTTATGCGGATAAATTGTCCGATGAGGATCGCTGGGATCTTGTCAATTTCGTCCATGCATTATCGCGCGGCTATCAAGCACGAATCTTGTCGCCCGAAATTACACCTAACAAAGCCTATGTAAAACCGCCACTCTTTTCATATGCGGACAATAATGGGGTGAACGGTACATTACAGGATTTTCGCGGCAACAAAACCACTTTGCTGGTTGTTTTTTCCTGGTCGCAATCGCAGGCGCGTATGGAACAATTGAAGCAAGTGTATAGTCGCCTGAATGAGCAAAATATCGCCGTTTTAGCAGTACCGGCAAATGAACTTACCACTGATGAGATGGCGCAAGTAGCGGCGGAATTGCCGTTTCCCATTGTTACGCAAAGTGCGGCGGAAATCTCATCCAGCTATGCATTGTCCCGCCGGACGCTGACTCACCCGGATATCATTGGCCGGGGTAAGATACCGGACCATATGGAATTTCTCATTGACAGGAATGGTTATATGCGTGCCCGTTGGATTCCATCGATAGATCAATCTGGCTGGTCGGATATCGATAAACTGAATCAGCAAATCAGCTTGTTAAATCGCGAGCAAATGAAAATGCCGTATCCGGAAGACTTTGTGCGCTGATGGCTTGACCGGATCACTTAATAAAAACGATCACCGCAACCAGTAATACCGTCGCTTCTGTAATTTCCACCAACGCGCCTGCAGTATCGCCCGTTGTTCCGC
Source organism: Pseudomonadota bacterium (assembly GCA_018240285.1). Classification (GTDB taxonomy): domain Bacteria; phylum Pseudomonadota; class Gammaproteobacteria; order Burkholderiales; family Nitrosomonadaceae; genus Nitrosomonas. The sequence goes on along the minus strand of JAFEGA010000014.1, from coordinate 12,596 downwards.
CGATGCGGCGCATCATGAGCTGGCGCAGCAGCAGAAAAATGGCAGCAGCAGCTAGTACCAGCCATAAATAATGATTACCGGTCAGCAGAAATATCAGAGCGACCGTGAGCATGATGACGAAAATACTTCCGTTACGGGGTTGAAAGGCTGCTAGCGCTGAACCCAAGCCGTTATTTCGCACATACGGTGTCGTCAGAAATAGTAACGGTAATACTGTTCTTGAGAGGATGATCGCCAGCACGACGGCAATCCATTCACCCGCAGTATTCAAACTGTGCAGAGAAACAAATTTCAGCAAGATGATCAACACAATTGCCGATACGCCCGCCGGTCCGCAATTCGGGTCTTTCATGATCGTCAGGGTTTTTTCCCGGTCGCCCAATCCGCCGATCCAGGCATCAGCGCTATCCGCCAAGCCATCCAAGTGTAATCCGCCGGTCAACAGAATCCAAATCGTGACCAGTAATGCGGCGGCTATTAGCGGCGGCATTCCGTTCATAAGCCAGCCGAATCCTGCGAGAATCAAGCCGATGATCAAGCCGACGAACGGGTAATAGAGCAGCGAATAACCAATATCTTTTTCGCTGATCTGTGCTGTCAACCGCACGGGTAACCGGGTCAGGAATTGCACAGCGACGAGAAACGGCCGGATCATGCGGGAAGATTCCACGTTTGCGTGACCCGGGGTGGTTGAGCCGGTTCAATGCAGATATGCCGCAAACTGGCATGGCGCACATCGATTTCGAGTAACCGCTCCAGCGGCTGCTGCAGAACATGGCACATCAGTAGCCGGATGACGCCGCCATGCGTGATCAGCAAAACTCTTTTGCCGCAAAATTGCTGCTGAATATCTTTCCAGGCGGACAAAACGCGTGCCTCAAAATCCAGCAAATGTTCGCCTGCAGGCGGCGGGTGATCAAGCGGATTTTGCCAGAAACGGGATAACGTATCGACGTCGCTTTGCAGTAATTCGGTACTCGATCGATTTTCCCATGCGCCGAAATGTATTTCCCGGATACGATCATCTTGAGTGACGGAAATGGAATGTTGCTTGCCCAAAGCGTGCGCGAAATCCGCGCAGCGAATTAAAGGTGACGTTACAATGTGTTGCCAATAAAACGATTGACTCTCGAACGATTGATTTTCGATGGCTTTCCACATTTGTTGCCAGCCGGTCTGGGTCAATGGATAGTCCGAGCTGCCGCAATAGCGATGGCCGCTTTCGGTTTCGCCATGCCGCAGCAAGTCGATATGAGTCGTCAAGGTAGTCGTTAGATCAGTTTTTCTGCGCGACTTGTGCTTCGGAAAAAGTCGCCATTTCGTTATGCAGCGCGCACGCCATGCGCAACAGACTGAGCGCGACAGCTGCTCCGCTGCCTTCTCCCAAGCGCATGTTCAAGTCGATCAGCGGATCGGCATTGAGCGCTTTGAGAATGGCTGTGTGCCCGGATTCCGCAGAGCGGTGCGAAAAAACGAACCATTGCATGCACCCCGGTGCGATATGCTCGGCCGCCAACGCGGCGGCTGAACTGATGAATCCATCGATCAGCAACGGCAAACCCAGTTGCGCGCCATGAATATAAGCACCCGTCAACGCGGCAATTTCAAACCCGCCAACACGGCGCAGCGCATCGAGTGGAGAATTGATTTGCGGCCGGTGCAGAGCTACGGCGCGTTTGATGACAGCCACTTTGTGCGTGACGCCTGTCGCATCCAATCCGGTGCCGCGCCCGGTCAGCAGTGCCGGTTGCTCATCCAACAAAAGACACGCCAACGCGGTGGCGCTGGTGGTGTTGCCAATGCCCATTTCGCCGCCGATAAAAAGCTGCTGGCCGTCTTTTTGCACACGTTCGATCGTTTCATATCCGATCGTCATTGCTTGACTGAGCTGCTCCCAGGTCATCGCCGGTTCATGAACAAAATTGGCTGTTCCCGGGCCAAGGTGGCAATCCCGGACATTGGCCAGCGCTGGCATGTCATGTGCTGTTCCCAGATTGATGATTTCCAGGGAGGCACCCAAGGCGCGCGCCAAAACATTGATGGCGGCACCGCCACGGGCAAAATTCCTGATCATTTCAGCGGTAACCGATTGCGGAAATGCGGAAACGCCTTCAACGGCGACACCGTGATCGGCGGCAAAAATGGCAATATGCGCGCGATCTGCGCCGGGATGCTGTGTGTTTTGCAGTGCAGCCAGCCGGATGGCGATTTCCTCCAAACGGCCGAGCGATCCCGGCGGTTTGGTAAGCTGTTCTTGACGCTGTTGCGCTAACCGGTGCATTTCCGCATTGGGCTGCGCCAGCGGCGCTTTCAACCAGTCGAAGGTTAATGGTTGCGTCATAACGGCTCTCCTTTCAGCACTAAAGGCAAACCAGCGGCGGTCAAAACCACTTGGTCGCAACACTGAGCGACTGCCTGATGCAATTGACCAGCTTCGTCACAATAACGGCGGCTCAGTTCTCCCATCGGGATGACACCCATGTTGGTTTCATTGCTGACCAGAATCAGCTTACCGGCCGCCTGAGAGAGTGCACTGAGGAATGCGGCACGCTCAGCATCCAATCGCGTCGTCTCCGGATGAAGCAACCAATTCGTCAACCAGAGCGTCAGGCAATCGACCAATAAACAGCGTTCTTCACGGGCGTGTTGCGTTATTACAGAAGCCAGTTGCAGTGGTTCCTCGACGACTTGCCAGTGATCGGGCCGCCGTTCCTGGTGCGCGGCGATCCGCGCGCGCATTTCAGCGTCATCACCGGTTGCTGTGGCTATATAGGTAACCGGCAAGCGGCTTTCCAACGCCAGGCGTTCCGCCAGGCGGCTTTTGCCGGAACGCACACCGCCCAAAATCAAGGTTTTGGCGGTTATCATGATGGCTGTGCATCCAAGTCAAGCAACCGGTCCAGTTGCGCGGTATCGAGGTATTGCTCGACACAATCCGCCAGCCGGTCGATGGCGGTGTTACAACTCATTTGATAATCGGGTATTTCTATTTGTGTACTCAACCCGGCCCAAGAGAGAAGCGCGTTACAAGCGGGCGCGGATGTAAAAATGCCGTGCAGATAAGTGCCCAATATCAAGCCATCCTCGCTGACTGCGCCATCTTGGCCCTGTGGCAGATGCACCAGCGGTTGGTAAGGTGTGTGATAGATCGAGATTCCCGCGTGGATCTCGTAGCCGGTCACGGCTGCATCGTTGAAAGTCAGCCGGCCGTGTGTGTTGCGTAAAATTTTTTGCGGTTCCAATGTTGTTTCGATGTCGAAGAATGCCAACCCTTGCGCGCTACCGGAATCGCCTTCGAGACCGCAAGGATCGTGAATCCATTGGCCGAGCATTTGGAATCCGCCGCAGATGCCCAACACTTTTCCGCCGTAGCGTAAATGCCTTTGAATCGCCGCAACCCAGCCTTGCTGGCGCAACCAGTCGAGATCCGCGCGTACACTTTTTGAGCCCGGTAGAATGATCAAGTCCGCTGGCGGAATGGTTTCGCCGGGACCGATAAATTGCACGTGGACTTGCGGGTGCAAACGCAGGGGATCGAAATCGGTATGATTGCTGATGCGTGGCAGCGCCGGAATGATAATCCGCAGATATTCCTGGTTTTCCGGCGTACTAAAATCAGCCGCACGAGGCAGCGCGTCTTCCGCTTCCAGGTGCAAGCCTTGCAAGTACGGAAAAACGCCCAGTACCGGCTTGCCGGTATAGCGTTCCAGCCAATCCAATCCGGGATCGAGCAGTGCTTTATCGCCACGGAAGCGGTTGATGACAAATCCCTGGATGCGCGCTTGTTCGCTTTCGCTCAGCAATGCCAATGTACCGATCAGATGAGCGAAAACACCACCACGATCGATGTCGGCGATGAGAATGACGGGGCAGTCGACTGCTTCGGCAAAGCCCATATTGGCGATATCGTTGGCGCGCAAATTGATTTCCGCCGGTGAGCCCGCGCCTTCGGCGATGATGCGGTCGTATTCAGCGCTGAGCCGCGCGTGTGATTCGAGTACAGCCTGCAGCGCAATCGATTTATAGTTGTGAAAACCGCTGGCGTCCATGTTGGTAAGCGCATGACCGTGAATGATGATTTGCGCATTCTTGTCGGTGTTGGGTTTGAGCAGTACCGGATTCATGTCGGTATGCGGTGCCAACCCGGCTGCCAACGCCTGCACCGCTTGCGCTCGGCCGATTTCCCCGCCGTCGGCAGTGACTACGCTGTTGAGCGCCATATTTTGCGGTTTGAACGGCGCCACCCGCACATTTCTACGCGCCAGCCAGCGGCACAATGCCGTAACCAGCATGCTTTTGCCGGCATCCGACGTCGTGCCTTGCACCATCAACGTTTGCGCGTTCATGGCGTTACAAGTCGATGCCTTTTTGTGCTTGCACACCGGCGCGGAACGCATGCTTGATGTCGGTCATTTCGGTCACCGTATCCGCCGCTTCGCACAGCGCCTCGGGTGCACCCCGCCCAGTAATCACGACATGCTGCATAGGCGGACGGTTTTTCAGATCGTTCAGCACCACGGCTAAATCCAGCCAGCCGAATTTAAGCGGATAGGTGAGTTCATCGAGCACGATCAAATCCAGCGCCGGATCGCTCAGCATTTTTTGCACCACAGCCCAGCCGCGTTGCGCGGTTTCCGTATCGCGTTCCAGGTTTTGCGTATCCCAGGTGAAACCTTCGCCGAGAACATGCCAGACGACATCCGGTTGTTTGCGGAAGAAAGCCTCCTCGCCGGTATCCGAACGGCCTTTGATGAATTGCGCTACGCCTGCGCGCATGCCGTGGCCGAGTGCCCGCGCCAGCATGCCGAAGGCCGAGCTGGATTTACCTTTGCCGTTGCCGGTTAAAACCAGCAGCAATCCCTTTTCACGATCCGCGCGCGCAATCGCCGCATCGACGACTTCTTTCTGGCGTTGCATGCGTGTGCGGTAGCGTTCCGCGCGTCCAGAATCGGTCATGCTTTTAGCCTGCGGTGGTGTTGCGTGGATTGAATTGCTGCGCTAGGAGCGTCAACAGCGCATGCACGGCAACCGCGATACCCAGGTAAAAAACGAAGGTCTCGATATAAAGCGGGAAATATTTGATCAGTTGTTCGCCGAATTCCGCCACGCTGGTTTCTGCAATGCGGCCGGAGAAGAAATAAAATCCGCCGCCCGAGAATAATTCACACAGCGTTAAGCCGGTCATAATGCTGATGGAAAGCGGCATGACAGTACGCCATGCGAATTGATGGCGCTTGGCATACCAGCGCCCGGCAAGCCATAACGAGGCATAAGCCGGCAGCAGAAAAATATACGCCGGAGTCATGCAGAAATCGCTGACGCCGCCCCAAGTGGTCGCGGCAACATCCAATCCCCAGCCCAACGCAAAGAATCCCAGCAACGGCCATGCGGAGCGCAGATAGATACCGGCGAGAAAGAAGATCGCCCAGGATGCGTCCGCTAGGTTATGCATTGTGGCGAAATGATGGCTGCGCGTGAGGATCATGAATACGGCCAGCAGCAGCCCGATGGCGATTTGGTTACGAGTGGATAAAGTCAGCATGTTTAACTCCTAGTCAAGGTTGATAACGCAACATGGCGAAAAAATTCCGCCCCGGTTGATTGTAGAATGCCGCGGTTTGGTAGTGCTCATTGAATATATTTTCAATGCGGCCTTGCAAGCGCCAATGTTTATTCAAATTGTATTCGGCACGCAAATCGAATTTGACGTAACTGTCCAGTTTGCGGGTATTGGCCAGATCGTCATAGCGTTGACCTTCGACCAGCAGCATCGCGCCGAGACGGTAACGGCCGAATTGCCGGTCGGCTTCCAGCCGGAACGATTCCGGCGCGCGCCGCGGCAATATATTACCGCGATTTGGGCCGGATGAACGATTTTCGGGATCCATCAAGGTCAGATTGCCGTTCAATTGCCAGCCCTTGACCTGCAAGCTGACGATTCCCTCAAAACCGCGGATGCGTGCTTGATCGACATTGGCGGGCGCAAAGGTGGCGGCGTCGTAGGCAATCAGATGATCGATGCGGTTTTCATACACATTCAACGACCAATTGCCCCAAGCTGCCTTGCCGCGTGTACCGAATTCAAAACTGCGCGAATCTTCCGGGCGCAGATGCGGATTGCTGAAGCCGGGAAAGTACAATTCGTTAAATGTCGGCGCTTTGAAAGCGCTGCCGAAATTCGCCAGCAGACGGACGTTTTCCGTGAGCGGATAACCCCAGCCAACACCGCCGGTTACCCGGCTGCCGAATTGCTGATTATCGTCATGCCGCAGCGAGAGCTGGAAATCATGTTTTGCCACTGTGGCCTGATGCTGCCCGAAAACGCCCCAGTTGGTGCGCGAATTCACGGTAAAAGCTTCGGTGCTGTCAACGCGATCATTCTGATAATCCATACCGATGGTCAGCAAGTTTTTCGGATTGATGGTGAAATCGTTCAATACCGAAATGGTATTGCGCGTGGTATTGAAGCGGCTTTGAAACAGTGTGTTGAGAAAATTATCGGTATCTTCGTGGCTGCTGCCGCCGATCAGATTGATGCGCCAGAACTTGAGCGGCGAATAACGCGCGGTACCGCCAAAAACCTGCTGCATGATAATCCCTTTATTGACGAAGCTGCCGTCGAATTCGGTTTTGCCCGCGGAACGCATGAAGCTGCCGTCGATTTCCAGTCCGTTTTCGAAGCGGTATCCCGCACGCGCACTGCCTGCGACATTGCGGTAACCGTCCTTGTCGTAGAGCGTGGGATCGGACGAATCGACAAAGCAACCGGCGTTGCTGGAGCCGTTGCAGGCATTAAATCCGCGTGTGCCGATGCCGCTGGCGGTCATATTCAACCAGCCTTGCTTACCGCCGTACGCGAATCCCGTAGCGCCTTCAAAAGTCGTGTAACTGCCGCCGCCGAAATTGAAATTAGGTTTAAATCCGGTACCACTGCCTTTGCGGGTAAAAATATGGATCACGCCGCCGATGGCTTCGGAGCCGTACAGGCTGGAACGCGGGCCGCGCACGATTTCGATGCGCTCGATCTGATCGATGGGAATGTTTTCAAACGCCGTGGTGCCCGAGGTGGCGGAACCCACTTTGATGTTGTCGATCATGACCAGAACTTGATCGGATTCGCTGCCGCGCATGAACACGGCGGTGTCTTTACCCGCGCCGCCATTGTTCGAGATACTCATTCCCGGCACACCGCGAAACAAATCCTGAATCGAACGCGCCTGCTGGCGTTCGATGTCCTGGCGTGAAATGACCGTGACCGAAGCGAGCGAAGCATCGGCGGTCTGTGCCGTACGCGTGGCCGTGACGATAACTGGTGGTTCCTGATGACCCGCACCACCTGCGGCAAACGTATTCATGGCTGTGCCGAGATAAAACACAGCCAGCGCCGTTAAACGGCATTTTTGCATGATCTGATTCCTTCGCGCACACCCGCGCGTTGTCGAATTCTAAAATGAGCGGATGCGGAAGGAGAATCTGGGAATGACAACGCGATCGGTTCGAACGATACGAAACCGCCGGATATGCCACCGATTGCCCGCCGCAATCTCGCAGTAATTTCACTTCGGGCCGGTCTCCGGACTGATGAGCGGAAGCTATTCCGGATCTGCGCCTTCCCATGCGGTTGCACAGTGGCTTGATGCAGATCGTTAACTCAATTACCGTTGCGGGGGCAGTGCCGGCATTGCCTGATTCGAATCAGACGCACCGGTTTCCCGTTTAACCTGCTAGAAAAGAAACTTGCAGGCACCTGAACGTGAGGTGCGCAAACTTACCCGAATGGCAACGGGTATGTCAAGAATTGCTTGCAAGGTGAAGGTGTGACGATCGCCATCCGTTCATGCATAATCCAGGTAAAACGCAGTGCCGCCAGATACGGCGGTTGCCGGTATTATTGGCGGATTAAACAAAAAAAGTGACGTATGTACGGTAATGCACAGTATTTTATTTTTACTATCGCAGGGTTGATTTTAGCCAGCTTCAACGCGCTGGCGGAAAACGGCTGCTTGCTCGATGCTAAACAGGGTATCGGCGCATTGGGTCGGATTGAGCCGCGTTCGCGGGTGATTAAAATTTCTCATAATGCCGGTCCGGAAGGCGCGCGTGTGGAACAGCTCTTTTTCGAAGAAGCCGATCCGGTCAAATCTGGCGCTACGTTGGCGCTGCTGTCCGATTACTTCAAGAAAAAAGCGCAAGTGGAAGCGGCCAAGGCACGTATCAAGGTGCTCGAAGCGCAACGCGCGGTGGAGCAAACCGCGCTGGCTTTCAATAAGCGGGAGTACTTGCGCCATCAATCGCTCGAACTCAGTTCCGCAACCAGCGCGTCCCTCGCCGATTCCAAGCGCCTGGCTTTCGAGCAATCGCAAATCAATCTGAAGCGTTTGACAGCGGAAATCGCGCAAGCACGATCCGAGCTGAAAATTGACGAAGCGGAATTGGGCAATACGCGGATTACCGCACCGATAAGCGGAACCGTGTTAAAGATTCACACCCGGCCAGGCGAACGGATCGGCGATCGGGGATTGCTGGAAATGGCGGATTTATCGCAGCTCGATGTCGTAGCTGAGGTCTACGAATCGGATTTACTGCGTGTGGAAACCGGCCAATCTGGGTGTATTCATGCGGCCGGTTTCAAGCGGGACTATCGCGCCGAGGTCAGAGAACTGGGGTTTCTAGTGAGGAAAAACGATATCAACGATACCGATCCGCTGGCGGATCGCGATAACCGCATCATCGAAGTGCGTCTGACGCTCGAGCCGGATGCCGTGATCGATTTACAGCATCAGATTTTCCGGCAGGTTAATGTGCGTATTATGCCGTGACGCTAATCGACTGGTTTTATTTCCCCGCGCGGTTGGCTTGGCGGCAATTGGTTTTTGACCGCACCAAGCTGGTTGCCGCTATTTTCGGGGTACTGTTTGCTTGCGTGCTGGTGTTCATGCAATTGGGTTTCCGGGATGCGTTGTATGCCAGCGCAATTTCCACGGCGCTAAAGCTAAACGGCGATCTATTCCTGATGCACAAGCAAAGTGAGGCGTTGTGGCGCCCGGTGAAGTTTAAGCGCACTGAATTGATGCGCGCTTTGGGAAACCCGGCGGTCGCCGGGGTTTATCCGCTGTATCTTGGATTGGCGCCGTTCAAGAATATTGAAACTCAAACCAAGCGCACGTTGATGGTGTACGGTTTCGATCCGGATTCGCAGATATTTAGCGTGGAAACCATCCGGGACCAGCAGGCCGGATTGAAACTGAAAGATACCGTGCTGTTCGACGAATATTCCCGCCCCGAATTCGGGCCGCTGCGGCAATTGCTGCAAGCAGGTCGGAATATCACCGAGATCAATGATTATAAAATCGCCATCATCGGCTTGATCAAGCTGGGTGTATCGTTTGCTGCCGATGGCAATGTCGTCACCAGTGAGCTTAATTTCATGCGAATTTTTCCCAAAAGGGATCGCGGCGATATCGATTTGGGTATCATCAAACTATACCCGGGAGCTTCGATCAAACAAACGCAAGCCGAATTGCGGCTGCGACTGAATGAGTTCGTCCATGTGTTTACCTATGAGGAACTGTTGCAGTATGAAAAAAACTACTGGGCCAATATGGCACCGATCGGTTTCATATTCGGTTTCGGCACCATCATGGGCTGGGTGGTCGGGTTGGTGATCGTGTATCAGATTCTGTTTACCGACATCGCCAATCTGCGCAACGAATTTGCCACGCTCAAAGCCATCGGCTATGAGCAGGGCTATTTCATCCGCGTGGTGTTTGCTTCGGCTTTCTTTTTGGCGGTTTTGGGGTTCGTTCCCGGTTGCGCGCTTTCCATCGGTTTGTACCACCTGGCTGAATCGCAAATATTCATGCCCATGCCGATGACCTTGCACAAAGTCGTGACCGTGTTCGCCTTTATTCTCTCCATGTGCGCAATGGCCGGATTCCTCGCCATCCGCAAATTGAAGGCCGCCGATCCGGCGGATATGTTCTGATGACGGCGATCATCGATGTCGACCGCTTGAGTTTCAGCTTCGGTAGCGGCGTTCTGGTACAACCCGTTCTGAAGGACGTGACGATTGCGATCCGGCAAGGTGAAATCGTGCTGATCACCGGCCCTTCCGGTTCCGGCAAAACGACATTTCTGACCATCATCGGCGGATTGCGCCAGGCGTTCCACGGCAGCGTGAAAGTGCTCGATCAGCAATTGGTCAATAGTGACGAGCAAGTCAAAATCAAAGTGCGGCAGCAAATCGGCTACATTTTTCAGCAGCATAATCTGCTCAAATCGCTCACGGCGTTGCAAAACGTCAGCATGACGCTGGAAATGGGCAATACGCTGACCGAGCAGCAAAGGCTCGAACGGTCAGCGCAAATGCTGACTGCCGTGGGACTGGGAGACCGTCTTCACTACAAACCGGATCAACTGTCGGCAGGGCAGCGGCAGCGCGTTTCCATCGCACGCGCCTTGGTCGGTCAACCGAAAATCGTACTGGCCGACGAACCGACCGCCTCGCTCGACAAACAAAGCGGCTACGAAGCCGTCAGCATCCTGAAGCAACTGGCAAAGGAATCGCAAACCACCATCCTGCTGGTCACGCACGACTACCGCATTCTCGATGTTGCGGATCGCGTGGTGGAGTTGGAGGATGGAGTGATCAAAGCTGTGTGATTTGCGGTTGATTTATCGAGTGACGATAGCGCTAAAACTTAGCACCGGTACCGACGAGCTCACCGGAAGTAATTTTGTAGGCGAAGTTTTCGTGATCCAGGCTATCGAGCGCTTTTCCATCGATTTCGGCGTACGGATACATGAAGAAAGGCAGCTTGCTGGCAGCGTTGGCGGGATGCAACGTCAAATCTTCCGCGTGATTGAATGTCAGCCAATTCATTTCCCAGGTGCCGAAGAACTTTTCTTTTAACTGCATGATTTTCGCATCGTCCAATGCCAATTTTTCCATATTCGATGCTTGCAGCACATCGGCCGGGTTGACCGGTATCCAGCCGCGTCCGGCTAGAAAGAATTCCGCGCGGCAGTGTTGTGATTGGCTGATGTCGCCGTATTGTCCGATACTGTCGAACAGTTTCGATTCGCTGATGCGGATGCCGTACTGGTTACGTGCGGGGATGTTGGCCGCTTTTGCCAGTGCGACGAACAATGAGTTCAAGTCAACGCATTTACCGGATAATTGGCTTTTCTCCAGCATAGTCTTGACATCGCCTTGTCCGCGTCCGCGCGTGTTCGGATCGTATTGTGCGTTGCCGATAACCCAGTCATAAATGGCTTTGGCTTGATCCACCGTCGATGTGGCCTGTTTTTCTTTTACGATGGCGTGTGCGGTTTCGCGCACGATACCGTTGGTCGGTTTCAAGTGGGTTGGATTCAAATAATTTTTGATGCTGTTGGGCAACGCGGAATTCTTGGTGGCATGATCGTGTGCAAGATCCAGCGAGTGATGCGTGGTTTTTACGATGCAACTGACAGTGACATGACGTTGTCCGCTTTTCGGTTTGCCGTGCCATTCCGCTTTAAATACCGGGAAAGGGCTGGATCCGATGGTGGCGAATGAAGCTTTTGTGGCATTGCCGCTCCAGTTACTGCCTTGGGTGAATTGAAAAGCGGAGTCGTTGGTATCGGGCAGCGGCAGCCATAAGCGCGCGGAATTGCCTTTGGCCGGGAGATCGATTTGATACGTTAAGCGATAGCTGGTCCAATTGCTGAAATCCGACGACAGCAGTTGCTTGGCCATTAAGGGTGAAACGGGGAAAGAGAGTACACTTGTGCCGACTAATTTTATAAAATCCCTGCGTTTCATAACTTCCTTTATGGTGAATTCGTTGCGATGCGGAATTTTATCTGATCGTTTTTTTATGTCAATGCAGCGCGTGCAGGTATTTAAATGATGACTCATTGGATGGATTTTCTGCCGGTGGTGGAAATTGAAACGGACGATTCTCCGGCATATGCCATTATATGGTTGCACGGACTCGGTGCCGATGGGAACGATTTCGTGCCAATCGTGAATGAACTGGAATTACCATCCGGTGCATCGGTACGGTTTATTTTTCCCCATGCGCCGGAACGCCCCGTCACGATCAATAACGGTTACGTCATGCGCGCCTGGTACGATATTGCTCATACCGATTTTAGTAATCATCAGGATAAATCCGGCATTCAGGATTCGCAAAAAGCCGTGGATGCTTTGATCGAGAAGGAAATGAGGCGTGGCATTCCGTCCAATCGCATCGTGCTCGCGGGATTTTCACAAGGTGGGGCAATGGCGCTGCAAGCCGGATTGCGTCAAAGCAATCCGCTGGCTGGCATTATCGCTTTGTCGTGTTATTTACCGCTTGCAGAATCACTTGCAGCCGAAGCGTCAAGTGCTAATGCCGCTACACCGATATTCATGGCGCATGGCAACTACGATCCGGTAGTGCCCATGATTCTGGCTATGAAATCAAAAGAGAAATTACTGGCCAGCGGCTATTCGCTGGAATGGCATGAATACCCGATGGCGCATACCGTGTGCGGGCAAGAAATTGCCGACATCAGTGACTGGTTGCGACACATTATGAGCGCGCCCTAATAAGCATTATCTTTTTTGA
>JAFEGA010000013.1 GCA_018240285.1 Pseudomonadota bacterium | reverse complement strand
AATTTGCCAATCCACGTTGGCGCGAGTCATTTCGGTTTCGAATGCGAGTACTTGCTCGGGCGGCACCATCGGGTCGTCGTGGCCGTGCAGGCACAGCACTTTTGCAGTAATGGTTTCGTTGGGCACATTACCGGGCGCGAAGATGCCGTGGATGCTGACCACACCTTTGACATCCGCGCCGGAGCGCGCCAGTTCCAGCACGCATAGGCCACCGAAGCAATAACCCATCGCCGCGACCCGGTTTGCGTCGACTTGCGGCAATTGCCGCACGGCGTGCAAAGCAGCGTTGATGCGACGGCGCAGCAACGCGCGGTCTTGCGCGAACGGCGCCATCAAAGCACCATTTCTATCCGCGTCACCGTCGGCGCCGAATATGCCTTTGCCGTACATATCCAAGGCAAAGCCGACGTAGCCCATATCGGCGATTCGTTCCGCACCCTTGCACGCCAGCTCGCGCCGCCCGCTCCAGTCGTGCGACACCAGCACCGCCGGTTTGGGTGTGCCAGTATCGTGGTAGGCGAGATAGCCTTCGAGTTGCGTGTTACCGTCGTAATAATCGATTGTTTTCGTAATCATGTTGCCACCTTTCCTTGAAAGTAGTGATAATCTCGCGGTGTAGATGCTATTTCGATTCAATGAACCCAAAGGAGCTCACTATGAACAACACTCGCAAATCTGTTGCCGCCGCGGTTGCGGCGCTATCGCTATGGGCATTGTCCGGTCACGTTTCCGCACAGGATTTCCCCACGCAAAAAGTGCTGCCGCTGGAATTATCAACCCAGGCGGCGATGGCGGCAATCAAAAAATGTCACGACGACGGTTTCAAAGTCAGTGTGGCGATTGTCGACCAATCCGGATTGCTCAAGGTGCAATTGAAAGCCGATGGCGCCGGGCCGCACACGCTCGATAGCAGTCGCCGCAAAGCCTATACCGCGAATAGCTTGCGCGATTCGACGCATAAATACGCCGTGCTGGTCGCGCAAAAACCGGAATTGCAAAGCCTGACGCGCTTGAATGAAAACATTTTGCTGCTAGGTGGCGGTTTTCCGATCAAGATCGGTGGTGAAGTGGTCGGCGGTATCGGCATAGGCGGTGCGCCAGGCATCGAGTTTGACGAGATTTGCGCCAGCGCGGCGTTGAAAATCCTGAAAGCGGACGATACCTTCGAGCGCAAGTGATTATCGCTGCTGCGTCATCGCCGCGTAGGCGATGAATAAATCTTCCAGAAACAGGCGCGGATTCAATGGATGATGCGCCAGTTTCTGCTTATTGTTCAGCTCCCGGGCAAATGCCCCGCATGCGAGCGGGTTCAGTTGATTGCTTAATGTTTGGATTGCGGGCAGTTGTTTCAAAAAATAGCGCACTTTGCCGGTAGTGCGGTAACTGATCAAGTCATAGCACCACTTCTGCAGCCAATTGACGACCACCGGCAAGCTGCTTTGCTGCAGCGCTTCAGCCAATTGCAACGGGTCGAGCCGCTTGGGATCGGCAACCTGACGGATAAACTGTTCGAGCGATTGTGCGTCGCCGCCTTTCGCAAGCTGCAGTGCGGATAGCGGTGCATAACCGGCGGCGGCGAGGCACTCATCGGGATCGTTAACGCCCTGCTGGCGCAACCAGGCCACCGATGCGGCCACATCCGGCAGCGGCATCGCCAGTTGCTGGCAGCGGCTGCGGATGGTTGGCAGCAAATGCTGCGCCTGGTGTGTCACCAGAATGAACAGCACATCCGGCGGCGGTTCTTCGAGTTTTTTCAGCAATGCATTGGCAGCGGCGGTATTCATCGCTTCCGCCGGATAAATCAGAACGATCTTGAAGCCGCTTTGGTGCCCGGTCAGATAAACGAAATCGTTCAGTTTACGGATCTGCTCGATACCGATTTGCTGACTGGCGCTTTTCTTAGTTGCCGTGCCGGATTTATCATCGCTTTCCTCTTTCTCGGCACTCTCACCGGTTACGGCGGAAAACGCTTCCGGCACGATCTGATAAAAATTAGGATGCCCGCTCTGCTCAAACCAGCCGCAACTCGCGCACCGGCCGCATGCCTGCAGACCGGCTGCCGGTTCGGTGCACAGCAACGATTGCGCCAATCGCCGGGCAAAATCGTATTTGCCGGCGCCTTGTTTTCCCTTGAGCAGCAACGCATGCCCCCAGAACCGGCGGCTGTGCAGCAACTTCTGCCAGAATGCCTGCTGCCAGGGATAAATTTCACGCATCGTGTAACAACCGCTGAACGGTTTGCTCGACAGCCGCTTTGACTTCCGCCAGCGAACGGCTACTGTCGATGATTTGGATGCGATCGGGAAATTGCCGCGCCCGATCGAGGTAAGCGTTCCGCACGCGTTGAAAGAAACCTGCTTGCTCTTGCTCGAAACGATCCGCATCTTTGATTTGACTGACGCGCTGCTGGCCGATTTCCACCGGGACATCGAAATACAACGTTAAGTCCGGTTGCAACTCGCCCTGCACCCATTGCTCCAGAATGCCAAGTTTGGCGTAATCCAGTCCCCGCCCGCCGCCTTGATACGCAAAACTGGCGTCGGTGAAACGATCGGAGATCACCCATTGCCCTTGCGCCAGCGCAGGTAGGATCACTTTATCGAGATGCTCACGCCGCGCGGCGAACATCAACAGCGCCTCGGTTTCCGCATGCATGGCCATCGATTTGTCCAGCAGTAATGCCCGCAAGCGCTCGCCTAATGCTGTTCCACCCGGTTCGCGCGTCACCACCGGCTGCAGTCCGGCTTGCTGCAACAATTCGACGATCCACGCCAGTTGCGTCGATTTGCCGGCGCCGTCGATGCCTTCGAGCGTGATGAATTTGCCTGCTTTCATGTTTTCCCGGTTTCCAAGTTTTACCGCAGTCAGTTACCATGCGTGATTATTTAATTTTCTCGATTTTAACATGCGCCTGGACGCCACCGGCTTGCTCGATACTGCAAAATACATCGCCTCGCCCAATTACGACGAGCGTCCGCCAAACACGGATATCAACTTATTGGTGATCCACAACATCAGCCTGCCACCCAACGAATTCGGCGGCGATGGCGTGATCGAATTGTTCACCAACCGAATCGATCCGCTAGCACATCCCTATTATCAATCGTTACAAGGTTTGAAGGTATCCGTGCATTTTTTCATCCGGCGCGACGGCACCCTGATTCAGTTCGTACCCTGCAACCAGCGCGCCTGGCATGCCGGTGTCTCGAACTGGCAAGGCCGCGAACGCTGCAACGATTTCTCGATTGGTATTGAACTGGAAGGCAGCGACACCACGCCGTTTACCGATGCGCAATATGAAATTTTGATCGCTTTGACCCGGTGTTTGTGCGAGCACTACCCGATTCAGGATATCGCCGGACACTCGGACATCGCCCCCGGACGCAAAACCGACCCGGGGCCTTGGTTTGAGTGGAGAAGGTTAAGCCGTTGCTTGAATAGCCATCTGGTCATTCGGCCAAATGATAATGAACCGGCCTAAAGCCGCCTGCATAATACATTACCAGTTTTCTTAAGAACTTATCTTAACCATGACTTCTCTTGCACTCCGCTTCCATTCATCTTCTCGATTGAACATTCAATTCGATAGTTGTTATACTCATTCGAATACTTTTATCCAATCAATTGAAGAATCATTATCGTGAAGCTGTTAATCAATAAAGATAAACTACATGACAAATCACCTCAGCAATATTCTTTCTCTAAATGGGGCAACGTCGTCCGGAAGATGTCACCCGCAAAAAGAATTGAAATGATTCGGAATGGTGTGAAAGTTTCATTGCTGGTCGATGCCGGACAGTATTACGGACTGTCGCAAAAGAAGCTTGCCAAGCTATTAGGCATCTCCAATGCAACCATCACCCGCAAGCTCAATTCGCAAGAAAAGCTCGGCCCCATCGAGTCCGAGCGATTAGCGCGGATTGCGTTGATTGAAACTGAAGCAGAGGAAGTATTTACTTCACCAGAATTGGCCAAACAATGGATGCTTGAACCGAATCTGGTTTTAGGTGAATCCCCGCTTTCATTGCTCGATACCGACACAGGCGCCGATGAAGTCAGAAAAATTCTGGCCGCTATCGCTGATGGCAGCGTTGCCTGATGTTTGCATGGCGAATCGCCAAGAAAAGCCGCGCGCTCGATCGAACCGGTCTCGGCGCCAGTATCAAAGGACAGCGCTGGAACAGTGCCAGCAATCCGGCAATCTACGCCGACCTTACCGTTGAAATCGCTGCCATGGAAAAGCTGGTGCATACTGGCTCGATATTGCCACCCGATCTCGTAGTGGTTCGAATTCAACTGCCGGATGACAACAATTTCTACGACATACCGCATCCGGATGCTTTACCCCCGGGCTGGAACACACTCCCAAGCTCACCCGCTGCCGCCACTTATGGCGATGCTTTCTTGCACAAAGGCGAATTCCTGGGCTTGATCGTTCCTTCCGCAATCATCCCGGAAGCCAGAAACATCGTAATCAATCCAAATCACGTGATGATGCACGCAGTTACCTTGGAAATCATTCGAAACTTTGTTTTCGATCCGAGATTGCGATCATCTTAACTTTGCACAAAGAGTTCAATGACCGGATCGATGCACAAGCAGTTTAGCACCAGGAACAACCGGCATGAACATCAAACCCATCAAGATCGATGCTGACTACCGCGCAGCACTGAAAGAAATGGAATCACTGATGACGGCCGAATCCAACACGCCGGAAGGTGAAAACTGGATATTCTGGTAACACTGATCGAAGCCTATGAGCGTAAACATTTTCCGCTTGATCTGCCCGATCCGGCAGAAGCCATCAAATTTGAAATGAAACAGAAAGGTTTAACGGTCAAAGACCTCGAATCGATGATTGGAAAAAACAATCGCATCTATGAAGTTTTGAACCGGAAACGCGCACTAACGCTAAGAATGATCCAAAAATTGCACCAAGAACCCGGTATTCCAGCGGAGTCTTTGATAAAACAATCAGCTTGAATCCGGAGGTGCTGGCTTACCGAGATCCGGTTTGATATTTCAGTCGTTGCAAGCATGCTATATCAGGACACGCCTCCTTGTAGTCGGCACATCCTACCGAACTACCCGATTCAGGGTATCGCCGGGCATTCGGATATTGCCTCTGGGCGCAAAACCGGCCCGGGGCCTTGGTTTGATTGGAAAAGATATGACAGCAGTTTGAGCAGCGGTTTAATTAACCGACCAGCCAATAACACACCACCGTGATCACCGCCGCGCCGATGAAGTTAAGCACCAGCCCTTCGCGCACCATGCTGTCGATCGGCACCGCGCCGGTGCCGAACACGATCGCGTTGGGTGGCGTGCCGACCGGCATCATGAAACCATAGCTGGCGGCCATCGCGGCCGGCAACATCAGCAGCATGGGATCGATATTGGCGGCTAACGCAGCCGGACCGAGAATGGGCATCAACAAAACGGTGATGGCCGTATTACTCGTTATTTCAGTAAGAAAAGTTACCGATAATGCAACGAATACAATGATGATTAACGGATGCAGACCGGACAGAACGGACAACTGCTCGCCCACCGCTTGCGACAATCCGGTTTCCATGAATGCCTGCGCAATCGCAATCCCTCCGGCAAACAAAATCAAAATACCCCACGGCACCTTGACGGCAGTATCCCAGTCCAGCAATTGGCCGCCACGGCCGTTCGGGATCAGAAACATCGCCACCACGGCGATCAATGCCACCGTCGCATCGCTTGCCCCTTTCAGGCCAAGCCAGACGCTCCAACCGCCGAACGGTTCATTGCGTGTGATCCACGCCAGCACGGTCAGCCCGAAAATCAGCAGCATGCGCCGCTCTTCCGCGCGCCACGGCCCAGCCGGAGGCATCGTTAAATCACCCTTGAAATGCAAATGCCGGGTCAGCCACAAACCGGCCAGCGGCGTCATCAACAGCACCACCGGCACGCCCCAGCTCATCCATTGCGTAAAACTGACCGTGATTCCCGTGAAGCTTTCATACTCGCGCATGAACACCAGATTCGGCGGCGTGCCGATCGGCGACCCCAATCCGCCGATACTGCTGCCGTAAGCGATTGACAGCAGCAACGGGATAGCAAGCTTTTTATCGTTGCTCTGATCGATCACCGCCAATGCCAGCGGTATCATCATTAATGTCGTGGCAGTATTGGAAATCCACATACTGATAAACGCGCAGGTGCACAAAAAACCGAACACGATGCGCCGGCTGCTATGCCCGCCGACGATGCGGATCAACCCAAGCGCCAGCCGGTGATGCGCGCCCGAATGCGCCAGCGCCGCCGAGATCATAAAACCGCCGAGCATCAGCAACACCATATCGTCGCCATACGCTCGCGCGATGTCTTCCTTGGTCAACACCCCCGCCAGCGGAAACACCGCCAACGGAATGATCGACGTCACCGGAATCGGAATCGGCTCGAAAATCCACCAGACAACGCACAAAGTGACGATGGCCCCGGCCCAGCAGGCTTTGGTGTCCCAGCCGGAGGCGTTCATGCTGATGGCCAGAGCTATGGCGAAACAGGGACCGAGAATAAGCGACCAAGACCGGATCATAGTTTCTTTGTAATTCCTTATATTTCCACTTGTACAGTTAAAATTAAGTAATGGCAGTTATTATGGATGCTCTCCTGGTCGATGCGTTCCGCGCTACTGGCAGCGGCTGATAAACGAATGAAAAACATTTTCGAGGAAGCAAAAAGACGCAGTTTATAGGTAACGAGTATTTGGCCTATTCTCAACACCGCAGGTTTGATGTTGGGCTTTCTTCGGCAGCCCAAACTACCGCGCTGTCAAACGAAAGAGATGGGGACGGACAAACAATTCCTAATGTTGATTGAGTCAGCTCTTTACTCCACCTCTGTGTTGGATTCCTATTGTCACTCCAACCTACCGCGCTTATTTTTGAACCTTTCGAGTGCACCCGCGATGACTGCATTATAGTCTGCAGTATTCCACCCTAGATCCCTCAATGCTTCTCGCACACTTTCTTCTTCAACATTGTAGTTTTGACAAATTTCTTGCACGGTCATTTTCAAAACATCTTCCTTATCTAAACAAGATAAAGCAGCGCCAGCATGATTGCGCTTTATTGCGTTATAGTCTGCAGTATTCCACCTCCGATCCCTTAATGCTTCCCGCACACTTTCTTCTTCAACATTGTAATTTTGACAAATTTCTTGCACAGTCATTTTCAAAACATCTTCCTTATCTAAACAAGATAAAGCAGCATTAGCATGATTGCGCTTTCTTGCCATATTAAGAAAAGATTTATCATATTCGGATAATTCATTATTTTGGAATGGAATTTGCCACCCATTAACATCTGGTCTATACCAAATCCAATATAACCAACCAATGAAAAACACAATGAATAATATCCACCCTACTGAAATATCCTCAGATTGGAACGATGAATTCTTATACAAACTACTATCACTGTAAATTTCTTTCATGCAATCATTGGCTGCAATTTTTCCCCATCTTTCCTCATCTGCTTGATCGCCTCCAAGCCCCTTGGCGTTTTCCATCGCTGTAATTATTCGTTTCTTACACTCTGCCTCTGTCGCAGCAATGGCATTGATAGAAAACATCAATGCCATCATCATCAACATAATTTTTAAATTTATTAAGTTTCTCATGGGATTCCTCTGTTCTCTTTTCATCATACTTTTATAGCACACACATAGTGGTCACACACAAAGAACCCCATCTTGACAACAATATTAATCACAAAATTGACTCGATCAAATCGTAAGTGCGAGCCCACATTCCATATTCATAACCGATTATTTACCCGCGCATCACCCGGTAATTAGCAGCCAACCGGCATTCCCCACCCGGCGCAACCTCCCGAACGTCATCCGCCGCATTAGTCGTTTCCACACACAATAAGCGTTGATAGTCGTGGTCTTCCAAATCGGCCATATCCTTGGCGATTTTTTCCCACGGGTTCCATACCACGGCGGTTTTACTGCCTTGCGAAGTGATCTGGATGCGGCGATTCAAGGCTGCGTCGTTGATGGTCAAGGTATTGCCGACATTGAGATAAATACGGTCGACTTCGGCGTCAATGGTCACGTCGCCCGTTTGATGTTTTTGCGTGTTGCCGCCGCCAGCTTTGTCGAGATAATCGCAACCGGCCAATCCCGATACTTTCGCACGATTGATGTCGCCAACCTTGAAATAAGTATGGAATGCCTGAGTGATGGTGAATGCTTCCTTGCCGGTGTTACGCGTGATCAATGACAGATTCAAGCTATCGCCAACGACGATTTCCTGCCGCAGGCTGAAGGCATGCGGCCAGATGGCTTGTGTTTCCGGGGTATCGTCCAGTCCGACGGTAACTTTGATGTCGCCATTGCTCAGGGCTTCGGTGGCGATCACATTCCAGCCGCGATTGCGCACGAAGCCGTGTCCGGGGCGGCCTTTGCCTTCCGGATCGGCGCCGAACCACGGCCAGCATATCGGCGCGCCGCCTTTGATGGCCTTGCCGTCCTGGTAATACGCTTTCTCGCTGAGAAACATCACGTCTTCCGCTTCACCGGCTGGTTGATACGACAGCACTTGACCGGCGTGGATCGATATCAGCGCTTTGGCCTTAGCGGTTTTGATTTGAATCATCGGTAATCCGCCTTTGCCGGCGATAAATTCGAGTTGACCTGCAATGGCAAAATTGGCGTTCAGTTGTTCGATAGTCATGTTGTTTTTCCTTTATTGTCGATTGATTTGAAGAGTTAAATTTTGACCGGTAGTACTTTACTGGCGGCGAGTTTAGCACGCTCACGCGCTTGATTCGTATCCGTACCATTGGCCAATGCAACGCCCATACGCCGCCGTTTGAACGATTCCGGCTTGCCGAACAGGCGGATATCGCTTTGCGGCACCTTGAGTGCGTCAACCACGCCGGAGAATGCGATGCCTTTGGCTTCGAGTTGGCCGTAGATCACCGCGCTCGCGCCGGGCGCCTGCAATGAAGTATTCACCGGCAATCCGAGAATCGCGCGCGCGTGCAAATCGAATTCGCTCTGCTTCTGGCTGCACATCGTCACCATGCCGGTGTCGTGCGGCCGCGGGCTGACTTCGCTGAACCACACGTCGTCGCCCTTGACGAACAATTCCACGCCAAAAATGCCCAAACCACCCAGATCATCGGTGATGATTTTGGCGATTTCGCGCGCACGTTGCAGCGCCGCCGGGGACATCGCCTGCGGTTGCCAGCTTTCAACGTAATCGCCGTGCACTTGCACATGGCCAATTGGTTCGCAGAAATGCGCTTTGACGTTGCCGTCCCCATCCAGCGCACGCACGGTCAGTTGCGTGATTTCATAATCGAAATGAATCACGCCTTCGACGATGACGCGTCCCTGATCGACGCGGCTGCCGCTGGCGGCGTAATCCCACGCCGCTTTCACTTCCCCGGCATGGTCGACGCGCGATTGTCCTTTACCGGACGATGACATTACCGGCTTGACGATACACGGATAGCCGATTTTGCTGTCGATGGCTGCTTGCAATTCCGCCAAGCTGTTGGCAAAGGCATATGGCGACGTCGGCAGCCCCAAGGTTTCCGCTGCCAGACAGCGGATGCCCTCACGGTTCATCGTCAACCGGGCGGCGCGCGCGGTCGGAATCACGGTGGCAATTCCAGCTTGCTCGATCTCGATCAGCATATCGGTCGCAATCGCCTCGATTTCCGGCACGATGATGTCGGGCTGCTCCATTTCGACCAATGCCCGCAAAGCCTGACCGTCCGCCATGTTGATGACATGCGCGCGATGCGCCACCTGATGCCCCGGCGCGTTGGCGTAGCGGTCCACCGCGATGGTTTCAACGCCGAGGCGCTGCAATGCGATGATGACTTCCTTGCCGAGTTCGCCGCTGCCGAGCAGCATGACTTTTTTCGCCGATGCACTCAGCGGTGTACCGATGATTGATGGTGTTTTCATTTAGATGACTCCTGAATAGCGATTCTCTTTTGATCCTGTTGCTGCAACGCCCACTGTACATGCTCACGCACCATGTCCGATGCATCGTCCGCGCGGGCTTGCAGGGCTTGCACAATTTCGACCGAATACGGCGCGTTACCCAAACCAACGGCGATATTGCGCAGCCATTGCTGATAGCCGATGCGGCGGATCGCGCTGCCCGCCAGTTTGGTTTCGAATGCGGCTTGATCCCAGCCGAACAGCTCGACCAGCGATACATCGTCGAGACCATTGCGGACGTGAAAGTCATTTTCATTGGTGATCTTTGCGTATTTATTCCACGGACAAACCAACTGGCAATCGTCGCAGCCGTAAATGCGGTTGCCGATCAGCGGCCGTAATGGCTCGGGAATGCTGTCTTTGAGTTCGATGGTCAGATAGGAAATGCAGCGGCGGGCATCGACTTGATAAGGTCCGATGATCGCCTGGGTCGGGCAAATATCGATACAGCGGGTGCAGCTGCCGCAGTAATTACCGGTTTCTTCATCGACGGGCAACGGCAGATCGACGTACATCTCACCGAGAAAAAACATCGAACCGGCCTGGCGATTCAGCAATAATGTGTGCTTACCGCGCCACCCCAGACCGGATTTCTGCGCCCAGGCCACTTCCATCACCGGCGCACTGTCGGAAAACACGCGGTAATTGAACGGCCCCGCAGCTTCGGTGATTCTGTCGGCGAGCTTTTGCAACCGCGCGCGGATCACCTTGTGATAATCGCGTCCTAATGCGTAACGGGAAATAAACGCCCGCTCGCCGGAATGAATGACTTCCCAGCTATTTTTGACGGCCGGTGGCGCATAGTTCATGCACACGGAAATGACCCGCTGCGTGCCGGGTTCCAATTCCGCTGGCCGGGTACGTTTGGTACCGTGTTTCGCCATATAATCCATCGTGCCGTGATATTCTTGCGCCAGCCACTGGAACAAACCAGATTCAACCGCGGACATATCCGCCTGCGCATCGGCAATACGAACTTCATGGAAGCCCAATTCCTTGCCCCATGCCTTGATCTCTGTTGCTAAAACCGCAAAATCGGAAATATTTTTTGGTGAGGTATTGACTTGCATAACGCACATTCGACAGCGGCTGAATCAGCACGCAATTTTTCCTGTTATCTTGCCGATGACTCAGCAACCCTAAAATTCGGTGAAGAATTATCCACTTATATTCACCCCGGCTTAACCATTCACTTGATCGGTGATCTCGGCGCCGGCAAAACCACACTGACGCGCGGTATTCTACACGGGCTTGGATACTCGCATACCGTCAAAAGCCCGACCTACAATTTAGTTGAAATCTACAAAATCTCTGGAGTATACTTCTATCACTTTGATTTTTATCGATTCAATGATTATCTTGAATGGGAAGAAGCCGGTTTTCGCGAGTATTTTAATTCAGATTCCATCTGCGTGGTGGAGTGGCCGGAAAAAGCAGGCGATTTGTTGCCCAAACCCGATCTGCAGCTTGTTCTTAGCATTCTCGACAATGGCCGTAAAATCGAACTTCAGGCTTGCACAGAGGCGGGAATACAATGCTTGAAACAGTGGAGAAATCAAAAAAATTGACTGCATATCCAGATGACGCCAGGGCTGCTGTTGCTGGTAATTTCTTTCTGTCGTGTCTCGTCCTGATTTTTTTCTGCAGTATCGGTTTAAGTCAAACCGTTCTGGCCGCCGGTACCACGGTCAAATCGGTACGCGTCGGATTAACGCCGGACTATACGCGCATCACACTGGAATCCAATCAGCCGCTTGACTATGAACTGAGCATGCTGGAAAACCCGCACCGGGTAGTCGTCGATTTAAACAATACTCAGCTATCGCAAGCGCTTTCGGCATTACCGCAAAAGGTCGATGCCATTGACCCTTTTGTGCAGAAAATTCGTGTCGGTCAATATAAACCGCATGTCGTCCGGCTGGTGTTCGACCTGAAGGCCAATGTCGTGCCGCGCACATCGGTTCTCGAGCCCAAGGAAAATTTCGCCCATCGTTTGATTCTGGATATTCATCACCCGGACAAAGCCGGTAAGGTGGAACTGAACGCTCGCGCTGACGCGACGGTCAATACGGATTTTGAAGCAGATATTTTGGATGAATTGGTTGCTACATTGGTACAAAGCGGCACCAAGCAAAAAACGGAACCAGCGAAACTCGTCTGGCCGCATGCACCTAAACCGCAATTGAGTTCAGCCAGTCAAGTCAAGGAGACTAATAATTCTTCGGCTACACCGAGCAAGAAACCTGGCAAGGCACCACAAAAAAGTTTAGCTCCCCGAATTCTCATCATTGCGATCGATCCTGGCCATGGCGGCAAGGATCCCGGCGCGGTAGGTAATCAAGGCACGCATGAAAAAGATGTTACTTTGGCGATCGCAAAAAAACTGAAAGAACGCATCGACAAAGAACCGAATATGCGCGCCGTCCTGACCCGTGACGGCGATTATTATATTTCCCTGCCGCAACGCCGCATCAACGCACGCCGCGCCAATGCCGACTTATTCGTATCGATCCATGCCGATGCCAACCCCAAAGCGCACGCGCACGGCTCTTCGGTATTTACACTATCCGAACACGGCGCCACCTCCACCACGGCAAGCTGGCTTGCTAACAAGGAAAACAGCGTCGACAACGATTTGATGGGCGGTATCGACATCACATCGAAATCAAAAGACATTAAGGAATTACTGCTGGATCTATCGCTTAATGCCACCATCAATGACAGCGTCAAACTGGCGGAATATGTTCTGAAGCAGCTCGGCGGTATTAATCATTTGCATAAAAGAAATGTCGAACAAGCCGGTTTTGCCGTGCTGAAATCGCCCGACATTCCATCCATCCTGGTGGAAACGGCTTTTCTCAGTAATCCCAAGGAAGAAGAGAAACTGCGCAGCAAGGGCTATCAGGATAAAATGGCGGATGCGATGTACTTAGGCATTAAAAAATACTTTGCCGACAATCCGGCACTGGCACGCTCGGCAGTGGCTCAGGCCAAATAAACCGGCTGTTCAGCGATTTTCTTCCAGTGTTTTCATTAATCGGTCAAACTGCTTTGCTATAACGCGTTACAATAAGTTCATATAAATCCGTCAATGAGAGTGCTCTGAACTTAGGACGCTCGAGTTATTGAACAGTAAATATAATCCCGATTGCTTAAAGGTCAGTTACTCCGATACTTTGGCATCCTAATGAATGAACTCAAGCCGGAATTGATGCATACCGATCATTCTCATCACGCAATGCAGCAGTGGTATCAGCTTTGCTCTCAAGAAGACTGCGCATCGATTGTCTTAACGGGTAGTTATACTCTGACGGCTTTAAAACCGGTTTTGAAGCCATTGACGAATGAACTCAGCAAACAGGCGAGAAATCAGGATCTTCATTGGGATTTGACCAACATCGCACAAATGGATACAGCCGGTACCGCCATGCTATGGCGTATATGGCAAGCGCAGCGGCCGCGGCACCTGCAATTACGCCCCGAGCACGAAAGAATGTTTGCGCGCTTGGAACATTTCACCATCGTAAAACCGCAAGCGAAACAGCGCGATTTACTCTGGCCTCTGACCGCCTTGGGAGGATTGGCGTTGCTCTTGTGGCAGCATACCGTGGGATTGATCATGTTAATCGGCCAATTGCTGCTCGATGTGTTTTACTTGTCGCGCAACCCCATTTATATTCCTTGGCGCGAAATTTCCGCAAATTTGTACCGCACCGGCGCACAGGCACTCGGCATTACCGCATTGGTGGGATTCCTGATCGGCATTGTCTTAAGCTATCTGTCATCGAAACAATTACAATTGTTCGGCGCCGATATTTTTATTATTAATATTTTAGGAATCAGCATCATCCGGGAGCTGGGTCCCATGCTAGCATCGATTCTGGTTGCCGGCCGCTCCGGCTCTTCCATGACGGCGCAACTCGGTGTCATGCGCGTCACCCAGGAGTTGGATGCTTTGACGGTCATGGGTATTTCACATAGCCAGCGACTGATATTACCCAAAGTGCTGGGACTCGGTATCGCCATGCCGTTGCTGGTCATGTGGACCAGTGCCATCGCATTGCTGGGTGGAATGGTTGCAGCGGAATGGCAGCTTGGATTGAACCATCAATACTTTTTGACCGTGCTGCCCGATGTTGTGCCCATCGCCAACCTGTGGCTCGGATTGGGTAAAGGAATCGTGTGCGGTATGGTGATTGCACTGATTGCTTGCCATTTTGGCTTAAGAATCAAGCCTAACACTGAGAGCCTTGGTGAAGGCACGACTTCTTCGGTCGTCACGGCGATCACGATGGTTATTATTATCGATGCGATCTTTGCCGTATTATTCTCGGATGTCGGACTCATCTAGCCATGAGCAATCCGGAATGCATTATCGAGATTGAATCGCTGTATACGCAGTTCGGCGATCACATCGTCCATCGCGATATCAATTTGTGCGTTTATCGCGGTGAAATTCTGACCTTGATTGGCGGATCGGGCAGCGGAAAAACGACATTATTGCGTCAAATGCTCGGATTGGAAGAACCGGCACAAGGCAGTGTCAGAATTTTTGGCAATGACCGCGCTGACGCCAGTTTCAATTATCAAAAAAAATGTGTTCATGGCCGTTCGGGCGTGCTTTTTCAGCAAGGTGCACTATTTAGCGCATTGTCGGTATTTGACAATGTGGCACTGCCTTTACGCGAATTGCATGCATTAAGCGAAGATATGATTCGTGATCTCGTCATGATCAAACTCGATATGGTAGCCATCGGGCCTGAGCATGCGAACAAAATGCCTGCTGCTTTGTCCGGCGGCATGATCAAGCGTGTAGCGCTGGCAAGAGCATTGGCATTGGATCCTGAAGTGCTGTTTCTCGATGAACCCACAGCGGGACTGGATCCCGAACTGAGCGAAGGTTTCGTGGAACTGGTGCTGGCGTTGCGCAACGAAATGGATCTGACCATTGTCATGGTCACGCACGATCTGGATACGCTCGTTGCATTATCGGACCGGATTGCCGTGCTGGCCGATCAGCAAGTTGTGGTCATCGGTACTTTGGATGAGGTATACCGTTTTCCGCATCCCTTTATCAACAGCTTCTTCAAAAGCATACGGCATAAAATCGAGCAAAAAAATAACTCGGAGCAAACATGGAAAACCGCGCCCATGCTCTCGTAGCAGGTATCTTTGTCATTCTTCTCAGTACCACGGTTGCTTTAGTTGCGACATGGTTTAGTGGCAATAACATTCAACGTACTCCTTACCTTGTTGTTACAAAAGAATCCGTCAGTGGACTCAACCCGCAATCGGCAGTTCATTATCGCGGCGTTAATATTGGCAAGGTTGAAGATATCGAATTTGATCCTGATAATCCGCAGCAAATTCTCGTACACATTGCAGTAAACGAGAATGTGACACTGAGAAACAGTGTTTACGCGCAATTAGGTTACCAGGGCGTTACCGGATTGGCATACATTCAGCTGAATGACGACGGCATCGGCACTGAACAACTGGCAAGCGATGCGCGCATTCCGATGCGCCGCTCGTTACTCGATGAAGTCGCCGGATCGGGACAGGATTTACTCAGCAACGTCAATCAACTGGTCATAAAAATGCACCACTTATTGAACGATGAAAATCAAACCCAAGTTTCGCAGATCCTGCATAACATTCAGAAAGCCACGCGCAACTTTGACGGTATCGTCAATCACCTCCAGCCGGTAATGGAATCCTTTACCGGATTGACCACCGAATCCGCCACTTTGGTGAAGCGTCTGGATCACCTTTTAAGTGAAATCAATATTAGCGTGGGTAAAATTAATCAAAAAGACGGTATGTTTGACAGCCTGTCGCAAAGTACGCAAGAACTGGCGGCGACGATCCCGGAATTGCGCAAAGTCAGCGACAGTATCGTGCGCAATTCGAACAATCTCGATAAAGTGCTGCATCAATTGGAAGAAAACCCGCAAAGCTTGTTGTTTGGCCGCTCTCCCGCCTTACCCGGGCCTGGAGAAGCGGGTTTTGTTCCACCTGACGGGAAAATCCAATGACAAAAATATTCTTACCGTTGCTGATCGCTTGCTTGCTTCCGGGGTGTGCTTTTTTGCATAAATCGCAACCCGCAGCGATTTATGATTTGGGAATGCAATCGGCAACTCATACCCAGCAACCATCGCAGCAGGCTGAATTGCGGAGAAAAAGCCTGTTGGTAGCCGACACGGCCGCACCCGCATGGCTCGACAGTACAGCCATGCATTACCGGTTGCTCTATCACAATCCCGCGCAATTGTATGCTTATGCCAATAGCCGCTGGATTGCCACACCCGCCGCCCTGCTGACACAGCAACTGCGCAACCGCATCGTTGCCACGACACCGGAGCGTGTCATTAAAGACAACAGCATGGCTACGGCCGATCATGTGCTGCATACCGAATTGCAAGAATTCTCGCAATTGTTCGATACCGCTTCGGACAGCCGCATTGTGATCGGTTTGCGCGCTAGTCTGATTGAACGCAATACACGCAAGCTACTGGCACAAAAAGATTTCAGCATCACTCAAAAAGCACCTTCCGCGGATGCACCGGGTGCGGTTTCCGCTTTACGCTCAGCGTATATCCAGTTGTTGGATGAATTGATCGATTGGTTATCCGCATCATTGCCTCCTAATCAACCCTAACTCAACAGCCAAATTAATTTTAAGTTTGATTAATCCGGTATGCGCTTATGTTAGTATCCGGTCATTATTGTTCCAGGAGATTCTCATGCGTTTATTTCTAATCGCGCTGTTCTCAGCTTACTTGCTTAGCGCTTGCGGCCTTAAAGGACCGCTTTATCTTCCCAAGGTCGAGGAAGCTTCGGCATCATCCAAAGAAGCACTGAAAAAATGAGCGGTTTTCCTGAATTTAATTACCGTGACAACGAATTGTTTGTTGAATCGGTTTCTTTGAAACAAATCGCCCATGAATTCGGCACACCCTGTTATGTCTACTCCCGGGCCGCTCTGACTCAGGCTTACCAGGCGTTTGATTCCGCATTTGCAAACCGCGATCACCTGATCTGCTACGCGGTAAAAGCCAACTCGAATATCGCCATACTCAACCTGTTCGCACGGCTTGGCAGCGGTTTCGATATCGTATCAGGCGGAGAATTGCAGCGCGTCATCAAAGCAGGCGGCGATCCTGGCAAGACTGTTTTTTCCGGTGTTGGCAAAAATGCCGGGGAAATGCGCTTAGCCTTGAATGCCAATATTCTGTGCTTCAATGTCGAATCCGAAGCCGAGTTAATTGTGCTCAACCAAATTGCTAAAGACATG
Organism: Pseudomonadota bacterium; assembly: GCA_018240285.1. GTDB lineage: Bacteria > Pseudomonadota > Gammaproteobacteria > Burkholderiales > Nitrosomonadaceae > Nitrosomonas. The sequence continues at coordinate 92,737 of JAFEGA010000013.1, read as the reverse complement.
GGCAAGATTGCGCCGGTCAGCCTGCGCGTCAATCCGGATGTAGATGCCAAAACACATCCTTATATTTCCACCGGCCTGAAGGAAAACAAATTTGGCGTTCCCGCCAGCGAAGCCGAGCGGATTTATCAATCGGCGCACCAATATCCTCACATCCGCTTTACCGGATTGGATTGCCATATTGGTTCCCAATTGACCGAGCTTGAGCCTTTTCTGCAAGCCAGCAGTAAAATGCTTAGGTTGCTCGAAACCTTGCAATCGCAAGGCTTGCGGATTGAGCACTTGGATTTGGGCGGTGGACTCGGTATCCGTTACACCGATGAAACACCACCAAGTATCAAGGATTACGTTTCCGCACTGTGCGCCAGTACACAACAGGTTAAACAGCGCCTGCTAATCGAACCGGGCCGTTCGCTAGTAGGAAATTCCGGTATTCTGTTGACGCGGGTTGAGTATCTCAAACATACCCCGGCGCGTAACTTCGCAATTGTCGATGCTGCGATGAACGATCTGATGCGTCCGGCCTTGTACGATGCGTATCACGACATTCTTCCGGTGCATAAAAATGGCGGCGAATTCAAAAGTTATCAAGTTGTCGGTCCGGTGTGCGAAACCGGTGATTTTCTCGGCCATGATCGCAAACTCAGTTTGAATGACGGCGCTTTGCTCGCCGTCATGTCGACCGGTGCTTATGGCATGAGTATGAGTTCGAATTACAACACTAGGCCGCGTGCTGCTGAAATCATGGTGGATCGCGATACCATTCACGTCATCCGGCAGCGTGAAACAATCGATGAGCTGATTGCAGCCGAACATACTCTGCCGCAATAAATCGCCATTTGGAGATGCGTTTAATTGTAGTACTATGCTGTATCGCTTTATAAAAAATCCGTAATGACAAGCCCACCCAAAATCGCTGATGAACAGTATCAAGATCATATCCTGCAAGGTGTCTCGCGCACTTTCGCGCTGACCATTCCGCAATTGCCCGAGGCATTGCGCCGCGTGATCGGTAATGCCTATCTGTTATGCCGTATTACCGATACCATTGAAGACGATAGCGCATTGACTAACGAGCAGACCCGGGTGTTATCCGATATGTTTGCCGAGGTCGTATGTGGAAACGCATCGGCGGAAGAATTCGCACAAAAGCTTTATCCGCTGCTTTCCAACCACACGATTCCGGCGGAACATGATCTCATCAAAAATACACCGGCAGTCATTCGCATCACGCATAGTTTTAATCCGGTGCAACGCCGCGCGCTGGAGCGCTGCGTGCGCATCATGGCGAAAGGCATGGCGGATTATCAGGAAACCGAATCCCTGGATGGGTTGAAAGATTTGTCCGAGATGAATCAATATTGTTACTACGTCGCCGGTGTCGTCGGTGAAATGCTGACCGAGCTATTCTGTGATTACTCGAATGATATCGATGCGCACAAATCCACATTGATGAAGCTGTCGGTATCATTCGGACAGGGATTGCAGATGACAAACATCCTCAAAGACATCTGGGATGACCGTAAACGTGGCGCTTGCTGGCTGCCGCAAGATATTTTTCTTAAAAACGGATTCAATCTGCGCGACTTGCAGCCCGGTACATCGGATGAGAAATTTCAAGCCGGATTAGCGGAATTACTGGCAGTCGCTAAATGCCATCTGCAGAATGCGCTTATTTATACCAGTTTGATTCCACCGCAAGAAAAGGGAATCCGCCGCTTTTGTTTGTGGGCGATCGGCATGGCCATCCTGACATTGAACAAAATCAATCAACATCGCGATTTTTCCGCAGGCTCTCAAGTTAAAATCAGCCGCCGCAGCGTTAAAGCCACCATCATCACAACCAGTCTGTTTGCGAGCCACGATTGGATATTGGAATTCTTGTTTAAGCTGACATCCCGGAACCTTCCTGAAATCGATATCGATAAAATAGCGTTCTTGGAAGTGAAATAAAGGATAAGTAACGTGTTGTATCCATCTTATTTTCAATCAGTTCTCGATTAGCTTTCGGCGCATGACAAAATCATTGGTTACAGGCGCAACGGGATTTCTAGGCTCCGCGGTTATGCGATGTCTGCTTGCAGCCGGGCATGAAGTTCGTGTTCTGGTCAGACCGGCAAGTGACCGGAGAAATCTGGAAAATTTTTCTGTTGAGATCGTTGAAGGTGATTTGCGTAATCGGCAATCGCTAAAGGCTGCAATCCGCGGTTGCGATAACCTGTTCCACGTCGCCGCCGACTACCGGCTTTGGGTTCCGGACCCCGCGACCATGTACGAAATCAACGTTAATGGCACGCATGACCTGATCTTGGCCGCTCATGAGGGCGGTATTCAACGCATTGTGTATACCAGCAGTGTGGCGACACTCGGATTAAATGCGGATGGCTCACCGGCCAATGAAGATACACCATCCGATTCTGCGCGCATTTTGGGACATTACAAGCGTTCCAAGTATCAAGCAGAGCAGTTGGTCAAACAATTGACCGATGATCACCATTTACCGCTGGTGATTGTCAATCCCTCAACACCTATCGGTCCCAACGACGTGCGCCCTACTCCTACCGGGCGCATCGTACTGGATACCTTGATGGGTCGCATGCCAGCCTATGTCAATACCGGCCTCAATATTGCACATGTCGATGACATTGCGCACGGCCACTTACTGGCGCTCCAGCATGGAAAACCAGGAGAACGCTACATCCTGGGCGGAGACAATATGACGCTGCTGGAGATTCTGCAAGCTATTGATGACATTAATGGAACACGCAGAAATCGCTTCAGCATACCGATCAACATCATGCTGCCGATGGCTTGGCTGATGGAAAAAACCGCAACCTTCACGCGCACAGAACCGCGTGCAACACTCGATAGCATTCATATGGCCAAGAAGCTGATGTTCTTCTCCAGCGCAAAAGCGCAACGGGAATTAGGCTATCGGTACCGGCCTGCAGTTGCAGCGCTTGAAGATGCCGTCAAATGGTTCAAGGACAATAGTTATTGCAATTAGCATCCGATCGAACAACGATCTGTTATAGCAACTTGAATGTTCACTTGAAACCGCACTGCAACGCTCTGAATCAGCCGCTGGTTACTGTTCACGAAGTAAACTCCTAAAATCTAGTGCATCTCAGCACGACATCAATCGCTGGCCGGCTGACGTGGAAGCGCAAGCTTCCATAGCCAAATTTATATAGCCGCCGCGGATTCTCAGGTGATCCATCAAAAAGCCAACCAGCCGTTCAGGTAGAACGTATCGTTGTTCACAGCATTACGGCCTAAGCCGTCATAGTTGTGCACGCTGCCGTTGAACTTGAAATTGTGAACGTATTGCGCAGCAATGCGCAGGTTAACAAACGTGCTCATCACGGAATTGTTGGTTTTACCGAAAGGGGTAAAACTGGCTTCGGCAATAAATGCCTGACTGAGTGGATTACCCGTGCGGCTACCGCTGATCGGATCACCGGAACTGAAGATGACGGTATCGGATGTTCCGGTGGTTTGATTGTAAAACAGATTCAAACCGTAGGTTTGCTGGAACGTATACCCGGCTCTTATCCGCACCGTATCGAGATTGCTTTTTACTCTGTCAGCCAGTCCCAATGCTGAGCTGGCGTTGAGATTCCGGTTTTCGCGCAAATAAGTCGCGGTGAATTCGTAAATATGCACCGGGTTGGCGAGATATTGATATGTTAAATCAAAACCGAAATCGTCGTACCGGTCGGTGCCCGCACCGAGGATTCGTTGCGGATTGACGTCGGCGTGCATGCCGTATGCACCCACCGCACCATAATGACCGCTCCAGTCCTTTTGTAACGCAACCCGCCAATACGGCGCGCCACCGTTAATTCTAGGTTGTTCCGCATCGAATACACTGATTCCTTTCTGCGCGTTTTTAGCCAAACTGGTATAGCCGCCAGCTTCCACATACAAAAAATCGTTCAGCATCATATAGGCCGTTGCACCAATGACCTGCGAGCCAAGCGATTCAATCAGGTTCGCGGCGGATTGCGTCGGTGCCAAAGGTGATGAACTCCATGGGAATCCCCAGGTCGGTGTAGTATTCCACAGGTCGGTAACCGTCGGATTGTTGTTCGTCGTCAAACCAAAAACCACCTTCTGACCGGCTACATCCGTATGATCGGCAAAACGGATATCGGTGTTATCCAACACACCGATATTTTCCACGCCATCGTAAGTCCCTTGGACAAATGCACCGATCTTGGATGTCAGGCGCCCTCCCAGAAAAACGGAGGCTTCATCGATCGTACCGTTGTCGTTCTTGCCAAAGCGCGGTGCTGCGCCATCCGGCTGATCGTGCTGGGTATGTGTATACGAACCACGGATCATGCCACTCAGCGGAATGAGATTGTTATTCTTCCCATCCGTTTGCGTATAGCCGTTGAGCTTAAAATTCCGGCCGACGGAAGTCAGGTTAGGTCCGAATGATTGAACATGACAGGCGCTACACGCATATCCAGTTTGACGCGCGAAGCTCGGAAGCGCATTCGCGTGAGAACTTAATAGAAACAATATCGACAAACAAACAAAAAATAGTATCGCATTCTTAGTTGCCATAACTATTCAATCCCTATCTTTATGAAGTTAAAAATTAAACAAGAATCCACATGAATACAAAACCATTTAACGCCAACCCGGCTCCAATATTCGCTAATGAAACACCATTCCAAAAGCAGGGAATTTAGTTTTGCAACATTATTCTCTTTATTAAATGAATTTTCTGTGAACTTAGTAGAGAAAAATTGTGAAGAGCTCAAAAAGATGGGCTAAAAAGATTAAGTTGATTTATCGTAACAACTTTACGAAACCGTCCCTTCATTTACCTGTTACCAGAATCCATTATGCCGACGCCTTTTGTTTCCAGCAGCATCACTCGTACCCTACCGGCTCACGATAATTCGATTGATTCGCTCATCGGCAGCTTGCGCTGGGCTAATACCACTATTTCATACAGTTTCCCGTTCAGCAACAGCATCTCCTACTGGTCATCACTGTCCAATGGATACGGCTCGCAATCCGGCGATGGAGAACCTTGGCGCAGCGCCTTTACACCGCTGACGAATGCGGATCAGATCACTTTTATGCAGGCGTTGCAGCAGTGGGCGAATGTCGCCAATATCAACTTCGTACAGATCACGGAAACACCCGGCAGTGTAGGTGACATCCGCGCAGCCTACACCAGCGATCCCGATGAATCGACATTGGCTTGGTCTTACTTGCCCAACAGCAGCCCCTTGGCGGGAGATGTGTGGATTAACACCAATAGTTTGCTCAATTCACAGGAATGGAATCCCGGCAACATTTCCTTCGAAACCCTTCTGCATGAACTGGGACATGCGCTCGGCCTCACCCACCCGTTCGCCGATTCCGATATGCCATCCAAGCCGGTACTCCCGGCGAATCTGGACAGCACTATTCACACCGTCATGAGCTATACCTACGCCAATCTGCAAGGACAAACGGGTAACGAATTCTCCTTTCATCCAACCACGCCGATGGTGCTCGATATTGCCGCGATGCAATATTTATATGGCGCCAACACACATTACCATGCCGGTGACGACACCTACGCTTTTAACGATGTAAACACTTACCACGAAACCCTTTGGGATGCGGGTGGCACCGATACTATCCGCTACGATGGTTCGATGTCCGGTTTGATCGATTTGAATCCGGGAGACGGCTCATTTATCGGTCAGCAGGTCTACGTTCAATCCAACGGCGTGAATGTCGGCGATCCAGTTCCAAACGTATGGATCGCCAACAACGTTACGATCGAAAACGCCTTTGCAGGTCAAGGTAACGATATCTTGATCGGCAACAGCAGCCGCAACAACTTGGACGGCGGCGCAGGGATCGATACCGTGCAAGTCGACTCGCCCCGCGGTCAATTCACGCTGAGCCCAATACTTGGCGGTTATACTCTCACCGATAACGCCAATCCCAGCAATCAAGATACGTTGACGAGCGTCGAACGGATAAAATTTGCCGATACGCATGTGGCGCTCGATCTCGACGGCCATGCCGGAGAGGTCGCTAAACTGCTCGGTGCGGTATTCGGCGCTGCTGCTGTGGTCAACCAAGATTACGCCGGTATCGGTCTGGCCAAAGCCGACGAAGGGTTGAGTTATGAGCAACTGGCCACTTTCGCCATCGATGCAACCAAGCTTACCAGTCACGACGCCATTGTCTCGCTGCTGTGGCAAAACCTGTTCGGCTCCGCTCCCACTTCCAGCGAAAAATCCCCGTACGTGAAAATGCTCGATAGCGGCGAAATTTCAACCGGCGCCCTCACTGCATTGGCTGCAGACACAGGCATCAACGCGGAAAATATTCATCTGACGGGGCTTGCACAAACCGGTTTGGCGTACGCCGGGTGACATAGTTCTTGAAATAAAAACACTTCTTGCTTCATTTTCATGCATATGATTAATATTCTATTTTACCTCCCCGCTTCTCATGACAGCAGGTGTTGATTCATCGGGCATTATTGTTCTGTAAATTACATAATCAGGCATTGTTCCATACTAAAAATTAGAAATGGATGATTCGTCACTTATGCAGATCTGATTACCTCCCGTTCAACTTCATAGGTTATGAAAATCAAATGAAATCGCGCATTATGATAGCCGGGCGCTATTTTTGACTTCATTACAAATCTTTGTTACTTTCCTGCGCAAACTCTGAGTGTTACTTCCGGCACTCTGACAAAACACAAGGAATGACATGCACGAAGAAACCGTAATGCACGGCCTAAAAACAAAAGGTTTGAAGAAAGGGTCGATATCCAAATCCGCCGCCGTTACCATTGGCCTCGCAGCAACCGCACCGGCCTATTCATTAACCGGCGCACTGGGGCATGGTGCCGCACACAGCGGTTATCAGTTACCGATCGTGTTTATTTTATCGGTGATTCCGATGTTCTTCGTGGCATTGTCTTATAAACACTTGACGACCTCAGCACCCGATTCAGGAACAGTGTTTACTTGGGGTTCCAAAGCCATCGGACCGCGATCCGGCTGGCTGGGTGGCTGGGCGCTACTGTTGGCCAGCGTGCTGTCGGGAGTTGCGGCAACACAAATTATCGTCGATGCGCTGGCTATTTTGCTGAATATGACGGAAACACCGTTTTGGTTTCACTTTGGCATCGCAACTTTATTTATTTTAAGTACAACTTATCTGACCGCGCTTGGCGCGGAAGAATCTTCTCGCACCACCCTGATTCTGACGATTACGCAATACGGTGGATTAATTGCATTGGCGATAATTTTGTTCACGCAAGTAATGCAAGGCGATGTCGTACGCACTGCTGAACCTTTGTCACTGGAGTGGTTCAATCCATTTGCAATTTCATCATTCCATGCATTTTTGAATGGATTTCTGATGGCGCTATTCATTTTCTGGGGATTTGACGCATCCTTGGCGATGTCCGAAGAAACGAGTGGAAGCGCCGAACAAGCGGGGCAAAGCGGCATCATCGCGATGCTTATCACGGTAGTAACTTATGTTACCTTCGCAACTGCGGCATTGGCGTATGCTGGTATTGATGCACTCGACAACTCCAGTTTGACGTTCCCTGATAATATCGATTCGATTATTACGGTATTGGCAACCCACATGATCGGAGACAAAGGTGCTTTTATCGCAGCACTGATTATCGCAATCTCGGCATTTTCTGCCACCATGTCGACAATCATGCCAGCCGCACGCGCCGCGCTCGCTATGGCAACGTATCGAGCCCTCCCGCATCGCTTCTCTTCAGTCAATAAAGCAACGCAAACCCCTCAGTTTGCGACCTGGACTATCGGCTTAATGACGCTAATTATCTATGTGACATTAAGCTTAATCAGCGAATCAATCGTCAAGGACACAATTCACAGCGTTAGTATTACGGTTTGTACTTACTACACGATAGCTGCACTCGCTTGTGTGATGTATTTTCATCGCACCGCATTCAATCACTGGCATACCACATTATCGCAAGTCGTCTTCCCAGGAATTGCCGCCACCATTCTGATCGCCGTCGCGATAATCCAAGCATGGAATATGATGGATCCCGGTTATGGATCCAGTGGATCAATCGCAGGCGTAGGCATAGTATTCTTAATCGGCGTTGTTACATTATTTTTTGGTGTATTGCTGATGCTGCTGTGGAATTTACACGAACCCAGATTCTTTCGGGGAGAAACCTTACCGCTCGAACGAGCGCATATGGTGCCTGATAATGGAAAAAATGGTGCGGTTGTTAACCGCAATGACATACACCGTACTGATCCAATTCCCTGGAAAAATCATCGATAGCCACAAATAAGTACTCACGAAGATCGCGAGTGGATTGCCCTTTCAGAAAGAGAAGCAGTCTGGTATCAAAGCGAATACATTCGCCCAGGTAAGATTTGTTATACGCTTGAGATGTTCCTGGATTTTTTGCTCAACCTTGACCAGGTGCGTTCGCATTCTCCAAAATACTGTAAACAATACTCTAAGGAATCACTGAACAAATCCCGGAAATTGAGACAATGGCACTTCCTGACAATTGCTCAATACGCCATGACACAACCATCGAGTTTTGCCGATCTAAACCACAGTCACGAGAAACGCCGGACGCGCCGGGAGGCTTTCTTAAGCGAGATGGAAGGGGTAATACCTTGGCAAGTATTGCTGCTGCACATTGAACCGCATTACCCCAAGAGTAGACGGTGGGGCCGTCAGCCGATGGCGGCTTTGGAGCAGTTTCGCATCTACTGCCTGCAGAACTGGTTCAGCCTGTCCGGCCGGCAGATGGAAGATGCTCTGTACGAAATCGAGAGCATGCGCAGCTTTGCCGGATTTGGCGGGGTTACCGGTGCTCTGCCGGACGAGAGACCACGATACTGAATTTCTGGCATCTTAAGCTCTCTTGACTATATTGCATCGCTCGATGGATTGCCTCTGTCGTATCAGTGCTTCCATATAGTATCCGGTATCTGTTTCATAAATCATTCCTCCGTATCTGGTTGTATTACAACAGTATATTATGATACCAAATATCTAGAGACAATGTAGGAGAATCACGCATTAGCTTAAAAGCTGTTTAGTTAATGCGTGGAGTTAGCTTGGATTTATTATTTAGTTGAAGAAACAGTCCGTCCATTAACATTCTGCGGTGCTCTGGCATTACCTGCGTAGAATCCCTTCAGTTGATCAAGCTGCGCCGATGATATCGTAATGGAATCGAGTAAAAGATACCATTGAACGCCCTCGCTGCAAGGCGGTGTTGTTAAAGAACCGGCTAACGATAGGTAGTCAAATGTATTGTGGCCAAGCGGTGGCAGTAATGTTGTCGGATCGATCTGGATACCGCTGGCATTGGTATTTTGACCGCCACTTGTGGTTGGCATGTTATTTAAAATAGTCTGAAATGTCGCATTCTCTTCTCCTACATTAATAGCGACCCCCAGAACAATGAGTCTTCCATCTTGCCCGACATGAACAAAATGCAATTCGGCTGGAAACTTCACTCCATTCACTGCATGCTCACTGGGTTCATGAAAATGGAACTGAACCAACGGAAATGATTCTTCCCCAATTTTTAGCTCACCTTTATAATTGGCCGAAGTATTGACCTGAATCGCGTGACCGGTATTAAAAAATACCGGCGTATCCACATCGTACCAAACGTCTAAATCATTCAATTTCCGTTTGTTATCAATTTTTGCCGCGGCAAAATCGATCGGTGATTGATGTGCACCGATACTGCATTCCGCATACGGATAATTCAACGGCACAACCGATTGCGACGTATCCTGAATAGCACCCCACGTGGCTTGCTCCTCATGCGTCCAGTGCGGAGCAGAAACGGCTACAGTTGCATAGCATGTCAAAATTGCTGAAACCAGATTCCTCAATACTTTTCTGTTCATAGGTTATCTCCGATTGTCAAATCGTTGTTATTTGTATTAGCACGTATGTTTTTTGCAATACTCCACCATCGGCGGTTTCTTATCCTTTTCAGAATCCTGAGTCGTTTGAGAATTTTCTTTAGTGGTTGACGAACTTGATTGTGATGTTGGAGCTTGCTGATTGGAATCTGTGGACGATTTTGAATTATTCGATCCGGATTCAGCAAAACATGAAACGCTTAAACTCATTGCAATAGCCAAAAATATTTTTATCAGCATAATTTCCCTCGTTAATAATAGAAGTTAAGTTACTTATTCACTGCAGGAACATTCACCATAACACGGCAAATGTAAAAAAGATGTTAAGAAAAATTGTATTTTTGTGAAAAAAATGTGAATAAAAACAATCACTAGCAGTAGTGTTATTATAATTTGAATTAAGAATTATCTTACGTTAAAGAGACAAAACCTAATCAAGGGAAAGTGTGTGGCAAGAAAATAAATTTAGCAAAAATTATTATTTAATATCAATATAATAATCAATAAAGCAAGGCACTCTTCTGAAAATATTCAATCGTCAATCCGGCAATTTTCGGTACACCTAGGTATAACGGAAAAGCCTCGATCCGTCCGGTGCCACGATACCCTCTGCGTTGATAAAATGCGATCAATTCCGGTCGCTGTGATATTACAAATAAAACAAATCTATGTGCACATAAGGAGTTACGAGCGAACATTTCCGCTTGTTCGAGAATGTAACTTCCGAATCCCTGCCCTTGCAAACTGGGATGGACTGAGAAAAAGCCAATATATGCATGTTTTTTTTCCGATGCAATGTAAATGCACGCAGCGGGTGCGAAGAGCCAGTTAACGACGAAAAAATACCCGTTCGGATTCATCATAGCAGCTTCGATTTCTTGCCGGTTGGTTCGATCGCCTTGAATAATCGCGGCCTCCGTTGTCCAACCGGTAGTTCCGCGATACGTTAAATTGATCAAATCACTAATTGCTTGCGCCTGACTGATATCGGCTTTTTCAAAACTTAAAGTTGAGAAATCCATTCTGGCGTTAATGGTCCGGGATGAAACAACGTGGCAGATATTAGCCGATACCTAATAGAGGATTTTTAGTGATCGCAACCAACACGATATAGATAAACACGCACTGCGCCGCTACCCATGCAGTGATTTTAGCCTGGCGGCTTTTACCGAAGCGCATCGCCACCATACCAAGACCGATATATACCAGCAAACCGGCAACCTTGGCGGTTAACCAGGAATTCTGCAGCGGATTTTGCTGAATTGTTATGGCAAGCAAAACAGCGCTGGTTAGCAAAACGGTATCGATGACATGCGGTAAAACCTTGACCCAACGTTGACGTAGATTGGCCGAATCACGCATCAGCCAGATACCGCGAAGAAAAAATAGCGAATAACTTAAAATCACGCTACTGACGTGGATCATTTTCAACAACGCGTAACTCACAATCAGCTCCCGGCGATTAACCAGCCATGGCTTCCCGCTACTGCACCAGCGATGGTTATTAAACTCAGTAACAACAAGAACAAGTGCTTACGCTGGATTCTGATAAATGTTTCCGGTGATACATCGGTTTGCACAGATGCGGCGGGTTGCCGGCGGCCACGCGGCTCCATGACAAACAGCATCACGCTAAAAAATAACCAAATCAGAACCATCGTATGCATCCACCAGTATTGCCACTGCGCGAACCGCTGCCAAACATTCAGTGCATACACCATATAAAAACCGCTCAAACCGACAATCAATGTAAAAATACGCGCTTGAGCGGCAAAGCGTTGCCGGAAACGGGAAAAAAACGCCATGGCTTCCACGCCCGATTGCATACGCGCCAAATTCGGCAGCAGTACAAAAGTCACCATCGCCACGCCGCCGATCCACAGCACGACACCCAGCACATGTAATACCCGGGCAAAAACAATATCATCCATTTATTTTAATGCCTGATTGAAAATTTAGGAGCAATAAAAAACCGATCGTACATCAAGCACAGCCTGTTATAACTTAGTCGATCCGGTCAGCTTTTACTATTATTTTATGAATTGCGGATTATTGAGGCTATTCACCTTCCGAGACCCATTTTTCCGCGTCCTCATAGTCGTGAAATACCGTTACGTTTGCAGTATTGAACAAATTAGAAACCCACGCACCCCATGCTTGCCATTCATCGTCGGTAACAACCGCTACCCGATTAAACTCGCTGCCATGATCGCGCATGAATTTGATTTCCTCCCACGCCACATCGACGGTGTAATCCAGCATGTCCCGCCAATCGAATAATAGATTCGCAGTACCACCAAAATGAGACTGATAAAGCACTTGCTGCTCAAATTCCTTGTAGTCAGCCAATGTAAACTCACCGATGACAGCAACAATAATGAGATTGTCTTTCTTTTGAATCGTAATCATGGTTTCACCTCAAATGATAACAAGCTCATCATAGGGAATTCAGCCGAATGGTGCAAATTTTGCCGCTTTCCAGCCAGATCTAAAGTCACTTTTGTGCAGCAGCGGACACCCGCTTGATTCCGAAAATACCGCTCAACGATCCGCCGAGAACGATCAATCCCATGCCAGACCAAGCGACGGGTGACAACAGCTCATTCCACAACACAATGCCCCAGAGACTGGCAAACAATACCGTGCTATACCCCAGCGAAGTCACAACCAGCGTAGCACCTTTGTGATAGGCGCGTGTCATCGCAAGCTGCGCCAAAGTTGCTGTTATACCGGTACCGAGCAGCAGCAATAAACCATGCAAAGTGATTGGACTAAATGCTGTGAACAGGAGCCACAAGCCGCTACCCAGCGTACTGATCAGCGTAAAGTAAAACACCACCTGCCACTCCGATTCGCCGAGATTGCCCAATTGCTTAACATTGATGTACGCAATCGCAGCAAAAAAACCGGAAGCAATTCCCAGTAAACCTGCCATCCAATGATCTTCCGGCAGTGTCGGCCTCAGCAGCAAAATGACGCCGGCGAAACCGATGAAAATCGCACAAATCAACGGCCAATGCATATGCTCTTTGAGTATCAGTGTGGAAAACAGGGCGACAAAAAGCGGCCAGGTGTAATTCAACGACATCGCGGTGGCCAAAGGTAATTCTATCAAACAGTAAAAGAACATCAGCAAACTGACTAAGCCGCTAATGCCGCGCCAGCAATGAATCCGCCAATGTGGCGTAGCTACCGGCAAGCGATAATAGCGAATGATCAGGTAAGTCATCCAGACGCCAAATAGTGAGCGGTAAAACACCAATTCCGTGCTGGAAAAATAAACGGCGCCAAACTTGACCAAGACACCCATGCAAGCAAACATGAAGGCCGCCACCAACATCCACAACGAACGCACTTGCCAGTTTTCCTAAAGAATCAGAATTTTCGGATACGAACTTACCGGGTATGCGGACCTATTTCCCGCTGCAGAAATTGATGAAAGTGCTTCATGCCCTCTTCCATTGGAATTTGATATGGCCCGGTCTCATTCAAGCCTTGCTCATACAAGGCCCGCCGGCCCGCAGTCATTAACCGGCAAATCTCATCATCCTCGAGCGCAGTTTCTTTATAAGCCGCTTGCTCGGCTTCAACAAAATCACGCTCAAATAATGCGATTTCTTCCGGGTAATAGAATTCAACCACATTCGTACAACTCTCAACACCGGTCGGTAGTATCGTGCTGATGATGAGAGTGTGCGGATACCATTCCAGCATGACATTGGGGTAATAAAGCAGCCAGATCGCGCCATGCGGCGGCATTTCACCGTTGGTTTGCTGCAGCACTTGTTCATGCCATTTGGCATACACCGAACTGCCGGGTTTTTGCAAGCGCGCGTTATCGATCGCCACTGTCTGAACGCTGTACCAATCGCCGAACTCCCAGTCGAGATTTTTAGTATCGACGAAATGGCTTAAACCAGGATGAAACGGATCGACATGATAATCTTCCAGATACACTTCGATGAAAGTTTTCCAATTACATTTATAGTGATCGATTTGCACACGATCGAACTGATAACCAGAGAAATCGAAATCATGCAGCACGCTCAGATTGGCCATGTCATGCGCAACGTTGCGTTCACCGCTGAACAATAAACCATTCCAGTCTTGCAGCGCTGTTTTACTCAAATTCAAACATGGATTTTGATCGAAATGCGGCGCCCCCAGTAACGTGCCATTCAATGCATATGTCCAGCGATGAATCGGACATACGATACTTTTGGTGTTGTTTCTGCCTGACAGCAAAAGTGCTTGACGATGACGGCAAACATTGGATAGTAATTCGATACCCTGTTCGTTATGCATCAGTATCTTGGCATTATTCATCCATTCTGGCACATAATAATCGCCCACATTCGGAACCATTATTTCATGACCCACGTAACCTGGCCCTTGATCAAACAAAATACGCTTTTCAATTTCAAGAATTTTGGGATCTAAGTACCAGTTGACGGGAAGCTGCGTTGACATCTCCGCCAGTTGTGAAATCTCAGCCATGTTAGACATATAAAACTTTACATCTCCCAAAGAAAAATTAGCGGCGAAAATACACGAAAAGACAAAAATTTAAAACCTATTTAAGCAAGCCGGGGACGAAAAAACGAATGCTTGGCTATAATAGCAATCTTGATAGTAAAATATCAGCCGCCCTTGATACCTTACGCAAACAAAAAAGCAAATTGTACAAGATTGAATTATCTAATTAATCAAAAAGAGAGCATCTTAATGAAATCTAAACAGCAGTTAGGAAAAAATTCATGGATACCTGTATTATCCACAGTATTTGTTGTTGGTCTAGCCGCCTGTGACAGCGATGGTGGCAAAGCGCCGGAAGTCTCTTCCGATTCATCAGCGTCATCGGCAGCAGTCGCCGTTAAAAGAAACATGCCGACTGGTCCGGCTACCGGAATTTTAGTGGATTCTCCTGTTTCCGGTGTAGCATTTGCAGCAACTTCCGGAAAATCAGGCACCACTGACGAGAAAGGCAGTTTTAATTTCAATCATGGTGACAAAATTGAATTTAAACTGGGCGGTTTGACACTGGGTAATATCCCGGGTTCACAGATTATCACGCCAATTGAATTGGCCGGTAACAACGACAATAAACTGCAAAATCTGCTGGTCTTGCTGCAATCACTGGATTCCGACAGCAATCTTTCCAACGGCATTGCCATATCGCGCGAAACTGCCGCTGCTGTTAAAGGATCGATTAATCTGGATAGCGATCCCGAATCATTTGCCGAATCTGCCGGTTTAAAAGACATCATGTCAACCAGCGGCATCCAAGGTGAAGTCAGAACACTCGAAGAAGCTCGTAATCACTTCCTCTCGCAAGGCGTTGCATTGCTCAGCGCGCAAATCTGGGTCAGTTATACCAATCAAACAGCCAGCGTGCTGCGGGTAGCTGCCGACAGCAGCGGAGAGTACTTGCAGGGCGACGCCAGACCGGATGATTCCTGCGACGAAAACCGGGTCTGCGGCGGAAGAACGGTATTTCAGGCCGGCGTTGAATACGGCGTCGCCAAAGCAACCGACTTTGATAACCGGGGTTTCAAGCTGGAAAGCACACCCAGCGTGGACACCAACCTGAAAGCCGGCTTCTCCAATCCCGGCCCTACCCGGCGCGTGCGCACCGATGGCTTTGAATTGATCAATTCCGATATTGTCACGGTGCAAAGAGCGCGTGAACAAGGCAGTGTATTCGGCGAACTTTTCCATATCGCCAAACCTATTCAATTGAGCGATGAGAACGAAGTCGCCGAGAAAGAAGTGAAAGAATCGCGTTATTCAAAAATCGATAATGATGCCAATGGCATTACCGGCGCTTGGGCTTATGACAGCGAAGCGATCAAAACACAAACGCTGGTTTTCTTCCCCAACGGTAAATTTATGATGATTGATCCGACCGGTGCTACGCAACGTGAGGATCAAGCAAAATGCGCCAAGCCTGGGATTGAGTTCGCTTCCTACACCTATGATAAGGGCAGCAGCAAGTTGAATTTATCGAGCTATACCTACAACACCAACGGTTGCGCCGGTTTCTCCGATGTCGAGGGTGGTATTGGTTTTTCCATTAATTCTGACGGCAATACCGCCAAATTGGACAAACCCGGCGAACAATCCGTCACTCTTTACCGCGTTTCCAAATAACCCGATCCATTCATGATCTTCCAAGCGGTCCGCCGGATTTTTTGAAATTCCGGTGAACCGCTTGGACTGATTCTTTCTCTCAGCGCTTATGCCGGTCATCCGTGTCGCGCTCAGTGTTCCGGTCGATACGCTGTTTGACTATCAGGCTGACGATGCCAGTGAGCAGGATATCGGTGCGCGCGCATGCGTCCCTTTTGGGAAAAAGAAATTAACCGGCGTCATCGTCGCTGTTGGTACTGAAACACAAATTGCCGTAGAAAAACTCAAACCGGCCCATTGCATTTTTAGAGAAATAAAACCGCTACCGGCCGCGTTGCTGGATTTATTTCATTTCTGCAGCCAGTATTATCATCATCCGCTCGGTATGGTGATCATGAACGGTTTACCCGTCAAATTGCGCAACAACAAGGCGGCCATCCTAAAAAGAAATCCGCATGACGATTGTTATGTCTTGACAGCGACAGGAGCAAGCATTGATTTGTCCAGCATTCCAGCACGCAACCGCGTGGCGCGAAGCTTATTAAACGAGTTTCAGCACGCCAATACGTTGACTGCTTTGCAAGTCAAGCAAATTTCACCGCGTGCGGTGAAGTTGGTTCCGGAATGGATCCGGCTCGGATGGATAACGGTGCAACCCATTTCCGCTGCACGAGTCACCGGCACCGCAAAAATCCCCGCACTTAATTCCGAGCAGGCAAGCGCCGTCGATGCGATTACCGCCAGCAATCAACAATTTGATACTTGGCTGCTGCATGGTGTAACCGGCAGCGGAAAAACCGAGGTTTATCTTAGAATCATCGAGCCGATGCTGACGCAAGACAAACAAACGCTGGTGTTGATTCCCGAAATCAGTCTGACGCCGCAACTGGAAGCTGTTTTCCGCAACCGCTTTCCCGCCGTTCCTCTGGTGAGTTTGCATAGCGGACTCAATGACACGGAACGCTTATCCGGCTGGCTGCAAGCGCAAAGCGGCGAAGCCAAAATCATATTGGGCACGCGCCTGGCCGTTTTTACCCCTTTACCTACTCTCGGATTAATCATCGTTGATGAGGAACAGGACAGTTCATTCAAACAACAGGACGGCTTGCGTTATTCCGCGCGCGATTTGGCGATTTTTCGCGGCAAGCAAGCCAACATCCCGGTAGTGCTGGGTTCCGCCACACCATCGCTGGAAAGCTATCACCATGCGCTTACCGGCCGCTACCGGCATGTGCGCCTGCTAAGCCGCGCGGTGCAAAACGCCGCTCTGCCCTCGATCCGCTGCATCGACACACGCATCAACAAAACCCAGGACGGCTTATCGCAGCCGTTGCTGCAAGCTCTGGATCAGTGCTTGAAAGAAAAACACCAGAGTCTCATTTTTCTTAACCGGCGCGGCTACGCACCGGTGCTGCTATGTAAATCCTGCGGCTGGAGCGCGGCTTGTCAGCGTTGCTCCAGCCGCCTGGTCGTGCATTTGCGCGATAAAAAATTGAGCTGTCATCACTGCGGCCATCAAGCGCAATTTCCGCGCGCATGCCCGCAGTGCGGCAATCAAGATATCACACCGTTCGGTCAAGGCACGCAACGCGTGGAAGAAACATTGGCGGCGCATTTCCCGGCCGCGCGGATTTTGCGCATCGATCGCGACAGCACGCGCCGCAAGCATGCTTGGCAGGAAATTTTGCACGCCATTCAAACGCAGCAAGTCGACATTCTGATCGGCACACAACTGCTCGCCAAGGGGCATGATTTTCCTAATCTCGCCTTGGTCGGCATCCTGAACGCCGACAATGCGCTCTACAGCACCGATTTTCGCGCCAGCGAACGGTTGTTTGCGCAGTTGATGCAAGTCGCCGGGCGCGCCGGGCGTGCGAATGTCGCCGGGCATGTGCTGATTCAAACCGAATTTCCCGAGCACCCGCTGTACCAATCGCTCAAGCAGCACGATTACGATGCGCTGGCGCAAACTCTGCTGGCGGAAAGGAAAATTGCCGGATTTCCGCCATATGTCTACCAAGCACTGCTGCGAGCGGAAGCACACGACATCCGGATTGTTCTGGATTTTCTTGATCAGGCAAAGCAACTCGCCCAATCGCTTGAGATTGTCGAGTTATTCGATCCGGTTCCGGCGCAGATGGTGCGGTTAAAAGGTCTCGAGCGCGGGCATGTGCTGGTGCAATCCGCGTCTCGCAAGCACTTGCAAGCTTTTCTGACCGGTTGGTACGAAAAACTCATGACATTACCCAGTCAAAAGGTCCGTTGGGTGCTGGATGTCGACCCGCTTGAGTTTTGATTTGTATCAGCGCCGATCCGTTGGAATTAATCAAAATATCATCATTGAATTAAATAAACGATAAGGAGCATGCTCATGATCGACAAACACGATTTACACCACGAATTTCCTGAATATTATGATCGTATCCATGAATTGAAAACGCAAAACAGTCATTTTGCGCGCCTGTTCGAGGAATATCATGAAATCAATCGGGAAATTTTGCGGATTGAGGAAGGCGTTGAAAATACCGCCGATGAATATTTTGAGGAATTGAAAAAGAAACGCTTGCTGCTCAAAGACAAGCTATACGACATCATCACCGGTGTCCAATAAAAAAGCGATTTGTCATCCAGTGCACCAGCAAAATATCGAGTGCAAATATACCGCATGCACCGGTAAAATCTGAACCCTCACATCACTAGAAAGATCAAGAGCGAGCAAATGAAAGCAATCTATTTTAGTACGGGCGGCGCAGCCGATGTGCTGCAGTATGGTGAAATCGGATCACCCGGTGAATGCGGCGAGCATCAGATCCTGGTTCATATTAAGGCTGCCGGTATCAATCCGATCGATTGTAAGATCCGCTCAGCGCCGGAGCGTTTTCCGGTTACTTTTCCGGTAATTCCCGGTTGTGACGGTGCCGGGATCGTGGCAGCCACCGGTTCGCAGGTAAAAAATTTCACCCCTGGCGATGAAGTTTATTTCTCACAACCTGGCTTTAATAACCGGCAAGGCACCTATGCTGAGTATGTTCTGGTCGATGCCGGATTGGCCGCACTCAAACCGCGCACGTTATCGTTTGAGCAAGCCGCCGCCGCACCGCTGGTTTTTATCACCGCGTGGGAAGCTTTATACGACCGGACACGCATTTCCAGCGGTCAAACGGTATTGATTCATGCCGGCGCCGGTGGTGTCGGTCACGCCGCGATCCAATTGGCGAAATTGGCCGGTGCGCAAGTAATTACAACAGTCAGCAGTGAGGAAAAGGCGAATTTTGCCCGGCAATTGGGTGCCGATCAAACCATCAACTACCGGACGCAGGATGTGGTTACCGAAGTGATGCGCTGGACAGCCGGGAAGGGAGTGGATATCGCATTCGATACCGTGGGCCCCGAGGTATTGCAGACTTGCTTTCGCTGTGTAAAACCGTACGGTGATGTCGTCACCATCCTGCAACCGTCAGCGGATACGGACTGGAGCGAAGCGCGCAAACGCAATGTGCGTTTCAGTCTGGAATTGATGTTGTCGCCCGTTCTGATGGAATGGGCGGAAGCGAAGCTTCATCAAGGTGAAATACTACAGCAGTGCGCTCAGTTGTTTGATGAAAACAAATTGACCATAAAAATCGCGCGTAGCTTTGCGCTTTCGGATGCAGCAGCGGCTCAGCAATTTCTTGAGCAAAATCACCCCGCGGGTAAGGTCGTTTTGACGGTGAAATAACGCTTAAACGACATCCAATACCGCTAACCCATCAGTATTGGATATCAATACAACAACCAACGCGCACACTCCGAAAGATACAGACGACAAATAAGCCGGTTGTGACTGGCCTCGATTCAGCGGCAGCTATGGTTGCGGAAACAACGATTCATCCCACAACTCACAAATGTTGTTACTCGGAGAAAAATTCGCGTGCCTTATCCATCCACGATTTTGCGCGCGGACTGTGACGCGGGCCGTCTTTCAGGCTGATGGCTTCCAATTCCTCCAGCAATTCTTTCTGCCGCGCTGTCAGTTTAACTGGCGTTTCCACAACAACATGACATAGCAAATCGCCTTTATCATGGCTGCGCACACCTTTAATGCCTTTGTTACGCAGACGAAAAATCTTCCCGGTTTGTGTTTCAGCCGGTACTTTGATTTTTGCGTGCCCCTCCAGCGTCGGTACTTCAATTTCTCCGCCAAGTGCTGCCACGGTAAAGCTAATCGGGATTTCACAATGTAAATTATCACCATCGCGGCGGAAAACCGAGTGCGCGGATAAATGGATCACAACGTATAAATCACCGGGTGGACCGCCGTTTAATCCGGCTTCACCTTCGCCGGATATACGGATGCGATCGCCATCGTCCACCCCTTCCGGAATTTTTACATTGAGTGTCTTGTGCTGTTTAACACGCCCTGAGCCATGACAGCTCGCGCAAGGGTGTGTAATGATTTTGCCGTTACCTTGACACTTTGGGCAAGTCTGCTGGATGGAGAAAAATCCCTGCTGCATTCTGACTTGTCCGTGACCGTTACAAGTCGGGCATGTTTTCGGTGAACTGCCCGGTTTGGAGCCGCTGCCGTGACAAGTATCACAATTTTCCATGGTAGGAATGCGAATTTTTGTTTCGGTTCCATGCGCCGCCTGTTCCAGGGAAATTTCCAAGTTGTAGCGCAGATCGGAGCCGCGGTGCACATTGGAACGTCCGCCGCGTCCACCGAAAATATCACCGAAAATATCGCTAAACGCTTCGCTGAAACCATGCGCGCCGCCACTTCCTCCCGCGCTGGCATCGACCCCGGCATGACCGAATTGATCATACGCTGCTCGTTTATTCGCATCCGTCAATACTTCATAAGCTTCCTTAGCTTCTTTGAACATTTCTTCCGATTTAACGTCACCGGCATTCCGGTCGGGATGATATTTCATCGCCAGTTTACGATACGCTTTTTTGATGGCCGCTTCGTCGGCATCGCGGCTGACGCCGAGAACATGATAATAATCTCGCTTACTCATTTTGACTTCATCACCGCTTTAATGGTTAATTTATTAAGCTTTACTTAAACACTAAAACGCAGAGGGCGCACAAGAATTTTTATGATTCCTGCCGCATCTCTGCGTTCGCTGTTTTAACAGCAATTACTTCTTGTTTTTAACTTCCTCAAACTCAGCATCAACAACCTCGCCCTCGACCGGTTTCTCAGCGCGGCCGGCCGATGCACCGGAATCCGGTTGTGCATGCTGACCGCTTTGTTGGTCTTGTTGCTGATACATTTTTTCAGCCAGTTTATGCGCAGCTTCGGTCAAAGCTTGTGTTTTGGCTTCGATCTGGTCCTTATTGTCGGTCTTGAGCACATCTTCGGCGTCCTTCAGCGCAGCTTCGATTTTGGCTTTTTCATCACCGCTTAATTGATCGCCATGTTCTTTCAGCGATTTTTTAACCGAATGAATCATTGCATCGCACTGGTTACGGCTGGCAACCAATTCCACCGCCTTATGATCTTCCTCGGCGTGCGCTTCGGCATCCTTAACCATGCGTTCGATCTCAGCATCCGACAAACCGGAACTCGCCTGGATTTTGATTTTGTTTTCCTTGCCGGTCGCTTTATCTTTCGCCGATACGTGCAAAATGCCGTTGGCGTCGATATCGAACGTCACTTCAATTTGCGGCATGCCGCGCGGTGCCGGTGGAATATCGCTCAAATTAAACTGCCCGAGACTTTTGTTTCCCGATGCCATTTCACGCTCACCTTGCAACACGTGAATCGTCACCGCAGTTTGATTGTCATCAGCGGTCGAAAACACTTGCTGCGCCTTGGTCGGAATCGTGGTGTTTTTTTGAATCAGTTTGGTCATCACACCACCCAGTGTCTCGATACCCAGCGACAATGGCGTCACATCCAGCAACAGGACATCCTTCACGTCGCCTTTCAGCACACCGCCTTGAATAGCTGCGCCAACCGCCACCGCTTCATCAGGATTAACATCCTTGCGCGGCTCTTTACCGAATATTTCCTTGACCTTGTCCTGTACTTTCGGCATACGGGTTTGTCCACCCACCAGAATGACGTCATCGATTTCGGATGCCGTTAGTCCGGCATCTTTAATCGCCGTGCGGCAAGGTCCGGCGGTGCGTTCGATCAAATCTTCCACCAGACTTTCTAGTTTCGCGCGGGTGATCTTGACGGCCAGATGTTTCGGTCCAGAAGCATCTGCGGTAATGTACGGCAAATTCACCTCGGTTTGCTGGCTCGATGACAATTCGATTTTGGTTTTCTCCGCCGCATCTTTCAGCCGCTGCAATGCCAGCATATCTTTCTTCAGGTCGATGCCGGTTTCTTTCTTGAATTCATCGACCAGATATTCCATCACGCGCGAATCGAAATCCTCGCCGCCAAGGAATGTATCGCCGTTGGTTGCTAGCACTTCAAATTGATGCTCACCTTCGACCTCGGCGATCTCGATGATGGAAATATCGAACGTGCCGCCGCCCAAGTCATAAACCGCAATCTTGCGGTCACCTTCTTTTTTATCCAGACCGAATGCCAGCGCCGCAGCGGTCGGTTCATTGATAATCCGCTTGACTTCAAGACCGGCAATGCGTCCCGCGTCCTTGGTGGCTTGCCGCTGCGAATCGTTAAAATACGCCGGAACCGTAATCACGGCTTCGGTTACCGTTTCACCGAGATAATCCTCGGCTGTTTTCTTCATTTTCATCAATACTTGCGCAGACACTTCCGGCGGTGCGATTTTCTTGCCGCGCACTTCCACCCAGGCGTCGTTGTTATCCGCTTTGACGATGCTGTACGGCACCATTTTAATGTCGCGCTGCACCATGTCTTCATCAAAACGGCGTCCGATCAATCGCTTGACCGCAAACAAGGTATTTTTCGGATTGGTGATGGCTTGGCGTTTGGCCGAAGCGCCCACCAAAATTTCATTGTCTTCCGCATACGCTACAATCGAAGGCGTCGTCCGCGCACCTTCCGAGTTTTCGATGACTTTGGGGGTGCCGTTTTCCATGACGGCTACGCATGAGTTTGTGGTACCCAGATCGATACCGATGATTTTTGCCATGTCTAGATCCTTCTAAAGATTAAATTGGTATAAAAATGGAGATACTTGGAAAAAAATCAAGAGTCTTTCGCTTTCGAGACTGAAACGAGCGCCGGACGGATGATACGGTCATGCAGTTTGTACCCCTTTTGCATGACTTGAACCACGGTATTGGGCGCTTGCTCGGAATCGACCATGCACATGGCTTGGTGCTGATGCGGATCGAACTTCTCGCCTTTAGGATCAATCGCCTTGATGTTGAATTTATCGAAGACACTGATCAATTGTTTCTGTGTCAATTCCATGCCATTTTTAAAATTTTCGACAGTGGCATTCTCAACCGCCAACGCCGCATCCAAGCTATCCATTACGGTCAGCAGCTCGGCGGAAAAATTTTCCACGGCATACTTATGCGCATTGGCAATATCGCTTTGCGCGCGTTTGCGGATATTTTCCGTTTCCGCCTTGGCGCGTATCCAAGCATCATGGTGCTCGGCCGCTTTGATTTCCGCTTCTTTCAATAAATGCTCGAGATCGGGTTGAGAATTGGTGATTCCTCCCGTCTGAATGGTGGCATCGCCGGTAACACCTGGTATTTTGATTTCTTCTTGAGAATCCGGCGTTGCGGTTTGGTTAGCTTCCGTGGTTTGTGAATTTTCTGAACTTTGCATCGTACCTCCTCATAACTGTGGAAGCGATATTGGGATAGCTGCATCGGATTTCAAGCCATCGATGAAAATTTATCTGGAATTAAGTCTGAATTTATTGAATTATCTTGCCAATTCAATCTATTGCTTGAAGAAATAATTTTTAGTTTTCGATTCTTTTCGCCAGCTCATAGGCTTTACCGGTGTAACTTTGCGGCATCATCGCCAGTAAACGGTTTTTTTCCGCTTCCGGGATGCTCAATCCAGTAATGAACTGCTGCAGGGTTTCTTGGGTAATTCCGCTTTTGCCGCGCGTCAGAGCTTTGAGTTGCTCGTAGGGATTGGCAACACCATAGCGCCGCATCACGGTTTGAATCGGTTCCGCCAGCACTTCCCAGGCATTATCCAAATCGGCAGCGAGCTGTGCCATGTTGACATCCAATTTGTTAAGTCCTTTGAGACAGGAGTCGTAAGCCAGCAACGTATGGCCTAATGCCACGCCCATATTACGTAATACGGTGGAATCGGTCAGGTCGCGTTGCCAGCGCGATACCGGTAACTTCTCGCTCAGATGCCGCAATAAAGCATTGGCAATCCCCAGATTGCCTTCCGAATTCTCGAAATCAATCGGATTGACTTTGTGCGGCATGGTGGAAGAACCTACCTCATCCGCTTTGGTTTTTTGCTTGAAATAACCCAGCGAAATATAACCCCAGATATCGCGGTTCAAATCCAATAACATCGTATTAATCCGGGCGTAGGCGTCGAACAGTTCGGCCATGCAATCGTGCGGCTCGATCTGCGTGGTGTAAGGATTAAATTCAAGCCCCAATTTCTCAACAAACGATTGCGCGAACTTTTCCCAATCCACATTGGGATATGCGGCAAGATGCGCATTGTAATTGCCCACGGCGCCGTTGATTTTGCCCAATACAGCGACAGCCGCAAGCCTTTCTCTACCGCGCTGCAAGCGATAAACGGTGTTGGCGATTTCCTTACCCAAGGTGGTCGGTGTAGCCGGCTGGCCGTGCGTGCGCGCTAGCATCGGCACATCCGCTAATTGATGCGCCAGTTCGATCAAGCGCGCGACGATTCTATCGAGTGCCGGCAGCATGACTTTTTCCAGGCTCGATTTCAGCATCAAACCGTGCGACAGGTTGTTGATATCTTCCGAGGTGCAGGCGAAATGAATGAATTCGGCGACTTTAACCACTTCCACATTATCCGCCAGCTTCTGCTTCAGCCAATACTCAACCGCTTTGACGTCATGATTGGTCGTCGCTTCGATGCTTTTAACCGCTGCCGCATCCTCGACTGAGAAGTTGGCCGCGATACCATCCAATTGCGTAATAGTCGCCACGGAAAAAGGCGGCACTTCGGCAATCCCCGGTTCATCGCTCAACGCTTTAAGCCACGCAATCTCAACTTGCACACGAAAACGGATCAGAGCGAACTCGCTGAAATAGAACCGCAACGGTTCAACTTTGCTGTGATAACGGCCATCCAATGGCGACAAGGCGGTAATAACGCTGGAATTCATAGTATGTGCAATTGTTCGGAAGTGCGGATTTTACCACGCCAGCCTTGTGCTCAAAGCGGTTAATTTTTCCAGTTAAGCATTGCTGATTTCCATGGCAATGCCCCGTCAATATTGGGCTGCGGTAATTTGCCGCAGCGGCAATTTGTCACATTGCTTTGCGGAAATATTCCCATAGAATACAAAAACGTAATTTATTAAAGAAAGATATCAGACAAAGCCACGCTTGCCCAAGGCAGGTACGGAAAGCCAATGGATCTCATCATGAGATAGCCGGGTTGCCTCCCAGGAGTGATGGGGAGTAACTGGATCGGAGTATAGAAAACTATCGACCCGTTTCCAGCGCATCATTCAAAAAAAGAGGCGCTGCCAATTTGCCCTTTCCCAATTTTATAAGCAATCAACGGCGCCTTGAAATCTTACAAATAGCAACAATTCTGGAGAAAAGAATATGAAAACAAAATCATATCACAACAAAACCAATGCACTGGTTTCGGCTGCCTTGCTTTCAGCCGCCGCATTGGCCAGCAGCAACGTTTATGCTGCCGGTGCAGTCGGATTCAAGGGCTGGAGCAGCGGCAACATCGTAACTCTGGGAAGTACCATTTCCGCAAATGAAAGCGGCTTGAAAAGCGCCTACTCCGACAATCCCTTTCTCAACTACTCCG
Source organism: Pseudomonadota bacterium (assembly GCA_018240285.1). Taxonomy (GTDB): domain Bacteria; phylum Pseudomonadota; class Gammaproteobacteria; order Burkholderiales; family Nitrosomonadaceae; genus Nitrosomonas. The sequence continues at coordinate 66,781 of JAFEGA010000013.1, read as the reverse complement.
CTTGGGCGCACACCGGCGATTGGTGGACATTCAGAAACGATGCGGCATTCGCCGATGTTACCGTGACAGTCTCCGGCGACTCCGGTTTCTCACCCGGCGTGACCGTCTGGGCAAGCGGCGCCGCTGTATTTGACGGCGGTACCACCGATTTTGCTTCGGAACTCAGTAACGCGGGATTCGGCACACCGCATTCGTTTAATGCCACCGGGGTAATGGGCGACGCGGGCACGCTTTGGATGGCGAACGGCCAAGGTGGCAACATGATCGAAACGCTTGGTTATGCGGTTTCCGGCCCTGCTCATGCCGCTGCGACAACCGGTTGGGGTGAAACCATTTTGACCGGCGCGCACGACGTCAGTCTCACCAACACTTTTGAGAACGGAGTCACCGGCAGCACCAGCACTCATCTTGTATCACTGACATTCAATGATTTGGCAGCAGGTTGGTACACCGTCTATATCGGCGGCACCGATCATGCGACTGCGGGCGGTGCATTTGAATTGACCGTCAGCGCAGTGCCGGAAGCGGATACCTGGGCGATGTTGCTGGCAGGCTTGGGTTTGGTCGGATGGCGCATGCGCAAATATCACAAAGACTCGCTTCAGGCTATCGCATAGTCTGCAAACCATTTTAGCCAGAGGAAAAACGGTGGCGGCAATTTTTAACTTCCGTTTTTCCTTAAAGAATTCACTCGGCTACATTGCCAAAAGAATTTACTGAATTTTGCTGCTGACAAGATAGAAAGGCGTGCTGGCATCCGCACGGAAAATGACAGGGAAAAATTCGAATGCTCAGGAGCATGAATGCCGGGTTGTGGAAACGCCAGAAATATTATCATGCTAATAACTATTAAAAAATCGATCATCTGCATCATCAAGGCATGTTGCCTTGTACTGCTCACCTATTCGACCTCGCATGCCGACTTCGGCCCTATGCCGATGATACTGAAAGGTGCGCCGGTTCCCGAAGTGCCCGGTTTGCTCGATGGCTCCGATCCAATCATCATCGACAAAGAAAAAGCGATCGCCCTGGGAAAAGCCTTGTTTTGGGATATTAACGTCGGTAGCGACGGCATCGCTTGCGCCAGCTGCCATTTTCATGCCGGCGCCGACCGGCGCACAAAAAATCAGCTTGCACCCACCGGTAGAAATAGCAAGCGGCCAAAAGAATTCTCCGTGGCCAGCAACGGCTCTATGCACGGCCCCAACACCGCATTGAAAAGAAGCGATTTTCCGTTTTTCCAAACCGATGATCCGATGAATCCGCTCGGAATGCCGGTTTATATCAGCGACGATGTCGTGGCATCGTCAGGAACTTTCGGCGGCAGCTACCGCGATGTCGAATGGTTTCAGGAAAAAAACGATCCGTGCGAGCGTAGCGCCGATGCGGTTTTCCATATCGATACCAAAGGTGTGCGTAAAGTGGAGCCGCGTAACACACCGACGGTTATCAACGCCGTTTTCAATTTCCGCAATTTTTGGGATGGCCGCGCCAACAATATCTTCAACGGCAGCAGCCCGTGGGGTGATCGCGATCCCAGCGCCGGCGTATGGGTTAAAAAAAGCGACGGCACAGTCACCAAGAAACGTTTATGGCTCATCAATTCCTCGCTGGCTTCCCAAGCGGTTGCTCCGCCGCTGGACGATTTTGAAATGGGCTGTCGTGGCCGCACTTTTGCCGACCTCGGCCGCAAATTGCATTACCGCCAACCGCTGGAACATCAGCAAGTGCATTGGAACGATAGCGTTCTGAGCAGTTTCGCCTTCAGTACGCCCAATAATTTGCAGAAAGGATTGAATACCAAATACTACCAACTGATCCAGAAAGCATTCAATCCGAAATATTGGAGCGATATCCCCAATGAACAATTCGGTTTTCCTCCGGCAACATCGGCAACCCATACATTGGCTTACAATCAAACCGAAGCGAATTTCGCCATGTTTTTCGGATTATCGCTGCAAATGTATATCGCTACCTTGATTTCCGACGATTCCCCATTCGATCAAAGTGAAGTCGACGAACATGGCATGCCGGTCGGATTGAATGAATCGGCGCAGCGCGGCTTGGATATATTCCGCGATTCGCACTGTGCGCTCTGCCATATCGGACCGAACTTTACCTCTGCCGCCGTGGTAACCAACGGCATCCTGCAAAAAATTAATCCGCATGCTTTCGGCAATGAGAGTTTCCGCATCAGCACCACCAACGTGGTGACGTATTTATCGCTGACCGGCGGCATGATGTTTCAAGATACCGGTTTTTCCGGCACCGGTGTCACACCGCTCGCAAACGATCCCGGGCTCGGCGCCGCCGATCCCTTCGGCAACCCGTTATCGTTCGCCGATCAATATATGCAACTTTTGGCCGGCAACACAGCCGCGGTTATCGATCCCTACGTCGCGGATGTGCGGCCTTGCGATCTCGACACGGCCATCGCAATCGATCGCGACAAACCGCATCCGTTGCTATTCACTCGCAGCGACGGTATTCAGAAACAGCCGCAAAATACCTCCGGTTGTTTTAACCCGGCCGGCATCTTCATTCCCACTGCGGAAACGGCGCGCGCGGAACTGAAAAAAGCGAAAAGAAAACGCTTTCTGAGCGCTGCCACAGGTTCTTTCAAAATTCCTTCGCTGAGAAACATTGAACTGACAGGGCCGTACATGCACAACGGCGGCATGGCGACATTGGAAGAGGTATTGGAGTTTTATACCCGCGGCGGTAACTTTGAAACGCCGCCGAAAGAATTCGGCAAGGTTTTCGCTCTGGTTGATTTACGGCTTTCGCCACAGCGCCGCGAAGATCTGCTCAATTTTCTAAAAAGCCTGACGGACGATCGCGTGCGGTATGAAAAGGCGCCGTTCGATCACCCTGAATTGCCGGTTCCTCACGGTCATGCAGCAAGCTCCGAAGTAAATCCATTGAGTGACGTATTGGCTGCGGATGAATTCATTATAATTCCAGCGGTTGGCGCGGAAGGCAGAGCCAATGCCTTGCTGCCCTTTGATGATTACTTACCGCACTAACGATTTGAGAAAGCTGATTAATTGCCTGTTGCAGGTGAATTAATCAGCTTTTCGCTGCATCAAAATCAATGCGATTTAAAAAATTTATCGTGAATACGCCGCGTCGTTCGCCATACCGCCCAGAGCACGACCGGAATCATCGCGCCGGTCACCAGTTCCGGATGAATCGGCAATCCGGCTTCTTTACCTGCTTTTGCAACGTATAGCAGCAAGCTGACGACGTAATACGAAATCGCCGCAATCGACAAACCTTCCACGGTGCTTTGCAGCCGCAGTTGCAATTCCTGGCCGCGCGTCAGTTTCTCCAGCAGTTGCTGATTCTGCGTTTCGGCCAAGATGTCGACCCGGGTGCGCAATAATGCGCTGGCACGCGAAACGCGCGCGGAAAGATAACTCAAGCGTTGCGCGGTTGCTTCCACCGTGGCAATGGCGGGAGAAAGCCGCCGCTGCATGAATTCCCCGATGGTTTGCGTGCCGGGAATGGCTTTTTCGCGCAATTCGGCAATGCGTTGCATCACCAGTTTGTTATACGCTTGCGTCGCGGCGAAGCGGTAACCATGCTCAACCGTCGCGCGCTCGATGCGCGCTGCCAGCGAGGTGAGCGTATCGAGCAGTTCCTGATCGGAAGCGGCTTTATTTTCCAGCTGTGCGGTGATTTCAGCCAATTGCCGCTCGGCATCGGTCAATTCCGGAATGAGGCGTTTAGTCATCGGCAGGCCGCGCAGCGCCATCAAGCGGTAAGTCTCAATTTCCAGTAAACGCTGCGAAACACGCCCGGCCCGCGTCTCGGACGCATCGCCCTGCATCATCACCAGCATGCGTTCAAAGCCGCTCGGGCGCAGCATGAAATCCGTCACCGCCAATGAATGCGTCTCCCGGCCGATCAGCGAGGCTACCACCGGATTTCCGCCGAACCATTTGCGCGCTTGCACGAGCAATTCGTCGGTTCGATGCAAATCGCCAGGCACCAGCGCGACTTTCACCGCGGCAAACGTTCGTCCCGGAATTTCGGCCAGCCAGCCGGGCGGCAAAGTCAGGTATGAAAGCAGCTCCGGATCGGTCGCTCCCAATTGCGCAGCTTCGGGTAAATGCTGCACCAGCGAATAGCGCGTGAATTCGGTATGGCGCTCCCAGCGCAAGGTATAGCCCTGCAATCGTAAACGCAAAAAATTATTCTGTAATTGCTCGAGCAGCAGCGTCTCCTGCCCGGGTAAGCGCCGCAAATGTTCGCACTCCTGTGCGCGTGTGACACCTTCATTGATGACCACGACATAGATGATCAGTGCGGGCAACCGAATGCGTTGGCTAGGGCGGGCGTGCACTTCATTGTGCAGCATGACGCGTTGCGGATCGTTATCGGGCAGCCAGTCGGTCAGGCCGCTGTCAATCATTGTATGCATACGGATAAAACCACTGTTTCTGGTTGAAAACCGGAATGTACCAAGAATCCCTCAATCAGGTCAAAAGCGCTGAAAAACTGCCAGGCATAGTCTACAATGACCGGTCATCAAGGACTCATCCCGGTTGCAATCGTCTTCCGGGATTTCCGCCATTCAGTTAAAGCAAAGACATGTCAATCATTCACCACGAGCCCCCATTTTCCGCATCGCAACTGCAACAACGAAGCCTGGCCGCGGTATGGCACCCGTGCACGCAAATGAAGCAACACGAGACGTATCCGCTGGTTCCGATTGTAAGCGGCCAAGGTGTATGGTTATACGACGCTGACGGCAACCGCTACCTGGATGCGATCGCTTCCTGGTGGGTCAATCTGTTCGGTCATGCCAATCCAACCATCAATGCAGCAATCTGCGATCAACTGGAGAAAATCGAGCATGTCATGCTGGCGGGTTTTACCCATGAACCGGTGGTCACATTATCCGAACGGCTGAAAAATATCGCACCCGGCGCGCTCGGCCATTGCTTTTACGCCAGCGACGGCGCATCGGCGATCGAAATCGCGCTGAAAATGAGTTTTCATTACTGGCTGTTGTGCGGACAACCGCAAAAGAATGGTTTTATCAGCCTGAAAAACGATTATCACGGCGAAACACTCGGCGCGCTATCGGTCACCGATGTCGCTATATTTCGCGAGACGTACGCACCTCTGTTGAGACCGTGCACCCATGTGCCGACACCGGATTGGCGTTACGCCGCAACCGGTGAATCGCCTCGGGATTTCGCATTACGCGCCGCAACCGCACTGGAAAATCATCTGGCAAAACATCATGCGCAAACCGCCGCGCTGATTCTGGAACCGCTGGTGCAAGGCGCGGCGGGAATGGGAATGTATCACCCTGTATATCTGCAACGCGCCCGGGAAATTTGCGATCGCTATCAGGTGCATTTGATCGCCGATGAAATTGCGGTCGGTTTTGGCCGCACCGGAACCTTGTTTGCCTGCAATCAGGCAAATATCGCACCGGATTTTCTATGCCTGTCGAAAGGATTGAGCGGCGGCTATCTGCCGCTCTCGGCCGTGATGACGACCGATCAAGTTTTTCAGGCTTTTTACGACGACAAAACGGCGCAGGCTTTTTTACATTCGCACTCGCATACCGGCAATGCGCTGGCTTGCCGCGCGGCTTTAGCTTCGCTGGATATTTTTGAACGCGACCGGGTCATCGAAAGCAATAAAACCAAAGCGGCATATCTGAATAGCATCGCCGCGCCGCTCGCCAGCCATCCAAAAGTCAGAAATTTTCGCAATTGCGGTATGATTTGGGCGTTTGAAGTCGAAACGGACGATGCCGACTTTGCCGCCCGATGCTTTCAGGCCGGTTTGAAACAGCAGATACTGCTACGCCCGCTGGGAAAAACCGTTTATTTCATGCCACCGTATATCATCAACGAACAGGAAATGGATTGGCTGGTCGAGGGTACGCTAAAGGTATTGGATGCAATCTAAATTAATTTTGATTTGACGCGATGAAACTGACTTTTTTAGGTGCAGCCGGGGAAGTAACCGGCTCCAGTTATCTGATCGAGACCGATACCGTGCGCTTTCTGGTCGATTGCGGTATGTTTCAGGGTGGGCGGGAAGCGGATGCAAAGAATCGCACGGCTTTCAAATACGACCCTAAAACCATCGACTTTGTCCTGCTGACCCACGCGCACATCGATCATTCCGGGCTATTGCCACGGCTCAGTGCGTGGGGTTTTCGCGGCCCGGTGTATTGCACGACGGCGACGGCGGACCTGCTCCAAGTCATGCTGAAGGACAGCGCTTATATTCAGGAAAAAGAAGTCGAGTGGCACAATAAAAACCGCCACAACAACGACCGCCGCAATAACCCGCCCAGCCAGGAATTTGCGCCGCTCTACACCGTGACGCAAGCGGAAGCGCTGCTGAAGCAGTTGCAGCGCGTCGATTACAACACCGAAATCACCCCTCACCCATCGATCCGCTGCTGCTTCCGCGATGCCGGCCATATTCTCGGTTCCGCTATCATCGAATTGTGGGTGAAGAAAGACGGCGGTTACAAGAAAATCGTCTTCTCAGGCGATCTCGGACAACCCGGCCACCCCATCGTGCGCGACCCGGCGATCATCCGCCACGCCGATGTCCTGCTGATCGAATCCACGTATGGCAACCGCCTGCATCGCAGCATGCCGGACACTCTCGATGAATTGGCATTTGCCATCAACGATACGCTGATCACTAAAGGCGGCAACGTCGTCATCCCGGCGTTTACCGTCGGCCGCACGCAAGATTTATTGTTTCTGCTGATCGATCTGTACCGCCAGGGCAAACTCGGGGAAATGACGATTTATGTCGACTCACCGATGGCGCAAGCCGCCACCGAAATCACGCTCAAACACATTGCGTTGCTCGATAAGGAATCCACCGAAGCCTTGCAATGGATGAACAGCAATGCGCAAAAACCGCGCATTCATTTCGTGCAAGATATCGAGGAATCGATGCGGCTCAACCACATCAAGCACGGCATCGTCATTATCTCGGCCAGCGGTATGTGCGACGCCGGACGTATCAAGCACCACCTCAAATACAATCTTGACCGGCCGGAGTGCAGCATCCTGATCACCGGATTCCAGGCGGAAAGAACGCTCGGCCGGCGGCTCGTGGACGGCGCAAAGCAAGTCAAAATTTTTGGTCAGGATATTCAAGTCAAAGCGGCCATTTACACCATCGGCGGACTGTCGGCACACGCCGATCAGGCCAATTTGCTCAAATGGTTGAGTCATTTCGAGAAAATGCCGGAAAAGATTTTTGTCGTACACGGCGAACTCAACAATTCCAAAGCGCTGGCTGAGGCCATTCAGGAAAAACTTCATTGGAAGGCCAGCATCCCCGACTATTTAGGAATAATCACATTTTAAACCTAAAAATAGCAATGCAACAGATTCAACATTTACTCTATGAGATCTTTATTGAATCACACAGGTTTTTTTCGTTATCAGGCATATTGCGAAAGCTTCTGCAAAACCGGATCGATTGAATAATGAATCAATCCCACTTCAATTTACCCAATGCAGTCAAGGTAGACGAGGTTAATTTCTTGACATACCAATCCCCAAGCAGAGCAAAACAATCCCACTTCGATATAGCGTGCCGCATCAAAACCGCTTGATATGGATTCCAGGTTGATAGCAAATAGAAAATATGGAAAGTATTACCTTCTAGTCGAGTATAGCGTGGGATTTGATATGGTGCATAGGCAGCGCCTCCTTCGTTAGGACCACGATTGTTGATGATGTTATCGCCCAAGCCATCATTTAAGTCTGCCACATGAATGAACCAATTGCCAGGTTTAGAATGTTTATCATCACGATATCCCAAACCATCTAGGTACCAGTTGAACGCCATACGCCGATCTGACCACGGCCCCCAAGGCTTATGGCTTAAGCGGATCACTACGCAAGGTCCAATTGGGTCATCGGGACCACTCATATACATCATCACAAATGCGCTGAGTGTCGCATCCCATCTAACAGAGAGCTCGCCAATTGCTGCTGGGTAAAATAAAGGCATAGCATCTTTTTCATGCAGACTCCATTGGGGATTTCCATTATCTAAGCCGCAATAGTAGAGGATGTTGAGATTGCCCAAGTCGATAGGATTTACATTAAATGGACTTAGCAGCTTACTTAAAATTTGCTCGTTATCTAGTGGCATAAACGCTAGATAAATGTGGTCCGCTCGATAAGCACCCGTTCCCCAAATAAGCAACCCCTCACGTCCGTTTGGCAACCCCCAGTTAGAGCTGTTGACTATATTCGCATACTGAACCGACACATTAATGAAGCGATAGCGTGAAAACTCGGTTAAGTACTGGAATGTTATGCGATGATTTGCATCGGATTCTTCGATGTTTGGTTCCTCATCGCAACGGGCGAGCACTGATCGCCCCATGACCTTTCCATCCTTGAAGTGATCAGTGCTAAAAAACGAGAAAATTTGACCTCGGAAGCTAAAGCCATCCTGGGGAACATCATATATACCGTGTACATCAGCATAAAATTCTACTTCCCTGTCAGGGAAGCGAACACAAAGATACGATTTGTGAAAGTGAAGGTTTATGCCGCCCCAAGGATCAGTATCGGATGTATAGGCCAAGGAATCAGCCGTTCCAGGAAGAGAATTGCCTTGCCAGTGGGTATCACCAAAGAGAAAGTAGAGCTTGCCATTATGTTCAAAGGACGCACCCAAATCAGTACCACGAATCCTTGCATCCGGGTTAACTGAGAGTGTCGGCTTCTTTATTTGTGCATCCCAGCTTCCTGTCACCTGATTGATTTTAAATGATTGTGAAGGGATAGTCATGGGATCAGGATAGCGCTGACCAGGCTTGCCTTCGTGGATGCGAAGGCAGCCATTTCGCATCCATACAAATTCACCATTCGTTTCTTGGTAGCGGTAGTACTGAAATACACTTTCCCAACACTCCTGTGTAATGAGATTAAGAGTATGCTGATCCTTCATGCTACCCCTGATCATAGAAACGGCGTTTATGTTACCAGTACCATGGGTTATAACACCACCTGACTTCCAAATCATCCTTCCTGAAGGTGTATTGTCACGCCAGTATAATTCTAAATGATTATCAACGGGAAATACTACTTCGAAATTCATTTGAGGAGCCAAGCCAAAATTGCCTTGAATAAAGCCTGGTGCACCCGTTGCTCGTTCTGCAATAACACCACCAAACTTCCAGGGCTTACCAGCAGCATCCCATTCGCGGAAATATAGTACAAGTCGCTCACCATCTTGAACAATCAGTTCCAGATTGTCGCCGTAAGAGGACTGGATGAGAGCAGCCGGGCCGGAAGCATTGGTCATAACTGGTTGGGTCGTCATTTGCCAATTACCATCATTTCGCCAATAGTGAATGAGATTACGCCCATGGCATACAACAACTTCAAGATCATTGCTTCGTCGATTCTGCAAAATCGCACCGGCCCCTTGAGACCCGAGAGCAATCGTATTCGTTCGCCGCCATTTTGATTCGATTTGATCATTGTCGTGCCAATAATGCACAAGGCCTGTAGCTTCCGGCACTACAAGCTCAAAATTGCCTTTTGTGCCGAAATTGCTCTGACAAAGAGCTCCTGGACCAATTACTGGAAATTCCGATGAATTGACGATCTGGGCTCTTCGCCAGAACCTATCCGGTTGATCATTTTGACGGTAATAGTGTTGGAGCTGGCCGTGCTCCGGCACGTATAATACAGCTTCGAAATTTTGTGTTTGACTTTCACCAGAAATGAATGTGCTCTGAATCATACTACCAGGTGCCAAGAGTAGAACCATATCGTTCATAGGAAAACCTCTATTAGTTTAATTGAGTACAACATATTGTCTTATAATCATACTCAATCATTTCTGCATTAGGTAGGGTCACTGTACATAGCATCTCTTTTTTGTGACAAAGTATTTCCAAACTCAATAAAGTCGGGGTCCATTGTCCGCCGCGACGCACCAAAACTTGAAATCTAGTATTAGTCTTTTCAATATTGAGAAACTCAGATCATGCATTTACACTTACGAAAAATCAATTACTTGTAATATTTAGAACTTTTCTATCATAGTATCAGAGGTTAGTGATATTTATCCCAGTTAAGTATGGCCTGAAAAGCGCAAGGCGTTATAATACCGGTCAATAACTGAGTAAACTACTAAACATTACCTTATGTCAGAAACCTTATTCCAACGAACACCTCTGCTGGACGGTGACGATATCAACCTGAAACGTGAAGAAATCCGCAACTACTTTCACACCACACTGAATCGCTACGAACAATTATTCGAAACACTGCGCACTGACGAAGCCTATTACAAAAAACCGATCTCGTTGCGTCATCCGCTGATTTTTTATCTCGGCCATACCGCCACATTTTTCGTCAACAAGCTGATTCTCGCCGGATTGATCGGCGAGCGCATCAACCCCCGGTTAGAATCCATTTTCGCCGTCGGCGTCGACGAAATGAGTTGGGATGACCTCGACAGCACACACTACGATTGGCCGACCGTCGATGAAGTACGCGCATACCGCAAAACCATGCGCGCCATGGTCGACAACCTCATCACCACGCTGCCGCTAAGCCTGCCGATCACCTGGGAAAGTCCATGGTGGCCGATTGTGATGGGGATCGAGCATGAACGCATCCACCTGGAAACATCGTCGGTACTGATCCGCCAGCACGCGCTGCATTTCGTGCAACCGCACCCGGATTGGCAACCGTGCCGCACATCCGGCACCGCGCCGCAGAATTCCTTAGTTAATGTCGCCGCCGGAACGGTTACGCTGCATAAAACCAGAGCCAATCATCAGCACTACGGCTGGGATAACGAATACGGCTTGCACAGCGCCGAAATTGCCGCTTTCCAAGCCAGCAAATACTTAGTCAGCAATCAGGAATTTCTGGCGTTTGTCGAAGCCGGCGGCTACCGCACCGGCAGTTACTGGCCGGAAGAAGGCCGCTCGTGGCGGCAGTTCACGCAAGCCGAGCATCCGACTTTTTGGGTCAAAAAAGGTAGCGACTGGTATCTGCGCCTGATGACCGAGGAAGTGCCGATGCCGTGGGACTGGCCGGTCGAGGTCAATTATCACGAAGCGAAAGCATTCTGTAACTGGAAGGCCGAGACGACGAAACAACCGGTGCGGCTGCCGACTGAAGACGAATGGTACCGGCTATACGATGTTGCCGGTCTTTCCGAAGTGCCGCACGACCGCAAAGCGACCGCCAATCTCCATCTGGATTACTACGCGTCGAGCTGTCCGGTCAACGAATTTGCGCATGGTGAGTTTTTCGACATCGTCGGCAACGTCTGGCAATGGACCGAAACGCCGACGTATCCGTTCGAAGGCTTCGACGTGCATCCGCTGTACGACGACTTCACCACGCCGACGTTCGACAATCAGCACAATCTGATCAAAGGCGGTTCGTGGATCGCCTGCGGCAACGAATCGATCCGCAGCTCGCGCTACGCCTTCCGCCGCCACTTCTTCCAGCACGCCGGTTTCCGCTACGTCGTGTCGGATGCACCGGCCACGCTGCCGAGTTCCAACTACGAAACCGATAAATTGTTATCGGAATACGCCGAGTTTCATTACGGCGACACCTACTTCGGCGTGCCAAATTTCTCCAAGGCGCTGGCGGAAATCGCCGTCGCCGCGATGGGCGACCGGCCCAAGCGTACCGCGCTTGATCTGGGCTGTGCGTCCGGTCGTTCGACCTTCGAGTTGGCCAAAGTGTTCGATCATGTCACCGGCGTCGACTTTTCCGCGCGTTTCATCGGTCAGGGCGTACAACTCGCGCAGCAAGGCATCTTGCGTTACACGCTGACCGACGAAGGTGAACTGGTGTCGTACAAGGAACGCACGCTGAGCAACCTGGGGCTCGATCACGTCAAACACAAGGTCGAATTCTTCCAGGGCGACGCCTGTAACCTGAAGCCGATCTTCACCGGCTATGACCTGATCCTCGCCGCCAATTTGATCGACCGCCTGTACGATCCGGCCAAATTGCTCACCGGCATTCACACGCGCATCAACATCGGCGGCTTGCTGATGATCACGTCGCCGTATACCTGGCTGACCGAACACACCAAGAAAGAAGCGTGGGTCGGCGGCTTCAAGCGCGACGGCGAGAATTTCACCACGCTCGACGGCCTGAAAGAAATGCTCGCCCCGCACTTCCGCCTGATTCAAGGGCCGCAAGCGGTGCCATTCGTGATCCGCGAAACCAAACGCAAATTCCAGCACACACTGGCGGAAGTCACGATCTGGGAGCGCATCGCTTGAGCGACACGTTCGATTTCGACCGGGAAATCGATCGCACTGGCACGCACAGCGTCAAATACGACAGCCGCCTGGCGGTATTCGGCAAGGCCGATGTCATTCCCGCGTGGGTGGCGGACATGGACTTCGCCGCCCCGCCTGCGGTCACACAAGCGCTGATCGAGCGAGCGCAACACCCGATCTACGGCTACACCGTATTTCCCGACAGTATGTATGACGCACTAATCGATTGGCTGCAACGGCGGCACGGCTGGACGGTGCAGCGCGACTGGATCGTGATGTGCCCCGGCGTGGTGCCGTCGATCAACGCCGCCGTGATGGCATTCACGCAACCCGGGGAAGCCGTCATCGTCCAGCCGCCGGTATATTTCCCGTTCTTCTCCGCCGTCACGCAAACCGGCCGCAAACTGATCCAAAACCCGCTGCATCTCGACAACGGCCGTTACACCATCGACTTCGATCATCTGGAACAGTGCGCCCGGCAAGCCAAACTGCTACTGCTGTGCTCGCCGCACAACCCGGTCGGGCGCGTATGGTCGCCAGAAGAATTGCAGCAACTGCAACAAATCGCCACCCGCCACAACCTGATCGTATTTTCCGACGAAATCCACCACGACCTGATCTACCCCGACCACCGGCACCACGTGCTGGCGTCCATCGCCAATGACAACAGCAACTTGATCACCGCCGTCGCGCCGAGCAAAACCTTCAACATCCCCGGCTTGAATCTATCCGCGCTGGTCATTCCCGATAAAACCGTTCGCAACGCCGTCACGCAAATCTTCAATCAATTCCACGTCAGCGCCTCCAACCCGTTCAGCGTCGCCGCCTTCGAAGCCGCCTACCGCGACGGCGAAGCCTGGCTCACTGCACTGCTGAATTACTTGCAAGACACCCGCACCAGCGTCGAAAACTTCGTCGCGGAACATTTACCGGACATACAGGTAATCAAAGCCGAAGGCACCTACCTGCTATGGCTCGACTGCCGAGAATGGCAAATGACCGATGCGCAACTGAAAGACTTCTTTATCCACCAAGCCGGTGTCGGCCTAAATCCCGGCGTGCAATTCGGGTCTGAGGGTAACGGATTTATGCGGTTGAATATTGGAGCACCGAGGCAGACGGTTTTGGGGGTATTGGAGAGAATCAAATGGGCCAGGCAGGGATAATGTAGATTTGTTGAACTAAACTAGTTTGTTATGATGACGACTAAATTGGATCATTAGATCAATAAATAAGAGGATGGCATGAATGATTCCAAATTAAATTTGATTGGTGACATAATATTTTGCGTCTCATTTCAAATGCCTATTTTAATTCGATACTACCTTCGATGTTACGCAATGAGACAGGTCTTTCATGATTGATAACGTTATCGAGTTTGTGCGCAAACGAAACTACGTTCTCGTCAGCGAGCTTGGTCAGGGTGCGTGTGGGAAGACCGTTCTCCTTCGGGACGATGTAATTGATGAATTATTTGTTTGCAAAAAATACTCACCGTATTACGAGGAGCACAAACAAGAATTTTTCAATAATTTCTTACGAGAAATAAAGTTACTACATGACGTATATCATCAAAACGTCGTTAGAGTATTCAACTACCATTTATATCCTGAGAGACTAACCGGATACATACTTATGGAGTACGTTGATGGTTCTGACTTGGATGAATACGTCAAGGCGAACCCGAGCACCCTTGCCGACATATTCAATCAAACAATCAATGGATTCTGTCACCTCGAGTCTAGGAACATACTTCATCGGGACATTAGACCGATGAATCTTATGGTTACAAATGACGGAACGGTAAAAATCATTGATCTTGGATTTGGAAAGCGAGTCGAGGTCGTTGATGATTTTGACAAGAGCATCAGTCTGAACTGGTGGTGCGAGCCACCAAACGAATTCATGGTGAAAAATTACAATTTTGCTACTGAAGTATATTTCGTCGGAAAGTTGTTCGAAAAAGTTATCCAAGAACTATCAATCGAAGACTTCCAATATCGATCTGTTGTTCGAAAGATGTGTCAAATTAACCCAGAGAATCGATATACCAGCTTTCTTGATGTTGAAAGGGAATTGCTTTCAAACAAATTATCCGAAATCGAATTTTTTGGACAAGAACTTAGTAGTTACAGAACCTTCGCAAATGCTCTAACGAAGCACGTGGCAAAAATCGAGAACGGAACAAAATACACGGACGATCATGAAAAGATTGTTACTAAGCTTGAATCGGCATACCGAAACTTTATGCTCGAAGATGAAGCACCAGACTGTGCACCCATATTACGGTGTTTTCTAAATGGTGGATTTAAATATCACAAGAGCGGGTTCAATGTCTTTTGTGTTAAAAACTTCATTTCCTTGATGAAGTCCTCCAACGATGAAAAAAGAAGAATTATTCTGGCGAACATTCAGTCGCGTCTGAATGCTATCGGGCGGTATGAGCCTCAAAAATTCAGCGACTTCGATGACGACATTCCCTTTTGAGAAATATCAAGCGCGATAGGTTGGGGTGAGGCACGAACCCCAACGCAACTGGAATCCGTCAACCGTTGGACTTCATGCCATTCAACCTAACCTGCCAATTGGCGGCAACAAATACCACTCGATTGCTTACATCCGCTTTGAGAAACAAATCCGAGCCATCTATCTATGACCGTTTTCCGGCAAAAAACGATGCGAAACTCTTTACGATGAGCGCACACCAAAAACGAACTTAATCGGCACCCGGTGCACTCGATGCATCAATTTTCGTAGCCATAAAAAAACCGCCACTTCGGGCGGTTTTTTATTTGATGCTTTGATACTTGAGGGTGTTAGTGTCCAGGTTTGCTGGTACCACCATAAGGCCGTGGATCTTGTCCTTCTTTGAGGCATTCACCATTACCACCTACGCCAAACTTACAATCGGCATTCGAAGCATTGGGGTCACCCATGTTCGCATTTGAACAAGCAGCCAGGAAAACTAATAAAGTTGCAGCAAAAATTGATTTTTTCATCATTCTAATCGTTCCTTTCTTTAAAAAACCCAAATTTAATCAGGGATTCGAGTATATAACAGAACTTCAAATATTCAAACAAGTAGTTTACTACCCTGCTCTCGACTCACAATTGCGAAGTATTTCAATCAGATAACCGCCGTATTTATCGAACTTACGCGCGCCGATACCGGTTACTTGGCGCAATTCATCTTCCGTTTTCGGGCACTGGCGCGCCAGTTCGCGTAAAGTAGCATCGTGAAAAATTACATATGCCGGGACACCGTGTTCTTTGGCCATTTTCGCCCGCCAGTTACGCAGCTGCTCCCACAAATACCGTTCGGTTTCGTCCAGTAGCGCAACATCCCCGTGGTGCCGGTTTCCGGATGTTTGTGCTTGTTTGGTTTGCCGCCGCAACTGTATCGTTTGCTGCCCTTTCAACACGGCGCGGCTCGCTTCGGTCAGATGCAGTGCACCATGACTTTCGCTATCCACTGTCAGCAAACCGAGCGCGACAATCTGGCGGAATACCGCACGCCAGGCACTCTCCGGCAAATCCTTGCCAATGCCGAAAGTGCTGAGCCGGTCATGATGCCATTCCTTGACTCGCTCCGTTTGATTGCCGCGCAAAATATCGATCAAATGACCCGCGCCGAAAGTCTGTCCACTGCGATAAACGCAAGACAACGCCTTTTGCACTTCCACGGTAGCATCCCAGACTTGCGGCGGATTCAGGCAGACATCGCAATTTCCGCAGACCGCAGAGTCATTCACCGCTTCACCGAAATAGCGCAACATGCTCACGCGCCGGCATGTGGTCGTTTCGCACAGCGATAGCATGGCTTCCAGTTTACGCGCGGCGACCCGTTTGAATGTGAGCTGCGCCTCCGATTCCTCGATCATGCGCCGCTGTTGAATGACATCGCCGAGACCATACACCATCCAAGCGTTGGCAGCCTGCCCGTCACGTCCGGCGCGGCCGGTTTCCTGATAATAACCTTCAATGCTGCGCGGCAAATCGAGATGCGCGACAAAACGCACGTCGGGCTTATCGATTCCCATGCCGAAAGCGATGGTAGCGACCACGATGATGCCCTCCTCGCGCAAAAACCTTTCCTGATTCTGACTGCGCTCTTGCATGTCCATACCGGCATGGTAGGCAACCGCGCGCAAACCCTGCGTAGTCAACCACGCCGCCGTTTCCTCGACTTTCTTACGCGACAGGCAATACACGATGCCGGCGTCGCCGGGATGTTCCGTTCGCAGGAAGGTCAATAATTGCGCCCGGCTGTTGGTTTTATCGATGATTTGATAGCGGATATTGGGCCGGTCAAAACTGGATACGAATATCCTGGCTTCATCCAACCCTAGCCGTTCGATAATTTCCTTGCGAGTATCCATATCCGCCGTAGCCGTCAGCGCAATGCGCGGCACTTGCGGAAAGCGCTCATGCAAAACCGATAACTGTATATACTCCGGGCGGAAATCATGGCCCCACTGTGAAACGCAATGCGCTTCGTCGATGGCGAACAAGGCAATGGGAGTCCGTGAGATCAGGTTTAAAAAGCGCGCCGTCAACAGCCGCTCCGGCGCGACGTACAGCAGATCGTATTCACCCGCCAAGAGCCTTTGTTCAACTTCCGCCGCTTCCTGCTGCGATAGCGAGGAATTCAGCACAGCCGCACTTACCCCAGCTTCAAGCAACGCCGCTACTTGATTCTGCATCAGGGCAATCAGCGGAGACACGACGATAGCGGTACCGTCGCGCAATAAAGCCGGAATTTGATAGCACAACGACTTGCCGCCGCCCGTCGGCATCAGAACCAAACAATCACCGCCGCTGGCAAGATGCTCGATCACTTCCGCTTGCTGTCCACGGAATGCCGGATAACCGAAAACTTCCTTGAGAATATTGAGCGCGCTGGGCATTCTGGGCGGCACTGCTGAATTATCCAATTTTCTTGAATTCCACACTTCGATTTCCCGGTTTTTACAGAAAACTGGGCAGGTTAATTTGCGAATCGTAAAGACTTAGCGCGCGATAGTACAGTAGAATGCACGCCCAGACATCAGCCAAGCTACTAGCGATGAATCGTTTTAGTAATTCCCGCGCGTATCGTTTCAGATCATTCGCGGGATTGTGCTGGTATAATTCTATCTAAATGCATCTTTATTTATACAATTTGTGACGCAAGTCTGGAGAGAGAAAAAATGGTGGTAACCGATGTTTTGAAATTGATTCAAGACAATGAAGTTAAATTTGTTGATTTGCGCTTTACCGATACTAACGGAAAAGAACATCATGTCACCATTCCTGCACAAAACTTTGATGCGGATAAATTTGAAGACGGCCATCCTTTTGACGGTTCATCGATAGGCGGCTGGAAGGGCATCCAAGCTTCCGACATGCTATTGATACCGGATCCGGATACCGCCAACATGGATCCGTTTATGGACGAACCGACGCTTCTGCTCACTTGCGATGTCGTCGAACCGGCGGACGGTAAAGGCTATAGCCGCGATCCTCGGTCCTTGGCAAGACGCGGCGAAATTTACTTGAAATCCACCGGCATCGGTGATGTTGCCTATTTCGGCCCGGAACCCGAGTTTTTCATTTTCGATTCGGTGCGCTGGCATACCGGCATGTCCGGCTGCTCGGTCAAAATTGAATCCGAGGAAGCCGCCTGGAGTTCGGCGATCAAGTATGAAAGCGGCAATATCGGCCACCGGCCGGCGATCAAAGGCGGTTATTTTCCCGTGCCACCCGTCGATTCATTGCAGGATATCCGCTCGGCCATGTGCCTGACATTGGAAGAAATGGGCATCGGCGTCGAAGTGCATCATCACGAAGTCGCCACGGCAGGCCAATGCGAAATCGGCACACGCTTTAACAGTCTGGTCAAACGCGCCGACTGGAATCAGATTCTTAAATATGTCGTACATAACGTTGCGCATTCCTACGGCAAAACGGCAACCTTCATGCCCAAGCCGATCGTCGGCGATGCCGGTTCCGGTATGCATGTGCATCAATCGATCTGGAAAGACGGTAAAAATTTATTTTCCGGTAACGGTTACGCCGGTTTATCGGAAATCGCGCTGTTTTACATCGGCGGCATTTTGAAACACGCCAAAGCGCTGAATGCCATCTGCAACCCTGGCACCAATTCATACAAACGCTTGATCCCCGGATTTGAAGCGCCGGTCAATCTGGCCTATTCCGCCAGCAATCGCTCGGCCGCCATCCGCATACCGCACACCAGCAGTCCGAAGGGGCGGCGCATCGAAGTCCGTTTCCCCGATCCGATGGCCAATCCCTACCTGGCGTTTACCGCATTGATGATGGCGGGACTCGATGGCATTCAGAACAAAATCCATCCCGGCGATCCGATGGATAAAAATCTGTACGATCTGCCTCCGGAAGAAGCAGCCAAAGTACCGAATGCTTGCGCATCGTTAGATGAAGCATTGAACTGTCTGGATAAAGATCGAGACTTTTTAATTCGCGGCGGCGTTTTTTCGAATGACATGATCGACGCGTACATTCAGCTGAAGATGGATGAAGTCACTTTGCTGCGCACCACGACACATCCGGTTGAGTTCGACTTGTACTACAGTTTATAAGCGGCAATCATATGCAAACATTCGCGGGATCGGTGCGCATGGCAAAATAAAATGGCATTGCGTAATAAGTAGGATTTATTTGCTCTTTTTTTGCTTTTCGTTAGAGAAATCATTGGTAAACTGATTGGATTGTGGTAATTGTTATCAACATTCTTCTAGCTAAATATGAAAACCAAAACATTATTTATCCTAGCAGTCCTTATTTCATTGGTCTCCATACCGCAAGCGATCGCGCAAGCAAATATTTATAAGCATGTGGATAAAGACGGCAATATCACGTTCACCAACCGGCGCATCCCGAACGCGGAAAAAATATCGATCGCTTCTTATTCGAGAAATCCGGAATCCAATTCAACACGCTTGCAATCCAACGGGAATGCGCCGCGGGTAAAAGACGCGACACAAAAAGGGCGCGATACAGTGCGCCGCCAAATCTTGCAGAAAGAATTGGTGACTGAAGAAAAGAATTTCACCGAAACTCGAACAAACTTGGATCAATTCAGTAGCAGCCCTGAAGCAAGCAGCTTTCAGGAAAAAATCGTGCAACTGAAAAACAAGCTGTTTCTGCACCAAAGAAATATCACGGCATTGAAAAAAGAACTTGCCAGGCTATAGCTGTTCTAAAAATCACGAATAGCTTGCGAGGTCTGATTGATGAAAAGAAATACCGGTTTATTTGCCGCCTTGTTTTCTCTTTCCTGTACGATTCAGGCCGGTGTTTATAAGCATGTCGATGAACACGGCAATGTTACCTACTCCAACGTGCCTTCCAGCAATGCCAAGAAAATTGCTTTACCGCCGCTTGTGGTGGTGCCATCGGTTGATTCCGGCAATGTGGAAGAAAGAATCGCAAAACGCAGGGAAGCGATGAAAATCGGGGAACAGCGCGAACAAATTCAAAGCAAAATAACCGAAGAAGAAAAGCGTCTCAATGAAGTCAAAAGTGAATACAAAGACGGCAATCCGGACCGCCTGGGCAGCGAGCGCAATTACCAGCGTTACCTGAACCGTGTCGAGCGGTTGCGCGAAGAAATCGATGCCCGGGAAAAAAACCTGAATAGTTTGAGAAAAGAACTCCAGGAATTATCCAGCAGCAGCAAATAATCCCAGCTTACAACGACAATTCCACCATCACCGGCGCATGATCGGATGGACGCTCCAGCTTGCGCGTCGCTTTATCGATGATGCATGTCATGCAAGCACCAGTCAGTTCATTACTCAACAAGATGTGATCGATGCGCAATCCTCGATTCAAGCGGAAAGCCATCATGCGGTAATCCCACCAGGTATACGATTTCTCCGCTTGCTCGAATAAGCGGAAGCTATCTGCCAATCCCAATTTCAACAAATCGTTGAAAGCTGCACGTTCCGGTTGACTGCACAATACTTTTCCTTGCCACAGCTGCGGATCGTAAACGTCACGATCTTCCGGTGCGATATTGAAGTCGCCTAATATCGCCAGTTTCTTATAATCCTTCAGTTCCTGTTGCAGCCACTCGGTCAATGCCGGTAACCATCTTAATTTATAACTATATTTCTCCGACTCGACGGTATCGCCGTTCGGCACATACACCGAAATGACGCGCACATCGTCATACGTTGCCGCAATCACTCTTTTTTGCTCATCGGCAAACTTCGGTATCCCGGCAATCACTTCATTGCCTTGCCGTTTGCTGAGTATCGCCACACCATTGTAAGTTTTCTGACCGGTAAAAATCGATTGATAACCGGCCGCCGCGATTTCCTCAACCGGAAAATTTTCATCGGTCAGCTTGGTTTCCTGTAAGCACAACATATCCGGTTGATTCGCTTGCAACCAATCGATTACTTGCGGCAACCGCACTTTGAGCGAGTTCACGTTCCAGGTGGCTATCTTCATTATATTTTTACTACCTCAAAATACCGGACCATCGAAAAATACCGTACTTTCAGAATTTATCATGCCGCTCAATCCTAAGCGTTATGCACAACCAATTTTCTGCAATTCCTTTTTAAAAACATCAATCGCTGAAAAACCGTTCGACTTCCGCCAGATCGCGCGTACGTTTCATCGGCGGCAGGCTTTGCCAGATCTGTTTACCGTAGGCTTTCGTTGTCAGGCGCGGATCGCAAATCATCAAAACGCCGCGATCCGCCTCATCGCGGATCAACCGTCCCGCGCCTTGCTTCAGATTGATGACAGCGCGCGGCAATTGATATTCCATGAACGCATTGCGTCCTTCATGTTGCATCTTTTCGATCCGCGCGGACAACACCGGATCGTCCGGCGGCGCAAACGGCAGTTTGTCGATGATCACCAACGACAATGCCTCGCCGCGCACATCGATGCCTTCCCAGAACGATTGACTGCCGATGAGCACAGCATTGTTCAGTGCGCGGAAACGCTCCAGCATGCTGGAACGCGATCCCTGCCCTTGCAGCAACAGCGGAAAATCGAAATCACCGGCAGCTTGCAGCAATTCATGCACACGCTGCATCGCGCGCAAGCTGGTGCAGAGAAAAAAAGCCCGTCCGTGGCTTGCGCGCAGCACCGGTAATGCCGCTTGAACCACCTGATCGGTATAGTTTTTGTAATTGGGTTCAGGCAAACCGGTTGGAACATACAATAATGCTTGTTGCGCGAAATCGAACGGGCTCTCCCAGCACGCCGTTTGCGCTGCGGTCAATCCCATTTCGTTAGTGTAATGGCTGAAATCCTTTTTGACCGACAATGTCGCCGAAGTGAAAATCCACGCGCGTGGCGACGACACCATCTGCCGCTGGAAAATCTCCGCGATCGACAGTGGCGTCGCGTTGAGCTGCAGGGCGTGATGATACACTTCAACCCAGCGCACATGATCCTGCATTTCCGTCTCGTCGCGCCAGCGTTTTAGCAAATACAGGTGCTCAGCCGCACGCTGGCGGCAATTTTCCAAACCTTCAGAGCGCTCCGCCTGACTCTCGAGCAATTTTGCCAGCGCGGTCAACTTTTCCAGCAAATCATCCAGCGCGGAACTAAAACCGCTATTTTGCTTGACCGCTGCCAGCGATAACCGCGTATTGTCTTCCGCAATCGTCAAGCGCACATCGCGCGCGGCTTTTTCCATCGCCGCAATCGCTTCGGGCAATGCGGCAAAATCTCCGGCAGCCTGCACCGCTTCCACTTTGGCATCGCGCGCCAGATCAAGCAACTGCCCGGTGCTGACCGATTCACCGAAAAACAGACTGGCGGTTTCCGGCAATTGGTGCGCTTCGTCAAAAATGACGGTATTGCACGCTGGCAGCAATTCGGACAATCCTTCGTCGCGCAGCATCACATCGGCGAAAAATAAATGATGATTCACCACCACGATATCCGCAGCCAAAGCCTGCTTGCGCGCCTCCATGACAAAGCATTGCTTGTAATTGGGGCACTCGGAACCCAGACAGCTATCGCGCGTCGACGTGACGTTTTGCCAGATCGCGGCATTCTCAGGCACTTCGCTCAAGCCGCTTTTATCGCCGCTTTGACTGCGCTGCGCGTAGCGTTCGATCAACTGCAAATAGTGAATCTCATCGCGGTTGATGAAACTGAGGTGAGTATCCTGCAAGCTTCTTTCCAGATGATAGTGGCAAATATAATTGGCACGCCCTTTCAGCAGCGCCACGGTGACCGGAATCTTCAGTGCCGCGCGCACCGTCGGAATATCGCGGTTGAACAACTGATCTTGCAAGGTTTTCGTGCCGGTCGAAATGATCACCTTGCCGCCCGCCAGCAAAGCAGGCGCCAGATAAGCGAACGTCTTGCCCGTGCCGGTGCCCGCTTCAGCCACCAAAACCCCATGCTGCGCAATCGTATCTGCAATTGCCCGCGCCATTTCCACTTGCTGCGCGCGCGTGCGGAATCCCGCAATATGCTGGGAAAGCGCACCACCCGGTGCAAAAATGGAATCGATATCGAACATAAAATCAGGAAAGCGGTCAATCAGAACCAAACCATGCCTCAATGCTGCTGGAACCGTCCATACTGAGGATAAATCGGGATGAAATTCGTGCATTATACTGCCGCGCGCGGGCACGTTCGATGTTTATCATTGATTTCTAACCGCCGCATCGCACGTATTGAATCATCAGGGGCTAATTTTCAATATGCGATTCTCATGGCAACCATCTTGATTTATATTGCACTGTCGAACGAAGAATATCGCCGAGCAAGAACGGCAACCTGAACCAATGTAAGGAGCAATAACGTGACTGAAAACGCCATCAACCCCAAACCGGATATCGGACGCCGCGATGTTCAGCCGGAACCAAGCAATGTACTCGACTGGAGTCCAGAACATCGGCGCGAATCGATTCATACCGTTTATCAACGCGCAGAGAAGCATGCATTGGAAGCGATTAATTGGTATTTGCTTTCCAAGCGTCAAAAGAAATTCTGGGCGCAGCTACTCAGGCTTGGCACGATCGGCTTGACGGCATTGGCCGGACTTTTGCCGATCATCAGCGAGATTTATAAATTTTCGTCACCGGCTTGGGCTTCCATTGTTTTGGGGCTGGCAGGTGTGGCTTTGGCCGTCGACAAGTTTTGCGGTTATTCGACTGCGTGGATGCGCTTCATCGCTGCCGAGCATCAGATCCGGCAAAGTCTGCATGAATTCCAGATGGATTATGAACTGGAACAAGCCGGATGGGATGACGCGCAACCGTCGGTAGAACAAACGCAGAAAATTCTAGGCCGCTGCAAAACATTTTTGTTTCAGGTGGATGCCATCATCCGGCAGGAAACCGATCAATGGCTGGCTGAATTTCAGGATGCGCTGAAACAGATCGACAGCAGTGCAAAAACCAAATCCGCTACACAAGACACGAATAAATCAGCGTAACTTTCAAGCGGATTTACCCGGCAGCAGCCGTCTTGCCCACGCCAACAGTAAGTCGGTCATGGTGTGCGGCCCCAGCAATCCACCGAGCAAACCGGTGAGCATCGCGTTGACCACCGGTTCGCTGCCGAACGACGGGATCGGCAACCAGCCGGAGATTTGCTGACCGTAGAAAGAGGAAAACGTCAGCAGCAGACCGGCCGCGACACCCGCCGGGAGGCGGATAAGCCAAGTCCAGATCGTCGCGGCGGCACGGCTGACCGCCAGCAACGCGCCAACCAAAGCGGCGCAAGCGGAAATCAGGTAAGTATTGGATAGATCGACATGGGTTTCAGTGAGCGCCGGGTAAAACGGCACGTCAAGCATTTTGAAGTGGTACAAGCCGCGCTCGAATAAGTGGAACCGCTCGGTTGCTTTGCCCGCAGAGAATTTCACCGGCCGGTCTTCGATCAGATGTTCGTGATTGCTCAACGGATCGACCCGGTACACGGCTAATTTACCGGATTCCACACCGTGCGCATTCAGTTGCACTTCAATCGGGGTTTCGAGCCACGGATTATACGGGTCGACCGAGATATGCACCCACGGATGCAAATTGAGCGGATCTTCGCGGGTAACGCCGCGGGTGATGCGGTAAATCGGCGCGGTCGGGATCTGATTCAGATCGCCTTGGCTGAAGCTGATGTTGCGCCACGGCTCAAGCGAATCGAACGTTTCGCTTTCGAGCACGTGCAACAATTTTTGCCGCAACGCATGCGGCTGCGGCAGTTCGTGATGGCCGTTGAGCACCAGGCGCAATGCGCTGTGCAGTACCAGCGCCGCTTCGTAGGCGGTCATCATGAAATCGGCGCGGTCTTTTTTCGCGCGCTCCTCGAATTCGCCTAGCAGCTTGCGCCAATTATGTTCCAGCTCGGCGGTCGAGGTTCTTTGGTAATCCAAAACCGGATCGCCGATCGTCAGCGATCCGACCGGCGCTTCGTCGAACAACCGTTTACTCGAACCGACGAAGAAATAGTCGAATTTCAGATCGTTCACCGCTACACGCAGCCCGTTGACCAAGGCTAACGAACCGGCGGTTTCGCCCAGCAAAACGATATTGTTGATATTGGCGTCGTCGAGCAGTTTGATGAATTCCGCGGTGAAACACTGGCCGCTACGGAAGGCTTCAAAGTCGGTGGCATAGCGGTTGCCTTGCGGATTGACGCAATCTTTGCTACGCGTTTCAGGCCAGGACAGTGCGGTGACATTGGGCGTATAAAAGCGGTCTTTGAGCGAATTTTTCAACCCTGCACCGTAAGGATTATCCTCGTACAAAAACAAAAACTGCTGCTCACCGGCTTTGCCTTTTTCCTGTTTGATAAACGTCGCGTATTGCCCCATGCGGTCGGCATCGTCGAAAATCAGACGGAAAAAATTCTTATCCCGGCCCTCGGAGCGCGTCAGTTCGGGTGCGGTCGACATGGCTGAAATCACCGGCAGCTCGATTTGCTCGTTGCGCAGCCGTTGCAAAGTTTCCTTGGTCGAACCGCTGTTCACCGGCCCCAAGATCGCCACGGCATGATCCTCGTGCACCAGTCTTGCCGCGCCTTCGGCGGCCATTTCCGGTTTGCCGTTATCGTTCCACGGAATCAGCTTGAGTTTTATCTGCAAATTGCCCACTTGCAACGGGCCGAGATGATCAAACGCCAGCCGGATGCTTTCCTCGTGCGATTCACCGGCGAGAACCAGGCTACTGCCGTCTTTTGGCGAAATGACGCCGATCGCGATGGTGTTCTGATCCATCGCATTTGCCTGCATGACCAACAGTGCCAGCAATGCGCCGCAAAGAATCATCAGCCACTGTATTGCCTGTGATTTTCGTTCATCTGCGCGCATCATCGATACCCTCCCGGTTGCTAATTTTTAAGTACATGCTAATTTATCCCTCTGTGAGGTCATTTTACAAGGCACTGCATGAACAAATTGCTGTTATTCGGCTACGGCAACCCCGGACGCGGGGACGACGGCTTGGGTCCCATGCTGGTGGAGCACATCGGTCAACTTCAGTTGGCGGGCGTCACTTGCCTCGTTGACATGCAGCTTTTGATTGAGCATGCTACCGATCTTTGCGGATTCGATCAGATTATTTTCGTTGACGCGGATATGTCGTGCCAAGAACCTTTTGAATTTTCCGCCGCGTATGCGGAAAAGGATGATAGCTATACCAGTCATGCCCTGACGCCAGCAGCATTGCTGCACGTCTATCGGCACATCCGGCAAGGTGCGGTGCCAGCGGCTTTTTTATTGCGCATCCGCGGTTATCGTTTTGAACTGGGCGATGTTTTAAGCGCGCAAGCGGACAACAATCTGGCGGCGGCAATTCGCAAAATCCGGCAATGGCATGCTCAACACTTATGAAAAAACTTACCTTAAACCCGAAGCTTCTCCGCTCTTTGCTGCCGGTCGCGCTATTGTTACTACTACCGCTACCGCTTTTTGCCCATACCGGCGATGGCCCGCACAACGGCTGGCTGCACGGATTTGCGCATCCGCTGAGCGGATTGGATCATGTTCTGGCGATGACGGCGGTCGGTCTATGGGCTGCGCAAGCGCATGACCGTATTGTTTGGCTGTTTCCGCTGATTTTTGTCGCCGTGATGGGAGTGGGCGGTCTTTTGGGCATGATCACTTTGCCGGTCGCTTTTGCCGAGCATGGCATCGTGCTGTCGCTGCTCGTTCTGGGCGGGTTACTCGCTGTTCGCCAGCGCTTGCCGCTCAGCGCCAGCGTGCTGCTGATCGGATTTTTTGCCCTCAGTCACGGCTACGCGCACGGCAGCGAAATGCCAGCGAGTATCTCGATGGCTTCCTATGCCGCCGGTTTTATGCTGGCGACGATGCTGTTGCACCTTGGCGGCATCGGCCTGGCACTGCTGTGCAAGCGATTCGCCGCTACCTTCTGGATGCGTTTCGGCGGTATCATGATCGCGTGTTACGGCGGTTTTTTATTGACGCAGTGATGCGCAGCCATCGATGCATGAACTATCGCTCGCCGAAAATATCTTGCAACAGATCGAAGACGCCGCGCAGACCCAGCAATTTCACCGTGTCAAAACGGTTTGGCTGGAAATCGGTGAGTTGGCCTGCGTCGAGCAGGAATCGCTACGTTTCTTTTTCGCTGTGGTGACGGAGGACAGCATCGCCCGGCAAGCCAAACTGGAAATTACCGGTATTGCAGGACAGGCGGTTTGCAATGATTGCCATCGCACTCTATTAATTACTGCACTCTATCAGGCATGCCCGCATTGCGGCAGTTATGCGCTGCAAATCACGCAGGGTGATGAAATGCGCATTCGAGAACTGGAAGTGGAATAAAAGGAAGTCTTTATGTGTACGACTTGTGGTTGCGGTGTTGGACAAACCCGCATCAATGGCAAAACGGTGCAATCGCAGCAGCGCACGGATGCGTCATTGCGTTTCCGTCCGTTGCAGTCTGGTCACGTGCATTCACATGAGCACGTGCCATCCTCGGTTGCGAATCCGCAAACACCCGGCACGATAGATTTCGGCGTCGGTATTGCAGGCACACATGCACCCGGCATGAGTCAAACGCGGATGGTGAAAATCGAGCGCGACATTCTGGCAAAAAATAACCAGTACGCGGATGAGAATCGCCAGTACTTAGCCGAACGCGGCATTTTTGCGTTGAATCTGGTTTCCAGTCCGGGTTCCGGCAAAACCACCTTACTGGTAAAAACCATCGAAATGCTGCGGGATCGCTTCCCGATCGCCGTGATCGAGGGCGACCAACAAACCGACCACGACGCCGCACGCATCCGCGCGACCGGTGTTCCGGCGCTGCAAATCAACACCGGCAAAGGGTGCCATCTGGACGCGCATATGATCGGCCAGGCGCTGCAGCAATTGCCGCTGCAACAAAACAGCCTGCTGTTCATCGAAAATGTCGGCAATTTAGTGTGCCCTTCCGGTTTCGATCTGGGCGAAGCGCATAAAGTGGTGATTCTGTCGGTTACCGAGGGTGAGGATAAGCCGCTGAAGTATCCCGATATGTTCCACGCCGCCGATTTGATGCTGCTGAACAAATGCGACCTACTGCCTTATCTGACTTTCGACGTTAACCAAGCGATTGCCTATGCGCAGCGCATTCATCCCGGATTGCCCGTGATGCAGATTTCCGCCACGAAAGGCAGTGGTATGCAAGAATGGATCGATTGGATCATGGCCGGTTGCCACCGTGCCGCTGCAATCTCTCATACAGCACAAGCGCTCGATTCCCGGTTTGGCTAATCCGCCCGATACACAGATTTCCCTGGCCATTAGTGGCCCTTCCGTTTTAGCCTGCGGCGCCTGGCTAAAAAATACCGTCTGCCTGACGCAAGGAAACCGCGCATATATTTCCCCGCTCATCGGCGATTTGGCTACAGCAGACGCACGCCATCAATTCGATCGCACCGTGCAGCGCATGTGCCGGAATTATTCCATTCAACCTGCCATCGTTACGCACGATTTGCACCCAGATTTTTACAGTACGCAATTTGCGCAAGCTTATGCCGAACAACAGCAAATTCCGTCGCTCGCGGTACAGCATCACCACGCCCATATCGCCGCCGTCTGCGCTGAACATCAATTGACCGGACCGGTATTAGGCCTGGGGCTGGATGGGGTTGGTTTAGGAACGGATAACACACCCTGGGGCGGTGAATTGCTGCTGGTCGATGGCACCCGGTTTGAACGTCTCGGTCATTTGACACCGCTGGCCTTACCCGGCGGCGACCGCGCGGCGCATGAACCCTGGCGCATGGCCGCAGCCGCGCTCGCCCGGCTTAACCGCGGTGCTGAAATTACCCGGCGTTTCCCGGATCAACCGGCAGCCGCGACGGTGGCGGCGATGCTGGCAAGCAATGTGAATTGCCCGCGCACTTCCAGCATGGGACGTTTATTCGACGCCGCCGCCGGTTTACTTGGAATCTGCGCACTACAATCGCACGAAGCGCAAGCCGCGATCCAGTTGCAACAATTGGCCGAGCACTATGGCGAAACCGATGCAATGGCGGATGGCTACCGCATTGATGCGAACAACCAACTCGATTTTTCCCCGTTACTGGCGACGATGGCCGATTATCATGATGCCGCTCACCATACCAATCTAGCCGCTGCGCTTTTCCACGCGACGCTGGCTGCGGGGTTAGCGGCGTGGGTGGAACAAGCCGGCAAGCAGCACGGCATTTCACGGCTGGTGTTAGGCGGCGGGTGTTTTCACAACGCCGTATTGCGGAACGGCTTAGTCCGCCGGTTGGCTTTCACATCTTTTAATGTATTCAGCGGGCAACAAGTATTACCGGACGACAGTGCGATTGCGTTAGGTCAGGCATGGGTAGCGCTGCAACACATGCAGGTATAATGGCGTTTTCTTGTAAAACTGCTTAGGAACTTGCCATGAGTAATTACGTACAGCGCTTTCTTCTGGAAAATCTGGACATCCGCGGCGCCGTGGTGCACCTGGATTCCGTTTGGCAAGCGATGCTGACCGGACGCCATTACCCGCAACCGGTATCCCGGTTGCTGGGAGAAATGAGCGCAGTCACCTTGTTGCTGGGCGAGAATCTGAAGCAAACCGGCCGCTTGACGATCCAATTGAACGGCAGCGGCCCGGTTTCGATGCTGGTCATCGACTGCACCGACACCCTGCAACTGCGCGGCATGGCCAAATGCGAGCAAACTATCACTGCGCAGACGGCGCCTGATTTGCTCGGGAACGGCCGGTTGGTACTCACTTTGGATATGCCGTCGATGCGCGAGTGCTATCAGAGCATCGTGCCGCTCGATGGCGATAATATCGCTGAAATCTTTGAACATTATTTCCGGCAATCGGAGCAATTGCCATCACGCCTGTTCCTGATTACCACGGATAACGCCGTCTTCGGTTTGCTGCTGCAGAAATTGCCCGCCGCCGATCAGAAGGATCCCGACGGCTGGCCGCGCGCCGAAGCCTTGGCGGCAACGGTTCATGACCATGCTTTATTCGATTTGACTGCAGAAGAAATTCTGACTCGGCTGTTTTATGAGGAAACCATCCGCATCTATGATGCGCAAACTGTTCAATACGGTTGTCATGAAGATCCCGCCAAGATCTATGCCATGCTGCGTTCACTCGGGCGGACGGAAGTCGATTCGATTCTGCAGGAATTCGGCGAAGTCGTTGTGCACGATGATATTTGCAACCGTGAATACCGTCTGGATGCCTTGGCTGTTGACGCCATATTCCGTGAAGCGGGGCCGACAGTTCATTGAGTCATTTCAGCAATAAAAAATCGCTTCATAAATTTCAAGCAATTCGCCTAAAAACCTTATCGATATACCGTTAGCGCCGCTCAAGACTGTGATTATTATCACGGACAATGCGTCATTTATTTGTCACAATGACAAATAAATACGCAGCACATGATAATCATCAAGGAGATATATCATGAGTGAGCAAAATAAACCCGATGAGAAATCCTCTCTAGCAACACCAGGAATAGCAATCGTCGCCATCCTGTTAAGTCTTTTTGCCGCGCAGGAATCAATTCTCAAATCCAACCGGCCACCCACGATCGATTCGGAAAGAACCGTCAGCGAAGATGTGCGTTCCCGGTTATGGCAAGATCCGTTTCAAGCCGTGGAAGAGCATCGTAAACAACACCGGCAAACCCAAAATGCCTCGATTAATCTGACAACACCCGATGAAATATCCTTTCACTATTCGCTCGATGGGCATGGCAAGATCACGTTTAAAAACGCCCGCAACGATGGCGATGGGAAAAATTCTTTGATTCTATTTCCCGAGCTTTCAGATCAATTTGGTTACGAATACAATCATGGCCCCACACGCGTTTGTTACGACCAAGGTGACATGGGAGACAGGAAAAAAGCCTATAAGGATTCAAAAATATTGGCTCATTCGATCGAAGAACTGAGATGCAAGATAAAAATAGATAGAAAAAGCTTTAATGAAAAACTACATGTTCTCGCAGTAATGGTGCCGGGTGGCCCTTATGCCGAAGATAAAGAACGGCGGCTGCGTGCCCGGTATGCGGTGATATCCGCATTAACAGATTTAGCCTATACACCTCAGGATCCTGAGCACGTCGAATTTGTCGAATTTAAAGAAACTTGCGATGCAGTATTGCGAGAATTGCGTGCTGCTCAATTGGCCGAAAATAAAGACAAAGAAGAACTGAATAAACTGAAAGAAAAGGTGCACTTCTGTCATATGGGGGCTTTTATGCCCTACGAATGGTTTAAACACCAAAAAAACAACGATGCCAATAAAATTTTAGTACTCTGGCTGGATAATAGCGGATTCACGGCCTCTAAAGCACCCCTCAATACCATCGCTTTCCTGAAAAAGGAACTGGGTATTAAAGAACCTTCGAGTCATCTCAGCATAATCGGCCCCGCCGGATCCGACTCATTAAAGGAAATGTATCGTGAAATATCAAAGCTCAGCTTTGATATAAGTTCAACTGATGATGCTAATGCTAACGATACCGGTAATTTCAGCGTATCTCTCTATAAGAATCTTGAAGATAGTTATATATACACAGCTACCGCCACCGTGAAAGAGGAGCGATTGGATAAGGATTTTGGTTCCCGTAATCAGAAAAACAGAGAATGGCTTAACACAAGAATTATAAGAACAATCAGTACGCAAGATAAATTAGCCAACACGATTCTCTGTGAACTCGCATTACGGGGCGTAATTCCTTATCACGCTGGAAGCACACAAGCTATTGAAAGAAAGTGTAATGGCCTGTCCGGGTTTATGCTAGCGGACAATCATAAACCGCATCATATTGCACTGATTGGCGAAAGAGATACATTTTATTCGCAAGAACTGACCGAATCTCTGTTGGATGCAATCAGACCGTCATCAGATAACAACAATAGTCAGTCAGACTGGGCACATTCTTTTAGATCGTCATTAAATAGCAACCGTAATCCACCCTGGGTACACTCTTTTCCTTATCTACGCGGATTGGATGGTATTACTTCGGAATATTCTCCGGCTCAGAAAGACAACAAAAATAAGGAATCGCAAGCAAATAACCCCAACAACCAGGAAACAAAAGACACTGTAGAACGTCCCGTGGGGTCAAGCCAGCTTGATTATTTACGCAGCCTTGCCGAGCAAATAAAACGATTGGACAATCAACATGCCAGTGAAGGCGGCATTAAGGCGATTGGCATTACGGGTAGTGATACTTACGACAAGTTGCTGATATTACAGGCTCTACGGAAGAAATTTCCCAAAACGCTCTTTTTCACAACCGATCTCGATGCGCGGCTGTTTTATCCGGCTGAAATCAAATGGACGCGCAATTTACTGGTTGCATCGCCCTTTGGTTTGCAACTCAACGATGAAGTGCAGGTTGGAAGTAATATCGTACAGAAAAAAGGCGCACCATTCAGAGATGTCTATCAAACTTCTATCTATTTAACGATTTTACTTGCAATGCAATGCCACGGTGAGATTGGACTTTGTGGTAAATCTGCGCAGGATAAAGCTAATGAATGGACCGCAGAACCACGGATGTTTGAGATTGGTAATTATGGCGCGATTGATCTTAGTCATAGCAGCAACCGCACAAACAGCATTCATCCAGAACCGGAAAATGCTAAAAACAATAACCCTATATTTGCATTATTAATAATAATTGGCATTTTCCCTTTAACGATACTCTTACAGCTTGTTCTTCCGAGACGGTATCACTTTGGTATCTGGGTAATTGCTGGTCTTTTTCTTATTTTGATCGTTTTTTATTGTTTCGTACTATTCAATAGGGATCTAGGGTCTGAGCCTTTATCTTTCAGCAGCGGTATTAGTTCCTGGCCAGCCACTATGATAAGGATTTCAACAATCATTTTAGTTATTATTTTTATTCGGGTAATACGCGATCAGATCAAGAAAGGCGATGATTCCATCAAAGAAGATTACTTACCCAGTGTATGCAATAGTGAAGCCGTCCAGGCAGGGAAAGCAGAGAATCTCTCGTTATGGTCAGGCAATACAGATTATTTCTGCAAGTATCTTTGGATTGATAATTGGAGGAAAGCAAAAAGTAATGAGCCTGTTAAATTTTCAGAACTTTGGTGTGAATATTCTACCTACAGAAAATTTCCGAATGTTGCTTTACGAATATCGATTCTGTTTTTGATTTATTTTTTGTGTATTCTTTTTTTCGGATTTTGGGAAGATTTTTTTAACCCTAGCATTCCTTTCAGAGGCAAGTGCAATTTCGACATTTCCACCGGGGTTGTTATTGCCGCAGTATTTGCCTTTTTCACTTTAATTTTCGCCATCGTGGATATTTCACATTTAACTAGTCACTTTGTAAGTTTGCTCACAGAAAGAAACATCAATTTTGACAATAAGTTAGTCGATAAGTATCGCCAAAAATCCAATCTACCGGATGCCGCAGTAAAAGATAAAATTCTGATGAACATCATTTATAAAGCCACTGAAACCATCAATGGGTTTATTTACTACCCCTTCATTTTTCTATTCCTCTTCATTTTGGCGCGCAATTCTTACTTTGATAATTGGCAATTCACAACATCACTTTTTATTATTATCGGCTTTATTGTGTTCATCGCCTGGTGCAGTACATTCCGGTTGACGAGAGCGGCGAAATTAGCCAGAGAAAAAATCCTTAAAAGATTGAATGCATTAATACAGAACAACAATTCAGAAAATTCTTCTCAAGTAAAATTGCTAATTACTGAAATAGAAAATCTTAACAAAGGGCCTTTTCTGCCGCTAACACAACATCCAATGGTTCTATCGTGGTTGATTCCGCTTGGTAGCGCCGGCGGGGGGTATTTATTGAATTACTTTGCATTTTCCACATCGTAATCTGTAAGTACTCAAGAAATGGGGATGGAAAGATCAATTTTTTCGAATTAACTTAACCATAAAAAGAAAATTCTCATTTTATGTATGGCGCTAATATTTATCCTTCACATCTTCTTCACATTTGCTAAGATATGATCGGCTCAAGAATATCCCCGGTGAGCAAACGGTTTCTCTAAAAGGCTTAATTTCCGGGCTCACATTACGAAGTAAGGAGAATTAAAATGGTACTACGAATTGCACATGTTGACGATGACGCGGATATCCGCGAGGCGGTTGGACGGATTCTTAGTAAAAACGGCTATGAAGTCGACAGTTATCTGTCGATGCAGGAATTTATCGATTCCTTGGAAGATGAAAGCAAGCGCCCCGATCTGGCAATTCTGGACGTGATGGTTGAATCGATGGATTCCGGCTTGACCACTTATGCAAAAATACACAAGCGTTTTCCGCAAATACAAACCATTTTTCTGACCTCGCTGGGCGATATGATCAGACCTTATTTCGAGGATGGATCGCATGAATGGGTATGTATTATGGAAAAACCCGTTGAACCCGTCAGCCTGCTGGCAACGATCAACGACCGTTTGAAGCAGACGGGAGCAGCTGCCTAACTGGAATTTGCAAGTATGGCAACTACGGAATTTTCCTGGGATAAACCTAATAACCAGAATATTCTGCTTGAAATAAAAGGAGACAAACTCAAACTCAGCGACGATGTTTTAATCAGCAATATTCGTTGGTTTATTACTTTTCGTTGGGCTTTGATTGTCACACTGGTTTTTTTCGAAATCTTGATGCTGTCCGCATCGGATGTTCTGACGCAATTTGGTATCAGCGAGCAGCAAAAATGGCCAGTTGCGGTGATTATTGTATTGGTGATTGCCAATATCGCTTACATCTTCGCATTAGATTACTGCAAACCCAGTAAATACAATTCACCTACCATTAATTTGTGGATACAGATCATAATCGATCTGATCTGTTTATCGGTTGTCGTGCATTATATCGGTAGCACCACCACGCCGATTTCCTTCTTCTATGTATTACATATCGCGCTTGCTTGCATCTTTTTTTCTACGCGTGAAAGTTTGTATGTCACGATCTTAGTCTGTTTCATGGACACGATTGTGATCGTCATCGATAATTTTCTGACCGCTCAGACACCCCTTTCGAATCTACTCGGCAGCAATATATTGTCCGAAAGTTCACGCAAAGAAGGGGCGATACTATGGATGTTTTTTCTCGACATCTTGTTTATTATCGTTTGGTATGTGGTGTCTAGACTTTCCTTGATTGTTCGTGCTCATGAACGTCATCTTTTAGATGCTTACAAACAAATCAATCAGGCGCAGGTTGAAAAAGATCAATACGCCGTATTGATGACACATCAGCTTAAATCACCGCTGGATGCCATCCGCAGCAAAATCAATCTGATCAAAGGAGGTTATTGCGGCGATGCTTCTGACGGCGTTAACGAGGCACTGGATAAGATTGATAGCCGCGCTCAAAGCATGTCGAGTTTGATTTTGGATTTACTTAGACTCGAGCGTTTAAAAGATACCTGCTTGAACACTGCAGTTTTCGAGTCTGCCGATATTCAAACTACTTTGCAGCGATGCATTGAAAAACTGACACCGGTTGCCAACGCAAAACATATCAAGTTCAATTTATCGATTGATAATTTTGTCTGCAAAGTTATCCCTGATCAACTTGATATTCTTCTGGAAAATATTATTACCAATGCCATCACTTATTCGCATAATAATACATCGGTTGAAATTGCATCCGCTGTTAACAGGCGTGATCAAAGTGCCACCATTACCGTCACTGATCATGGCATCGGCATAGAGAACAAAGACTTGCCCAATATATTTAATGAATATTTTTATTCACCT
Source organism: Pseudomonadota bacterium (assembly GCA_018240285.1). GTDB lineage: Bacteria > Pseudomonadota > Gammaproteobacteria > Burkholderiales > Nitrosomonadaceae > Nitrosomonas. The sequence goes on along the minus strand of JAFEGA010000013.1, from coordinate 31,262 downwards.
CGGGCAGCATTGCATAACAAGGCGACCAGCGGAATCGGTTTATCGATCGTAAAAATTGCCGCGGAGAATAATAAACTAAAAATCAAAGTAACCAGCGAACCCGGTGCGGGTACTTCTTTCACCATCATTTTTAACAATATCGAACTACCCGATTGATATTGAACTGGTTTTCATTCCAAACATTTAATTAAGCGCCATCGGAATTTTTACCTTGTCAAATTGCTGGATTCAGCGGTAATGCCAATAGCGCCGGTATAGTTTCCGCCAGCTTTCAGCCGACCACTCACTTTGCGCAAACCGCAGCAAAATTGCACCGTCTCTGTCACTGCGTAGCAAATTGCTGTTCGCATTGAGGTAACGATCCATAACAGTTTCATGCGGATGATCATAGCGATTTAAATAGCCTACGGTAAAAATCGTCAGCGCTGGGTTCACTTGATTTACAAAATCAGCCGTTGATGAAGTTAAGCTGCCATGATGCGGCGCAATCAGAACTGTTGCCGCAAGCTTATTACCAGCGTGGCTAAGCAATGTTTGCTCATCTTTACTCTCGATATCCGCCGGTATCAAGATACTGCCATGAGCAGATGAAATCTTTAATACACAGCTGTTCGCATTCATCCGGCGTTGCGGATTGGCATAATCCTGCGCCAGTGGATGCAGCAATTCAAAATGCACCCCATCCCAGTACCAGGAATGCCCGGCGTGGCAATGAACGGTACGAGTTGCAGCGCGCGCTATGGGGTGAGCGTCTGGTAAAGATGACAGCAGCAGCTCAACCGGTATCTCAGCCATTACCGACAGTGCGCCGCCGCTATGATCGTTATCCGCGTGCGACACAATCAAGGCATCCAATTGCCGTATACCCTCGCCTCTCAAATAAGGCACAATAATGCGCTTACCGCTATCGCTATCACCAAACCCGGGGCCGGTATCAAACACCATTGCATGATGTTCAGTGCGCGCCACGACAGCCAATCCCTGACCGACATCCAGCACCGCCAACCATAATTCACCGGTTCCAGGTTGAGATGGCGGTATCCAGAACAACGGTAATAATGCAATCACACCCAGCCAGCGAGCCGGAAAACCGGCGAAGAAGCCTCTCCCCAAGCTTCCCGGTAGCAGCGCCCATAGAATTCCAATAGCGGCCACGATGATCGTCCACAGCGGTGGCGCATGCTGTTGCCATACGGCTTGCGGGAAATCGCTCAATGAGCGAAGAATCGTCATCAGGAAGCTTAAAAGCATGTGCGCCCAAGGCAACACAAAATCAAACAGCGGTATCGCGGCCAGCAACGTTAGCGGCACAACCGCGAGACTGATCAGAGGAATGGCAATGGCATTGGCGAGCGGCGACAGCATCGGTACTTGCTGGAAAAAGACCAGCAATAATGGAATTAACCCCAGTGTAATTGCCCACTGAACCCGCACCCAACCGGTAAGCCAATGGCTTGCACCAATCCTCCCCACCGTAATCAGCATGATGATCGCAATAGCGCCGAATGACAACCAAAACCCGGGCGCGTTCACGGCCCATGGATCGAGCAAAATCACCCAAAATAACGCCCATGCCAGCACCGCGGTTGCGGAAGCCTGCTGTCCTCGCCATAACGCAACCGCCACTACGGCAAGCATGTAGAGTGTCCGTTGTGCCGGGATGGCAAAACCGGATAGTACGGTATAGGCAAAAGCCGCCAGCAATCCTGCGATAGTAGCAGCCCGGTACGCCGGTAAACGTAGCGTTAAATAAGCACTCCAGCGCCATAACCAGAAAACCAGTGCAAAAACCATGCTGGAGACCATCGTGATATGCAAGCCGGAAATTGCCATCAGGTGATTGGTTCCGGTGCGGGTAAAAATTTGCCACTGATCGCGCGGAATAACATGCTGTTCACCGATGGCCAAAGCTTGCAAAATACCGGTGTAAGCTTGACCGGATAAATTTGCCGCAAAGCGATGCAGGATTTCTTCACGAATATGTTCAATCCAATAGGCAACCGCTGGAACCCAAGCCTGCAAACGCTGATTATCAATGGAAGGACGCACATATCCGGTTGCGCGGATATTGCGTTCCAGCGCCCACGCTTCATAATCGAAACCATGCGGATTCATGTTGCCATGCGGCTGTTTCAGCCGGACCGTAATGCGCCAGCGCTCTCCCGCATGAAGCACTGGTAAAGACTTGTCTGCCGTTTCCGCCGGTCGTGTTTTGAACCAGGATAATGCCAAATGCTGAGGAACCACTGCCCCTTCGGTGAGCACCTGTTCCACATCGAAGCGGAAACGGATGCCGCGATCATTTTCCGGTTGCACACTCGCCACAACGCCAGTGATCTGAATATCTTTGCGTTCCCAGTCGTGCGGCAAGATATCGGACAAGCGCCACTGCGCAAATGCGGCAGCCCAAAAGAAACCTATTCCCAGACAAAGCAATCCCACTAAAATTTTGCGTAGTGCAATATACTTCATTACTGCATAACGCCGCCACATCAACCCGATAATGATGGCGATCAAGATTAAAATCCAACTCCACTCTGTTTGCGGTAGCTGCGCTTGTTGCTGCAACAAGCCGACGCCTGAAACAAATGCAAGTATATTGAATCTCATCAACGGGTCCGCCTAGTTTTCAAGAGAAATCAATCGGCACTACAGTGCTATTCTGTAAAACTAAAAAACTCTTGATGCACTTCCCGGCAAATTTATTTGTAGGATTATTCTCATGAAATTATAACGTTATCATTTGTCATAATTTGATAGTATAGTAATGTATATCTTTAGTAGATGTATTGCGGTTAATCAGCTCAACCGCAATTAGCTCCAGTACCGCAAATGTGAGCAGGAGGAAACACCATGATGCAAGCTGAAGAGCAACGAAGAAAAGATGATGATATAAGACAAAGTAAAACCGAGCTACTGAGCGAACTGCAGGTTTCTCACCGGGAGTTGGAATTGCAAAACCGGGAACTCCTCGAAACGCAATCGCTCTTGAAACAATCACATAAACGCTATGCAGATCTCTACGAGTATGCACCAGTCGGTTTTTTGACTCTAAATAAAACCGGACACATTCTGTCGCTGAATCAGGCTGGCGAAGAATTACTGAGAAATAACCGGGAATTCTTGATTGGTAAATCATTTATCGATTGTTTTTTCAATATCGACCGCCAAGCCTTTATTCAGTATCTGCAGGAAATTTTCACTATTTCGGGCAAAGCTGCCGTCGATCTGGAAATCAAAAACGCAGATGAACAGCTCAGCTATATCCGGCTAGAAAGCACACTCATGTGCGATAGCAATACCTGCTTAATGATCATATCCGATATCAGTCAGTTAAAAAAAACCATCAATCTCAATCGCAATTTATTGCATGAAAACAGACGGCTTATGAAGGAGTTATTTCATATTCAGGAAAAAGAGCGGCGATTGATTGCGCGCGAATTGCACGATGAATTAGGACAGTGGTTAACGGTTATCCGTGTAGAAAACGAAGTCATTCTGAATAACACATCGAGCGGCTCAATAGCCGCCATCAGTGCGCGCGCAATCAATGAATGCACTCAAAAAATGAATGAAATAATTCATGAAATTCTGCATCAGTTGCGGCCCGTGCTGCTGGATACAGTGGGATTAACCGATGCTTTGTCAGAACTCAAACGGCAATGGTGCGTGCACCATCCACAGATTATTCTCGAACTCAAGTTGAACGGCGAGCTTGATAAGCTGAGCGAGTCGATTAACATTGCGGTATACCGCATCGTCCAGGAAGGTCTGACTAATATTTACAATCACGCAGAGGCGACCTGGGCGCAAATCAGCCTAAGCCGCAAAAATGGCGCTGAACCAGCTGATGATTGCCTGCTGCTCACCATTGAAGACAATGGCAAAGGTTATAATACTCATCAGCAATTTCGCGGTTTAGGGTTGCTGGGTATGCGCGAGCGCGTTATCGCCATGCGCGGTACATTGTCAGTGCGCAGCGCATACAATGAAGGTACGGAAATCAATATTAAATTGCCGATAGAGCATTTAAACTATGACGAAACCGATTTGTATCCTATTGATTGATGATCACCCCGTAGTACGCACCGGTTATCGCCGGCTACTGGAAAGTACTGAGGATATTTGTGTAGTGGCGGAAGCCGATGATGGCGAATCTGGTTATCAGCAATATTTGGAGTATCAACCTGACGTCACCATTTTAGACTTGAATATGCCCGGTATCGGCGGCCTTGAAACTATCCGCCGCATTAAAGCCCGGGACTCTGCGGCACACATTTTGGTATTCAGTATGTTGAAAAATGTCACGATGGCACAACGCTCATTAAAAGCCGGGGCCACTGGATTTCTCAGCAAACAAAGCGGGATCGGGGAAATGATTCAAGCGGTACGGCAAGTCAATGCAGGAAAAATTTATATTGAATCGGAGCTCGCCGCGACGCTGGCACTCAATGCAACGCGAAAGGAAACTTGCGAAAGTCCATTGGACATGCTAACTAAACGCGAATTTCAAATTTTCAAGCTGATCGCGGAAGGAAATTCTAGTACGCAAATCGCGGAAAAATTGACCATCAGCCCGAAGACTGTGGGTGTTCACCATGTTAACCTGATGCGTAAATTGCAATTACAAAATACTACTCAGCTTATCCGCATGGCGATCAATAACAATGTTATTCAAGCCTAAATTCCGGTTAGCGCAATTGATGCGCAGCGGAAATAACGAGAGTGTTTGTTTTCCCATCGACAAGGAGCCAAAATGACCAATATTTCCGCGACACTGGGCAGTGAAAGCGAGCAACTGCTCAACCATGTGTGCAAAACCATACCGAAACAAAGCCTGCAATTACCCGGTGCCGATTTTGTCGACCGCGTCATGGCTTTGAGCAACCGCAAACCAAGCGTGCTACGCAATATGCAAGCGCTTTTTAATCAAGGGCGTCTAGCGGGTACTGGCTATCTGTCTATTCTTCCGGTCGATCAGGGTGTTGAGCATTCCGCCGGTGCATCATTTGCGCCCAATCCGATGTTTTTTGATCCCAAGCATATCGTCGAGCTGGCGATTGAAGGCGGTTGTAACGGTGTCGCATCGACGCTGGGTGTGCTAGGAATCGTGGCGCGGCAATATGCGCACAAAATCCCGATGATCCTTAAAATCAATCACAATGAGCTGCTGACTTATCCCAATAAATACGATCAAACGCTGTTTGCCAGCATCAATCAAGCGTTCAATATGGGAGCCTGCGCGGTCGGTGCCACTGTTTTCTTCGGTTCGGAAGAATCCCGCCGTCAGATCCAGGAAGTCTCAGCCGCTTTCGAGCATGCGCATAACTTGGGCATGGTCACCATTTTGTGGGCTTATACTCGCAACGCCGCGTTTAAAACCGCTGAGAAGGATTATCACGTCAGCGCCGACTTGACCGGTCAAGCGAATCACCTGGCGGTAACCATCGGGGCCGATATCGTCAAGCAGAAAATGGCGACCAATAATGGCGGGTACAACGCGATCAAATTCGGTAAAACGCACCCCAAGGTCTATAGCGAGTTGACCACGGAACATCCGATCGATCTGGTGCGGTATCAAGTAGCCAATTGCTATATGGGACGGATCGGCATGATCAATTCAGGCGGAGAGTCCGGCAGCGACGATTTGCACCAAGCGATCCGCACCGCCGTCATTAACAAGCGGGCCGGTGGCATGGGATTGATTTCTGGGCGCAAGGCATTTCAGAAACCGTTCGCCGAAGGCGTCAAGTTACTGCACGCTATTCAGGATGTTTATTTATCCGATGAAGTGACCGTTGCGTAAGAAAAAACTCTGAAAAACTACCGCACCCGGCCGGGTCCATGAAGAACGCGGCCGGATGAACGGATAACTTATTTACCGGATGCCTTAATGGCATCGAGATTGGCGCGCGCCTCCTGATTTCCCTGTGCAGCCGCCTTTTCAAACCACTGGATAGCTTTCTTTTCGTCTCTGGCTACACCTTCTCCAGTGAAATACATGGCGCCGAGATTATTTTGCGCATCGACATGGCCCTGTTCGGCTGCTTTCTTGAATAATTCCACCGCCTGCTCCATGTCTTGCGGAACACCTTCGCCATTCGCGTACATCAATCCCAAATTAAACTGCGCGTCGGCATAACCTTGCTCGGCGGCGCGGAAAAACCATCCGGCGGCCAGTTCCGGATCGTTATTCAATACCTTGCCGGATAAATTCTTTGATACCGCCTCACCGGTGTAGTACATCACCCCCAGACTGTTTTGCGCCGCCGGATCCCCCGCTTTCGCATCGGCCATCAATGCCTTGAATTTCTCTTCGGCGGCTTTTACATCGCCGAAACCTCCGGGCATAATTTGTTCTTTTAATTCCGCCTTTTCTTCTTCCGTCAATCCCTCGCTCATGAACGACGGAATCTCACCCATCTTGGTGATTTCGTTCATAGGCGCAGGTATCGAGTTTGCCGCCTGTTTATCACTTCCCGGTTCACCGCCACAGCCGGTCAGCACTGCAACCGTCGCAGCAAGAATTAAAACAGCCAAAACATTCATCTAGGATTTCCTCTATAGGGGTTATAACGATAACAGTGTATTTTCAAATCCAGCCAGACACCGGATAGCATAGTTGCTATTTGGCTCCTGCCTTTATCAATAATTCAATCACTTCTTTATAATGATATAGTTTGGCCAAAGTCAGTGCAGTCGCACCATTGCTGGCTTTCAGATTAGGGTTGGCGTTTGCCGCCAGCAAAGTATGAACCGCTCCCAGATGGCCATGCTGCGCAGCCAGCATTAGGGCTGTCGCGCCATTTACTAATTGATAATTGACATCGGCACCGGCATTGATCAATGTCTGAATGACTTGCCGATGGCCTTGCTGCGCAGCCAGTGTCAACGCTGTCATACTGTCGGCGCGTTTTGCATTCACCTCCGCTTTAGCCGCCAGCAACAAGTCGATGGCTTTCCTGCGGTCTTTCTCGGCGGCCAGCATTAAGGCCGTGCCGTCTTCATCGCTAGCGGCATTCACATCAGCACCGGCAGCCAGCAAAATTTCCACCGCCTGATCGCGGCCGTCGCGGGCCGATCGCATCAGCGGGGTATAATGATCATCCGCTCTCAAATTGATATCCACACCTGCTTGCAGGAAGCGCTCGACAGCAGCGGCATGGCCTTTTTTAACCGCTGCCAGAAAAGCGGCGTTCAGTTCCTCCTGATCAATGCGCTGCGTATCCAGTATTTTTTTGACCAAGGGAATATTGCCTTTGTCCGCGGCATTGATCAATTCGCTGCCAGTATTCGTTGACCAGGCTTCAGTGGAAACGATAGAAAGTAAAAATACGATCCATCCTGCAAATTTATTTTCTAACAATCTTGTCATGCAAATTCCTCAAAAATGTAACCCAGACAATTAAACGATGCAGATTATACCGTTTAAGGCATCATCTTGCCCGCGCATTACAGTTAACTCATCCCATCGCACATTCCGCACATTCCATGACTTGTTGCAATATGCTATTCTCCTGCCCTGTTTAATTCTCATGAAAGCAGGATCAACATCGCGATGCCATGGCTGCCGGAATTTCCAGGGGCAATATTCCATCCGGTTTATCAATCATCCATCGACATCCTGAAAAAATTTCAAGCAATCATATGATCAGTGCGCATTACGATATCGTCATCATTGGCGGCGGACCGGTGGGTATGGCTTTGTCACTGGCACTGCAGGATACCGGTATTTCGAGCTTGTTGCTGGAAGCGCGCGGTTTGCCGGAAAAAGACGAAGATCCTCGCCCGTTGGCGCTATCGTACGGCAGTCACTTAATCCTGCACCGCTTGGGCGTATGGAACGGACTGGCGAAAAAAACGCCGATCACGACAATCCATATTTCCAATCGCGGCAGCCTCGGTCAAACCATTCTGACACCGCAAGACGCCGGCGTTCCCACGTTGGGATTCGTCGTCAACTATCATGACTTATTCCGTTCGATGCACCAGCGACTAACCACCAGTACATCCGGTTACATTGCCGGTGCGATCGTCACCGGACTGGATACTGCGGAAAATTCAGGCACGGTGTACTTCAATTATCAGAACGAAGAGCAAAAAGTAACCGCCAAACTGATAGTGCTCGCGGACGGCGGCAAACTGGCGCAGCAATTACCCGATGTCGCTTATCAGTCGCATGACTATCACCAATTCGCTGTGGTTGGCAATGTCAAAGCGGAAAAAAAACAAAGCGGGGTCGCCTACGAACGCTTCACCGCGGATGGACCGGTCGCATTGCTGCCCAATGAAGAAGATTTCGCACTGGTGTGGACGGTAAGCCCTGAAGCCGTTCATGAAATTACCGCGCTGAACGAAGCCGAATTTCTGCTCAGGCTGCATCGCCATTTTGGCGACCGGCTTGGGAAATTTATGCACGCCGGGAAAAGATCGGCATTCCCTTTAACGTTGAAATATGCCATGAATGTTACAGCGCAAAGAGTTGCGCTCATCGGGAATGCGGCGCAAACATTGCATCCTGTTGCAGGACAGGGATTTAATCTGGGTTTGAGAGATGCCTATGAGTTAGCGCAAGAAGCGATCGCTACGCAAAATACATTACGAGGGATCGGTGCTCCGGCGATGCTGTCGAATTACCGCCAAAAAAGACAAATCGACAGCGGCGGCGGCCGGCTTTTTACCGATTCGCTCATCAAACTTTTTTCCAATGATAATCCATTACTCAAACATGCTTGCGGAATCGGATTGATTACATTGAATTGCACACCGCCATTAAAACGCTTTGTCGCCCGCCGCATGATCTTTGGCGCACGCGGGTAATCCGTTTTCCTGTCGCGCCTCTATCAGCCCGACGAAACAAAAGTTATAATTGGCGCTTTATGCACTGTGAGATTTTTATATGAATATTCACCTGCTGCAGCCAAGATTCCCAACATCTCAATTAATCGCTCTCCTGAGTAACTGATTTAACTTATACGCTGCGCTTAACATGCAAATCGGCACGCATATTTTGAAAAACAAACTGATTGTCGCTCCCATGGCGGGTGTTACCGACCGGCCATTCAGGCAATTATGCAAAACGATGGGGGCTGGCATGGCGGTTTCCGAAATGGTGTCGAGCAACTCATTGCTGTGGGGCTCAAAAAAAACACAGCGGCGCGCGAATCATGACGGCGAAGTTTCACCGGTTTCCGTACAAATTGCCGGTGCTGATCCGCACATGCTGGCAGCGGCTGCACGCTACAATGTCGACAATGGCGCTCAGATTATCGATATTAATATGGGCTGTCCGGCCAAAAAAATCTGCAACGTCATGGCCGGTTCCGCGTTATTGCAAGATGAACAATTAGTGGGAAAAATTCTGGACGCGGTGGTTAAAGCCGTGGACATTCCGGTGACACTGAAGATACGCACTGGCTGGGACAAGCAACACAAAAATGCGCTCACCATCGCACATATTGCCGAAAACTCGGGTGTTCAAGCGCTCGCGATTCACGGCCGCACACGCGCCTGTGCCTACACCGGCACTGCGGAATACGACACCATTGCAGCAGTTAAAGCTGAGATTAAGATTCCTGTCATCGCCAACGGCGATATCACGACGCCGGAAAAGGCAAGCCAAATCCTTGATTACACGAAGGCGGATGCGATCATGATCGGCCGAGCCGCACAAGGCAGACCGTGGATCTTCCGCGAAATCAATCACTATCTCACAACCGGTGAACATTTACCGGCACCCGAGGTATCTGAAATCCATCAGGTACTCATTAATCATTTACATGATTTATACGAATTTTACGGTGAATACTCAGGTGTGCGCATCGCACGCAAGCATATTTCCTGGTACACCAAGGGACTTGTCGGCTCCGCCGGTTTTCGTCAGTCCATGAACCAACTGCAAACCAGTGATCAGCAACTTTTGGAAACCAACAATTTTTTTTCCACATTAGCTGAAAAAGGTCAACGATTGAGTTATATCAAAGAAGGGGAGTAGTGAGTTTATGAATGCAATCAAGGAGAATGAAATTGCATCGTGCATACGCAAAGCCATAAACGGATATCTCAATGACCTGGATGGGGAGAAGCCATGTCATATTTACAACCTGGTCATGCATAGCGTCGAAAAACCATTAATTGAAATCGCGATACAATACACCAAAGGAAACCAGACTCAAGCAGCTGAGTTACTGGGAATAAACCGCAATACGCTCCGCCAGAAAATGAAGCAATATCAAATTAAATGACCATTAAACAAGCCCTCATCAGTGTCTCGGATAAAACCGGAATCGTAGAATTAGCAAAGAATCTGATTGCACAAAATATCACCATCCTGTCCACGGGCGGCACCGCCAAGTTGTTGCAGGAAGCCGGAATCCCGGTTGTCGAAGTGGGTGATTATACGGGTTTCCCGGAAATGCTCGACGGCCGGGTTAAAACACTGCACCCAAAAATTCATGCCGGCATCCTCGCGCGTAACGACTTGCCCGATCACCAGCAAGCACTCGCACAAGCGTCGATTCCGAATATCGAACTGGTTATTGTCAATCTCTATCCCTTCAAACAAACCATTGCAAAACCGGATTGCAGTTTCGATGAGGCCATTGAAAATATCGACATCGGCGGGCCGACCATGGTACGTGCGGCCGCAAAAAATTACCGTAAAGTCGCCATCGTCACCGATCCGCAGGACTATTTACAACTCAGCCGGGAATTGGCGGAAAACCACGGTACCGTTAGCTTAGCCACACGCTTTAAATTGGCGCAAAAAGCTTTTACCCATACAGCCTCCTACGACAGCGCCATCAGTAACTATTTGACTGCACTGGATAGCGATTATCAGCGCAAGGATTTTCCCGATTCGCTGAATCTGAACTTCACTATCGCACAACCTTTGCGCTATGGCGAGAACCCACATCAAAAAGCCGCTTTCTATCGCGACGAAACCAATACGCCGGGAAGTTTGGCGAGTTACCGGCAATTACAGGGCAAAGAGCTATCCTACAATAATATCGCGGATACCGACGCCGCTTGGGAATGCGTCAAAACTTTCGATAATCCGGCATGTGTCATCGTCAAGCATGCCAATCCTTGTGGCATTGCCATTGCAGAAACTGTGTTACGCGCCTACCAGCTGGCATTCGCAACCGATCCGGTTTCGGCTTTCGGCGGTATCATCGCTTTTAACCGCGCCGTCGATAAAGATACGGCTGATGCAGTCTTAAAACAATTCGTCGAAGTCATTATCGCGCCTGAAATAACACCGGAAGCGCAACAGCTTCTGGCGCAAAAAAACAATATCCGGGTTTTGCTGGTGCCTTTACGAACCGGTCACAATGCTTATGATTTAAAACGCGTCGGCGGTGGTCTTCTGGTGCAAACACCGGATATTCAGAACATTGCTGCTTCCGATTTAAAAATCGTCACCAAGTTACAACCCTCACCACAACAATTGGATGATTTGTTGTTTGCTTGGCGCGCCGCAAAATTTGTTAAATCCAATGCGATCGTATTTTGCCGCAATGGTCAGACCATCGGTATCGGCGCCGGGCAAATGAGCCGTGTCGATAGCGCACGCATCGCATCCATCAAAGCACAGCAAGCTGGTCTCACATTGGCACAAACGGTTGTAGCGTCGGATGCGTTTTTCCCGTTCCGGGACGGATTGGACGTCGTCGTCGAAGCAGGCGCAACCGCAATCATTCAGCCCGGCGGCAGCATCCGTGACCAAGAAGTGATTGCCGCTGCAGACGAACATGGTGTCACCATGGCATTCACAGGTATTCGACATTTCCGTCATTAACTAATCTCATCATTATGAAACTATTAGTGATCGGCGGTGGTGGCAGAGAGCATGCCCTAGCGTGGAAATTAAGCCTGTCGCCGCGCGTGCATAAGGTATTTGTTGCGCCCGGCAATGCCGGTACTGCATTAGAACCGGGATTGGAAAATATTCCCATCACCGCCATTCCTGAGTTAATCGAATTCGCAAAAAGAGAGTCGGTTGCGATTACAGTCGTCGGCCCCGAGATTCCGCTTGCCGCCGGCATCGTGGATGCATTCCAAGCGGCCGGTCTGAAAATCTTCGGCCCAACCCGGCAAGCGGCTCAACTCGAAACATCGAAGATCTTCGCCAAGGAATTTATGCAGCGGCACCATATACCGACTGCGGCTTATGCGAGATTCACAGATCCTGGATTGGCACATGCCTATATTGAGCAACACCCTGCCCCGCTTGTCATCAAAGCTGACGGCCTGGCAGCAGGAAAAGGTGTTATCGTTGCACAATCACATGAAGAAGCGCATTCCGCAGTCAATGCGATCATGATTGAAAAGAACCTCGGCAACGCGGGAAATGAAATCATTATCGAAGAATTTCTTCAAGGCATTGAAGCCAGTTTTATCGTCATGACGGACGGAAACCATATTCTTCCATTGGCTACCAGCCAGGATCATAAACGGCTTTGCGACGACGACCAGGGTCCGAATACAGGCGGAATGGGGGCTTACTCGCCGGTTCCTTTCGTCTCCCCAACCTTGCACGCGCAAATCATGCGCTCCATTATCGATCCGGTCATCAGTGGCTTAAAACAAGATGGTATCCGCTATACCGGATTTCTTTATGCAGGTCTGATGATCACAGCGCAAGACCAGGCGAAAGTATTGGAGTTTAATTGCCGCTTAGGCGATCCGGAAACACAACCGATCATGCTCCGTTTAAAAAGTGACCTACTTCCGCTCATTGAGCATGCGGTGAATGGGACACTGAATGAAATGAACATTGAATGGGATCGGCGTACGGCTCTTGGTGTTGTGATGGCCGCTAAAGGCTATCCCGAAAATCCGAGAAAGAATGATGCGATTTACGGCTTGCAAGATTTGGCTGCGGAACAAGAAAATACCGATAATTTTCATATTTTTCATGCCGGAACTTCGATGGGAGGAGAAAACGGCAATGAGATCGTAACTGCCGGCGGACGGGTTTTATGCGTAGCAGCATTGGGCGATAGTGTAAAAATCGCACAGCAAACGGCTTACAAACTCGTTGAAAGAATCCGCTTTGACGGTTCCCAGATTCGTCACGATATCGGCCATCAAGGCATGAACTACCAGCGCGGCAATAGCGAAAAACGCGACTGAATCACTCTAAATATAATTAAATAGCGATAATCCGGAGATTTTGATATAGGACTGCTGTGCAGCTTGAAGATAGAGCTGTTGCCGCTGCAGATCCGAAGTTGCTTGTGCAAAGTCAACATCTTGTAATTGTGAAAGCATCTGTTCAAATTGAATATTCTGATCACTGCCAACACTTTCCAAAGTATCGATCTCTTGCAACCGTGCTCCGATAGAGGCTTGTTTTGAAAGCACATGCTCCAGGCTGTTATTGATACTTTGCAATGTTGATTTTAAATTGTTTGCCAGCCGGGTGCCGCCAGGCTGCCCGCTTGATGGGGTTTCGAGCGCGGCGACCAAATCTCCTACCGTTTTAAAAATGCTTTGATTACTGCTTGGAGTCACTGTAAATTTATCGCCATTAGCCGGATCCCCCTTAATACTCAATTGCATACCATCAAAACTGATTGTATTGTTGCTGACATAAGGGTTAGCGGATGAAATCGGTGTTCCTGTCGTGGTGTTTACAATATCGTAGGTTGCAACACCGGTTGCAGACACGGTAAATGTAATCTCGTAATCATCGCCGGTAAGACTCGAAGGAGTAAGCACCGATCCTCCGTCAATAACAGCTGTACCCATGTTCGAAGAATTAGCAGCAGTTGTAAAAACACCGTTGCCATTTTTGATGCGTTCAAAAACATCCGTACCGGAATCACTAACCGCCAGCTGGCGTGCAGGACCAACCTGATTTAAGCGTTGCCCTTGATCACCCACATACTGCACAGTTAATCCAGTTTGCGCAAAGGGCTTGGTATTTGCTTGATATCCGGAGAAAAGAAATTGCCCTTTCTCATCAGTTGTGTTGGCTAAACCAACGAGCGATTCCAATTTACCGCGCAATTCGGTAGCCAGTGTCTTTCTATCCGAATCGGTCAGTGTTGCATTCCCGGCATAGACAGTTGAACTGTGAATGTCTTGCAGAATTCCTGTAACCTGCTTTAGAACGTTCTCTTCCAATTCGAGCGAGGAACTCGCACTGGATCGATTTACCGAATACTGCTCATTGAGTGATGCCGATTGTGAGATATTCAATACCTGTGCCGCAGAAATCGGATCATCCGAGGGTGTTAAAATTCGTCGGCCAGTCGATAATTGTTGCTGTGTATTAATCAACTTTTCCTGCTGCTGGAGCATTAGATTAGTTCCGGTCTCATAAATGGTGCTTGTGCTGATACGCATGAAACTACTCCTTGTTTATTTCTAACCGAAGCGAAGAATGGAATCAAATAAAGTGCTGCTCATCTCAATCACTTTACTTGATGCTTGATAAGCTTGCTGATAACGCAACAAATTCGCAGCTTCTTCATCCAGATTGACACCGGAAACGGATTGAATAGATTGCTGAGTTTGTGTCAACAAATTGGCTTGTGCTTTACTGGTTACATCCAATTCACGTGTCTTGTTACCAATTTGACTGACTAGCTGTCCATAAGCAGATTGATATGTCGCGGTACCATTCTCCAGGGTATTAGCTGCCTGCAATACGCCCAGCAACAATATATTGCGATTATCAGCAACACCATTATTGTTGGGAGTGACCGTAAAAACATCCCCTGCGGCCGGACTGCCACTGATCTGAAATGTATAACCATTAAAACTAATATCCGTACCCGCTGTATACGTCTGATTAGCCGCAGGCAGCCCAGTTCCAGTTCCTGCAACATCAAACTTCCCATCATAAGGCGCATGAAACGTGATGGTAAGCGGTTGTTGGAGATTAGAATCCAATGGCAACGGATTGACCGTTCCCGCACTAATGGTACCAGTACCTGTGTTGGTAGATGCAGCACTGGTACGATTTGGGCTTGCCGCAGCTATTTTGGTGGTGTCTGTAATATTTACTGCTATATCCTTCGCGCCATTGATGGTGGGTTGAATTCGAAATCTTTCACCGGCCAGCATAGTAGCACTTGTTACTGATATACCATCCAGCGTTAATGGCAAAGTACCTGATGGAGTAGCTGATACATTATCGGACAATCTGGTCAATGTATAATTGGTACCATCGAATGAGAATTCATAATCACTGGCTGTCAGTGCACTATAGTCACTAATTGACGCCGAGATATTGGAGGTTAAGTTATTGGTCAACGCCGAGATCACTTTGGGGGTAGGCATGGCGAAGAAATTCGTACCCATATCTCCATTTAAATCCATGCCTAATTGATGCTGTGCATTAAATGTCTGCGCCAGAGTCATAGCAATCCGGCCTAATGAATTTTGCGCATTATCAAGCGTAGCACCACGAAAAGACAAAATACCTCCTAGAGTACCGCCACTGATTTGGTCCTCAGGTAGTTGGATAGTACTATTTCCATTAATCAATCCAATTGTTAAATTATCAGGACTATCCGGCGACTTAATCGCTTCCACTGAGAGTATTTGTGCACCGACGACCAGCGCCTGCCCATTTGCGATATAGACATTCAGCGTGCCATCGCTTTGACGAACGGTATCGGTATTAACCAATTTATTTAATTGATTTACAAGTTCATCGCGCTGATCCAGCATATCATTTGCGGGCTGCCCCCCTGCTGCACCTTCCGCCCATATTATCTGTTTATTTATCTCACCGATCTGCTTAGCCAGCGAGTTAATCTGAACTACTGAGCTGG
Source organism: Pseudomonadota bacterium (assembly GCA_018240285.1). Lineage (GTDB taxonomy): Bacteria > Pseudomonadota > Gammaproteobacteria > Burkholderiales > Nitrosomonadaceae > Nitrosomonas. The sequence continues at coordinate 15,471 of JAFEGA010000013.1, read as the reverse complement.
TAATCTGTGTGTTGATTCCATCCCTGATCTGTGACATACGCTGATCCATACTGTGAAAACGCGCCACAAGGGCATCAGCATTGCTTAACATCGATTGGCGCGACGGAATGACAGCGGGATTGGTTGCGACATCGTGTATGGCACTGAAGAAATTCTGCAATGTTGGAGAAAGTCCCGATGTAGTCTCGGCAAACATATTATCCAACTGTTTTATCTCGGCATAGTTGCTATCCATCGACTGGCTTTGTGTTTGTATTTGTAGTGATTGACTGACAAGAAATTGACTGTAAACACGCTGCACTGTGGAAGAATGAACACCTCGTCCAATAAATCCAGCACCACCCGATTGCGGTGTATTTGTACTGAGCAGGACTTGTTGCCGATTAAAGCCCGGCGTACCCGCATTGCTAATATTATGACTGGTCGTCAATAATTGGTTTTGCGCTGTTGCTAAACCAGTCACTCCAATATCGAGAATACCATTTCCCATAATGTTATTTCAGTTCCGGATCTTAAAGAATATATAGTTGCAGTATCGGCATACTGATCAAAGAATTAAAGAAAACTTCCTGTATCAAATAAATTCACGGTTTTGCAACTTTTCACTATTCAGAATTCGCATTAGTTTTTCAGCATACATAGGATCGGTAGCATATCCTGCACGTTGCAAACCATTTGCGAATGCCTCAGCATCCGCAGAGTTCAGCACTTTTGCATAGCGTGGGTTATCCATTAGTAACTTGGCATAATCATTGAATCCCTCTGCATACGAGCTGTAAGCGCGAAACTTCTCAACCGTTTTCTGTGGCATGCCATTGATGTATTCAGTCGTTGTCGTTTCTACAACCTCTCCTTTCCAATTGGCGCCTGCTTTAATGCCAAAAAGATTATAGGCTGGGCTATTATCCGCATGACGAATCTCATATTTACCCCAGCCACTTTCCAATGCAGCCTGTGCCAGCATAAATTTAGATGGAATGCCGGTAGATTCGGATGCAATTTTTGCATGAGGTAAAAGCTTATCGATAAAATTTGCCGATTGACTGGATGGCTTCTTCTGCTGCGTATCTAACTGAATCGGGGCAGAGAATTCATCAATTACCGGACTAACTTTTGCTGCCGGCATCACCGCATTGGAAGAAGTCTGAGACACTGACCACAATTGCCCGGATTTGTCATTAGGATGTCCGTCGCTTACTGGCTGTGTCTGCTGCATAGAATTAATCGCGGACAGAATGGCATTGGTTTGGCTAATTGCAGTTTGCGGTTCAATCGATTTATTGGTTCGGGATAATTGCTGAACCATCATGTCAGCAATGCCAATTCCTTTTGTGGATATCTTTTGCGCCAGCTGCTGATCATGCATCTGGGTAAAAAACTGCGTTTGTTGACTATCGAACAATCCATCCTTAGGCGTCGCCTCACGCATGCTTTTGAGCAACATATTTACAAATAGCGCTTCAAACTGCTGTGCAACTTTTTGTAAGGCTTCGTCCGGTTTCTGTTTAGCCATTAAATGCAAGTCATCGATACTTTTGGTATCAATGGCAAGTTTGCTAGAGATATCTGCTGAAATTACCATTTCTTGTATCCAATAGTTAAATTATTTCCAAATCGGCGCGCAACGAGCCGGCAGCTTTTAAGGCTTGCAGGATGGACAATAGATCCTGAGTGGTAGCGCCAATCGCCGTTAACGCTTTCACAACCTCACCAAGATCCGCACCATTCGGCAACAACATTAAATTTCCTTCATCGGTACGGATCTCGACTTGAGATCGCTGTGTGACCACGGTTTCGCCCCGCTGCGCTAAAGGTCCGGGTTGACTAATCACAGGCTCCGTATTAATGATGATCGAAAGATTGCCATGCGCTACCGCGCTTGATTCAAGTGTTACTGCCTGATTCATGACTACTGAACCGGTACGTGAATTAACAATCACTTTTGCTGTGGTTTTTGCAGGCTGAACATCCAGACTTTCAATTCGGGAAATAAACATAATGCGCTGACTATTGTCTGCGGGTGCTTTTACTTGCACCATCCGGCCATCCACGGCAGATGCGGCCGCTGGATAAAGCCCGTTGATCGCATCAACGATACGGTTTACCGTCGTGAAATCCGTTGAGTTCAATTCTAGATTGATAAAATCACCCTGTCCTACTGTCGTTGGAATCTCGCGTTCCACAATACCGCCTCCTGTGATACGCCCCACACTCAGATGATTCACTTGCACGCTGCTACCGCCGGCTGCGGCCCCAATGCCACCAACCAATATATTCCCCTGCGCCATTGCGTAAACTTGATTGTCCGCCCCTTTGAGCGGTGTCAACAACAGTGTTCCGCCACGCAAGCTTTTGGCGTTACCCATGGAAGAAACTGTGATATCGATGTGTTGACCCGGTTTAGCAAATGCCGGCAGCGTCGCCGTCACCATCACAGCGGCAACATTACGCAATTGCAAATTGGTACCGGGTGGCAGGTTAACGCCTAATTGGCCTAGCATATTAATAACACTCTGAACGGTAAATGGCGTTTGTGTGGTCATATCACCACTGCCATCCAATCCAACCACCAATCCATATCCGATCAATTGATTATTGCGAACACCCTGAATCGATGCCAAATCCTTAATGCGATCGGCCAGACTGATACTTGGTAAAAGCAGGCTTAGCGCAAGAAAAGAAAAAATAATGACATTTCGTTTTTTCATAATCTTAAATATCAATTGTTGAAACATTCATCCTGAAATTGGCCGACTAGAAAGGCGATATCGACAGGAAAAAACGCGATAGCCACCCCATCGTCTGCGCTTCGTCGATATACCCATTACTGCGATACTCGACGCGCGCATCGGCAATCTGCGTTGAAGAGATCGTATTTCCCAAAATATGAACCGGATTCACAACCCCGGACAGCCTGATGAATTCCTGCCCCTGATTAATACCGATTTGTTTCTCGCCACTGACAACAAGATTTCCATTCGGTAGCGCTTCGATAACAGTTACCGTAATGGTTCCTTTAAAATTATTTTTGCTTGAACTTTCACCGCTGCCATCAAATTTGTTATTGGATTTAGCTTCAACCGATGCATTCTTTAACAGGCTTAACGGGATTCCCATAAAGTTCGGCACGGAAAATTCGATACTACCAGAACGGTTTGCATTACTTCCCGAACTTTTACTGGCATTTGTGGTTTCATTTAACGTAACAATAATCGTATCGCCGATACTTCTTGCGCGGCGATCTTCGAATAATGGTGTATATCGAACCCCGCCTGTTGTGCTATGGACCGTTTGCAGAATGGAGCCGTTGGGTTGACTCACGGCTGCCGCATGCTGCGGAGCGCGTAATGTATTTGGCTGGTGAGTCACTGTCGATGGTGTCAGTGCACAACCGGACACAAGCGCAATTAACACCAACATAAAAAAGTGCCGGTAGAAATTCTTTATTATCTGGCTGCCACTCACCATTGCACGATTCCCGATCATCCAGTCAATCATAGCTGGGCCAGCCGCTGCAACATCTGATCCGAAGTTTCGATTGATTTGGAATTCATTTCATAAGCGCGCTGGGTTTGAATCATATTCACCAATTCTTCCACCACGTTTACATTCGAAGTTTCAACAAAATTCTGCTCCAGCAGGCCTAATCCATTGGTACCCGGTGCATTCTGATTGGGAGCTCCGCTCGATGCGGTTTCCTGATACAAATTCTCGCCCATCTTCAGTAATCCAGCCGGATTAACAAAGCTTGCCAATTGAATATTGCCAACTTGGATGGGCGCAACCGCTCCCGGAACTGCTGCGGTCACTGTGCCATCACGTGCTATCGTGATACCCAGTGCATTCGGTGGAACAGTAATGGCGGGTTGAACAGCGTATCCACTGGATGTCACAAGTTGACCGTTAAGATCGGACTGAAATGCCCCATCGCGAGTGTATGCTGTCGTACCATCCGGCAACAGAACCTGAAAAAAACCTACACCACGTATGGCAACATCGCGTTGATTCTCGGTTTGTTGCAATCCACCCTGAGTGAATATACTTTCGGTAGAAACCGGCTTAACCCCTGTTCCTAACTGCAACCCAGATGGTAATTGGGTCTGCTGCGAAGATTGCGCACCGGGCTGACGTATCGTTTGATACAGCAGATCTTCGAAAACCGCACGAGCACGTTTAAATCCATTAGTGCTGACATTCGCCAAGTTATTTGAAATCACATCCATCTTGGTTTGTTGTGCATCAAGCCCGGTCTTTGCAATCCACAGCGAACGTATCATAATAATTTACCCATTAAATTTGTTATAGAATCAAACCCTTAATACCATTATCTCACCGGCTTTCTGCGCATTATTCTGTGCGTTATCGAGCATTTTCATTTGCATATCGAATTGCCGCGCCAAGTCGATCATATTGACCATTTCATGCACCACATTCACATTACTCTCTTCCAATGTGCCGTCGACAAGCTTGACTCTGGCATCAACAGGCGACTCGCCGCCATCCTTAAGCCGGAATAAGCCGTCAGTGCCTTTTACAAGCTTATCTTCCGGTGGATTGACCAGTTTGATCCGGCCTATTTGCGCCACCGTGTTCGGTTGCGGCGTAATCGGAACTGAAGACACAGTTCCATCGACACCGATTGTGATACGAGTATCGGGTGGTAAGGTAATAATGCCTGTATCACCTTTAACTTTATGACCGCTGCTTGTCTGCAGAATGCCATTAGGGCTTACTTGCAAATTGCCGTTACGGGTATATGCCTCCTTGCCATCATCCAATTGAATCGCAATCCACCCGGAACCTCGAATCGCAACATCGAGATCACGGCCGGTCGTTTGCAACGCACCGGGAGTAAAATCGGCGCCTATTGTTGAATCTACAACAAAAGCGCGTGTCGGCAAACCATCACCAAATACCGGAACTGCGCGGAATGCATTGCTTTCAGCGCGGTATCCCGTTGTCGATGCATTGGCAAGATTCTGAGCAACAGTCGCTTTCTGATTCAGCGTATGGTTTGCACCAGTCATTGAGGTATAAATTAATCGATCCATTGTTCACTCAACTTTTATAAGTAGCTTGGTACTTCAAATTAAATTTGAGTTATGGTTTGAATAATCTGATCCTGCGTTTCTATTTGTTTGGCGCTGGCTTGATACATTCGCTGCGCCTGAATCAATTTGACCAATTCGGCTGTCAAGTCCACATTAGAATCTTCAATGGCATTGGATTGAAGCACACCGAGATTGCCGGTTTTCGGTGGCCCCACCAATGGTTCGCCAGAACCAGGAGTTTCCGCCCAATGACCATCTCCGATTGGAACTAGGCCTTGCGGATTAACAAAATTGGCAAGTACAATCTGCCCTAGTGTTTTTGTTTGACCACTGCTGTAATTTCCAAGAATCACACCTTCTGCACTGATAGTAAAACCGGACATTCGCCCAGAGGTATAGCCATCCTGTGTAATCGCATTGACACCAAAATCAGATCCATACTGGGTAGCAGTCGTCATATCGAGACTGACAGCTTGCGGAGTTGTCGCACCTAAAGCGGGGTTAATCAGACTAAAATCAATGTTCAAGGTTAGTGGAGTGGTAATATTCTGCAAGACACCATCCCCATCGAACACCATGGATTGTGAAGGACCGCCGCCAATGGTGACACCAATAGGTGTACCGGATGCATCCACCTTGCCATCTACAGTTGCGAATGCAGTCCATGTATTGGCAGCTGTATTGCTCTTCTGAAAAAACAAAGATAACACATGCGAATTTCCAAGACTATCGACCACTGTGCCCGAGGTTGTGCTGTTATAGGTTTTCGGATTGGTGGCATTAAAAGCGGTAGTAATAGCCGTTTTTCGTGCATCCAGATTAAAACCCAGATCAAATGTCGTGGTTGCTTTTGGTGCGAGATCAGAAGTGCTGAATTTTAAATTCGCCGGTACGCCGCTGGCTTTGATATCACCATTCTCATCAGCCAAGAAACCTGTCAGATTGGCACCCGATGCATCGACAATATAGCCTGAATCATCCACATGAAATTGGCCGTTCCGGCTATAGCTTACCGTACCGTTGTCACTCATGCGGAAAAATCCTTGTCCGTTAATCGCAATATCCAAAGGATTGCTGGTCGGAGTAATAGTACCTTGACCAAATTGTTGTGCAATTGCGGATATTTTTGACCCAATCCCGACCTGCGCAGTATCGGTACCCTCCATCGAGTTGGCAAAAATATCGGAAAATTGTGCGATGGATTGCTTAAACCCTGCTGTATTGGCGTTAGCAATATTATTTCCGATGACATCCAGATTGGTCGACGCTGCATTCAATCCGCTTAAGCCGTGTTGAAAAGTCATAATAATCTCCTATCAAAACACCTGTTTAACGTTAGATAAACTAATCAAGCCTAATTTATCGCCCATATCCAGGTGAGTATCCCCGTCGCCAGGTGTTACACTTTTTACCATCCCAAATGAAAGGGTATCGGCTTTGACGTCGTTACCCCCTTGTTTTGCGCTTACCGCAAAAGTGTAGTCTCCATCGACTGCCTTAGTGCCGCTATCGGTCAAACCATCCCAAGAAATTGTACTGATACCAGTCGGTTGTGCACCGAGATCCATTGTGCGAATAGCAAATCCGGCACTATCCAGAATGGTGACTTTGAGCTGATCAACCGGTTGCGCCAATTCAATACCAGCTATGGCGCCATCCCCACTTAATGCTATCGCTGTTCCTGGAACAAATGCTTTGTGTCCGATCAATCCCAATGCCTCCACTGAACGGGTATCTTCAGCGCTGGTAACCAATTGCTGCAGTGTTGAGTTCAGCTTATCAAGACCCGATACTGTGCTGATTTGCGCCAATTGACTGGTCACTTCGGCATTGTCCAGCGGTTTCAACGGATCTTGATTTTTCATTTGGGTAACCAATAGCTTCAGAAACCGGTCTTGCGGGTTTTCAACATCTTTCTTACTGGTAGTACCAGAGGTTGCGGTTGAAGCAGCTGTAGCGGTTGCGGTATTGACTTGCGAGATTGAACTCATCATTTACTCCTTTATTGGCCAATAGTCAGTGTTTTTTGCAACAATGACTTGGTCGTGTTCATCATATCGACACTGTTTTGATACGAACGCGATGCCGACATCATATTGACCATTTCATCGACAACATTGACATTCGGCATCGTCACATAACCATTTTTATCCGCCAGCGGATGCTTAGGCTCAAACACTTGCCGCATTGGCGATTGATCATGAACAATACCTGCAACTTTAACGCCGCTTGCGCCATTCGCATCCGCTTGCAAAGTACTGAAAACCACTTGCCTACCCCGATAGGGTTCGCCGGTTGAACTGGTTACACTATCCGCGTTTGAAAGATTACTGGCTACCACATTCAAGCGCTGCGACTGAGCCGACATGGCGGAGCTTGCGATACCAAATACATTGAATAATGACATTTTCTATCTCTCCAACATAGCTGACGTTAAGTTTCTGAATTCATTATTAATGAATGTAATACTTGCATCATATTTAATGGCGTTATCCGCAAACCGGGTTCGTTCCATATCCATATCTACAGTGTTTCCATCTGCACTGGGTTGCAGAGGAACACGGTATAAAATGTTGTCTCCGAAGACTCCGGATGCAGCAGAATTAATATGCATTGCCGATGTCGTATTCATGCTTACTTTTTTCAAGCTAGGAGTTGATGACAATCTTTCGTTCAACACACTGGCAAAATCGATATCTTTCGCCTTAAAATTCGGTGTATCGGCATTGGCCACATTGCTGGAAAGCAATTCTTGTCTTGCAACCCTTAAACTTAGCGCATTATGGTGATAATTCAATTCTTTATCAAGTTTGTTAATCATCTTCTCTATCGCCTAATTCAAATAAGTGTCTATTCAGTTATTAGCATTTAGCATGCCAGCAATAATATATGCAGGGATTAATCGACCAACCCGCAAATAAGATATGAAAACGACGTTATCTTTGAGCTTGGATTTTTTTGCAGTCGTTTAATATAGCGTCACGGTATAGCGGCAATAATTGCCGAGTACGGCAAAAAATGAAGGATTAGAAACCATGATACGTTGCTTAACGACAATCCTCTGTCTGCTGACGCTTGTTTTTCCAGCACTTGCATCGCAGCAAAAAACATCCATTGACCATCAGGAAATCTCAGTGATTAAAAATGCCATTGAAAACTTTCTCTATAGCAACACGGCATCACTTCCAGGGCAGGTTATTGTGAATGTTGGTCAAATCGACAAACACTTGATGCTACCAAAGTGTCCGCAATTAGAACCTTTTGTTCCAGCAGGCGGACGTTTGTGGGGAAAAACCTCAATCGGCGTGCGCTGTGACAGCGAAATCGCGGCCTGGACCATTTACGTCCAAACTGAAATTGGTGTTATGGCGGATGTACTGCACCTCGCCCGGCCAGTATCATCAGGACAGGCACTGACTTACGAGGATATCGCACCCCAGAATGTCAATTTGACGCAAATGCCGGAAGGCATATTGACAAATGCCGCGCAAATCATTGGCAAGGTTGCCACCACTAACCTTCCGGCTGGTCAGCCCTTACGCCCGCAAATGTTGCGAGCACCCTATGTAATCGTACGAGGACAGGCGGTGAATCTTGTTGTTCAAGGCCGCGGATTCAGCATCCGCTCTGAAGGTCAAGCATTGATCAACGCTACCGAAGGGCAAGTCATACAGGTTCGCAATAAATCCGGGCGAATTCTCAATGGGCTTGCACGTGCCAATTCCATTGTAGAAATACAGCCATAGCTTTTTCATCCTCAAATACTTTTCTGCAATGATGCAATCTTTTTGCAGTCATTGCATAATCCCGCGATTATTGCTCACGATCAGATTTATAATAAGCGATTCTCATAACGCTTGTAAAAAAACAGCTTCTTATTGTGACAAACATTAGTCATATCACCGAAATAAAAAAAATTCTCACGGATACTTTGGGATTAGGCGACCGGCTGGATAGAATGGGATCGGATATGATTTTACTCGGCAATGTTCCCGAGCTTGACTCGGTTGCAGTCGTTACCGTCATTATTGCGATAGAAAAAAAATTTTCTATCACAATAAAAGACGATGAAATCAGTGCACAAACCTTTGCGACACTAGGTACTTTGGTTGATTTTGTGGAAAATAAAATAGCTGAAGATAAAAAACAATCAACGTGAACAATCGCAAACAAAGAATTCTGATTTTTGCGCGAACCAAACTTTTAAAAGTGACAGATGTTGTATTTTGATTTGAATCATGCATAATCACTGACAGCTCATCAATCAACATCAGGAAACACATCATTGAAGCTTCATCTTGCAAATTTTGCACACCAATATATCTTCACCGGCTATGGCGAAGGTTATGTACTGATCAATCAGATCCGCTATGAGAAAAACTTGATTGTGCTACCTGATCATCTGGTTGAAGATTGGCCTATCTTATCGGTGCAGGAATTGAAGTTACAACATTTCGAAAGTTTATTGCCGCATTCACCTGAGATTATTCTTCTAGGAACAGGAGCTGCACATAAATTTCCTGATCATACTCTGCTGAATCAGTTAGCAAAAATGGGAATCGGAATAGAAATAATGGATACAAAAGCCTGCTGCCGCACTTATAATATATTAGTGGAAGAAGGCCGTCGTGTCGCCGCAGCTGTTTTGATATAGCGCTATTCAAAATCGAGAGAAGATTCTCTTCAAATCGCCTGATTTTTTGCTGAATCAACCACACGTGATATGATAATCCGATTCTTCAATTCACAAGATTTTAAAAAGAAATGGCCTGACAGTTATGATTGTGATAAATTCATGGTTGGTAAGTCAGGTATATTAAAATTGGCTTCCTTCATAACATTATTATAGGAGTAAAAAATGAGCAAATATCTTATCGCTGCACTCGGTTTAGTCTTTTTGATGGGCTCTTCTGTAACCATGGCAAGTGGCAACAAAGAATCTAAAATGCCCCCAATGGCTGCTCAAGACATTTTGAATAAAATGTCATGTGAAGGGAAAAAAGACGGCGAAAAGATTAGAGATCGCACTGATGGTGAAATGATTACTTGCCCGGCAAAAATCAAACAGCCTAATTTTGGTAAATAATAATCAACCAGCCACTATGTGATTGGCGAATAGGTCAAGCTGCATTAATGAGTTTTTCTCTGCTGTATCTCAAATACAAAAATTGGATAGGGATTAAATATTTAGCAGCTGCTGGCTTGACCTATTTCTTTCAGTAATTAAAGAATTTCACTTGTTTTATCACATTCACCTACAACGCAAAGTCCCAAGCCTCACAAATTAACTAAAAAAATACGGCTCCAGATTGTTCACCAATCCTAATTAATTGATTAATAATCATGATGATAAGATCAATATCATGATATGATTTATCGTTAGGATGCTTAACTTTTTACAAATAATGATTTTCTTGCAATTTTTAATAAAAACCCTAATAAAGTTATAGTAAAATGAGAAAATTCAATATATATATATAAAAAACTCTAAACTGACATTATCCTCGTTCATTAAATGCTGATATGAATTCATAAGAACCTGTAATTTTTGTCAATCGGAGAGTAGAAAGAATGAAGCGAGGAATTTTTTTATTTTGCATCCTATCTTTTTTTATCAATAACGCTTTTGCACAAAAAGGCAACCCAGATATAAAGTCGCAAGCTGCGCTCGTATTTAATGCAAAAAATGAACGCATTATTTACGACAAGAACGCAGACAAGGTAATGCCGATTGCTTCCATTACCAAATTGATGACTGCAATGGTCACATTAGATGCACGATTGCCGCCAAATGAAAAAATTACCATTACCAGCGCGGATGTCGACAAACTTAAAAATTCGTCGTCACGTTTACCTGTAGGCAGCACTTTCCCACGTTATGAGCTGTTGCGATTGGCATTGATGTCTTCTGAAAACCGTGCTGCTGCGGCACTTGGTCGCACATATCCCGGAGGCATAAAAGCTTTCGTGCAAGCCATGAATTCGAAAGCCAAGAAACTTGGCATGGTTAACAGTCATTTTGTCGACTCCACCGGTTTAAATAGCAGCAATGTAGCAACTGCACGAGATCTGGCCAAACTAGTCGCGGCTTCTAACAATTATGCTGCTATCCGCGAATTCTCTACTACTACTCAACACGCCGTATCGCCAGGAAATAAACGTGGGCAATTACAGTATGTCAACTCCAACAGCTTAGTACGTAATCAAAATTGGGATATCGATGTTTCCAAAACCGGCTATCTAAGCGAAGCCGGGCGTTGTTTGGTTATGCAAGCCAAAATCTCCGGACAGCCGATGGTCATTGTTTTACTGAACTCCTGGGGTAAAAATACCCGTATTGGCGACGCCAATCGCGTCAAAAAGTGGATCGAAAGCAATCAAGGCCGCAGGCAAGTATAAAGTTAGTTAGTTGATTTCAAGCAAGCTGATAAATATCACGATACTTATCCTTAAGGTAATCAATGAAATAATCTGAACTCAATGGTTCACCAGTTACACGCTCAACCAGTTGCTGCGGTGTGTAGAGTCTGCCTTGACGATGGATTTTTTCATTGAGCCAATTTTTAACTGGCACAAAGTTGCCTTTCATGACGTTCTGTTCAGTGTCGGGTTGCTCATTCAGCAGTGTTCGGTAGAACTGGCAAGCATACAACGCCCCTAAGGTATACGAAGGGAAATACCCGAATGCGCCGCTGCTCCAATGCGAGTCCTGCAACACACCGTGCGCGTCATCCGGTGGATCGATTCCCAAGTATTTCCGCATCAACTCATTCCAGATCAGTGGTAAATCATCAACCGGTATCGAACCGTCAAACAATCCCCTCTCTATTTCATAACGTAGAATAACGTGTAACGGATAGGTCACCTCATCCGCTTCGACCCGAATAAAATCCGGTTTGCAGATATTGATCGCACGGTAAAAAGAATCCGCGCTAACATGCTGCAAATTTTCTGGAAATGCAGCACGTATCGTAGCGAAATAATGCTGACAAAACGGCTTGCTTTGCGCAATCATGCGCTCCCAAAAAAGCGATTGTGATTCATGTATACCCATCGTCAGCGATTCGGATACTGGCAAATCGCCTAGCTCATAGGGGCGCCCCTGCTCATACAAGGCGTGTCCCGTTTCATGAATTACCGCATACAGCGATTCGATGAAATTACGCTCGCTGTAGCGTGTGGTGATACGCACATCGGTTGGGTGACTGCCACCGCAAAACGGATGCACCGATACGTCCATACGGCCTTTCTCAAAATCAAAACCAATATCGCGACTGATTCTGCGCGCCAGTGCTTCCTGCTTATTCAGTGCAAACCGCCCCTGCAAGAACGAAGTATCCGGTTGATCTGCATGATTCTGAATCGCCTGAATTAATGGAATCAGCTCTGCTTTCAAGCGCTCGAATACAGGTGCGATCATACTCATCGTCGTACCGCGTTCAAATAGATCGATATTCGCATCGTACGGATCGAGATCGGGCAATACATACTGCGCCCATTCTTTTCTCAGGTGTAAAAAACGCTGCAATACCGGTGCAAAATCAGCGAACTTATTTTCCTGTCTTGCCGCAACCCAAATGCCATGTCCGCGCGAACTGAGTTCCGCCAGTTCCTGCACCAGCCGCTTTGGCACTTTGGCTTCTAGCTCGTAACTGCGTAGCGCTTCACGGATATTGCACTGTTCCGCCGCCGCAAAATCAGCACTCCCTATCACCGCCAATTCATTCAAGCAATCTCCCAGTCCAGGATCGGTCATGCGCTCGTGAATCACCCCTGCCAAAGCGGCGATTTGTTTTGCACGTACATCTGCGGCACCCGGCGGCATCATTACCTCCTGATCCCAGCCCAGCGTGCTCATGACGCCACTCAAATGAGAAATTTCTTCCAGTCTTTGTATTAAATTTTGATAATGCGGATTCATTCTTCTCTCGTCCCGGATTCGTTTGTTTGCATTGTATATACCTCCCAAATTCTTAGGGATAGCGCTAACATCGCAAGCCCAGTATCATAACAACTTTTCCACTCATCGCTCACATACTGTCATGCTCTGGATCAAATCACTGCACATCATTTTCATGGTCACTTGGTTCGCGGGGCTCTTTTATCTACCGCGTTTATTCGTCTATCACGCCATGTGCGAAGATCAGCCGGGCAAAGAGCGTTTCAAAATTATGGAACGCAAACTCTATTATGGCATCATGACCCCCGGTGCCGTACTGACTGTAGTGTTCGGGGTATGGCTATGGATTGGCTACGGCTTCTCCGGCGATTGGTTGTACGCCAAAGTCGCCCTGGTATTGATCTTGATCTATTACCATTATTACTGTGGAAAATACGTCAAAGCGTTTAAAAACGACACCAATCAGCATGGTCATGTATTTTACCGCTGGTTCAATGAATTTCCGGTGCTGATTTTGTTTGCAGTGGTAATTTTGGTGGTGGTTAAACCGGATTTGGTCGAATGGATTTCTGAATTGATTAAATAATCCATGCAGCACAAAACCAATGCGCTGCGCTTCAAGGACTCACTCTTTCACACTCGTGATATCGATAGAAAGCCGCACTCTACTTCAAAAAGAATTCATTGGCCGGCGCAGGTTTTCCAATGTAATACCCTTGTGCGTAATCAATATCCATCTTTTCGATTAGCGACAGAATCTCGGCGCTTTCCACAAATTCTGCCGTGATTTTCTTGCCGAAACCGCGGGCCACACTGCACAGTGCGTTGACCAGAATCAGGTCGTCGCTGCTTTCGGATAAATTGCGAATAAACGAGCCGTCGATTTTAACGACATCAACCGGCAACTCTCGCAGATAATAAAACGAAGAAAAACCGACACCAAAATCATCCAGCACAAAACCGCAGCCCAGCTCCTTAATTTCTATCATCAGCCCACGCGCACCGGGCAAATCTTCCAGCGCTGCGGTCTCGGTGATCTCAAACATGACACAGGCCGGATCCATTTTCTGCGATGCCAATTCTTCTTTGAGGATCGGTAGCAACTCAGGATCGTTAAACGCATGTGCAGAAAGGTTGATCGAAAAGCTGACCTTGAATCCTGCTTGATAAATTTTGGCCACCTGCGCGATGGCCTTGCGCAACACCATGTGATCGATGGCATGAATTAACCCGGTATGCTCCGCCGCCGGAATAAATTCACCGGGCGACAATACCGAGCCGTCCTTATCCTGCATCCGCAATAGCACTTCATAGTGCAAGATTTCTTTCGTTTTTACGTGCATGATCGGCTGCAAATACAACATGAAATTATCATGCAAATGTGAATACTCGATTTTTTCTTTCCAATAAACCAGCGTATGAATACGCTCGCGGCTGCGGTCTTTATCGGAAAACAGGTACCAGGCATTGCGCCCCATCGCCTTGGCCTGATACATAGCCAGATCCGCAGCCGCCAGTAAATCATGAATATTGGCACCATGCTCGGGAAATAACGCAATACCGATGCTCGCTGAAATCTTATGCGTGCGGTTATTGATGGTCAATTGCGCCTGACCCAATTGATCCAAAACTTTCTTGGCCACTTCGATCGCACCGCTGGCATTGATTTCCGGCAAAATGATCGCAAATTCGTCACCACCCAAGCGGCCGGTAATATCATCCGCCCGGATCGTTTGGGTCAGCATACTCGCCACCATCTTCAGTAGCGTATCCCCTGCTTGATGACCACTGATATCATTGATGTATTTGAAACGATCGAGATCAAAAAATAATAACGCGCCAGGATGGCGGTAACGCTCCGCGCGGCTGAGCACTTGTTCCAATTCATCGCTAAAACGCCGCCGGTTATACAAATTGGTCAACGGATCATGATCCGCCAGCCAAGCTAAGTGCCCTTCAACACGTTTATATTCAGTAACATCCAAACCTACGGATAGTATCGATGGATCATCCGCCGACTGCTGGCTGAGATGTGAATGCAACCAGGCGACATGGCGTGTTGTGCCATCTTTGCAATGGGTAATCGCTTCATGCCGTAACTGCATTCTTTGCCCGCTGTGAATCTCTTTAAAGCGCATCAGCAAATCCTGCGATTCGTACTCCGGAATCAAAATGCTAAGGAAAGATCTTCCTCGCAACTCGCTTTCGGTGTAACGAGTCAGCATCTCGCCATAAGCATTCAATGACATGATCTTACCCTCGACATTCTGCGTCAATACGATCGCCTGTGCAGTATCGAGCAGATTTTCGACGAAATCCCTTTCTTTACTGAGCTCATTTTTTTGCTCAATAAGCATTTTGGTGCGCGTTGACACTTCCTGTTCCAGTTTCTCCAGTTGCAGCGATAAGGACACGGCTGCTTCTGAGAGTGTATCCACTTCCAGTAGTGTTCGGTTAAATTAGCTATTGAAATGTTTGAGCTAAGTACTGAAGCGGCTCTCCGAGAAAATTTTTTCGTGC
>JAFEGA010000012.1 GCA_018240285.1 Pseudomonadota bacterium | reverse complement strand
TCGTTAACGAGACAGCAGTGATTTGCAACCTATTAATTCATTTGGAGACAAGTATTTAACCAATAACTTTACCGATTACTTCTAGCAACCTTTTCGGATCAAATGGCTTTACTAGCCAGCCAGTAGCGCCTGCCGCTCTACCTTTTGCTTTAATCTCATGTCCGGATTCAGTCGTCAGTATCAAAATAGGAATATTTTTATAGTGCGCCAATTTACGTAACAGTTCGAGCAATTTCAGCCCATCCATTCGTGGCATATTAATATCAGTCAGCACTAAATTAACCTGATGATAATTAGCTTTATCTAATGCATCTTGACCATCTACTGCTTGAATGACTTCATACCCAGCTCCCTTGAGCGTAAAAGTAACCATCTGCCTGATGGAAGCAGAATCATCCACTGCAAGTATCGTCTTAGCCATTTATCTCACTCCTATTGCCAATATGTTAATTTGTTTGATAAAGCACGCGAAAGCGTGCTAAAACAGCTCAATATCACCCATCTGCATACCTTGCTGCACAACCGGTTTTCTTTTACTTTTAGTTTTTGCCATATTCACTGCTTTTGAGACATCTTCATGTATTGTGTCTAGCGTGTTCTTACCAACATTTTCTCTCCAACCCCGCTGCCGTTCTATGCGTTGCAGTTCAATATTTAGCGCTTCTACTTGACGGGAAGTGTGCGCTAGCAATTGCGTTACGAGATCACCAAACTGCAACGAAGTTACCACCATTTCGAGTTCCTGCTCGATTTTGTCTGCAATAACCATTTGTTTCTCAAGCAACTCCAGTATAGGTTTACTCCCTTCTGGAGCCGCCATTTTCTCAATCGCCAGAACCATTTCATGATGTGATTTGGTCAGCTTGCTGATATATCCAAAGTTAATAACCAAATTATTGACCGCATCGCTTACAAGCCGATCAACCTGGTTTAATTCTCCTTTGATACTCATAAAGTATTCATCGGCTTCAGCATTACATAACACACCATCTTGCTCAATCATCGACGATTGATGTGTTACTTGATTATCAGATTCGCCACCAGCTGTTTGCATCTCAGCCATAACTTTCTCCTTGTCGCTCGTCTTGATCGAAACAATTAAACTGCCATTCGACCTAGCAAACCTGCTACTTATTTTTCTCTGATTGCTTATATCCTTTCGCCAAGAAAGCTATAGGAGTTGTCTTGATGAGCACGTACCAGAGCTTCTTATTTCATCATAAATCCTTTCATACTCAATTAGTTAACGGCACAACAATCAATAACTTTAGCACCTAAAAATAAAAAAGCTACGCCATGTACTACATATAACTCAGTAATCAGTACTTATACTTCGATATAAAACTAATTAATATTAATTAGCTGCTTCACCGATCCGATTAGCCCATGCAATGGCTTGTATTTCAATATCGGCTAATTCGCTTAAACTTAAAAAACTCAACTCAGTCAGAATCAATTGAATCGCAGCAACTTCACCTTTCTCGTTGGCTTCGATTAGTCTCAATTCCTGACCTAAGCGACCTTCCCGGGTCAACAAAGCTTGGCTCATGTCATCAGGAATTCCCAGTTTATCAACGATTTGCTGCATCTCAATGCCGAGCAGTACATCTAATAAAGATAATATTCCCACCATGAATGCTCTTTCCTGGTGGTTTTTATCGTGAGGACGCTCAGCCAGCGCGACTAACTCCATCATTTTTCCTCGTGCTGCCGCGGTTTGCATTAATGCATTCGACATACTATCGTCGGATTGATTGGACGTATAAAGCAACAGCTGTATCCATCGCTGCAGTTGCTTACGCCCTAAGATCATGATGGCATGCTTAATTGAATTGATTTTCTGCGGTAACCCGCTGGCAACAGAATTTACCATACGCATCAAGTTGTAGCTTAGCCCGGGCTGATGTTTAAATTCCCGCTCAAGCTCCTCGATATCGCTATCCCCCATAACCAATGTCAATAGCTTCAACAGTGAAAGCTTCCCTGGATCGGCGCGTTTTATCGACAATACTTCAGGTCTTGCAAAATAATATCCTTGGAACATCTGAAAACCCAGCTGCATGCAGTACTTCTCTTGTTCCCGGTTCTCCACTTTCAGTGCTAGGAGTAATACCGGCCAGCGGTTTAGTTCAGCAACTAACTTCGCGAGCGCATTTTGTTCCAGCGCCAGAACATCCACTTTCACCACACTCACGAGTGGCAGTAACTGTTCTACCTTGCTATTCATCTCAACAATATTATCCAGCGCAAACTGATAGCCTTTTTGCTTTAACTCATTACAGCACTGCATAAACTCTGGTGTTACCGTTGCTGTTTCCTTTATTTCCAATACGACATGCTTGCTCGGCAACAGACTGATGATGTCACTCATTACCAATTCAGGATTTGCATTGATAAATCCGCGCTGCTTACCTAGCACATTTTGGATTCCTAACTGACAATAAGCGTTGATAATGACATTCGCTGATGCGGATAAATCATTTTTAATATTGATCGACTCTTCGGTTTCTTCTTGTCTAAACAGCAACTCAAACGCCACAAGGTTTTGATTACGATCTAGAATTGGTTGTCGCCCAAGAAAAAAACCTTCCATTTATTCCCTCGTGTTAATTCATCTTTTTAAACAAAAGTTTTAACTCATCGGCTACATTGCGCGTTTCTTAAGTATTTTTTGTTACTCATAAACACTATGACTCAGAGCTCTTGCTTGATCACAGCAGAGTTCTCACTCGTGAAAATTTTTGATTGGATCAGTTAGATCAATGCAGGAATAGCACGATTCTTTCCAGTACGTTTTGCTTGATAAAGTGCTTTGTCCGCCCGGCTTATGACGGAGTTTTGATGTTCTCCAAAAGAGCGCAAGGCAACCCCCGCGCTAAAGGTTATTGGCAATGCTTGACTGTCTGATTGGATCGAGAAATTTTTTGCTAAATTGTTTTGTATCCGTTGAATAATCGTCAGTGCATCTTGCATCTCAACATCAGGCAACAAGATGACAAATTCTTCTCCCCCAAACCGCGCCACAATATCGGAGGGCCGTAGCGTCTCTTTGGCAACCGTCACCAAATTGATCAGTACACTATCACCGTATTGATGACCAAAATTGTCATTAATCTGTTTAAAGTTATCCAGATCAATCAAAATTACACCCAATGACTGTGCATTGCGGTCTGAACGAGCAGCCTCGCGCTTAAAAATATCTTCCAAGCCGCGCCGATTGAATGCACCGGTCATTTGATCCGTTTGCACAAGTTCGCGCAGTTGCTCCAATTCACTCTTCAGAGACTCAATCTTCTGTTCTGCAACCTTCACTTGTTCCTGCGCCGCAAAAACTTCATCACTGAATCTCAGTCCCCGGGTTTCCGATAATACGATGTCAAGAATCCCAATGATTTCATCCGCGTTACTTGTTTTACGAATCTGCTCGGCATAACGCTCTACTTGCTTGTAATAGTCCTCAGAATCAATCATAGGTTTCTGCTCGCTTTTAATAGCATTTGTTGATTTAACCAATCTCAGCATTCTTTTCTGTTTTTGTTTAATAGCTTCTTGCATTGCTATCCTCCTCAATTGACATCATTCAATGTCAGGCTAAACCAGTTCGGGAGATAATTCGTTGGATTGCGAAGGAGAACCCATTCTGGTCAGACTGTCATATCAACAACATTAACAGAGCAGTTCGCAAATGAATTCAATGAATAAAAAGGGAAATCAGTGCTATTTACCGATAAAAAGGATATAACTACTTACTAACAAATAGCTAAGGAAACGCTGAACAAATCCCAAAGTTGAATCACCCCGGTTTTACCGGATATAAAATGGTTTGAGAGGAGGAGAAGATGAAGGATCAAATCAGTTATTCACCGGAAGTACGGGAACTAGCGGTTAGATTGGTATTTGAGCAGCAGAAAGAGCATGAATCGCAGTGGCCGACGATAAAATTGATTGCATCAAAGATTGGCTGCACAACGGAAACGTTGCGGACATGGGTAAGAAGAACGGAGACAGATCGGGGAATTCGAGGCGGTATGTCGACATCGGATCGGGAACGGCTCAAGGAACTGGAACGGGAAAATCGTGAGCTCAAACGGGCAAATGAGATATTGCGAAAGGCATCGGCATATTTCGCCCAGGTGGAGCTCGACCGCCGGTCGAAGTGATGGCGATATTTATCGATCAGCATAAAGAACAGTATGGGGTCGAGCCAATCTGTAGACAAATACGGATTGCTCCGTCGAGTTATTATGAATACAAAAGGCGCAAGCGGAATCCTGATCGATTGCCCGATCGCATCAAGCGAGACATGAAGCTGGCGCCCGAAATACAACGGATTTGGGAAAGCAACTTCCGGGTTTATGGCGCTCGTAAAGTATGGCGGCAATTGCTGCGGGAAGGCATTGATGTTGCTCGCTGTACGATTGAGCGGTTGATGAAGAAGCTTGATATACAGGGCGCCAGGCGCAGCAGGAAGTGTTGGACGACCGTTGCGGATGATTCGGCTCTATCGGCCAACCGGCAATTTACGGCAACCCGGCCAAATCAATTGTGAATGGCAGACATCACATGTATTGCAACGTGGACGGAATTTGTTTATGCGGCTTTTATAACCGATATTTTTGCCAGATACATTGTTGGTTGGCGGGTCAGCCGGTCATTGCACACCGATTGAGTACTGGATGCATTTGAACAGGCACTGTGGGTGCGGCGAGAGATCGCGGGATTAATTCATCATAGCCACCACGGTTGCCACAATATTTGTCGATTCGCTATACGGAACAATATTGAAGCTTCTGTTGGCAGTACCGGGGATTCTTACGACAATGCGCTGGCTGAAACAATTAACGGATTATACAAAACCGAGGTTATCCGGCATCGCGGCCCTTGGCGCAATATCGACGATGTGGAGTTTGCAACCCTAGAATGGGTCGATTGGTTTAACAATCGCCGGTTACTGGAGCCGATTGGAAATATCGGCAGAATTTGAAATGGCATATTATCGCCAACTAAGGGATTCAGCCGATGCTGTTTGACTCAAGGCAAATAGTCTCCGGTAAATCCGGGGCGATTCATCCGGCGACAAAATACCGCTGAAAAATGAGTTACCGGGAATTCGTGTTTAAAAAACTGGTAGCAGCACCGAAAAATCTGAAAGCCGCTAATTGTTCAGCGGTTCCCTAAAGAAGCTATTCTGCTATAAGAATCTGATTCTTTCCACTTTTCTTTGCACGATACATGGCTTCATCCGCACGCTTGAAAATGCTTTCCTGCGATTCGCCTGCTTGCAACTGTGCAACACCCGCACTAAAGGTAATCAGCAAGCGCTTATTCTCGTGCAGGAAAAACTTCTTGGTTAAATTCCGCCGGATTCTGGACAAAATTTGAACTGCTTCTTCAAGGCTTGTATTAGGTAGTAAAATTACAAATTCCTCACCACCATAGCGCGACACGACATCTTCGGGACGCGTCGTATCTTTAACAGATTCAACCAAATAAACCAATGCATCATCACCCACTTTGTGACCATGCATATCGTTTAACTGTTTGAAATTATCGATATCCAGTAATGCAAAACACAACGGCGACCTATGCCGTATTGAACGAGAAGTTTCGCGTTTAAAGGCACTATCCAAACCACGCCGATTCAATATGCCGGTTAGATGGTCCTCATGGATCTTCTCGCCCATTTCCAGCAACTCGGTTTCAAGCTGATTGATTTTATCCTGCGCCATGCTGACTTCGGCACGCGCCGCAAGAAAATCATTGCGGTAATTTAATGCGCTTTTTTGCATCTGCTTAGTTTCTTCCATGAGCTGTACCAGCAACTGATTAAGTTCTTTTATATCATCCGTTTTACTGATTCTTTCGGAATACTGCTCCAACTTTATCTGATATCCTCCGGTCGTATCGCTTAACTCCTCAATATTGGTAATTAAAGAAGCCACCATCTGTTTCAGTGTCAGCTTGGCTTCGCTTAAATTACGCCGGATTATTTCCTGCCTTTGCGCGATTTCTTCCAGATAATATTCTGCTTGCTCGATAACCTGAAGATCTAGCGGCTTGGATATTGTTTCACGCAATTTGTCGATCTGGGCTCCCACCCACCGGTCCTCAGCAAGCAATTCACCGGTGTTATTCATCAGCATATTGAGTAACCTAAGCAAACCCTGCTGCAATTTGTGGCCATTCTCGCCATAGGTATCAAATTTGCGGCAAAATTGTCCGAAATCAGCTGCAAATCGCTCCATTTCTGATTTTTCTTGGATCTTGCGCACTTGTTGTGCCAGCATCTTCGCTTCATCAGCTAAAGCGCTATCATCCACCTGCCGAACCACAACATGCTCTAGCATTTGTGCCAGTATCCCCAGTAACTGATCTGTGAAATGTCCAGAGAAAGGGGGGGATTGTAAAGTCACTCGTTTTGATTGTGCGTCTTGTTTGTCTGGATCAATCTGTGATATAGCTTCTTCAGTCTGAAGATCTGCACCTGATTCTAGAGCTGCAATTGCTGATGTTCCCCACGAATCAATCAAAGCTTTCAGCTTATTGTGCAACTGCTTTGAGTCTTTCGAGAATTTGACCAGAACCCGATTCACACCCTCTTTCTTCTTTGCGGTTGTCAGTGTGCCTTGTTTACTCTCCAATTGTTTCATTAGCAATTCTATCGTTTCTCCCCAGTCCGGAGCAGATTCAGCCACTGTGTTATCTACTGAAACCGCCGGATTTACGGTTACAACAACAGCGGAATTTGCGCCGTCGTCGGCGTTGCCTGCAATCTGATTGTACAATTTGTGATAATTGTCAGGTGTCGGAGGAATTCTGAGTGATGCGAGCTGCCGCAGTGTCTCACGTGCAATAATAGTCGGATTGGAGTCTTTTAATTGCTTCATAGAATTGATCAGAATTAATTACAGTCCAGGCAACTCAAAGAGTCAGAAAGTATCGGTCAAATGGCTTAAATCTTAATCCTGACCTAATGAAAAAATTAACTTCACTGCAATCGAGAAATCAGTCAACCAATTTATTCTTAATTGCATAGCGAATGAGCTCCGAATTGTTGGTCAGTTTGAGTTTTTCCAGTAACCGTGCCCGGTAAACACTGACTGTTTTTGGGCTCAGAAACATCTCAGCCGATATCTCCGACAAAGTTTTTCCCGCGGCAATAAAACACAGCGTCTGATATTCCCGGTCGGATAGCATGGTGTGCAACGGTTTATCAACATCGGAATTTATGATATTGGCGAGCTCTTGTGCCACAACCGGACTGACATACTTATCGCCTGCCGCCACTTGGCGGATGGCCACAACCAATTGCGCCGGCGCACTCTGTTTGTTGAGATAACCGGATGCACCCGCCTTTAATGCGCGAATTGCAAACTCATGTTCGTTATGCATGCTAAGCATGAGCACAGCCAAACTTGGTTTGTCTTTTTTTATCTGCTTCAAAATTTCAATACCATTTCTATCCGGTAATGAAATATCCAGCAACATGACATCGAAATCTTGTTGCCGTGCAATTTTGATTGCTTGAAATCCCGTCTCTGCCTCGCCCGTTACTTTTATATCATCAGTTTCACTGAGTATCTGCTTCAAACCTTGACGAACAATTGCATGATCATCAGCGATCATCACACTTATCATGAACACCTCCGGCCTTTAGAGCCGAGAAACCTTCTTTTTCTTTTTTACCGTTGTCTGGAGCTGTGCAGATCCCTTAACCCTGCCCTCCAATTCAACCACGTGCCCTGGTTGATAATCCAAGTTACCAGTGGGTATAAGTATAGTCACTTTTGTTCCCTTTCCAGGATCTCCCGCGATATGAAAGTTTCCTTTCAACTGCTGGCAGCGTTCGCGCATACCCCGTATCCCAAATGAGTCCTGTTTTTCCATATCGATGTTGGTAATACCACGGCCATTATCAATTACTTCGAGCAGAACCAATCCTTCCAATTCGATAAGCTTAACCTGTATCCGGGAAGCGTTAGCGTGCTTGGAAATATTCGTCAGCGTTTCCTGAAAAACACGAAAAATTGCGATTGCAAGATCCGAGTCTAGTGATATTTCATCCTCTCCACATGAAACTTTACAGGCAATACCGGTCCGATCACTGAATTCTTTGGCTTGCCATTGAACAGCCGCCACTAAGCCGCAATCCAAAATGCCCGGGCGCAAATCAAGAGAAATCCGCCGGGTACTATCAATCACACGATCTACGAGCGATTCGATCGACCTTGCTTTTTGCTGATAGAACTCCTGCTTTCTTGCCGTTGAGTCCATGCAAGGAAATAACTCACATTTAATAGCCGTTAATGTTCCACCGATATCATCATGAATTTCACGTGCAATTCGGGCGCGCTCTTGCTCTTTGACTCTTTGCAAATAAGACGATAACTCTGCCAACTGTTCACGAGAACGTGCGATTTCTCTTTCCGCCAGCTTATTGCGGGTAATGTTAATCATAATGCCATCCCAAAGTGTTGCGTTATCGGCCACTCTCCTGGGTGTCGCGCGCAGGCTGATCCATTTGATATCGCTATCACCCTTCACCTGAATACAACCCTCCCAGTTCCAGGTTGAAAGCTGCTCTGCAGACATCATCATCAGCTGATGATAAGATTTTTTGTCTTCCGGTAAGATCAGCTCCGGAAATAGCTCAGGTCTTTCCATAAGCATCTGCGGTGACAGTCCCAATAATGTTTCACTGGCATCACTTACATAAGGAAAGCTCGTTTGGTTATTACCCGTCAATAAAAATTGAAACACTACTCCTGGAAGATTAGAGGTAATCACTTGAAAAAGCGCTTCACTTTTTTGCAGTGCAGTTTGCGTAGTAATGAAACGCTGATAGTTCTCAACTTCATGCAAACTGCGCCGGATTGCTGGCACCAATCGGGCTAGATTCGATTTCATCATAAAATCATAAGCACCTAAAGCCATAATATGCTCAGCTGCTTCTTCACCGACATCACTGGAGATGATAATCAGCGGCATATCGAGATTTTTTCTTCTAATGATTTGCAAAACTTCCTGAGCATTCAAGTGAGGCAAATCATAGTCGGATAGCACTATATTCCAGTCTCGGCTCATCAAAGCATCACCCAGTGCAGCTGCCGTATTAACGCATTGGCAATCAGTCTTAAAACCGCCTTGCGAAAGTATTTGCAGCACCCGATCGATATCCCTCTCGGAATCTTCGACCATCAAGATGCTCAGCTTCTCTTCATTAATCATCTCAGCATATCACCGGTTGATGTCGATAAACACAATCGTCTCTTAACTTGCCAAATTAACTGACTGAATACATTCTCAATTTTACAAGATAATTTCACGATAGAAAATAATTTTACACCATGAACAGTTTATATTAACCAGTAAATTAGACAAAAATCATGAAAGTAAAATCCTAAACTTTTCAAAATGATTTCCGATAACTGCAATCAACGGTGGTTAAACACCCTCTTGGATTGCAGGGCGGCCAACGTCGTAAATGGCAATTATGCCAAAACCAATAGTTATCAAAAAGGAGAACCCAAATGCCAGCAATTATTAACTCTAATATTGCCTCACTGAATGCGCAACGAAACTTGAATAATTCACAATCTGCGTTAAATACTTCATTAACACGTTTATCATCCGGTCTGCGTATTAATAGCGCTAAAGATGATGCTGCAGGTTTAGCAATTTCAGAAAGAATGACTTCACAAATTCGCGGTCTGAATCAAGCGGTACGTAACGCAAATGACGGTATTTCACTATCGCAAACTGCCGAAGGTGCACTGGGCGAAATCGGCAACAACCTGCAACGTATCCGCGAACTGGCAGTGCAAGCCGCCAACGCCACTAATAGCGCAAGTGATCGCGCTTCGCTGCAAGCCGAAGCTTCTCAATTAAGTGCAGAGGTAACACGTGTTGCTAGTCAAACGCAATTTAACGGCCTTAATTTATTAGATGGCTCTTTTCTGAATCAAAGTTTCCAAGTTGGTGCAAACGCAAACCAAACGATCAATATTGCATCAATTGGTGATGCTCGTGCGACCGCTTTAGGCAGTAACGTACTTACTACCAATGGAACTGCTGTGAATACTGCAACAGCAGCTGGTGCTGACAACTCCGCAGGTAATGGCGTAACAGTCGAAGCTGCTTTAGTACTCTCTAATAATAAAGGAGCTACAGGTAATATCGGTTACGCAGTAGGGTCTGATGCAAAGGCAATAGCAGCAGCCATTAATTCCTCTGCTGCCAGCATAGGCATCACTGCAACAGCTTCTAACAGTGCAACTTTAGGTAACATTGCTTCGGCCGGTACAGTATCTTTTTCCTTGAACGGCAATACAGTCTCAGCCACGGTAACCGATACTTCAGATTTAAGTGGTTTAGCTTCGGCCATTAACGGTCTGCAATCTTTAACCGGTGTCACTGCTTCGTTCGCATCTCCGACTAACAAATCAGTGATTACACTCTCAACAACTGATGGCAGAGATATAGGAATTCAGGACTTTAATAATACAGGCGCAACAAAAACGGCCGATGTGGTTGCCGGTGCGACTACAAGAACCTTAACCGGCGGTGCTGCAACCGATTCGACAATTGCTACCGGTACTGTTGAACTTACAAGTGCCAATGGGCAAATATCGGTTAGCGGTGGAAATGCTGATGTATTTGGGGCCACTACCAGTTCGTTTAATTCTGTAGCCACCTTGGATATATCGTCGGCAGCCAATGCGCAGACAGCAATTAAAACGTTGGATGAGGCTTTAAAAACTATAAATAATTCACGTGGTGATCTAGGTGCAATTCAGAATCGTTTTAGTTCAACGATTGCAAACCTGCAAACTGCATCGGAAAATCTTTCCGCTTCTCGCAGTCGGATTCAAGATGCTGACTTTGCTGCAGAATCAGCCAATCTAACTCGTGGGCAGATTCTGCAACAAGCTGGTACTGCAATTCTTGCGCAAGCAAATTCACTACCCAATAACGTTTTATCACTTTTACGTTAAACAGATCGTAACAGATGATACTTCGTATTAAATAAAGCTGATAGAAACGCGGAATTTATTTGATCTCTCCGCGTTTCTGCCAACTTTAAGGAGTTACAAAATGACCATCAATCAATTAAATACTGCCGGCGCGCTTCCACTATCTTCGCCACCTCCACCGACACCTAGAAAATTATCCATCTCTAATGTGGACACAGTTGTATCACCTGCTTCAACCGCAGACTCTCAAATAAATAACAGCCCAAAATCCGAAGATCAAGTTAAACAAGCTGTTCAGAAAATTCAAGGTGCCGTGGATAACCTAGCGCACAACTTGCGATTCTCGATTGATGAAGATACTGGAAAAACAATTATCAAAGTAGTGGATGTACATACCGACGAAGTCATTCGGCAAATTCCGTCAAAAGAAGCTATTGAAATAGCAAGAACATTGGATAAAGTGCAAGGATTGTTATTTAACGGCAAAGCATAGTAGAAATCATATTGGGTAGAGTTTAAAAATGCTTTCATCTCCAGGAATTGGATCAGGTCTAGATGTCAATGGCTTAGTCAGCCAGCTAATGAAAGTTGAAAGTCAGCCCTTGACAGACCTTGACGCTAAAGAAGCTAAACAGCAAACCCGGTTAACCGCTTTTGGCACTCTAAAAGGAGCACTATCTTCATTTCAAGGTAGTCTTACCGCGTTATCCGATCCGGCAAAATTTAATGCGGTATCAGCTAATTTTTCTGATAACACGCTAGCTAACGCAAGTGCAACATCGTCCGCAGTGACAGGGAGTCATTCTGTAGAAATCCAGACACTCGCACAATCACAAAAACTCAAATCTGCTAGCTTCACAACCACAAGCTCTTCGGTTGGTAGCGGTACTTTAACAATACAATTTGGTACATATAGTGGCGGCACGTTCACACTTAACCCAGATAAAGCAGCACAGTCAATTACCATCCCTTCAGGTAATTCATCTCTCTCTGGAATCCGTGACGCAATCAATCAAGCCAACGCAGGCGTATCTGCCAGTATAGTCAATGATGGTACCGGCAACCGTTTAGTAATTGCTTCTCAAGACACTGGCTTAAGTAATGCGCTAAAAATAACCGCCATCGATGCAGATGGAAATAATACTGATAACGCAGGACTTTCTCAGCTTGTTTATGATGCATCAACGGGTGGCATTACCAATTTGACTCAAACTGTAGCCGCTAGCAATGCCACATTAGTTATCGATGGCATATCAATCAGCAAAGCATCAAACAATATCACAGACGCTATTGATGGCGTCACATTAAATTTACTAAAAGCTAACCCTGGCACTACATCGACCTTAAACTTATCGCGTGACACTGCTGGCATTCAGAATGCCGTATCATCATTTGTAAAAGCTTTTAATGATCTAAATAAAACTATTGTTAATCTTTCAAAATATGATGCGGGAACAAAACAAGCATCCATTCTAACTGGAGATTCAACCCTCCGGTCAATTCAAACCAGAATCCGCAGTGCAATTTCTGATCCATTGACTACGGCTGGTGGAGGTTTAAGCTTATTATCAGAAGTAGGCATTTCCTTCCAATCGGATGGAACATTGCAATTTGATTCAACTAAGCTATCAAATGTATTGAATGATCCAACTAAAGATATGTCAACGCTATTTTCCTCTGTTGGAAAAACGAGTGACAGTCTCGTATCATTTACCAGTGCTAAATCAGACACGGTTAATGGCAAGTATTCACTGAATGTCAGTCGCATTGCAACACAAGGCAGTGCAGTAGGCGATACCGCAGCTGCTTTGACGATCAGTACCGGAGTTAATAATTCACTAAATCTTTCTATCGATGGTGTAAGTGCAAATATAACGCTAGCGGCAGGTACCTATACGGCAACTTCTCTAGCCGCTGAAATTCAATCAAAGATTAACGGCGCTTCAGCACTTTCTTCCGCTGGCATAAAAGTTACAGTAAGCGAATCTTCTGGAAAACTAGCTGTCGTTTCAAATCGCTATGGCTCTGCCTCAACCGTATCGATCACCGGTGGGAATGGTAAATCAGACTTATTCGGCACACCTGCTGAAACCGCAGGAGTAGACGTAGCCGGCACAATTAACGGTATTACTGCAACTGGCTCTGGTCAAACATTAACCGGGGCTGCTGATAGTAGTGGGCTTGTTATCAAGGTAACTGGGGGCAGCACAGGCTCCAGAGGCGAAATAGATTTCGCACATGGTTTTGCAGCCAAATTGAATAAATTAGTGGGTGAAATGTTGAATGGCCGTCTAATCGATAGCCGTATTGATGGCATAAACTCAACGATTAAAGACATCGGATCGCAACGCGATGCTTTGAATCAACGGCTTGCCGATACAGAAAAACGAATACGAGCTCAATTTACTGCATTAGACACAACAATTGCCAGCATGACCCAAACCAGCAATTTTTTACAACAGCAACTCTCTAGGTTGCCAACAACAAGTAACTAACAACCAATCTCGTCAATAGACTCTTTACAAAATAAAAGGAGCACAGAATGTTTACAGCCATGAATAATGCTATATCCGCTTATCAGCGCATTGGAGTTGAAACAGGCATTGAATCAGCCGACCCTCACAAACTCATTTTAATGCTATTTGAAGGCGCGCAAGAAGCTTTAGCAAGAGCCAGGATGCACATGCAACACAATGAAATTGCTGAAAAAGGTCAAATGATCTCAAAAGCGATTATGATCATTGATCATGGTCTGAAAGCAAGTTTGGATATGAACGCTGGCGGTGATCTGGCGATCAAACTCCAAGCTCTTTATGATTACATGGCATACCGGCTTTTAGTTGCTAATATTCAGAATAATCTTGAAATTATCACCGAGGTCAGTAAATTATTATCCGAACTACATGGTGCTTGGAAAGAAATCGGTAAAACAAGCGAAACACAAACTGCAATGAGAGCAATCGCAATCTAACCAATAATTTTATAATAAAAATAGGGCATTAAGATAAATGGATAGTGTACAAACACTGAGAACATACGATGCTATTTTAGCAACTACCGGAAAAATGCTTGCAGCAGCTCAAAACAATGAATGGGATCAATTGATATTGTTGGAAAAAGAATGCAGGCAATTAACCGAAACACTTATTCAAAACGACCAAGAGCCAATATTAGACAAAGAATTACTGCAAAAGAAAGTAAAAATTATCCATCAAATATTGGCTGATGACGCGCAGATTAGAGCGATCACAGAACCATGGATGATAAAACTACAAGATATGCTGAATACAAATAACCGCACACGCGATCTTCAACTGGCTTATCAACCAGTTAATAATCTATGAATACTCACTAGATAAAAACAATGCATTCACATTTTTTCTAGACCATCATTTAGCTTGAAGATCAGTTGCCGTGATTCCAACCATAATTAAAACAGAACTAGCGGCAATCTCAACTCAGATAAAGCCAACTGCACCCGTTACACCCGTAACCGCAATACTCGATTCACAAACGTCATCTGCAGAGTTCGTACAAGGCCAGAAATATCAAGCACTCGTCGAGGCCCGTTTATTGAATGGTGAGTCACAAGTATTAGTTGCAGGTAAGTCACTACAAATGCGCTTGCCTGATAATTTTCAGCCGGGTAACAAACTGGAACTTGTTTTCATTTCGAATGAGCCAAATTTAGAGTTCCTGGCCTTAAACGATACACCATCAGATAATGAAACAAACAATACGTCTATTAGCACCACCGGCCGCTTTTTAGGTGCTCTGATGCAAGATGCTTTCAAACAAGTATCGGCCAATGCACCGAACCCCCAAACCACACAATCACTCAGCAGTTCCGCGCCGATCCTTAACAGCGCGCCGATAAATAGCACTGATTTACCCAGTTTATTACAAAAAGCAATCGTTCAAAGTGGTTTATTCTATGAATCACATCAGGCGCAATGGATTCATGGAGAAAATACACTTGGAAATTTGCAACAAGAACCGCAAGGAAAATTGATGCTGGTCACGACAGATTTGCCTGCTGCCAAAGTTACCGTATCGGTTCCAGTAAGCCCCGAGATGCCAGTGCACACCCAAGCAATTCCGCTTGTGCAGCAGCAGTTGACCACCCTGGAAACCGGTCATCTACTCTGGCGAGGTGAAGTTTGGCAAGGACAACCGATGGAATGGGATATTTATGAAGAACCCCAGGAAAATACATCTAAGGAAAATGGTCTCGATCAAGCGGCCCAGTGGCGCACACAACTCCGTTTATCGATGCCGGAACTCGGCGATATTACTGCAACCATTGCGCTAAATACGAGCGGCATTAGCATTAAATTGAATACCTCAAAGCTAGAAACTGCCGGTTTATTAAAAAGCAATCAACTACCGCTCACCACTGGCATGCAATCTGCCGGGTTAAATATCCAAGCAGTAGAAGTCAAGCATGATGACAACCAATGAATCCTATCTGACCGCCGTTGCACTCGCTTACCGTGAAGGGCAAATCGCACCTAAAGTAGTTGCCAAAGGTCGTGGTCTAATCGCTCAAGAAATCATCAAACGCGCAAAAGAAGCGGGAATCTATGTTCATGAATCGAGTGATTTGGTTGCGCTACTCATGCAAGTCGATCTTGATGATCGTATTCCACCGCAGCTTTATGTGGCAGTAGCGGAATTATTAGCGTGGCTTTACAGATTGGAACAAGGCAAAACATCCCTAGCCACAAAAAATGATCTTGACAAAAGAATCACGCAGAAAATTCTGGAGAATAAATAATGTTACGAGCATCCGACCAAATGACCGAAGCGACTAATGTATTAGTACCCACTCAATTTTCTCAAGAAGAAAGCCGTGAAAATTTCCGCATTCATTCGGAAATTGATATTCTTTTTATTCTTCGTGGGATTATGCAGACCAATTCATTAATCACACTCTATCCAGATTATGCTAGTGACTTTATTTTAGCTTCGATAATAGCCATCGATACAGATAAAAGAGAAATGGTGATTGATTATGGAACCAATGATAAGAATTGCCAAAAAGCATTACATTGTAAAGAATTAGTTTTCGTTACCACACAGAATAGGGTAAAAATTGAGTTTGTTTGCGATCAAATCAAAAAAACTCAGTATAAAGGTAAAGATGTCATCGTGGTAAACATCCCTAAATCACTACTACGAATACAAAGAAGAAGCTATTTCCGTATTACCACTCCAATCGTCAAACCGCTAAAGTGTATCATTCCAATTCCTGGGAGAGACCCATCTGCAAAAGCTGAAGTGGCATTACTCGACATTAGTTGCGGCGGAATTGCCGTGATCGATCAGCACCCGATCATTAATTTTGATCCCGGTATGATATACAGCGATTGCAAAATCGTTCTTCCGGATATCGGCGCTATCACTGTCAACATTCAGGTAAAGAACACCTATGAAATCACTTTGCGAAACGGACAAAACTGCATGCGCGCAGGGTGTCAGTTTATTGAACTGAAAGCCAGCATGGAAGCCATGATCCAACGCTATATCATCAAGCAGGAGCAAATGAGGAAAGTCAAATAACCCATCGGGAAATAACCTGTAATACCGGAATAAACAATTTGGTTTTGCTATAAATAACGATCAAGCTGTTTACCGTACATAATCACGATCACCCCGGTCAAACAAAAACCTACCCCAATCCAGTCAGCCACTGCCGGGCGAATACCGTCGACCGCCCACAACCACATCAGCGCCACACAGATATAAACACCGCCATACGCGGCATAAACACGGCCAGCCGCTTGCGGGTGAAGCGTCAACAACCAAACAAATATCACCAGGCTGATCGCAGCGGGAAAAAGCAGCCAAAAGGGCTTACCTTCCTTCAAATAGAGATACGGCAGATAGCAGCCGATTATCTCGGCGAGCGCAGTAACAACGAATAAGCTTAATGTTTTCAGAATTTCCATAATTTGGTCTCGCGGCGTTTAGTATCGTGTATATTATGCCTTCATCACATCAGTAAAAGGATTAACCGCCATGACTCAAGATGCTATTTCGTGCGATCTTCACGACTTCGTGGAAGTTGCTTGCATGTACGGCTACCGGCTGAGGCTTATCTTGAAAAATAATCAAATAATCGAAGGAAAAGCCATCGATATTGTTAACTCCCCCGAAAAACAAGAATGCCTGGTGATCGATGGCGACTCGCGGCAGCAAGTCGAATTAACCCGGCTCGCAAAAATGGAAGTTTTGACACCCAATGCCAAATTCAGCGAAGTTATTTTCCCGTAAATCTTGCTAAATCGCTATCACACCGCAGCACTGATAGCCGTTTTATCAACTTATTCATCCCGGCACATTCGAATCCCCAAGCAACATTACCATGTCGTTCATAGCATCCCGGCTAATCCACTGGCATCACAATCATGGCCGCCACCACTTACCCTGGAAACGGAATCGGGATCCCTATGCCATTTGGTTATCTGAAATTATGCTGCAGCAAACGCAGGTCAACACAGTAATCCCTTATTACACCCGGTTCATGCAGGTATTCCCGGCCATCGCAAGTCTGGCGCAAGCACCACTGGATGATGTATTGGCTTTATGGAGCGGTCTTGGTTATTACTCCCGTGCACGCAATCTACATTTGGCTGCTCAAAAAATTGAGCAGAATCATCACGGACAATTTCCTGCCACACGAACAGATATTCAGCAACTACCCGGAATTGGGCGATCCACGGCTGCCGCTATCGCTGTTTTTGCTTTTGGCCAACGCGAAGCGATTCTGGATGGTAATGTAAAGCGGATATTCGCACGTTTTTTTGGTATCAGCGGCTATCCCGGAGAAATGAAGATTCAAAACCATTTATGGGAAAAAGCCGAAGAATCGCTACCCATCGATCATTCCAATGATGCGATCGAAACTTATACCCAAGCATTGATGGACCTGGGCGCCACAGTCTGCACGCGTCACACTCCGCGCTGCGAATCTTGCCCGCTACGATCACAGTGCGTAGCATTTCAGGAACAACTCACTGATCAGTTACCAACCGCAAAACCCCGCAAAGCGCTGCCGCAAAAAGAAACCGTATTTTTACTGTTGCTGCAACAGCAAAAATTGCTCTTACAAAAAAGAGCGACTTCGGGTATCTGGGGAGCATTATGGTGCCCTCCGGAAATTGCAACCGGCGTCGATGCCACTGATTACTGCCAGCACCACTTGGGAATTCAGGTCAAACAACAGCCAATCGAGTTACCTGCGTTGGATCATCAATTCACTCACTTCAAGCTACGCATTCATCCACGCTTGTTGCACGTCGTCTCGGATTCTCGCATTACGGAACCGGAATCGATCTGGATCAACCCGGCTGATGCGCTTGAACAGGGTATTCCGGCACCGGTCAGAAAATTATTAAAACAAAACTTTCTGTCTGATAACCAGACTACGCGCATTTAGGTTAAGAATCATGGATAATTTGCCGGAGTGGAAGAAAAATTTACGCAAACAACTAATTGCCGCCCGCGAAGCCATACCGGCGGAACATCACCGGTTATGGAGCCGGGCAATCACCGGTTTCCTCAAACAAGGCCTCCCGCAGCCGCGGGACATGATCATCGGAATTTATTGGCCGTTCCGCGGTGAATACGATCCGCGGTCTATCGCTGAATATTTCTTGCAGCACGGCGCAACGCTGGCGCTACCGGAAGTAACAGGCAAGAATGAGCCGCTGTGTTTCCGCGAGTGGTCGCCGGATACGCCGGTAAAAAGCGGCGCTTACGGCATTGCGGTACCGCTGGAAACGCGGATTGTCCGGTTGGATGCGGTGATTATCCCGATGGTCGGATTTGACCGGCACGGTTACCGGCTGGGTTACGGCAGCGGTTACTTCGACCGCACATTGGCAACTTACGAGCATCAACCGCTCACTATTGGCGTGGCATTCGAACTACAGCGGATCGACAGCGTTTATCCCCAAGCGCATGATATCTCGATGCATTATGTGGTAACTGAGGCGGGAATCTTCCGCACTAAGGATCATCACCTCACACCAGCGTCAGTGCTACAAAACATTTCCACTAGCGAGTGTCAATAAAGAAACACGCCTCAGTTTTGCTCACCCCAGCGGGCAATCAGATTATGTTTCACACCCAAATGATCGAGGATACGCACCACGACGAAATCCACTAAATCCTGCACTGTTTGCGGATGATGATAAAAACCGGGATTGGCCGGCAAAATGACGGCACCGCTACGCGCCAGTTTGAGCATATTTTCCAGATGAATCGCCGAAAACGGCATTTCCCGCGGCACGATGATCAGCGGCCGGTTTTCCTTCAATGTCACATCCGCGGCACGCTCGATCAAATTCTGACTCATGCCTGCAGCGACCGCAGCCAAAGTCCCCATGGTGCAGGGACAAATCACCATCGCATCTGCCGGGTTAGAACCGGAAGCAACCGGCGCAAACCATTCCTCGCGCCCGAACACGCGCAATTGCCCCTCCGGCGTTTGATAGCGGCGGTTAAAAAAAGCTTCCGCTTCCTTGGCACTGGAAGGCA
This sequence comes from Pseudomonadota bacterium, assembly GCA_018240285.1. Classification (GTDB taxonomy): domain Bacteria; phylum Pseudomonadota; class Gammaproteobacteria; order Burkholderiales; family Nitrosomonadaceae; genus Nitrosomonas. The sequence goes on along the minus strand of JAFEGA010000012.1, from coordinate 26,045 downwards.
GCGCCAAATTCATTTCCTGTTGCGCCACCACTTGTGCCACTTTTGAATACAGCAAGTAAACCTGCTGACCTTGCTGCAACAGCACTTCCAGCAAACGGATACCGTACGGCATGCCGGATGCGCCGGTGAAAGCCAAGGTAATCGTTTGTGGATGATTCATAGGCGTGGCATTGATTTGGAGGTCACTCCCTGAGAATCTGCTAAATGAATAAGAAGAATTAATCCGAACGAGCGTTAATTCTTATCAATTAATTCATTATTCATCTCACGCTCATGGCGTTCGATAAATTCCTTTGTGCCATCGATCCCGCGCAATTGCAACACGTAATTGCGCACCGCCGCTTCCACCAGAACAGCCAGATTACGCCCAGCCGCCACAGGAATAACGACTTTGCGGATATCGACATTCATAATGTTCTCGGTAAGATCACTGATCGGCAAGCGTTCCATCACACCCGAACTGGATCCCCCGCTATTTTGCAAATGTACGATCAGTTTCATATTTTTATGCCGCCGCACCGCCGTTTCACCGAAAATTGTGCGGATATTCAACATACCCAGGCCGCGCACTTCCAGGTAATCCCGCAGCATCGGCGGACAACGGCCTTCCAAAGTTTCCGGCGCAATACGCCGCAATTCCACCACGTCATCCGCAACCAAACCATGACCGCGGCTAATCAATTCCAACGCCAATTCGCTTTTACCGACCCCGCTTTCGCCGGTGATCATCACCCCCATGCCGAGCACATCCAGTAGCACGCCATGCAGGCTGCACGAAGGCGCCAGTACAGTGCTCAGATAAGTGCGAATCAGCCAAATCACTTCCAGACCGGGATAAGGTGAATGCAATAAAGGAATATTGCATTCGCTTGCCATATTGTAGATCGGCGGTGGAACCTCGGCATTGTCAGCGACAATGATGCAAGCCAAATTAATCTGCGTCAGCTGATTGATCTTTTTCTCGAGCGCGGTGGCATCCAATTTGTTCAAATAATGAATTTCATCGCTGCTGATGACCTGGATCCAATCCGGATGAATGAAATTTAAATGGCCGATCATACCCTGGCCCGATTGCGCTATTTCCTCTTCACTAAGCTCGATATTACCGCCAGCCTGACCGGTTATCCAAGTCAGCTTGAGTTTGTCTTTCTTGTCCTCGAAAAGCTGTGCAATGCTAATTCGCGACATTGGGCTCCCAGTCTGTAATGAGTTTATGGATTTGTGCGGCATCCTTACATTTCAGGATGCTTTCACGAAATTGCTTATCACTGAACATTTGCGCCAGCTCGCTCAAAATCTGCAAGTGCTTATCAGTGGCTTTTTCCGGAACCAATAAAATACAGGCAATGTTAACCGGCTGGCCGTCGGGCGCATCGAACGGGATCGCTTCTTTCATCGTCACCAGCGCCGCGATCGCTTCGCGCAACCCTTTAATCCGCCCATGCGGAATAGCGACACCTTGCCCTAAACCGGTTGACCCCAATTTCTCACGTGCAAACAGGCTGTCGAAAACCTGGCTGCGCGCAATCTGATTGGTATTTTCGAATAATAGTCCGGCTTGTTCAAAAACACGTTTTTTGCTGCTGACATCCAGATCGACAATGACATTGGACAACGGCAGCAGTTGCGAAATTTGATTCATGAAAAATGGATTGATTTCATTTGAATAATGATGCACATCATGCTTAAAGCATGATGCTGCAACACTCTATTGCTCTAGATCTTGATCTTTCAATGCGCCATGATTGCGCCGTTCAAGATTTTTTTCCTTATGTTTGAGGATTTGCCGGTCCAATTTGTCTACTAGGCTATCGATCGATGCATACATGTCTTCACTGTCGGTTTCGACAAAAATATCTTTACCGCGTATATGCACATTGGCTTCCGCTTTTTGTTTGAGCTTTTCTACCGATAAAATGACGCTGACATCGATGACATGATCGAAATGACGAGTAATTTTGCTGATCTTTGAGGTAACATAATCACGCATGGCATCAGTTATCTCTACATGGTTACCGGTAAGTTTTAGATTCATTATCCTTCCTTTAATCTGATTAAAATGATTTGCGAAGATTTGCTGCCGGAATCTGTAACGATTCCCGATACTTCGCTATGGTTCGACGCGCAACGACTATGCCTTGTTGCTCAAGAATATTCGAAATTTTATTATCGCTCAGTGGCTTTCTTGGATTTTCTTCCTGTACCAATTGCTTGATCAGCGCACGAATTGCAGTAGCCGAACAGGCTCCTCCTGTATCCGTAGCGACATGGCTGCCAAAAAAATATTTCAGTTCAAAAATACCCCGCGGAGTATACATAAATTTTTGTGTCGTTACCCGAGATACTGTCGATTCATGCAGACCCAACGTTTCCGCAATTTCGCGCAACACCAGCGGCCGCATCGCAACTTCGCCATGCTCAAAAAACTGCTGCTGCCGTTCCACGATTGCACTGGCTACTCTCAAAATGGTATTGGAACGTTGCTCAATATTTTTAATTAACCATTTGGCCTCATTCAGTTGACTAATCAGCTGATGTGCGGAGCGATGCTCCTGTTTAAGTATGTTAGCATAGAGACGATTGATATTGAGGCGCGGGATAGCATGACTGTTAAGGGTCGCCCCCCATATGCCATCCTTTTTCGTCACGGTGATATCCGGCACGATGTAACGTTCGCTATGAAAATCGAACTGCGCGCCCGGTTTGGGATTTAAACCAGTGATCAATTTGTTGATAGCTCGCAAACTTTGATCATCACAGGCCAATAGCTTCTTCAGTTGACTGAAATCATGCGATGCCAGAATTTCCAGATATTCTTGCACTACCTTAATCGCTTGCTCGCGGTGCTCGACGTTGCCAGGCATCGCCTGCAGCTGCAATACCAGACATTCCGGTAAGTTGCGCGCGCCTACACCGGCTGGATCAAAATGTTGCAACTGCTGAAGCGCGCTTTGTATTTCATCGAAACTGATGTCCAATTCCGGCGGCAACAAAGTCATCAGCTCATTTAAGTCTTGTAACAAGTAGCCATCATCGTCGAGACTATCAATCAGCGCGCCAATGATTATTTTTTCACGCTCGGAAAGCTGGCTCAGGCAAACCTGAAAATTCAGATGCTCGCGCAGACTTAAAGGCCGGTCGGGTATCTGCGGTGCTTCCGCGTCATCGTCCTCAGGTGTGCCATACGAGATACTTTCTTGTTGCCATTCGGAATCCTGCAAAAAACTATCTTCCTGCTCCGTTTTAACTTCCGCAATCTCGTCCGTTGCCGAAGCGCCTTCAAGATCTGCTGATTCTTCAGCCGATTGCACGTGTTCATAGGAATTGTCAGCTAGTGGCGCGTTCCATTCCTCGGATATTTCCAGCAATGGATTCTCTTGCACTATTCTTTCAATTTCTTGATTGAGTTCGAGTGTGGATAACTGCAATAGCCGGATGGATTGTTGCAGTTGCGGCGTAAGCTTGAGCTGCTGGGATATCTTTAATTGGAGTGCCGGCTTCATAATTCGGAGAAATCAATGATTACCAAGCATTCCAGCCTCAGCCGGCACATCCTGTCACAGGCGGAAATGTTCTCCCAAATAAACTTCCCTAACTTTCTCATTATCGATAATCTCTTCGGGTTTACCTTGAGCCAGCACGCGGCCTTCACTGATGATATAAGACCTGTCACAGATTCCTAACGTCTCGCGCACATTATGATCGGTAATGAGCACGCCAATCTCCCGTTCCTTAAGAAAGGCAATCACTTTTTGGATATCGATGACAGCAATCGGATCAACGCCGGCAAAAGGCTCATCCAGCAGAATAAAGCGCGGCTGCGATGCCAATGCACGCGCTATTTCAACACGGCGGCGTTCACCTCCGGACAGGCTGATCGCGGAATTATCGCGCAGATGTGTAATGTGCAAATCGTGTAATAGGTCATCTAAATGCCGCTGTTTCGTGTCTTCATCAAAATTCTGCAACTCGAGCACCGCCAGAATATTCTCTTCCACGGTCATGCGCCGGAAAATGGATGCTTCTTGCGGCAGATAACTCAACCCGAGCTTGGCACGCTGATGAATCGCCAGTTGCCCTAAATCCTGATCGTTCAAATAAATCCCGCCGCCATCCAGCGGCACCAAACCGACGATCATATAAAAGCAAGTGGTTTTTCCTGCGCCATTGGGTCCCAACAAGCCAATCACCTCGCCGCTGCTCAGTGTAAAAGATACATCCTGAACAACTGTACGCGATTTATAGCGTTTCTTTAAATTATTCGCCTTTAGCTCACTCATTTTCTGAAACTAATTCAGATCTTCAATCGAAGATTTATTGTTCGGATTTATTTTTAGGTTGAATGGTTATTCGTACCCGCTTGTCGGGACCGTTTTCAACACCGCGCTCCTTGCTGCCGACAACCTTGAAAAATTCGGTACCCATATCATAGGAAATATAGTCGCCATGCACTTCATCGGAACCGCGCTTTAACCGCGCCTGACGGAATAATTCAATCTTGTCTGTTTTACTGTCGTACTCCGCTCGCTCGCTCCACCCTTCAACGTATTCATCCATGCGATCGCGTTTCTGACGGAAACTGACCAAATTTCCTGTTGCAGTGGCATGCTTGAATCCTTGCTGATCCTCTTTCATCACCAATTTATCGGCTAGTATCCGCAAGGTGCCTTGCGTCAGCACGACATTCCCGGTGAATGTACTGATCCGGCTGCCCTCTTTACGATTCACATCCTCCACCGTAGCGCGATCCGCTTCCAGATGAATCGGCTTTTCACGGTCACCGCGTTCAGCGGTGGCGGATTGGATAAAAAACAAACCACAAAAACCAATAGCAAACAATATCTTCATATTTTATCGATTACTTTTTTTATTGACTGCTCGGACATCGGACAAAAGCTCTATCATCCCGATACGGTTATTGAATTCCAGTCCATTCGCATTAACTATGGTATTAAATCTGGAAATGGTCACAGGCTGATCCGTTTTAATCAGACTTTCATCCGGGATAAGATGCAAGAAATTTGTCGTTAACGTGATCTTACTTTTTTCCCCATCCATTCCTCTAACTGCCGTCACATTACCCATTAAATAAATATCCTGACCTTTACTTTTCACCACTGCCCGATCGGCAAACATGCGTATCAGCGGCTTTTCCGGTTCCGTATTGGTGAAATTGATATGTTCCAACTCCGTAACCTTCTCATCAAGATAATAAAATAGCTTTTCCGCGGTAAATTTACGTTCGATTTCGCGCGCATAATCCATGCGGATACCGGATAAATTCTCTACGATATAATCCGGGTTACGATTCAGATCGCTGTCTTTTATCTGCTCCGGCGGACGGGTCACACGATCGAGCCAGAATGTCAATGCGCCCAACAAGATCAAAAAAATCAACGGAGATTTTAGACGCAGGCGATCGCTCATTGGGAAATATTACTCGTTTCTTTACTCACAAACATCTGGAATCATTCGAACACTACCGGTTACACTTTTCATTTTTTTGAATTATAACAGAACATTAATTCCGATTTAACGAATCAATCCCGGTGCCGGATCTTTAAATTTCAGCTTGAATTTATATTTTGATGTAGAGTAATGTGCATCGTGCCATTAACAAATTGGAAACAATAAACCACAATGCATCAACAAGCCCTTGAATTTGACCAATATGATCTACTGCAAGACGAGGTGTGCGCGCAACGCATCATCGCCGCCAAGAAAGCACTGGGAAAGCGCGCTGTCATTCTGGCGCACCATTATCAGCGCGCCGATGTATACCGGCATGCCGACTTAACCGGCGATTCGTTAAAACTTTCCCATCTTGCCGCGCAAACGGATGCGGATTACCTGGTTTTCTGCGGTGTTCACTTTATGGCGGAGGTTGCGGATATGCTCTCCAGTCCGCAGCAAATCGCAATCCTGCCCGACATGGCGGCCGGTTGTTCCATGGCCGATATGGCGAGTCTCGCCAATGTCGAGCGCGCCTGGCGTGAGCTTGCCGATATACTCGATCCCGATGAAGCGATTACGCCGGTCACCTACATCAACTCCGCCGCAGATCTCAAAGCTTTTTGCGGCGAGCATGGTGGCATCGTCTGCACCTCCAGCAACGCCGGTAAGATTCTGCAATGGTCATTCCAGCAACGCGAGAAAGTACTGTTCTTCCCGGACCAGCACCTGGGCCGCTGGAGCGGGCATCAATTGGGCATTCCGTTGGATGAAATGGCAGTATGGAATTTTGACGAACCCATGGGTGGATTGACCGCCGAGCAAATCAAGAAAGCCAAAATCTTATTGTGGAAAGGCCATTGCTCGGTGCATCAAATGTTTCAACCGCAGCATATCATCCGTTTTCGTAATCAACACCCCGATGGCATTGTCATTTCGCACCCGGAATGCAGCTTTGAAGTCTGCAAGGCATCGGATTATGTCGGTTCGACGGAATACATCATCAAAACCATCGCGGCGGCAAAAAGCGGCACGCGCTGGCTGGTCGGCACCGAATTGAACTTGGTCAGCCGCATCGCGGAAGAATTCAAAGCGCAAGATAAAATCGTGCAATTTATGTCGCCGATGGTATGCATGTGCTCGACCATGGCGCGGATCGATCCGCAGCATCTGGCCTGGGCGCTGGAAAATCTGGTCAGCGGCAATGTGGTGAATCAGATCAAAGTCCCCGAGCATGAAGCCAAGCTGGCGAGGATTGCGTTGGATAGAATGCTGAAAATCTCGTAGTCGCGTAGCACCAAATTTATGCCTGAAAATCCGCCGCATGAGAAATTTCCATTTTGCCGCAAACAATCGAATCACTCTGTTGCAAAATGGCGCGGAATATTTCCCGGAACTGGAAACTGCAATCAACAAAGCCCAAGTTGAAGTTCACCTGGAAACATATATTTTCGAATACGATGTAATCGGCAGAAAAATTGCGGAAGCGCTGATACGCGCGGCGCAACGGGGTGTATCGGTATACCTGCTGCTCGATGGTTTCGGCTCTCAGGATCTTCCCCGGGAAGAAATACAGCGCATGCTTCAAGCCGGTATCAAGGTACTGATATTCCGCCCAGAATTCTTTTTCTCAAAACCGCGGCGCTACCGGCTGCGCCGCATGCACAGAAAATTAGCCGTGATCGATGCGCAAACCGCCTTTATCGGCGGAATCAATATCATCGACGACCAGCACAATCCGGAAAATCTAATCCCCCGCTTTGATTATGCCGTTGCGATCCAAGGCCCGTTACTGGTTCAAATCCATCAAGCGGCCAAACATCTGTGGATGGTTGTCGCATGGGCTCATTTCAAAAAGCGCTGGGTTCATCCTTCCGCGATAAAACCTTCAGTCAAGCCATGCGGAGATCAAAGCGCTGCGTTAGTGATACGGGATAATTGGCGTCACCGGCATGACATCGAGCATGCTTATCTGGATGCCATCAACCAAGCACGCAGCGAGATTATCATCGCCAATGCCTATTTCCTGCCAGGAAGAAAGTTCAGCAATGCGTTGAAAAATGCTGCCCGGCGCGGCGTGCAAGTCGAACTTTTGCTGCAAGGCAAAATCGAATACCGCTTGCAGTACCATGCCACGCAAGCGCTATACGAGAATCTGCTAGCAGCGGGCATAAAAATTTACGAATATAATCGCAGTTATCTGCACGCCAAAGTCGCCGTCATCGATCAATATTGGGCCACGGTGGGCTCCTCGAATATCGATCCTTTCAGCCTGTTGCTGGCGCGCGAAGCCAATGTTCTGGTCAAAGACCCGTCATTTGCCGCAGCGTTAAGACTCAGCCTAAAGACCGCGATCGCCCAGGAATCAATCCCGGTTACGCCGGACAATAGAAGGATTTTTTCATGGCGCAATCATCTGGTGAATTGGTTAAGCTTTTATATCGTGCGCTTGATGCAAGGCGCACTCGGCTATGACTGGCACGACAGTACATCGTAAGACTGGCATAACTTGACGGAAATACCTCGTTGATTGGAATAATGAACAAAATATCGGCAGCACATCAGCAAACCGGATTGACACCTGAGCAGCAGGAACAAATTGCCGCCGCCGCGCAGATATTACGCTCGGGTGGTACTGTCGCGTTTCCTACCGAAACCGTCTACGGTCTAGGCGCCGATGCGGCCAACCCTTCCGCTATCCAAAAAATTTACCGGATCAAACAGCGCCCTGTTGATCATCCGCTGATCGTGCATATCGGCGCCATTTCCGGTCTGCATCATTGGGCGCAAGCGATTCCGGAATCCGCCTGGAAATTGGCCCAACACTTTTGGCCCGGACCGCTGACACTGATTCTGCCGCGCAGCGCTCACATTCCCGATTGCGTCACCGGCGGTCAAGATACCGTCGGGTTGCGCATGCCGGCGCATCCCATTGCGTTGGCTTTACTGCGTGCATTGGGTGAGGAAAAAGCACTGGCGGCGCCATCAGCTAACCGTTTTGGACGTATCAGCCCGACCGTGGCCGCGCATGTGCGGCAAGAATTGGGTATGGAAGTCGATATGATTCTGGATGGCGGCATGTGCCAGGTCGGTCTGGAAAGCACCATCATCAGCTTTCACGATGAAATACCTCAAATATTGCGGCCGGGAGGAATTTCACCCGCCGCGATCGAAGCCGTTTTGCAGAGTCCGGTGCTATTGGCGCACCATCGCCCGCAGACGATACGCGCTTCCGGAACGTTACCCGCGCACTATGCACCGGTAACGCCGTTGCGGCTATATCCAACGGCGGAGCTTTGGCGGTATGCATCAGCCTTAGCTGAACAAGGCTTGCGCGTCCTGGTCATCACGTGGTCGGATAGTGACCATCTACGGCCAGCATTGAACCGATTGATTGAGCAATCCGCCATGCCGTCCGATCCTGCCACTTACGGTCAGCAGCTGTATGCCACATTACGCCAAGCCGATCAATCGGGTTTCGATTATCTGCTCGTTGAAACGCCGCCCGATCACCTTGACTGGTTAGCCATTACCGATCGCTTGCAACGCGCGAGCTATCATTGAATCAACTCTTACTCAACCTTACTTTAATCAATACAATGAATACAAATAATAAATTACAAGCTGTACTGTTCGATGTCGACGGCACGCTGGCTGATACGGAACAAGACGGCCATCGCCTGGCTTTTAATGCCGCATTCAAACAATTCGATCTCGACTGGGATTGGGATATCGATCTTTACGGTGAGCTGTTGCAAATTACCGGGGGAAAAGAACGGATCCGTTTCTATCTGGAAAAGTACAGACCTGCGGAACTCAATAGAACTGATCTCAAAGAGTGGATCGCCGGTTTGCACAAAACCAAAACCAAGCACTTCGAATCCTTGATGGAAGCCGGAAGCATCCCGCTGCGTCCCGGTGTCGCCCGGTTGATTCATGAACTGCGCCGGGAAAAAATAAAGCTTGCGATCGCAACCACGACGACGATGGAAAATGTCACCGCGCTGCTTAGATCGACATTGGGCGAAGAAGCGATCGGCTGGTTCGACGTCATCGGTGCCGGCGATATCGTGCCGCTAAAAAAACCGGCGCCGGATATTTACCACTGGGTGCTTGATCAACTCAAACTAACCGCGTCACAATGCATCGCCGTGGAAGATTCGGAAAACGGTTTGAAATCGGCATTGGCCGCAAATCTTCCCACGCTCATTACGGTCAGCGGTTATACCCGCTCGCAAGATTTCAGCGGTGCAGTCGCTGTTTTATCGGATTTGGGTGAACCATCTCAGCCGTTCACCCAAATTGCGGGACCGGCGCTTGAAAAAGGATGGGTCGATCATACCATCCTCAGCAACTGGGCCAATCGCTAGAAAAGCAGTTTTGGCAAATTGATCGCTATTGATTGTCGTTAACTTTTTCTTAACCAGTATGGAGGGAATATCATGAAATTCAAACCAACATTCGCTATTACTGTCATCAGCACATTGTTTTATTTCAGTGCGCAAGCGGTTGCAGCCGATGCGCATCAGCATGCGACGGAAGCTATAAAACACGCCGAAGATGCACAGATTCACGGCAAAGCGGGTCATAGCAAGGCATTGCTGGATCATGCGCAAGAAAGCCTCACACACGCCAAAGCCGCCGAAAAAGAATTTGCCGAAGCGCATCAGCACATGACGGAATCCATCAAACACTTGGAAGAAGCAATCGCACATGCCAAGCAAAATCACGCGGAAGAAGCAACCAAACATACCGCCGAAGCCCTGAAGCATATGAAACATTCCGCAGCTGAATAAAAACAGCCGGAAATAAAAAACGGGGTAACATCAGGGCTACCCCGTTTTTTATTTCCATATCGATTGTTTTTTTGTTGCTCGTTATGATTGATTAGGTAAATACTGTAACGGATCAACCGGCTTGCCGTTTTTGCGGATTTCGAAATGCAGTTGAATCGTATCGGTATCGGTGTTACCCATTTCTGCAATTTTCTGCCCTTTCACCACCGCCTCACCCTCTTTTACCAACAATTTGCTGTTATGCGCATAGGCGCTGAGAAATGTGTTGTCGTGCTTGATGATGATCAGATTTCCATAGCCGCGCAAGCCATGCCCGCTATAAACCACTTCACCTGCGGCGGAAGCCAGAATCGGCTGACCCGCTTGACCTGATATTTTCACCCCTTTGGAATTTTTGGAAAAAGATGACATCAGCTTCCCTGTCGTCGGCCAAATCCAATCGGCAACGGTATTAGCCGCCTTATCGGATGCCGCCGCTTCAGGCTGAGGCGCAACTTCTATTTTGCTGTTTTTTTCCGCTGCTGCAGGCGGTGAAGGCGGTATTGCAGGCGCAGGCGTGTTGGCCGGGTATTGTAAGCGCGCTACATTTTGTTCCGAGTAAGGCAGCTTGAGCGCTTTTGGGCTGGTTTTTACCTTTCCACTTGGCACCGCTGGGCTGCTTTCTTGAGGAGCCGGAACAACCGGAATGACAGGACTCTGACCCGGTTCAAGCGTCACCGTTTCCGGTTGTTGAGGTAATGCAAATAATGTGGGTTGCGCACTTTTTGCCGGCATCGACACATTGATTTTCTGGCCCGGCTTGAGTGATTTAGGATCCGTAATATCATTCCATTCCATCAGTTTCTTGAAATCCACACCGTGAGCCAGCGCAATTCCGAATAACGTATCCCCTTTTTGTACAACATAAACCTGATTATCGGCAGTGCTCGATTCAACGGGTTTTGCAGGCTGCACCGCATCGGCTTTCGCCCGGTCGACTACGGGCACAGGCGGTTGGGTGGTGCTACATCCATTCAAGAGAAGGCTGGCGGCAAACAGTCCATAAAAACCATTAACCAGCGATTTGGATTGTTTCGGTGAAGAAAATATCGTAACCATAGACTTGCGGATATCAAGAGTGTTGATCAGTTTGATCGTTGCGTTCACTATCATTCTATACCTCGTACCGCTATTTTTTGATGACACCTGCCAGTAAAGGTACAAAATTCACTTCTTCCAATACCGTTTCGGTATAGCCTTGCGAATTCCGCTCAATGATGCACAGATGCTGTTTCTGAGTTCCCTTGGGAAAAACCATCCTGCCGCCAACGGCTAATTGCTCCAATAATGCGGCGGGAACATGCGTGGTTACGGCTGCCATGATAATACCATCAAACGGCCCCGCTTCTGCAAGGCCAAGCAAACCATCCGCATGTTTTAGATAGATATTCCGGATCTGCAGCTCTTGCAACCGGATACGAGTGCGCGTCAACAGCGGTCCGATACGCTCTATTGAATAAACTTTTTGTGCGATCTGCGCCAGTACTGCTGTCTGATAGCCGCAACCGGTACCTATTTCCAATACTTTGCTTAAATCGGAATTGGCACGTAACAACTCGGTCATCCGCGCGACAATCCAGGGACTGGATATCGTCTGCCCATAATTTATAGGCAACGCAACATCTTCATAAGCCCTGCTTGCCAGCGCTTCTTCGACAAAAATATGACGCGGAATGGCTCCCATCACCGACAAAACCACTTCATCGGCAATTCCCTGCGCACGCAAACGTTCAATCATGCGCATGCGTGTGCGCTGAGAAGTCATGCCAATTCCAGAATGACGTACGTTCACCTGCCAGTACCCTTATTTATTGTTATATCACCCCAGTAGCATAACAAGTACCTAATTATTTAGCCATCTTGTTATCTGATCCATTTGATCAAAATGCGTGAGGTCGATTTGTAACGGCGTGACCGAAACGCGATGATGCTGCACGGCATAAAAATCCGTACCGGCTCCCGCATCTTGCGCCGGACCGGCAGCACCTACCCAATACTGCATCTCGCCACGAGGATTTTGCAATTTGATCACGGGTTCAGCTTTATGACGCCGTCCCAAACGGGTAACTTCAATTCCCTGCAATTGCTGATATTCGATATCCGGTACATTGATATTGAGCAATACTGGGGCTTTTATTTCATTTTTCTGGAAGCGCTTAATCATATCGGCAGTCACCCGTGCGGCAGTCGGATAATTGCCGTTGGATGCACTCACAAGGGAAACGGCCAGCGATGGGATTCCGAGTAAAAAGCCTTCGGTCGCGGCGGCGACAGTACCGGAATAAATCGTATCGTCGCCCATATTGGCACCATGATTGATACCTGAAATGATCATATCCGGCATTACATCAAGCATGCCAGTTACCGCTAAATGCACACAATCCGTAGGCGTGCCATTGACATAATAAAAACCGTTATGGGATTTACGCAGACTGAGCGGACGATCCAATGTCAACGAGTTACTCGATCCGCTGCGATCTCTTTCCGGCGCAACAACGGTGATCTCAGCAAATTCCGAGAGCAATTCTGCGAGACAGATCAAACCAGGTGCAAAATAACCGTCGTCATTACTAAGTAATATGCGCATCGTAATATTTAAGATTGCAACTGGATAATTAAACGAGCATATTTGATTCTCATGCCCGGTATGGCAAATCATAAAAAGCACCTACATTTGGTCGGGGCGAGAGGATTTGAACCTCCGACCACTTGCACCCCATGCAAGTACGCTACCAGGCTGCGCTACGCCCCGAGCGAGGCATTATAGCAAACAACACATCCAACCTTCAGAAACTATTACTGAGAAATTACCGCTCACGAAAGTAGTTGCGACACAATACTTTTAATTTCACGCCGGACGTAGCGTAAATCCGTCACAGAAAATTGCGCATTGGCGGCAATTTCTTCCGTTGGAATCCGTCCGCTCTCCTCAACTTGCTCCAGCTGATTGCGTGCACCGTTGATCGTAAAGCCCTCGTCATAAAGCAATTCTTTGATACGCCGTATCAACAGTACTTCTTGATGCTGATAATAACGGCGATTGCCGCGCCGCTTCACGGGTTTCAGTTGAGTGAATTCCTGTTCCCAATAGCGTAATACATGCGGTTTGACACCGCAAAGCACCCCCACTTCTCCAATGGTAAAATATCGTTTAGCGGGAATTGGCAACGATGTGCTATTTACCTTTCTGTTTTCCATGATAGTTTTTCTCCACCAAAGCTTTTAACTTCTGGCTAGCATGAAATGTCACGACACGACGGGCAGTAATCGGAATTTCTTCACCTGTTTTCGGATTTCTTCCTGGACGCTGGGGTTTTGCACGCAATTGAAAATTACCGAATCCTGAAAGTTTTACTCCCTCACCATTTTGCAAAGCCGTACGAACCTCTTCATAAAAAGACTCAACCATATCCTTGGCTTCACGCTTATTAAGCCCTACATTCTCAAACAATAAATCAGCTAATTCAGCTTTTGTTAATGCCATACTTCACTCCGTTAGTTATTAATTTTATAGCTATCAATTCATCTTTATTGGAATCATCTAAGCAGTAACACTTTTACTTTAAAAAAAGAGATTAATAACTTATCTCATACATTCAGTCTTTGCAGAATCAATTCGAATAATCAAAAAATAAAACCGGCGGATGCATAGATAAAAGCTATGCATCAATCAATTACGCAACGTAGCGGAAAATTTGTTCCTCAGGATTTCTACTAAGCTTACCACCGCAGAATCAGCTTCTTCATCGGTCAATGTTTTCTCAGTATCTTGTAACAACACTCGGAATGCAAGACTTTTTTTACTGTTATCCATTCCTTTGCCGCGATAGATATCAAATAATGAAATGTCCGACACGATCGCTGATTTTCCCGCGTAAAGAGCATCCAGCAAAGAATGCACACTGATATCATTATCGACAATAATTGCAATATCGCGCCGCACCGGTGGAAATTTAGAAATTTCCTTAAATGCCGGTAGAGACTTAGGTATCAAACTGTCTAGTTCTATCTCAAACAGCACGGTATTCTTCTGTAACCCATATTTCTTCTGCCAGCGCGGGTGCAATTCACCCAACCATCCAATCGGTCTATCTTCGATCACTATTTGCGCCGACTTTCCTGGGTGCAATGCCGGATGGGAGAATTTTCTGAAGTGAATCGCTTTGCTTTTACACAAAACCTCCACATCGGCTTTGACATCATAAAAATCAACGTTTCTCACCGGTACACCCCACTGTTCCGGTGCAATATCGCCATAGCTCAATCCTGCAAGTTTTTCTATTTGCTTGCAATCGCTCTCGTCATCTCTTACAAAACAGCATCCCATTTCAAACAAGCGTACTCTAGTTTTCTTGCGGTTCAAGTTAAATTGCAAATTGGCAATCAAACCACCAATCAAGGTACTGCGCATGACGTTCATCTGGCTTGCAATCGGGTTCTGTAATGCGATGGGGCGGTTGTTATTGACCAAATCAAGCTCCCAGCTGGAATCTACAAAAGCGTAGTTAATCACTTCCTGATAATCGCGCGCAGTTAAGGATCGCTTAACATCCATCGTAGTGTATTTCGATTCCGGCGCTGACAGCATCGCCATCCCGCCGCTCGGATAATGAACCGGAATCCGGTCGTAACCATGAATCCGCGCCAGCTCCTCGATAAAATCCTCTTCAATTGCCAGATCAAAACGATAACTTGGCGGCGTGACAGTGAAGGCATCTTCTCCCGTCGAAAATTCAAACTGCAAACGCCTAAAGTAATCGCTGATTTGCTGCTTACTGATATCAATCCCTAATACCCGTATTATCCGTTGCACGCGCACTTTGACAGGCACTCGCTGCGGCAACCCATGCTTGATCTCTGTCACCGGCCCCGCCTTACCGCCACAAATTGTTTGTATCAGGTAAGTAGCACGTTCCAGTGCATCTCTCGTGGCGGCAAAATCCACTCCGCGTTCAAACCGGTAGGCGGAATCCGAATTGAATCCTAGTTGAAACGATTTACCGCTGATCGCCTCCGGACTGAAAAACGCACTTTCCAGAAATATATCTGTCGTGCCTTGGGTCACGCCGCTATCCAATCCTCCCATGATGCCGGCCAGCGCAAGCGGTTTCTGTTCATCCGCGATTAACAACATTCCGGGATCAAGGTCAATTTGATTGCCGTTCAACAATTGCATTTGCTCATCCCGATTCGCATACCGGACTTGGATAGCGCCATCGATTTTGGCAAGATTAAACGCATGCATCGGCTGCCCGGTTTCCAGCAGCACATAATTGGTGATATCGACAATCGGATTAATCGAACGCAGCCCGCTACGTTCCAGCCGCTGCGTCAGCCATAGTGGTGTTGGTGCATCGAGATTGACGTCGCGCATAATCCGGCCGCAGTACAGCGGGCATGCTTCAGATGCCATCACCTGTACAGCTTGTGTATCGCCAATTTCCTCAGAAATGGATTTTTTCTCCAGCAAAATCAGCTCAGCGGATGTGATGGCTGCAACCTCGCGCGCGACGCCCAACACCCCGAGACAATCCGCTCTATTTGGCGTGAGTTTTAACGTAAAAACATGATCGTCAAGTCCATAATAACCGCGGAAATCTGTACCTACCGGCGCATCAGCGGAAAGCAGCAACAAGCCATCAGCCGCATCGCTGATGCCCAACTCCTTAGCCGAGCATAACATTCCAGAAGAATCTATCCCCCGCAATTTGGTTTTTTTAATGGCAAAACCCGGTAAAGTTGCGCCAATCAATGCACACGGAACCTTCACACCCGCGCTGACATTCGGTGCACCGCACACAATCTGCAAAGTCTCTGCTCCGGTATTTACGCTGCAAACCTTCAGCCGGTCTGCTTCCGGATGTTTTTCGACTGTCAGCACTTCAGCCACGACGACTTTATTAAACACCGCCGCCACCGGTTCTATGCTCTCCACTTCGATTCCCGCCATGGTCAATACGTGCGCAAGCTCATCGCTGGAGAGCGGCGGATTAACAAAACTACGCAGCCAGTTTTCTGAAAATTTCATGAGATTCTGTTACGAACGTCAGTAAGTAAATGGATTTAATTTAATTGAATTGTTTGAGAAAACGCAAATCATTCTCAAAAAACAGCCGCAGATCATTCACACCGTATCTGAGCATTGTCAGCCGCTCGACTCCCATGCCGAAAGCAAATCCGATATAGCGTTCGCTATCAATCGCGACATGTTTCAGTACATTGGGATGCACCATTCCGCATCCGAGCACCTCTAGCCAACCCGTGTGGCTACAAACCCGGCACCCTTTTCCATCGCACATGACGCAACCGATATCCATCTCCGCGGAAGGCTCGGTAAACGGGAAAAAGGACGGACGGAATCGCACCGGTAAATCATCTCGTTCAAAAAATTGCGCCATGAAATTTGCCAAAACACCCTTTAGCGCCGAAAAACTGGCATTTTCATCAATCCATAATCCTTCCACTTGATGAAACATGGGGGTGTGTGTCACATCCGAGTCGCAACGGTAAACACGTCCGGGAGCAATCACTTTTACCGGCGGTTTATTGTTTTGCATGTAATGAATCTGTACCGGCGAGGTATGCGTGCGCAGCAAGTTGCCATTATCGACATAGAATGTGTCATGCATTGCCCGGGCAGGATGATTTTCCGGGATATTCAACGCTGTAAAATTATAAAAATCGGTTTCTATTTCCGGCCCCGAAACCACATCAAACCCGATCGAATGAAATAATGTCTCGATCCTTTGCAACGTTAGCGTCACAGGATGTAAACCGCCAACGCTGGAGCCTCGACCCGGCAAGGTAATATCCAGCGCTTCTTCGGTTAATTTTGCTTCCAGCTCTTTTTCTTGAATGGCGTTGCGTCTTGATTTAAGCGTCGTTTCCAGCCGGTTCTTGGCTTCATTAATTTGACTGCCCATCGCAGGACGTTCTTCGGCAGGCAATTTGCCTAAACCCTTGAGTAATTCAGTCAGCACACCGCTTTTGCCCAGATAGCGCGCTTTGACATTTTCCAATTCTACCGGATCCTCAATGCTATCCATCAGGGAAACGGCTTCAGTAATAATTTCTTCCAGGTTTTTCATGTCAACAAAAATATCCAGATTTAATCAGCAGCACAGCTTATTATCATTTTGTTCACAACAAAAAGGGAGGTTCAGGTTTAACCCGACCTCCCAATATCGATTTGCTTGCGTCTAATTAGGTTGCCAGACTCGCTTTAGCTTGTGCTGCAATTTTCTCAAAAGCGCTTTTATCGAATACAGCCAAATCAGCCAGAACTTTTCTATCGACAGCGATGCTCGCCTTCTTCAGGCCATTCATAAATACACTGTACGACAGGCCATATTCACGCGCAGCCGCGTTGATACGTGCAATCCATAAAGCACGGAATTGTCTTTTACGCTGCCGGCGATCCCGGTATGCGTACTGACCGGCCTTCATAACAGCTTGTTTGGCTATACGGTATACATTCTTGCGGCGTCCGCGATAGCCTTTTGCTAAATTCAATATTTTCTTGTGCCGCGCATGAGCGGTGACACCACGTTTTACTCTTGGCATGATTGTTTCCTTTTATGCATATGGCATCATAGCGCGAATCGATGCGCTATTCGTGGCATGCACAGCAGTAGTACCTCTTAATTGACGCTTATTTTTAGTCGTTTTCTTGGTCAATATATGACGTTTGAAAGCCTGCGAGCGTTTGACACTCCCACTTGCTCTAACCTTGAAACGCTTTGCAGCGCCACTTTTAGTTTTCATCTTGGGCATAAATGCTCCTCTTTAACATGAAACCAGGTGTTTTCATTATTGAAAAACTTTCCTAACCCGGCAATCACTTATTTTTTAAATCTATTTCATTGCGAAACCGCTGATGAACTTTCTGTTGCTGATTTCGGTTTATCAGTTTTGGAATCTTTTCTTTTAGGCGACAATACCATTACCATTTGCCGACCCTCCATCTTAGGAAATTGTTCCACTACCGCGAGAGCTTCCAGATCACCCTTTACTCGCTCCAGTAATCGCATGCCGAATTCCTGGTGCGCCATTTCACGTCCGCGGAATCGTAATGTCACTTTTACCTTATCCCCTTCATTCAAGAAATTAATCAAACTTTTCAGCTTGATGTTATAGTCCCCTTCATCCGTATTCGGTCTGAATTTAATTTCTTTAATTTGAACTTGTTTCTGCTTTAATTTCGCATCGTGTTTCTTTTTACTTTCCTGATAGCGAAACTTACCATAATCCATCAAGCGGCATACCGGCGGCTGCGCTGTTGGCGCGATCTCAACCAGATCAACCCCCGCTTCTTCTGCTAGCGTATTTGCCTCAGCAAGTGAAACAACACCGACTTGCTCTCCATTCACACCAATCAAGCGCACTTCCGCCACATCAATCTCTTGATTGATGCGCACTGATTTTTCCTGAGCTATGGTAAATTCTCCAAGAATTGTTTATAAAAATTTATATCTTTGCAGAAAGATCCCCATTAAGCCGAGTTAGTAACGCTTCTAAAGTCATTTGACCCAGGTTGTCACCCGCACGATTGCGCACGGCTACTGTATTTGTTCGCACCTCTTCATCCCCAATGACAATCTGATAGGGAAGCTTCTGCAAGCTATGCTCGCGGATTTTATAGGTTATCTTCTCATTTCTCAAGTCCAAGGCAACTCTAATACCATGCTGTTTCAATCGTGCGGCAACCTGCTGCGCATAATCGGCTTGTGTACGGGAAATATTAAGTATGACAACTTGCTCAGGTGATAACCACAGCGGCAATGCACCCGCATAATTTTCCAACAATATGCCGATGAATCTTTCCATCGAACCCAGAATTGCTCTATGCAGCATCACCGGTATTTTCCGCGAATTATCTTCTGCGACATATTCCGCACCCAGGCGATCCGGCATAGAAAAATCCAATTGCAATGTCCCGCATTGCCAGACTCGCCCAATGCAATCTTTCAACGAAAACTCTATTTTAGGGCCGTAAAAAGCACCTTCACCTGGTTGCAATTCCCATTCCAGCTTAGCTTCGCTCAATGCTGCTTTCAGCGCACCTTCAGCTTTATCCCATTGCGCTTCTGAACCCACACGTTTTTGCGGCCGGGTTGACAACTTAACCATCAACCCCCTGAAACCAAAATCAGCGTAAACCACTTTCAGCAGATCAATAAATCTTACTACCTCATCTTGAATCTGATCTTCAGTACAAAATATATGCGCATCGTCTTGTGTAAATGAACGAACCCGCATAATACCGTGCAGTGCGCCTGATGCTTCATTGCGATGGCAAGAACCAAACTCAGCAAAACGTATCGGAAGCTCCCGATAACTCCGCAAACCTTGATTGAATATTTGAACATGGCCGGGACAATTCATCGGCTTGATAGCAAAATCGCGCTCATCCGCATGCGTGGTAAACATATTCTCACGAAAGTTTTCCCAATGCCCCGAACGTATCCATAAATCCTTATCCAAGACTTGCGGCGTGCGAATTTCCAGGTAACCGTTCTGACTGAGTAGATTTCTCATATACTGCTCAATCTGTTGCCACAACAACCACCCCTTCGGATGCCAGAATACCATGCCCGGCGCTTCGTCTTGTGTATGAAACAGATCAAGCTGCTTGCCAATTTTACGATGATCTCTTCTCTCCGCTTCCTCCAGGCGATGCAGATAATCTTTCAGATCATCCTTATTGGTCCATGCCGTGCCATAAATGCGCTGCAACATTTCATTATTGGAATCACCCCGCCAATACGCTCCTGCAACTTTCATCAGCTTAAAAGCTTTTATTTTGGAAGTTACAGGAACATGCGGGCCTCGGCACAGATCGGTGAAATTACCCTGTGAATATAGCGATAAGTCTTCATTACCTGGGATAGATTCAATGATTTGAGCTTTATAGTGCTCACCTTGCTCTTTAAAAAAATTGATCGCGTCCGTACGTTCCAAGATTTTCCGCTCTATTTTTAAATCACGCTTGCTAATTTCCAGCATACGCTTTTCTATGGCTTGCAAATCTTCTGGTGTAAATGCTCGCTTATAAGAGAAATCGTAATAAAATCCATCTGCAATCACCGGCCCGATAGTAACTTGCGCATCAGGGAATAATTCTTTGACTGCATGAGCAAGCAAGTGCGCACATGAGTGACGAATGATTTCCAACCCTTCAGCATCTTTCTCTGTAATGATGGCAAGATCGCTATCGCTGCTGATCGGGCTGGATACATCGACCAGTTTTCCATTCATTTTTCCGGCAATTGCCGCACGAGCCAGACCTGGCCCAATTGCTGAAGCCACGTCCAATACAGTTACAGGATAATCAAAAATGCGCTCAGACCCATCGGGTAAACGAACAACAGTCACAGCAGTCCCTTCCAACTTTTCAGATAATTATATTGAATTAATTCAGTTCTTAATGCTGCAAATTTAACCACAAAAAACTTTTTTTATTTAATTAGCACTGTTTTATACCAACTATTCATTTTTTGCAAACCACTAAGAATCTTAGGAGAAAAGCCAATGGCTACTGCATCAACCAAACAGTACCAGGCAGCAACACCGCTTGGGGGATTTCCTTGTGTCCAGTTGAAAACCGGTTCTATTGATGCCCACTTCCATGTGCCTGCTGCAGTACCTATTATCTCCAGCCAAGTGCAAATAAAAAAGGCGCCTAGGTAAACCATTGGTGATCGCCCCTTAAATAAGCAAATGACAAAAATACAAAACAAAAACGCGCCGACTTGATCTCCTTGCTCAGGTATGCCACTGATCCCCCACAGTGACCATAGACCGCCCGCAATAATCACAAAAGCTGCTAGCTTCCTAGCATTCATCAGAAAAAACCTTGAGCGCGACAATGCAACCGCAGTCAAGTAAACCATACCATGCCCCGGCGGCACATAATGCGGGACATTGCCAAAACGATAGGTATAGCCTTCCATATAAATCGATGCGAAATGTTCCCCCGCTGTCGCAAATGCTACTGCAACCACAACCTGCATCCTGACTTCCCTATTCTCGCCGATCAATAAGGCAAACAAAAAAATCCAGGCGATTATACCTAACACATCCTGCATTTCTCGAGCTGCGCTGCCATCAATGACTAAGCTGACCGCAACACAAAAAAAAGTAAAACCTGCAATAAAATAATCTCTTGTTCTATGCGGATAATCAGCATTCAGCTTTGGAAAATGGTCCAACATATTTTCGAAATCTAACCGGAATAAAAAGCCCGCCATAGGCGGGCTCACACAAAACTTTCAAAAACTTCAAGGCATTTGCTCTTATTTTTAGCTGCATGTAATCTGCAAATGCCTCGATATATTTTACTTCAATGAAGAGTTAAGTAATTACTCCTCATCATCCTCATCGTCATCGGTCGAGGCCTCCGAACTTCCGGTTGCGCCAGCACTACTGCTCGCTCCTCCGCCTTCGTCCTCATCCTCTTCCTCGTCTTCTCCTGCTCCGCCTTCATCCTCTTCCTTCACCAACACCATCTTGCCAGCCTTCAAGCTCGCATTCAGGTCGGTCTTCGGTACTTCTTCATGCACCAGATTCTGATGACAGTCTATGCACGTCGCACCTTCCGTCTTCAACTTCTTGTGCGCTTCCTGTGCGTCCGCTCCCGGCGGATTCGGGTTCTTATGGCAGTCGCGGCAGGTGATGCTGTCCCATTTCTTCAGGTTCATCCGCGCATCGTGTGCCATGATCAAACGGCGTTCGTTAAACTTCTCCAGTGTCGAGTAGTCATTGACCAGTTCCAGGTACAGTTCTCTCGCGCCATCCACCGCATGGGTATACACCGCTAAGTGGAAGTTCTTGAACCCTTGCGGTATGTGGCAGTCTTTACAGCCAGGATTTACCCCCAACGCGCCGTAGTGCGTCGATTGCTTCAGTTCCTTTTGCGTATAGGTCATCGAGTGACAGCTGGTGCAGAATTCTTCGGTCGATAGCGCCGCTTCTCCACCAAATACTACCGCTACCAGTACGATTCCCAGCAGTCCGCCTGTCAGCAGCGTGCCTATCGCTCCTTTTTGTATCCCGGTCATTACTCTTTTCCTTTATCTTTTTTGTCCGCTGTCTTTTCTTTGGCGCTGGCCTGGAATTCGTCATGGTACTTGAATTTCGGTTCGCCTACGAATGTGCCGTCCAGTTTGTAGTGTTCGTGCATCGCTTTGACGTCTTTGACCATTTTGTCAAAGTCAAAGGTGTATTTCGCATCAACTGCCGGTGTGAATGGGGTGTAAGGGGCTTTCGCGCCTTTCCATGGTGAACCTTCGTAGTTCAAGTGGCAAGCTGCACAGGCTTCTTCAAAGTGAAAGTCTTGACCTTTGTCTGCAACCACTTTGCGTTGTGTGGTGGTGCCTTTGCTTTCAAATGCTTGCCCCGCTTTGCGGTGATCACCACGGTAGTTCTTGCCAGGACCGTGGCAGGATTCGCAGCCAACTGCCGCTAATGGTTTTTTCGGTGCGTCTATGCTATAACCGCCTTTCTTGCCGAATCCATCGACGTGACAACCTACACAGTCTTTGTCTTGGGTGTAGTCTTTTTCCGGATCTAGTTTGGCTTTAACTTTGGCTTCTTTACGCGCGCCCGGTTTTAACGATTCCATCGCTTTAGCATGCGCGGTGTCTTTCCATGATTTGGCTTGTGATTTGTGACAGGAACTGCATTTCGCACGGCCTTCAAAGGTGTCCGCCAGTGCCGCGCCTGAAAAAAATGCGGCCGTTGTAAGTACAGCCAGTATATAGGTTATTGGGTGTTTCATCCTTCCTCCTTTATGCTTTTTTTAATTCAAGTTTTGATGGCTTCGTATTGTACGCTATCGCCGCATTGTGTAAATGGCTATTTTGCTGGCGTTGCCGTTTACGGTAGTTTGTAAACCCAGTAGCCGCCTTGTTGATAGATCAGTTGCGCAACCTCCAGTTCCGTCGGGGCTTTTTTGTCGACAAACGGTAGCATCCGGGCTAGCAGGGTTTGGCTGCTCTTTTCATCGCTCAGGAAGAATACTCTGATTTCTTCATCCGCTACCGATTGCAGGGTGTAGGTATTGAAGTCGTTTTCCTTCAGTTGCACTTTCATCTGGTTGATCATGCCATGCATGTTGCCGGTCATCGGGAAGTTCTGGAAGGCTACGCCGATTTTGTCCGGGTGCATGAGTCCGAGTTTGTATAGGTCGGTGACGTGTACGATGATGTAGGTTTCCCGGTCTGAGCCTACCAGTTCCCGCAGTTGTTTGACGCCTTCTTCCGCAGGAGCGGTCAGAGCTTCGCTGAAGCGTTTGAATTGCGCGCGCTCTTTCTGACTGGCTTTGCTTTCCCAGAATTGGTTTTCATAGGCTTGGATCGCTTCGCTTTGTTCCAGCCAGGGTACCGGTATCATCAGCGGTTCGTTCAGGTGGCTGGTAAAGAGTGTGTCGTTGCCGGTGAGCAGTTTGAGTTGCCGTGAGGTGTCCCACCAGGATAGTATCAGGGCGTCTTTCGGCGCGTGCCTTTTGATTACGGCTGCCAGTGCGCTGAGTTCCGATGGTTTGCGGTCAAAGTTGTACAGTATTTCGTTGGTGCTGTTCTTCCAGTAGATCAGTACCGGCGCCCCACCTTCTTGCCGCGCTACCATGAATTCGGCAATGGGTTTGGTTACACCGTCCGCTTGTACTTTGTATTGACTGAGTTTGAGTTCCGGCCAGCCTTCCAAGTCCATTTTGCTGAACTTCCGGCTGTCGCCTTCCGCCACCAGTTGATAGTGATAGGGGGCGGGTACCGGTTTGAACCATAAGTACGCAAACCAGCCCAATAAAAGCAAACCTCCCGTCACCAGGAGGATCCCTAATGACGGGAGCAGCTTGTCTCCCGATCGCACTGCCTTGGCAGTGCGATCTTCTGCATTAGCGCTTATCAAGCTTCGCTTTGCTTACGTTTGCGCCAGCCTGCCAGAGCCAGTGTTCCGGCTAGCAGCATGCCACCACCCAAACCACCCAGAGAGATTTTCTCTGCTGTGCCGTCTAAGTCGAGTAGACTGGTTTTCTTGCTTTCAAGATTTTTAACACGTTCTTGCAACGCTACCATTTCGCGGATGCGGGTGTTTTCGTCTTGAATTTCAACGTAGGCGCGGTTGATCGGACCCCAGCCTTCGGTGTAGGTCCAGCCGCCCGGGTTAACGTGCGCCAAGCCTACGTGCATTTTGGCCAGGTCGTTTTCATGCATTTCCAGCACTTTCAGTTCGATCGCTGCAGGGCTGTTGCCTTTCGACCAGAACAGTTGGGCAAAGTAGGCATAGCCTTCTTTTTCCGGTGCAGGCGGTGCAGGACGGTTGGTTTTTTGTCCTGTCAACAGGCCTTCCTTGTACAGTTGGTGTACGATGGCATTGGCTTCTTGGTATTTAGCCAGTCCTTCCAGTGTGCCTTTGTCCATCAGGTCCAGATAGGAGCGGGCAAAACGTTCCGAGTGGCATTGGGTACATGTAACAACCCATGAGTCCAGACGTTTTTCCGACCATTCGCTCTTGATGTTTTCTGCAATTCCAGGAACAAACGGGTAGTTCGCCCAGCGAATCTTTCTAACCATGTTGTGGCTGTATTCGCCTTCGTATTCCATGTGGCAGCCGGCACAGGTTGGCGCGCTTTGTCCGCCTACTGCATAGGCGTCTTTTAACGGTGCTTCCCAGTTCCATTGGTTACCCAGCATGCCAACGATCTTGCCGTGTTTGGACATGGAGTACGCTTCCCAGTTGTTGTGGTCTACGCCGCTGTGACAGGTTGCGCAAGCTTCCGGTCTACGGGATTCCGCTGCTGAGAATTCGTGACGGGTGTGGCAGGAGTCACATTTGTTTTGGTTGGTGTGGCACATCGAGCAGCCTTCGGCTACTTCGCGTTGCGGCATCGCTGCCCATACGGTGGTTTCTACGTTGGCTTTGTAGTCCAGTGCGTGCGATGGGCGTCCATCCGGCCATTGGTCGTGCGGCCAGATCATCGTGTCGCGTTCCGATTCACGTTCTGCAAATTCTTGCAGGTGACAGGTGCCGCAAACGTCCGCTGTCGGCATTCTGATGTCTTTGGTGTGATCGGCTTTTTTCTTCGCGCCAATGTCTACGTGGCAGTCTATACAGCCCACTTCTTTCAGGTTTTCGCCTTCGGCCAGTCTGCCCATCGAGCGTAAGTTCTTTTCGATGTCTTCCAGCTTAGCTTTCTTGTAAAAAGTAGGGTCGCCCGGTTTCAGATTGCGAACTTTGTCCAGGTTCGCGTGGCTGCTTCTCTTCCATGCTTGTACCCATACCGGTGATTCGTCGGTGTGGCATTCCACGCATTCTTTACGGCTTGCAACTTCTTTATTCGTGGTCGGTGATTTGTAAAATGTATTGGGATCCAAATATATACCGTACGGTATCGGCTCCCAGTATTGCGCCAGTGTGCCGCGTCCCGATCCTTGTGCAGGATCCTTGTAGCGCTTAACCAGCGCTTCGTGCAGTTCCTTCGGCGTTACTTTCTCGCGATCCAGCTTCAATGCTTCATATAATTCATTCGGTACGCTCGGTATGTTCGCGTGTGCCGCTCCTATCAGCAGACCACCTAACATTGCCGCTACTATCTTCGGCCATAGCTTGCCTTTCATCTCTCTCTCCTTTGGTTTTCCATTCTCTTCTTTCCTAGCCCTCAAAATTCTCTCTTCTTATTGATCTCTTGCTTAATGTGTTGAGTATGGCAAACCACCCCCATACTTTTCCTTCTAATACTTCCTAACCTAATTTTTTAGC
>JAFEGA010000011.1 GCA_018240285.1 Pseudomonadota bacterium | reverse complement strand
GCTGCCGGTGGTTACGATGAATTTACGCTCTCCGCGCGCTTTGATATTATGCTTCTTCATGAGCCGCCGGACTAGTTCTTTCCAAACTCGCACACTATCCCGCGCAAAGTACACTGTCGCTTTTTTTGGAGACCTATCGAGACTAAAGGGGGATTTCTAAGATTTGAACTAAGACCCTGTTTTATTAAGGTCTTAGTTGGTCTTGAGTGGTCTGGATTAGACCACTTGTGGGCGGCGTCCATTGAATAGTCATGCAAAACACCTATGAATGCTATGTTTTGAAATTATCATCTTTCATGTTACTGCAAAAGTTACTGCATTCCTGTGCTGCTGCGACTTCAGTTCCCCGAGAGAATATAAACTACGTCGGTTACTTTTTTTGTTTTCGTAGAAGAAATTGAACTATAGTTCACAAACACTCTACGAATAAATGGGATAAATTACTTCCTCCATCTTGCCCTTCTTCACGCTACCGCTATTGTTTGCGGGTCGTGAGCGTTAACAAAAATCCATGCCGGACAATAACCTCGGCACCGGCTTTTCCATTGCCATACACCACACTAAGTGCAAGATTCGGGTATGGTCGCTGTGCTCGCTGTTTTTATGCTCGCTCACCTGCCATGCTTCCCATCTGCCCCAAGTACTCCCCGACCAAGGCTCGAACCCGGGATCTGTAGATTAGCGGGTTTTATAACTAACTGTTTATATTAATATTGAACTCGTCAGTGTTCGCTAATACTCATTAGATTTGTCACGTTCGGGTTTTTTTGTTAATAACTTAACCTAAAAAATTATGATTCTGCTGAATCAAATACCGAATAGTGAGCAAAGGCGATTGTATGAAGCTCATACATTAGGTCGAATAGAAATCTTAATTCGAAATTTTCCCCAATTATAAATAAACCATATTGTATTTGTGGTAACTAAAGCTCACACTCCAATTGGGGATTTTATGAAGGATTGAAAATTCCCTTGATTCAAGATTTCTCACAGAATTAATCCGAATAAATCATTGAAAAAGGAAGTGTCACATGAAAAAAAGCTTTAATTTTACTGTGCTTCTAGCAATAGGTTTGTTTTTCCTAATCTTTAGTAATTGGGTGAATGCCGAAACTACCGAGGTTTTGAGTGAAGCGAGAGTGGTAGCAAAATATAATTTTATTATTCATATATTGGCAATGTTGCTTGTTGGTTTTGGCTTTTTGATGGTATTTGTTCGCCGTTATGGTTTTGGGGCTGTAACCGGTACTTATCTGGTAGTTGCAACAGGACTTCCACTTTATATTCTATTACGCGCCAATGGAATTTCTGGTCATCAATTGCAACCTCATACGCTTGATGCGTTGTTGTTCGCTGAGTTATCCGTAGCAACAGCCTTGATTGCCATGGGAGCGGTGCTGGGGCGTTTACGTGTTTTTCAGTATGCGTTATTAGCGCTTTTGGTTGTTCCACTCTATTTATTAAATGAATGGTTGGTTTTGGATGATGCTATAGGCTATACAACCGGATTTAAAGACACAGCTGGATCGATTGTAATTCATGCATTTGGCGCTTATTTTGGATTGAGTATGTCCATAGTTCTAACTACGGAATATCAACGTAGTAAGCCAATTGAATCTGATCATACATCTGATCGATTTGCTATGCTGGGATCGATGGTGCTATGGCTATTTTGGCCAAGCTTCGCCACTGCGCTTGTTCCTTTAGAAAATATGCCACAAACTGTAGCCAACACGTTACTTGCTCTATCAGGCGCTACTTTAGCTACTTATTTTCTAAGTTCGAAGTTACATAATGGGAAAACTTCTATGGTTGATATGGCCAATGCAGCATTGGCTGGGGGTGTGGCTATCGGTTCAGTATGTGATGTTGTTTCTCCTATTGGGGCATTTGGAATAGGGCTTTTGGCAGGCACAGTTTCAGTGCTGGGTTATGTGTTCTTATTACCTTTATTAGAATCAAAATTCAAAATTGTTGATACGTGTGGGGTACATAATTTACATGGAATGCCTGGATTGCTAGGCGGATTCAGTGCGTTCTTGGTGGTTCCTGATGTAGCAATTGCTCAATTCAACGGTATAGTTATTACAATGTTTTTGGCTATTGTGGGCGGATTAATTGCGGGCGCAATTATTAAAGCAACCGGTACAACTCAAGAACCTTATGAGGACAGCGTGGAATTCACCCACCTTGCTGGCCCTGAAACAGAAAATCTCGAGGAACAATTACAATCGCGTCTAGCTCTTTTGGAAACTACTGCTTCTGCGAAAATTTCCCAAACTCAAACTTCAGAGTTATCAGAAGCAAAAGCTTTAGTGCAGGAATTGGAATCAAGGATTAAGATTTTGGAAAATAAAATCGCCATGGTAGGCATTACATTACAAGAGGAAAATAGACCAATTTCTTAATTAAGCTATGCTAGACGAGATTTATAGCGTGGTTCTGTTCTCGCCACTTGAACTAGAATCACGCGAATCCTTTTTTACTTTTTATATAAAACATGCAATTTTTATTGATGATTGTCTCGTCAGTGTTTGATGCCACTCGTGAATAATCCCCAGACTTGTCACATTCTATTTTGTGCTGATTTCTAGGCTCGTTAAGCAGCTAAATTATTGCATAATTAAATACAGTTAGATGTCAATGGAATTGAAAATGCAATCTAAAGTGCAAGATGCTAAATCTAAGCTGATTAGCGAATTTTTTGAACGTGATATGGATCAATTACAGAAAGATTATCCTTCGATTGTGGAAATTAATGTTCCGAAAAAAACTTTTCTTTACTGCCAAGGTGATCATTGTTCCAATTTATTTTGGATAAAAAACGGTATTGTTAAGCTTTCTCATTTAACGGAGCAGGGAAGTGAAATTACTATTGATCTTTTGAGAAGAGGGGATGTTATTGGTTGTTTTCAGAATAATTCTGCCAATCAGGAAATAGATGAGACCGCGCAAGCATTGGATGAAGTTAATTATTATCGAATAGCCTATAGCGATTTTAAAGCGATGATGTTTCATCAAGCAGAGCTGGCTTGGTATGTCATTGAAGATATGTATTCCCGGAAGCAGAGAGTAGAACGCAAATTAAGGATTATTCTGACTCAACCCGTTGAAATACGCGTTATAACTACCTTATTAGAATTAGCTGAGATGTTTGGAATAAGATGTACTCATGGGTATACCTTGGAAATCCATTTAACTCAGCAGGAAGTGGCAGATTTAGTGGGAGCAAGCCGCTCTGTTGTAAGTACGATTTTGAATGACTTCAGAAATCGCGGAATGCTTGATTATACGCGCGATCAGATTTGTATCAATGATGCTGCTCTTCATGATTCTTGCGGATTTTAGTACCCTTGGTAACTTGGTGCGAAATATTTGTAAATTTGTTTTGTAGATAACAGACATCAGTGATTGCGCTGTATTAATTTATTGATCATGGTGACTATCGGAGTGACCAAAAATTAATATAGGAGCATTCACATGAAAGTAATCTCACCGCGTATACACGGTTATTTTGATTTTTTGACAGTCTTTATTTTTTTACTTGCTCCTACACTTTTAGGTTTAGGTCAACTATCAGCAATACTTGCCTATAGTCTTGCTGTAGTACATTTGATTGTTACCCTGGCTTCTGATTTTCCTTTTGGGGTAGTAAAGCTAATTCCATTTACCATTCATGGCTGGATTGAGCGTATGGTTGGCCCCTTGTTGATAGCCATACCCTTTATCCTTAATTTTTCAACCGAAGAGGCAGCAAGAAATTTTTATATTGCGATGGGTATTATTATTGTCGTAGTCGGTATGCTTACTGATTATCAAGCTGAAGTAAGAGTCAGAAAAATCGAATAAAGATAGGTAACAATAGTGTTATTCGATTAAGACTTCATGCGAATGGTCATTGCGGTGACCATTATAAATCTCTGTGTATTTCACATCAGAAGGTATGTGCTCAGCGCGTAGTAACTAAATCGCATTGCCCGGCGGCTCTGTAAACATTACAAACCCGGATTGATGTCGCTGACACGATTGCCACATTATCAATGCAGGGAATGCTACTGAGTCTGATAAATATTCAGCGTCAGATTTGCCTCCGACCTGCAACCTATAGGTCCGGCGATCAGTGACATCAGCGGTAAGTCCAAGAAAAATATGGCTCCCTAAAATTTTCTACATCTCGATTTTGCGAAACAGATTCATATCATCACCAATGTCACCCAGCATGTCTCCATCCTCTGCATTGGCTACTGTATCTATTCATACGAAATGTTGACCAGCGCATCCCCTTTGGCTTGCCAACCTCGCCATTGGAGATTCCCTCCTGTTGGCATTCCGGATCGTCATTCCAAGCAAACCAATCTGCTTTTGCACTTCTCCTGATAATAACGATTCAGCGGATACCGGATTGTCGATAATCGTGCGACTGTCTCAATCGGTTGGATGAATTAACCTGCTTTCACTATTGCTAACTGGTCGGTCAATGCTGTCTATGCCGATAGTTTCTGGAGTGATATTTCCACGATCACCGAGCATTATCCTCATAATTTTATTTCCATACAGCTTGCGGATCACAATATGTCCCTCGATTTCATGGAAGGGAGTCTGTTCTATGTCGGTTTTGCTTTCGTTATTTTCCGCGATGACATACACTTTGCCATTATGAACCAGACCCTTTACATCCTTGGCTGCATCCTCACCGTAGGAATTTTCTATATTGTTTTTTACGTTGTCCGGCAGATCGTTAAACGTCGCAACCGTGAAAATATCGACATTCCAGACTTTCTTATTAGCGGAGACGATCCGGTTAACCGTAGATCGCGCCACTTCGATTCCGACCCCCCCAACATTTGCAGAATCGGCGAGAAGAAGTGACGCCTGATCGATATTGCTGCAAAACTCATTAACCACAGTGCTAAAGCCAAACTGAGTCAATCTGTTTTTCTGTATTTTCGATACCAACTGATGATTTCAACTGATTCCCTTGCGTAACAACCTTTGTTCCATCTGAATTAGCCGTAGCTCTATTAATGCCCAGGCTTCGTTTGCATGGGTATCGTACCTTGCTTTCAACTTATAAAAGGTACGCCAGTGCATTCCTTTTGGTTTTCCTCCTTCAAGATTGGCTATCCCATTTGGCCAGCCAAGTTGTTTACGGATGGCATCTGCCTGCCGGATCGGGCGATAATCATCCTTTTCCCGTTGACAAGCGTATACCAGCTTATGGCAATGCCGACATAGGAACCTAGAATCACCATAAACAATTGCCGTGCGCCGCCCACAACCCTCCTGTGGGCATCGAAACCAAACACGTTGTCCTCCGAAATGACAGTCAGTCCATTCAAAATATATGCGATCTTCCATTGATTGCCACGCACCATTATCGATTGGATAGCGATAATTGAGAATCACGTAATCAAATTCAACTTGAATCTGTATCGCTGCTTGGTTTTCCCCATTAAGTTTCCAATGCATGTCAAATGTGCGTCCCGGCACTAATAAACCTTTTCTGTGCAATTTCCTGGCATCCAATGCCAGCATATTGCTGGTTGTAATTTTTCCGCCCTGGAAACCACGTCCGCTCCCAATCCCGCCCATTTTTATGCTCCGATTTTGCCTAAATCATTAGTTAAGTTTATTTCGCATTTGCTGTTATTAGCCTGTGCTACGCAACTCTTTCAGCTTCAACAGAATCACCAAATTGCACTCAAACTTGCGGTCGAGGTGTGTTTCATAGCGATTCAGGGTCGGCCAGAAACACACGACGTTTGCGCCAAATAATTGAGGCAAGCTCTTCGATCAAGTGCCGCTCGATCATGCCCGCCGGTAAAGAAATCACGGTGGAATCGTTTTCAAGAATTGGCATGTTTTTCTCCATAATGTTTTTCAATGAGTTCCAGCAGCACCATGCCGTCGTAGGAATGCTTTGGTATGGCTAACTCGAAAGTAGCCAAGTCTCGAATGCCGACCGCCGCGATAACGGGATCGGTTTTGTCGTCATCCACAAACAGGGCGAAGCGTTTTCCTTCTAACAACGCCAGCACTTTTGCGCGCCTGTATTCGCGCTGCAACTCGCAAAGAATGCCGGTCTTGTTATCGCGAATCATCGGCAGCCATTTATCCACCACCGGCTGATCTCCGGTTGCCTTGATCGTGCCCGTTGGCGAGAGTACAAGAATCACGCCTTCCGCCATGGCCTGTCCGATAATTTCGGAGGGATTCATACTTCCACCTCGACGACTTTTTTATCCGGTGCAGGCGTGACAGTTTTCGCAACTGGCTGGCTAAAAGGCGGCAAAGGCGTTAAAGGCGGTGGATTGGCCGCAATCACACGCCACGCGGTGCGCCCATCTGCTGATGTTTGTTGAAATGCCATGCCGCCGACAATCCGGTTTGCATTTTTTTTTCAGCACCCACCCCAGCTTCGAGCGATTGATTGAGCCTTTTTCTTCCACCGGAAACTCGCGTATCGCATCGAGCAAGTCTGGATGTGTTTGTTCTGCCCGCTCAACGGCCTTGCGTACTGTTACCGGTGCGGAGCTAAATGCCTTCATCCATTCGGTCATTAACCATGCGAGCGAGTCACTGTCGGGATCATGCTTGATCTGCTCCAGCAGTGCAGTTGCCGGATCAGGGTAGCCGAGCCAAATCAACGGATGACGACAATAATCCGACCATGCACCACCGAAAGTGACAATGCTTTCAACAGCAGCGCGCGGCGCACCGGCCCTGCGCCACGCCAGAATGATGGTTAGCACCGCAGCCACATAACGCCCACGTTGCTTGCGCACCTTTTCGACGGGATAGTTTTTATAAGTCATTGTGGCCGGTGTCGCACAGCGCGGATCGATGTGGATCGTCAGCACCCGCCGCAGCAAATCGCGCACCGGCCCGACGTTATTGCCAGAACCGATAAACAGCGTTCGCGTACTCACTGTTGCAGTCTTGCTCATCCCAAGAATGCGATCTGTGATCTGTTCCGCCGTCAGCATCCGCTTGATCGTGCCGTGCGGTATCCAGTCCGTGTCCATATCGTCAAACTCAATCACGGCGGGGCTGGTCAACAACAATGACAGAATCACTTTGGTTGCCTCTTCCGACGTGGTGGGATAGCTCACTTTGGCATTGCCGCCGGGACCGGCGAAGGCTCCAATTAGCTCGCACAGGTAAGTTTTGCCGCTGCCGAATACCGGCGCTCTGCAATGATAAGCAGGCGCATAGTCAAGCGATGGCCTCACCACGGCGGTAAAGATGGCCGATAGCGCAGCGGCCTTATCGGTGGCGGCGACGAAGTGAAACTCGGTGAGCAATTCTTCCAGCATGGCCAGTGCCACCCGTGCCGCTTCAAGTGTCGATTCGGGGATGACAAATTGCCGTGGGTCGAACACCCCAAAGCGTTGAGAGGTTTTGTCATAGCCTGCTTGCGTAATCAGCTCGCCATCCGATTCGCGAAAATATGGCTGTCGCGCCACACCCGCCAATGGCGGCAAATGACGAAAATTCTGTGCATCGTAAAGAATACCAGCGTGCCGCGTGGGTGGATCGCATCTCACCCAGTCTTCCTTGCGTCCGTCGTATTTCTCCCAACATGCCGTGACCGATAACTCCCGCGTGAGCGCGGGCGCACTGGTTGGCACGATGCACGGATCACCCGAAACCGGATCAGTCGAAACCGACACAATCAAACCGCCCGATTGATAATGCCTGCCGCGATTCGCCAACTCTTTTTCCGCCGCATCTACCACGCGGTGCAAATCACCGGAAACCACCCGAATTACCGGCTTGTGCCGTGCCTCGGCATTACGCACTCCCAGAAATTCCAGCAACTGCCGGATGTGAAACTTCTCGCGGTGCGAGTGTTGGCAGCAAAATCCGCCCAAGGGATAAAGCTCGTCCGGTTCAAAGTAGGCCGCGCCGGTGTCCAGTCCATCGGTATGTTCCTGCTCCCACGGGCAAGTAATATCGTGCCTGCCCGAACCCAGCGGCGTCTTGTAAAGTCCGCGTGCCTTAAGCGTGCTAACCACCGGATTTTCCGCAGCCTTGGGTGTCAGCACATCGTCTGCTTCATTGTCCAAACTGCGGGAATTATCCGCTGCGGGTTTAGGTTCCTTCTTCGGTCGACCAGCCGGAGCTAGTTCCAATTGCAGACCATCCACAATCTCTTGCGGCGTGTAACGCTTATCAGGCCGCCACTCAACCAGTCGGCAGCGAAACGGCGCACCGGCCTCGTCAGCGTGTTTGGGCTTGCCATTGATGGCAACCGGCAGGCGTGCCCAACGACTTAAAGGCCCAGTTGAGCCAGGATCACAAAGACCAGCATCAATCGCCGCGTTAAGTAATCGTGTTACCACAGAACCATCAGTAACAGGATCAGAAAGAATGATGCCGCCTTGATGATTACCGGGGCTTGTTTCAATTAACCACGACAATTCAAAACCAGCCAGTCTTTCCAGTGGAACCTTACTGCCTAGATCATCCAGAAGCAAGAAATGACAGGCGGCAAACTGTGCCTTGCGCGCCTTGAATAAACCATCATCACCCGGATAGAAACTAGAGCAATTCACATAGTTGTTATTTTCTATAGTAAGGTTGTCGATACCTGAAACGGCGCGGCTTGCCAACCACCCGCCCACACCGGGATCGCCCGCCTTTGAACAAACCGCAGCGAATGCGCCCTCGGGCACGGATGGGAACACCGCAGCCACAAAATCGGTATTCGTCATCATAAAAACACCGCCTTCGCCGCCTTTACCGGCTTCATCTGGCTCGGTACCGGAAACTGTCAGATCGTTGGTTGTCATGGCAATCCCCTCAAGCTGCTGACTTGCGGGCTGCTTCCAGTTGCACCACCAACGCGCGGATTTCATCGTCGGTCTTTCCGGCAATACGCGCCGCATTGATTGCCTCCACTTCGCTGGAAGGCCAGCCCACCGCCCGCGCCCCGAGACTTATGGGCTTAGTCCAGAGCCCTTGGGCGATGCGCAGGTAGAGGGTCGAGCGGGAAAGCCCGGATTGAAATTTAACGGCGGGAAGCCGCTGGATTTGTTGCGACATGTTTGCACCTCATAGGTGGTTGTTGAACATGACGCGAATTTTGAGGGTAGGTAATTAAGCTGCGAAGACTTGGTGCCAAGCATCTGCTAGCACCTGCCTAGCAGATGACTGAAGCTATGGATCAGGGGTATTTTTTAAGGCATTTCGTGCAGCGGAAAAGGACATGTCCAATGCGGCACACTCTTGTTCGGCACAAAGGTCACGGTTGGAGTATTTTCCCGTTGCCCAGATTTGCTTAATTTGCCGTTGTTTGTCACGGCTGCCACCAGGTTGATCGTGCTTTGCATTTGCAGCGGCTTGTGCATTTTGTTTGCGCCATTCGGGTGAGCCGATCAAGGGAGAGGTCTCATTTCCCTTGCCGTGGGTAGTTGGCTTAATTTCAAAATCCTCCTCCTCAATATCGTTCACCTCCGACAAGTTAAACAAACCACTTTCGATTGGCGGAAATTCAATACCCTCTGAACTGCTGGCGCTAGTTAGCCCAAACGTTGGGTGAATATCCTGCAAACGCGACTCACATATTTTCGCGATAATAAAATCCTTCGGCTTTATATGAGGCTGCTTGCTCCAGCGCTCAATCAGCGCCTGTCCGGTAATGTACCTTTCAACTGGTTGGAAATTAGCAATATCATCTTCATTGAACCAACAGAACATGAGCAGAGCCAAGTAATTCTCTTCTCCATTGGAATAGCCGAAGTTAAATAGCGGTGGGGGATTTAACTCGTTGGCGTTGGTGTAGGCCGCAATGCCGCCAAGCCTCGGCTCCATAAATATCCAGGCGGCCAGCTCTTCAGGAGTTGTGTCCAATCTCTCATTCAACAGCTTCATGGCCTTGGGGTAGGCAATATACCGGATAGGCGGGTTCTCTGCGGTTGAAGCCCCGCCTCTTGCGCCATCACACCGCTTTCGCTCTGGATAGTAGCTGCCCCGCGCCAGCCGCCCTTGCTGTTCCATGTGGGCAAGTTCTTTTTTCAATTCCTCCAGACGGATTTCTTTCTGCGCCAAGTCGCTGGCCGTCGGAGTGGCTATCGCGCTCCATTTCGCTATCTGTTCTTCTAGAGCTTCCTTGCTCCAGAAAAAATCCCACCAATACTGCCGATCCTGCTTGGTAGCAGGGTCACGCTGATAATCCAACTGGAGTGCAATACTGCGCCGCTGATCTGGATCGATGTCGTCCCAAGGTATGAGGCTGAAATCCTGCTCGATACGTTGCCGTACTTCATCTGGCATGGCTGATAGCGGTTTATCGAACCATTCCTCAAGTACCAAGGTGAGCGAATTGAAATTGTTCATGCTGCCCACTTCATTGTCATGCGCAGAGCATTAGGCGCATGACGAAAAAACGATCTGGGGGAATAGTGCTGTGCCATGTGTTCGCTCCTCGGGTAGATGTTACAATCTTTTGGATTATGAAATACATTACAGTATATTACTGCACATTTTCAGTGTTATAGCGCCCTCGGAATAATAATGTCACAACAAATAAAACTATCTGATCTCCTGCGAGATTCTGCATACAAGCTCACGCAATTTAAACCTTCACAAATCCAAGCTCTTGAAACCAGTATTACGGAAAAGGAAACTGGCAAAGCCTCCGTTCCCTATGTCACCTGCCTAGTGCGCGGCAAGCCGATCAAGCTCACCCCGGAAGAAGCCGTGCGTCAGTTGTTCATCATGGTACTCAAGGATGACTTGGGCTATCCCGTCAGCCGCATGGAGCTGGAGCACGCCGTTACCTTCGGGCGCGAGAAGAAACGTGCGGATATTTGCGTCTTCGATGCAGCCAACACCACCGCCCCCTATATTCTGGTGGAGTTGAAAAAGCCGAAGCTGAAAGACGGCAAGGAGCAATTGAAGTCTTACTGCAACGCCACGGGTGCGCCCATCGGCGTATGGAGCAACGGCGATAGTATTTCCTATTACCACCGCAAAGACCCGAATTACTTTGAAGACATCCCCACTATTCCGTCGGCACATGAAAAACTATCCGACATTCTGAGCGAACGCTGGACGATTGACGACCTTGTAAAAATGGATAAGCTCGTTAATCAAAAGAAATCGCTGAAAGACTTGATCCTGGAAATGGAGGATGAAGTTCTGGCGAATGCTGGCACAGACCCATTTGAGGAACCATTCAAGCTTATTTTTACTAAGCTGTATGACGAAATGGAGAGTGGGCGAGATAAAAAACGTCACTTAATTTTTCGTAAGGGTCTTAGGAAGTTAAGCACT
>JAFEGA010000010.1:13347-90174 GCA_018240285.1 Pseudomonadota bacterium | reverse complement strand
ATTCAACTTGTCCGTTTCATTAACTTCTACAACACCGTCAAACCCCATAAGAGTTTGAATAATGCCACCCCTTATGAAATACTCATCGCTTATTTTAATCAGCCTCTCTGTAAACAACACTGAGAGTTCTTACAATTAAAGTTTGCATTGGCATACACCCACAGCACATCTTGCCCTGATGAGTGCGCGCACTATTGTAGTACGCTATCCAGTCATCCAGATCGTGTTGTAACTCTTCGATGGACTGGTAAATCTTGCGCCGGAATGCCACTTGGTAAAACTCCTGCAAGATGGTTTTGTGGAACCGTTCGCAGATACTGTTGATCTGGGGATGATTGGCTTTCGTTTTGGAATGTTAAATGTCATTGAGTGCGAGATAGGGCTGGTAATCGTTATTCTCCGGTTTTCCGCAATATTCGGTACCGCGATCTGTCAGGATGTGAATGATCCCCATGCCTTATTCTGCAAAGAACGGCAGCACCCGGTCATTGAGCAAATCAGCCGAGGTGATTGTTGTTTTGGTGGTATATAGCTTGGCAGCTGCCCACTTGGAATAGGTATCGACAAAGGTTTGCTGGTAAATCCGTCCCACACCCTTGATGGTGCCGACGTAGAAGGTATCCTGACTGCCGAGATACCCAGGATGAGCGGTATCGATCTCGCCATGGGCAACATCATCGCCTTGTTTCTTCTCCAACACCTGCACCTGTGCCTCGGTCAGCACCGCCCCAGTCTCGGCGATGCGCTTCTCCAAGGCAGATAGACGCTTCTTGAATGACTCCAGATTCTGGCGCAGCCATACTGAACGAACACCAGACGGAGAAATAAAGATTCCGCGTTTGCGCAGTTCGTTGGAAACACGAACCTGACCAAAAGCCGGTTGTTCCAGAGCGAAGGCTGTAACCGCTGCTTCCGTTGCTTCTTCAACACGGTTCTTGATGTTGGGCTTGCGTCGATTCGCATCAATCAGAGCCTCAACACCACCTGCTTCAACGGCAGCTTGATAGCGATAAAAAGTATCGCGAGAAAAACCCATCACCTTGCAGGCACGGGATACATTGCCAAGCTCGGCTGCCAGATTCAGCAAGCCAATCTTGTGTTTGATGATGTTCTAGTGAAAACTACTCATGGGATTACTCCTTTGCGCTTACGCACTTGTTTGATAAAGATTTGTACCTCTATCAAACCGGGTAATCCCATCCTTTGGTAAGATCCTGCTATCAGATCAAGTCTGAACTGCTACAAACTTAGAACTCCTCCCAATCACCACCACCGGCTGCGGCAACTTTGCGCGGTTGCGCTTCTATCGCTGCTGGAGCTGTATTAACATTAGCTGCCATCCTGGTAGCAGGTCCGCGATTAGGCAGCTTAGCAACGGTGCGATTACTTCTTTTTACCAGAGTTGCTGTGACATGGCCACTATCCCTCGATAACTTGAAGGTGCTTACCGCTTGCGTCAGCGCTTGTGTTTGATCTTGCATGGATTCTGCCGCTGCTGCCGCTTCTTCCACCAAGGCCGCATTTTGTTGCGTGACTTCATCCATCTGCGTTACCGCTTGATTAACCTGCTCAATGCCTGAGCTTTGTTCTTGCGATGCCGCCGAGATTTCGCTCATGATATCGGTCACACGTTTCACAGCACTGACGATCTCATCCATCGTTGCACCCGCTTCGTCCACCAGGCGTGTGCCGTCTTCCACTTTCGCTACCGAGTCGCTGATCAGCTCTTTGATCTCTTTTGCCGCTGCGGCTGAACGTTGCGCCAATGTGCGCACTTCCGTTGCCACTACTGCAAATCCGCGGCCTTGCTCACCGGCACGCGCCGCTTCAACCGCAGCATTCAGCGCCAATATGTTGGTTTGGAACGCGATGCCGTCGATTACGCTGATGATGTCGACAATTTTCTTCGAGCTTTCGTTGATCGAGCTCATGGTTTGTACCACTTGACCGACTACTGCTCCTCCCTTCACTGCCACTTCGGAAGCGCCTGCTGCCAGTTGGTTCGCCTGACGAGCGTTATCCGCATTTTGCCTGACAGTGGAGGTCAATTCCTCCATTGAAGATGCCGTTTCTTCCAAGCTAGATGCTTGCTCTTCAGTACGCTGGCTCAAATCCGAATTACCCGAAGCAATTTCACCGGAAGCCGTTGCAATCTGATCTGTGCCTATGCGTACCTTGCCAACCAAGTCGGCCAAATTGTCATTCATGATTTTCAGTGCCTGTAACAAGCGGCCGGTTTCATTGGTTGAATTGACCTCAATACGGCTGGTCAGATCACCCGAAGCAACTGCATTTGCAACCGCAATGGCTTCATTTAGAGGATTAACTATTGCGCGAATTAGCAGAAAACCTATGACTGCTGCCAGCGCTATCCCCAATGCGATCACAAAAATGCTGGTAGTGAAAATACTTTTGTAGTTCGCTTGCGATGCGCCGAATTCTTTAGCGCCCTCATCGCGCTGCAGTTGGATCAACTTAAACATGGTTGCATGTGCCGCATCGAATTTAGGCGTTGCCTCAGTAGCATTCTTAACGGCCGCATCATATTCACCGGCAGCCGCCAAGGCCATGGTACGATTACGCGCTTCCGTATAGGCTTTCCATTCGTGATTAAAATTTTCTATCAATGTTTTTTCTGCAGGTATCAAGTTGGTCGCCAAGTATTTCTGCCAGGCAGTGGAAATCTCAGCATCCCGTTGATCGGTCATGGCTTGCCGTTCTTTTACCACTTCCGGTTTGCGCGCATATGAAGCAATTACCGCATTGAGTCGTGTCCGCTGCATACGATCTATAACCAAACCCAATTCCCCCAAAGGAACGGTACGATCTTCATACACTCCTTTAAAAGCATCA
This sequence comes from Pseudomonadota bacterium, assembly GCA_018240285.1. Lineage (GTDB taxonomy): Bacteria > Pseudomonadota > Gammaproteobacteria > Burkholderiales > Nitrosomonadaceae > Nitrosomonas. Next base: position 87,321 of record JAFEGA010000010.1, on the reverse strand, counting down.
TTCGTTTGATTTAATCCATGAATACCAAAACTACCGATACCAACCAGCAATATCGATAACAAGCTTATTACCAATATCAATCGCGATTTAATTGTCATATTGTTAAACACTATAGAATCTCCTTAAAGTCATTCCATTAAAAATTACTTACCTATCAATCCACACTTCGCTCAAGCAACCCCATATCACTGTCACTGCTACCTATCAATTTTTCGATATGTTCGGTATCAATAACGGAATCGAATTCAGACACAAGCCGGATCCGGCCAGCTTCAAGATCGATCACATCGGATACGCTATCGACATCAATTCCCATAACTCACCCGGCTACACTTAAAATAATCATCGCGGTAAAATTGGCTATCAGCTACGCTACTATCCAGTTTGAATTTGATTCTCAGATCAACAGTATGTTTAACAAAGTCAGCGATTTCGCTGTTTTCATTACAGAATCCCATCCTCTAATTTCCTATACTTTGAGGATTTCAATACTATATTCTTCACTCCCCAACCTAAAAAAATTAGGTGTTCTCGGCATACGCTTGATCACTTAACAAGCTAGTTCATTTATAAAATTAACAATTTGTTCATTTAACACAGCTCCTGCTCCTCTTTTACAAACCATCTAAAATTGAACTAATCAATCATTGTTGAACCTTTTATATCCTTTATTAATATTCCTTCATAAGCCCATTAATTATCATAATTTTTCACTTAATGAAGTACAGCCTAGTGTTACGGATTCCGGGTAATTTACTTATGTCGGTCGATTCTTTTTATAAGAGAAAAAATTACGATATTTATTTGCAAGAATTTTCTTTCATTTGTAGTCATTAATTTCTCGATAACTAAAGATCTATAAGAATAATGTCTTTGAATTTGTTAAAAATCTCGGCAGGATATAAGAATCCTCTGGCGGCGAGAAAAAGTTACCCGAGCGACATCAGCCGCGAACAATTCGAGATCATTAAGCCGTTGCTGGAGAATGTGCGAAGAGAACTTGTGCCAGGCAGATAGACTTGCACAAAGTGGATTCCATCAAATATTGTTAATCTCTCTGTAGTCTAAAGACTGACAAAATGTCAGCAGCAATCCAGATTTTCATAAATTTGAGTACTCCATGAACTTTCTCCGTTGTCAGTACAATTTTCACGGCGATCTGTGTATCATAAGCCCGAATATTCCGGTCTTTTTAGGATTTCCGGTTTTTATCACTGATAAATCAAATCAATAAGGAAAAACCATGGGCGCTATTTTCTTTTATATTTTTGTGTACTTCATTGGATACTACGCTTCGAATGTTCTGAACTTGCTAACAGTGCGGCCGCTGGTTACCAATCGCTACATGGCGGCATTGGTCCCGGTTTACGGCGTTGCTTTCGGGCATGCCTATATGGTCGTCACCAGGCCGCTGCCCGCAAGTGCGGACATCACGGTAGAGTACGCACTGCTGGTGTTCATCACGTTGCCGGTTGTGGTGGTGACCATAGGTGCGATTTATTTCATGTGGAACAGCAAAGGCAAGGATGATCATGCGGATATCGGTAGAAAGCCTGCCGGTATTGCTACTGAAGCGGTTGCTCCCGATAGCGTTGAACAAAAGGTCGAAACCCCGGTTGATGCCGCCGCAACAACCGGCAAACCGGATGCTACAGATACTGACAAAAGCAAAGAAGGCAAGAACGTTTAAGAATCATCTTTTCGGATTCCGCAGTTATCTTTCCTCATTAAAAAACCCCCTCACGCTGCATGCCTGAGGGGGTTTTTTATCAAACCGCGCAACCGGAATCGGGTTGAATTGGGCTCTACTCGCCTCTGCTGACGATCACATGTTCCTTCTGCGCGCTGAGCGTGCCTTGGTCAATGATCGCCAGGGTCAGACGCGAAATCGCCACGCGTTTTCCGGTGGCTTCCTCGATGATATCGGTCTGCCAAACTTGGGTGCGGCGGCCGGTGTGCAGCGGTGTGCAAATGCCGATGACATGGCCCTTGGTTACTGCGCGGATGTGATTGATATTCAACTCCAGCCCTACCGCACGGTATTTTTCCGGGTCGATAGTCATCCAGCCGGATACGCTACCGAGCGTTTCCGATAGCACACAGCTGGCGCCGCCGTGCAGGATACCGAACGGTTGCGTGGTACGCTTGTCGACCGGCATGCGCCCTTTGAGAAAATCCGGCCCAAGCTCGGTGAATTGAATGCCGATATGTTCTCCCATGTTGGCATTGCGCAATCCTTCAAGATAATCGACCGTGTAATCTTTGAACCAAATAGCACTCATGAAACATTTCCTCTGTATTGTTTTGGCAAGTACGGAATTATAGTGCAAGGAAGATGGCTGGCGCACTTCTGTATCGAACAGCGGGGTTTTGAAGACAGAGAGGAATTACAAGTCCGGTGGCGGCTTTCTGCGTCACGCCGGACAGGAACAATCCGTTATTTCCATTTAATCAGAGCTCTCATCAAATAGTCTCTCAGCGCGCCCATCGATGAAAACTCGCTGGGTTCGATCTGATTGGTTGCGCCCATACACCAATCCGCATAGATCAGACCGATAGCCTTGCCATTGAAAACCAACGGTAGCAAGACAAAAGCATCGACATCCGGCAAAGCTTCCCGTAACCATGCGGGTATGCTCGAAGAAGATTGCGATGACGCGACATCCTGAATAAATACATCCGCTTTATTGGCAAGCGACAGATGGAATACATCGGCCGCATACGCTTCAGGAAAAGTCAGTCCGGATAGCACTTCCGGCACCCCGCTGCCAAACCCGACTTTGGCCTTTAACATGCCGGCGTCGCGAAAAAAAGTCACTACGCGGTTAAAACCCATGCTGGCATACAACGATTCCAGAATCATGCTCAGTGCAATATTGAAGTCAATTCCCCGCGCCAATGCCATCCTGAGTTCGCGTACACTGACGGCCAGACGCTCGCGGGAATCATGGGGCTTACCGGAAGATTTTCCGCCTTCCGGATTGCCGGGAAACTCAGGTGCCATCTGCTGTGCCAAATCAACCGATTCGGTAAGATCTGCGGCGGAAATCAGCAGCGATTCACTATAACGCGACACATACCGTTGTATATCATCCCCGGTGCATTGATGGGCTAACTGCGAGGCTACTCCACCGGCAAAATTAGCCATCACCTTAAGCCAATCGGACGAACCCGGTATGCTGATTTCCGTGAAAGTTGCCGAGCTGGCCATGCAATCGGATATTTTCTTGGGTAGATGCCAGTTCCTGGCGATTTCCTGGGAAATTTCATCAATCGACGCACCGGTGACTTGCTGCGCCGCATCATTCTCATTCATCGCACCGTTTTGTGCGATTTCCTGAATTTGCGACCATTCCGCAGGGAAATAAAATACCAGCATGAGACGGCCCAGATGATGCAGCAAAGCGCAAACAACCGCTTCTTCGCCGTTTACCATATTTAATTTTGTCACCACATTGCGCACGATATTTCCGGCCAATACCGCTTTTGCCAATTCCCTGCGTGCCTCCTCCGAAGCTGGGGCGGAAGCGGAAAGCGTGTCGATGAAACGAATACTGAGGGTAATATGGGCAATGGTGTCTATCCCGAGTACGACAGCGGCTTGCGTAATGGTGGTAATTTCCCCGCCCATTCCGGAATACATGACCGAGTTGGCCAGACGGATTACTTTTTGAGTCAAAGTGAAATCGTTTAAAATCACGCGGGCAATATCCGCGATATTTTTATTTTGATCGTGCATCAACTCATCCAAATGCTGCACGGATTTTGCAAAGGCGGGAAAATCGCCTTGCTCGCTCATGCGCTTGGTCAACAAAGCGAAGAATTGATCTTTACTGTTCTCAAGCGCCGGAGAGGATACTGTCATGCCATATATTTCTCTTTGAATGCTTCCGAATGCACCGGCCGGCCTGTCAGGTAACCTTGCACCAAATTGCATCCTTCCTGTCTTAAGAAACCCAATTGCGCATCGTTTTCCACACCCTCGGCTACCACCAGCAGATTTAATCCTTCCGCCAGACTCAGAATGGTGCCGACAATCGCCATGTCTTCCGCGCTGTTCACTACATCATCGACAAAAGACTTGTCAATTTTCAGCACAGACAACGGAAATCTTTTTAAATAAGCCAACGATGAATAGCCGGTACCAAAATCATCGATGGCAATCTTCACCCCCGCTGCATGCAATTGCGTCAGAATCGCTCCGGAATGCTGCGGATCCTCCATTAACACACCCTCGGTGATTTCCAGCATCAGGTTTCCGGGTAATAAACCAGTTTCGTTTAACGCCTTGTGGATCATATCCAGAAAATCCTCTTGCACGAATTGCCGCGGGGATACATTCACGGAGATATAAAAATCTCTAAGACCGCTTTCCTGCCATTGTTTCGCCTGATAGCACGCGCTGCGCAAAGCCCATGTACCGAGAATTTTTATCAAACCGCTGTTTTCCGCCAAAGGAATGAATTTCATCGGCGAAACGAAGCCCCGGCTCGGATTTTGCCATCGCATCAGCGCCTCCGCACCCTTCAATTGACCAGTTTGTGTACAAAAGATCGGCTGATAGTGCAATGTGAACTCACCTTTCTCGATTCCTTCGTACATAGCTGATTCCAGAGACAAATCACTTCTCTCACTATCGTCTACTTGATCACTGTAAACCTTCCAATGATTTTTGCCTTGCGCTTTCGCTCTGTACATTGCCATCTCGGCACTTCGGTACAAGGAAGAGGCGTTCTCACCATGTTCCGGGTACATGGAAATACCTAGACTCGCGCTGATATGCAAGACATGTTCACCGATGCGGAAGGACCGCTGCATCGCAGCTAAAATTTTTCTGGTAATCAGCCCGATATTGTCCCGTCCCGCACCCAGCATAATCATGGAAAACTCGTCATCACTGACACGCGCCACCGTATCGCTGCGGCGTACACAATTTTGCAGCCGTTCCGCCACCAGTTTAATTAACTCATCGCCGACATCGTGTCCGAGCAAATCGTTAATTTTCCGGTAACCATCCAGACTCAACATAATCAATGACAGGGAATGCTTCTCCCGTTGCGCCGTTTGAATATTCATTGCAATACGATCGTCGAGAAGAACCTTGCCCGGCAAACCGGTCAAGGCATCGTGCGTGGAAAGATAAACTAAGCGATTTTCATTATCTTTCCAATGTGTCGCGTCAAACGCCACGATAAGATATTTATCCTCAGGCAGAGAACGTATATAACAGTCGACCCACACCGGGAGTACGCGCTGACGCAAAAGCCGGCAAATGAAAGTTTGTTTCTCGCCACTCAGCTTTGCTTTTTCCCGGGCCTCAACGAACAACGCCATATCTTCCGGTTGAATGAATAATTCAATCGATTCTTGCAGTAGCTCTGTCGGTAGTTGCAAAAATGCCTGTGAAGGTTTGGACGCTAGCTCAATGATGCCCTGCGCGTTCATGCACACTGCAAAGTCGCTGATACAAGAAAGCAAATCGAATGAGGCGTGTGAATTCACTATAAAACAACCCTCTAATGGCGATAATCTAATTCGGTACGAAAACAATTGTGCGGTGGTTCAGCAATTGCAAACTGCTACAAAACTCACATTTGACATTAAGTTATTAAAACACTTGAAAACACATACAATGAAGTGATTGTTACGGCTTACGAATAGCTTACTTGAGGTTTCGCAGTAAGCGTGAAGGAATTCATCGAGGGAAAAAGCGGATTATTAAATAAGCAATAACAATCCGCTTACTGAAAAAGACGTTAAGGAACCCCGCAATTGCAATTTACGGAACCTAGAAAAAACTACCCACCGAGTTTCAAATAGCAAGTTTGCCGCTTTTTACACAACTATTTTTAATGTATAAAAATTGATTGTATTCTTGATGGTGCAAATGATTTTGCTGTGTTCTGATTAAAGCGCCTCAAATACACCAGCCGCCCCCATGCCGCTACCGATACACATGGTCACCATGCCGTATTTCAGCTTATGGCGGCGCAGCCCATGCAACAAAGTCGCCACCCGGATAGAACCGGTTGCTCCCAGCGGATGACCCAACGCAATTGCACCGCCCAGCGGGTTGACCTTATTACGATCCAGATTCAAATCACGGATCACGGCCAAGCTCTGTGCGGCAAACGCTTCGTTTAGCTCGATCCAATCCAAATCATCCTGTTTGATTCCTGTTTGCTTGAGCACCTTGGGAATCGCCTGAATCGGCCCCACCCCCATGATCTCGGGCGGCACACCGGCCACCGAGAAACCGATAAAGCGGCCGAGCGGCGACAGGTTAAAACGCTTCAATGCAGCCTCGCTCATCAGCACCACGGCACCCGCACCATCGGACATTTGCGAGCTATTTCCCGCAGTGACCGATCCTTTGGCGGCAAACACCGGTTTCAATTTCGCCAGCGCATCCGCACTGGTGTCGGCGCGCGGCCCTTCGTCGGTATCCTTGATGGCGATTTCCTCATGCACCGTATGCGTGATCAAATCCGGGCGTTTCTCGTCGACCGTGTAAGGCGCAATCTCATCCTTGAATTCGCCCGTAGCGATCGCCTTTAACGCCCGCTGATGGCTGGTCAAAGCGAATTCATCCTGATCCTCGCGCGACACTCTCCATTGTTCCGCCACTTTCTCGGCCGTCATACCCATACCGTAAGCAATCGCGACATTTTCTTCATGCTGGAACATCACCGGATTCATCGCCACTTTATTACCCATCATCGGCACCATGCTCATGCTCTCAGTGCCACCGGCGATCATCACATCGGCTTCACCGAGACGAATGCGATCCGCCGCCAGCGCCACCGATTGCAACCCGGATGCGCAAAAACGATTCACTGTCATACCGGCCACGCTATTCGGCAAACCGGCCAGCAGCAACGCCACGCGCGCCACATTGATGCCTTGTTCCGCTTCCGGCATGGCGCAACCGACAATGACATCGTCGATAGCAGCCGGGTCCAGGCCTGCGCATTGTTTCATCACGGCATGCAGCACATGCACCAGCATGTCGTCGGGACGCACATTCTTGAACATGCCGCGCGGCGCTTTGCCGACCGGGGTGCGTGCGGCGGCTACGATATAGGCTTCTTGCGTTTGCTTGGTCATAGGATTCTCCGTGAATCGTGAAATCAGTTTCTCAGCGGTTTGCCGGTTTTGAGCGTAAATTCGATGCGCGCTTGGGTTTTTTCCGTCGCCAGCAATTCCATGAAAGCCGCGCGCTCCAGTTCCAGGAACCAGTCCTCGTCGACCAGACTGCCCGGCGTCAGATCGCCGCCGCACATGACATGCGCTACTTTGTTCGCAATCAGGTTGTCGTGCTCGGAAATAAAACCGCCTTCGCGCATGTTCACCAGTTGGCTTTGAATTGTCGCAATACCGGTATTACCCGCCACCGGGATTTCGCGTGCGCGTAGCGGCGGACGGTAGCCAGCTTCGGCCAGCGCCAGTGCTTGCGCCTTCGCCACATGCAGCAATTCAAAACGATGCATCACCACCGTGTCGGCGCGGCGCAAATAACCCAGCTCTTTCGCTTGTTCGGCGCTCTTAGCCAGCTCTGCCATCGCCACGGTCTGAAAATAATATTTCAGTTGCGGGAAAGGATCGCCATCCTTGGCGTTCTGCGCAGCTCGCATGGCGAATTCCTTACACCCCCCGCCCGCCGGCAGCAATCCGACCCCGGTTTCCACTAGACCGATATAACTTTCCAGTGTAGCCACTGCACGGTCGCAATGCATGACAAACTCGCAACCACCGCCCAATGCCAAACCATCCACGGCGGCAACGGTCGGAATCATCGAATAGCGCAGCATTTGCGAGGTCTGCTGAAACTGCTTGATCATGCCTTCCACTTCAGCCAGTTTCTTGGCCATCAGCACATCGGCCAGATCCAATTCGCGCGCCACTTGCAGCACGGTCGCCTGGGTCGACTTGCGTAATTTCTTCAGGAAAGACTGAAAGGCTGTCGGCGGTTTTGGTGGCGCAGGCGGCTCCGTGGGCACACCGCTTTGCTGCGCATCCGCTTTGGGTTTTTCGGTGGCTTTCTGTAAATTGGCGCCAGCGGAAAACGGCGGCTCGGTTTGCCAAATCACCAACGCACGCCAGTTCCGCTCGGCTTCCTTGATCGCTTGTTGCGCCCCTTCCAGCACATCGAGGCCGATGGTGTGCATTTTGCTCTTGAAGCTCAGAATAGCGATTTTGTCACCGGTATGCCACAGCCTCACCGCATCCGTTTCAAAAATGGTTTCCCCGTAAGTTGCCGATTCGCCGCTCAAACGGTCGGGGAAAAGCTGGCGCTGGTATACCGGCAGCTTCGAGCGCCCCTGCGGTTTTCCCGAAGCCGGAGCAAACGAGCCTTGCGCGGAATGCACGCCGGGCGATTCACTATCCGCAATCGTCATGACCCACGACGGCAACGGCGCCTGACTCATGCATTTACCGGCGGCGATGTCTTCCTGAACCCAATGAGCGATTTGTTTCCAGCCGGCCGATTGCCAAATTTCAAACGGTCCCTGATTCCAGCCGAACCCCCAGCGCACCGCCAGATCGAGGTCGCGCGCATTATCGGCGATCGACTCCAGTTGCACCGCGCAGTAATGGAACAGATCGCGGAATATCGACCACAAAAACTGCGCTTGCGGCTCATGGCTATTGCGCAACGCGGCAAACTTCTCCGCTGGGCCGCTGTATTTCAGCAAGCGTTTCAAATCGTCATCGACTTCCGCACCCGATAACCGGTACTCTTTCGCCGCGCGATCCAGCACGTAGATTTCACCTTTTATTTTCTGATACACCCCGCGCTTGACTTTCTCTCCCAGTGCACCGGCTTCGATCAAGCCTTGCAGCCAATCCGGCACGGCGAAATGCGCATGCCATGGATCGTCCGGCAGCGTATCGCGCATGGTGTTGATGACATGCGCCAACGTATCCAGCCCCACCACATCGGCGGTGCGGAACGTGGCGCTTTTGGGTCGGCCGATCAGCGCGCCGGTCAACGCGTCGACCAGATCGAAACCGAAATCGAACGCCCGGCCATGATGCATCGTTGCCAGTAGCGAAAACACGCCGATACGGTTGGCGATAAAATTAGGCGTATCCTTGGCACGGATCACGCCCTTACCCAGATTGGTGACGAGAAATTCCTCGAGGTGATTGAGCATGGCCGCATCGCTGACTTGGCAAGGAATCAGCTCGACCAAATGCATGTAGCGCGGCGGATTGAAGAAATGGATGCCGCAAAAACGGTGCCGCAGTTCTTCCGGAAACGCTTCGGCCAGCTGATTGATCGATAGCCCGGAAGTATTGCTGGCGAAAATCGTCTGCTCACCCAGATAAGGTGCAACCTTGACGTACAGATCGCGCTTCCAGTCCATGCGCTCGGCGATCGCTTCGATCACCAGATCGCAGTCTTTCAGCAGTTCGAGATGTTGATCGTAATTGGCGGGTTGGATACAGGTGGCTTTGGCTTTGACGGACAGCGGGGCGGGTTCTTGTTTTTTGAGTTTTTCCACCGCCTTGATCACATTGGCGTTCGGATTCTTGTCGTCGCCCGGCAGTTCAAACAGTAAGGTTTCGATATTGGCGTTCACCAAGTGCGCCGCGATCTGCGCTCCCATCACACCTGCCCCGAGTACCGCCGCTTTGCGCACAAAAAAACGTTGTTCAGCCAATTTCGCCTCCTGCTTGATCCGGTTATTGATAAGCCCTGCTCACGCCGTCTATGGCGGAGAAGAGTACAAGCATGAGCGCCAAAGCGCAAGCATAATTGTCGGCAGCGCTGTGGCCATAGCGCAAAGCGCCGCGCGCTACAAACCATCCGGAAACAAGAAAAGTAGTGAGGCTTTAACGCCAGACAGCAGCAAACCGCTCCGCGTCGAACCCGACAGTTGCCCGCTGCCCGTCGGTAATCAACGGGCGCTTGATCAAACGGCCGTTGCCCGCGAGCAGCGCCAAAATTTCCTGCTCGGATAGCGCGGGTAGCCGGTCCCTGATTTTCAATTCGCGGTATTGCACACCGCTGGTGTTGAACAATTTATTCAGTGAAACACCGGCGCGCGCCACAATCGCAGCCAATTCTTCCGCACCCGGCGGATTCAGCGTGATGTCGACAAATTCGTAGGCAATGTTCGCCTGCTGTAAAAATTGCTCCGCTTTGCGGCAGGTGCCGCACTGTTTATAGCCATAGAATTTCAGCATGGCCTGTTAACCTGCGATTCCCGGATTCTTCTCGCCGCCTTTGGGTCCCCAAAACACCACCCAAGTGATGAAATCCGGCGAGAAATTCTCGAAGCGGTGTTCAACATGCGCCGCGACGAAAAACACCATACCCGGCTCGAACGTATGCCGCTCCCCGGCAATGACGATCTCTCCCCGCCCGGTATGAATGAAATACAACTCATCCTGATCGTGCGGCGTTTGTATATCGGAACCTCTGGGCGCATACACTTCAACCGACATCGTGCCATGCACAAACGCCAGCGCAAACGGCTCCCCTGTCGGCCATTCCGGACTCGCCTTGCCGGGTATGCGTTGCATCAGATCGGTTAGCGTTGCTTTCAACATGCCTATTACCTCGCATTCAGTTAAAACTATTCTTATTGACTACTGATTCAGTATAAATTAACTGTGTAGCTAACACCTAGTAACTCATAGGTGCAGTAGCTCTTGATGACTCACCACAACGACTCTGAATTTGAATTTCTCAAGAATAAAAATGCTTTCCTGATAATGCATCAACACCGGGAATTGTGCGAAAAACAACGATCATTAACAGTTCTTTTTTACTGAACGTCAGATCCCGGGGGGGCAATTTGGACAGTACCGGCTGTTTCCACAGCGGCGACGCCATTCACTTGACGCAACGCTGATAATAAATCGGGGTGTCCTTTACCAGTAATGACTCCGACGCCTGTTAGCACTTGAATATCCTTAAGTCCTTGTGAGCGTAGATTTTCTGCGATTTTGCCCAACTGAGACAGGTACTTCTCATCAACAGATATAATCATATCAATATCCGTAGCAGATTGATTTGACATCATGATCTCCTCATCTCGACACACATGACAGCCCGCAGAATCACGCGAAGCTGATTAATCTTCGCGTGATTCTGGTTGTCTCAGGGCGCCTGTATCAATCCCCGGCCAACATCTACAACTGGTGCCGGGAGCGTACGGGCATTCGTAATTATACGCTGCCACAGGGCAGCTCCGCGAGTTGCCGATGCTTGAGCCCACAACGCCGCAATACCTGCCACGTGTGGCGTTGCCATACTGGTACCGCTGATAGTTCTCGTACGCGTAGGCATGGGCCAACTAGAGTATATTGCAACGCCAGGCCCCGCGATATCTACGGCGGTACCGGGGTTACGCGCTGTATCACGAGCAGAGAAATCGGCCACATTCAGGCTGGAATCCAATGCGCCCACCGCCATAAATGTGCGGCTATTAGCGGGCCGGCCTACACAACCATACTGCCTTGCTGAACGCCGGGCATTGTTACCAGCGGCGGCGACTATAAGACTACCGGCATTGAGCGCCCGTTGACCTGCAGTTTCATATGCAGTCGATGTGTTGCATACATCCGCACCTAAAGACATTGAAATAACATGGCACTTGTTGGCAACGGCCCAATCAATACCCGCCAGGATACCAATATCACCACCACTCCCTGCATCTGAAAGGACTTTTCCAATATAAATCTGAGAACCATAAGCAACGCCATAGCGGCGGCCTTGGGTGGGTTTTAATGGTCCGCATGCCGTTCCGGTACAATGCGTTCCATGCCCATGACCATCCTGGGCTGTCGGAACTCCGCTTATGAATGACTTGGAAATAATGCTCCTTCCGGCGAAGTCAGGATGCTTAAAATCAAGACCGGTATCCAGCACTGCCACTTTTATTCCCTTACCTGAGTACTTGGATGTAGCAACCTTCGTTGCCTGAAGCCCCCAAGTAAGTGAGGCAGTATCGCCAAATGCTGCGGCTAATTCTGCCAGCCCCTCTTGCATTGCTTCCTGACTGGCCTGAGCATAAAGCGTATTGGCAGCATCACGAAAACCCCGTAAATAGTCCACTGAAAGACCTTTGAGCTCACTCAAGGCATACATGACACCTTCAGGCTCGATAGCCAGTATCGCAGAATCTTCACCTATATCCTGCGCCAATGCGCCAACGGCAGCCTCATCCATAGTAATCACGGCAATGCCTAATTGTTCGAGCAGAACTCCGCCACTTTCCGGCACTTGCGCAATATCTACACCTGATTCACCAAAATCGGCGCTACTCATGAGCTTGGCCTTAGTCAAACCCGTTCCTTTTTTCAGTAAGGTTAAAGCTTCGCTCTGCGCTCCCTCGCGAAATGTGACGATAAAACGGCCTGTTGTTTCCAGACCTGAATGAACTGATTCTTGATTCGACATATACACCTCCTCATAGGATCGGGGACATACTAAACAAGCAATCCGCGAAGATCCCCAGCTTTAGCGGTTGCCAGAACACGACATGCAGCGCGCAAATACCTCATTGAATCTACATATAATTTACAAACAAAGAACTTCACCGCAAGCAGCGCAGTATTAACTGCGTGCCCTTTCACTCTAAGGTGCGGGGAATTAAATCCGCGGAGATCAATCAATAACCTGGCATGATTGTCCACTTGCTACATTTCTTGCCGGTCATTTATCTGATTCAGTACCAAACTTTCCTCCCAGCACATTGTTCACAATGGTCACGTAGCCATGCTGTGATGCTTGTAATAGCAATCTATTTTCAAGACCATGCACATCTTGGTAGAGCTGTTCATCATCACCAGTCATTGCTATGATGCCGCCACACACGCGAATGCGCGGAGCCAATCCGCCCTCGCGTCTGGGGTTCAGAATAACAAAACCGCGATAACCGATTCCGGTTTCCTGGCAAGGTTTACTGGCAAGAGGAAGATCTTTAAATGCTGCCAGCAATTCCACAACTTCCTCCTCAGATAAACTCCAAGTAGGATTCGGCCTCCCGCTAAATACATCAAGCTCGATTATCATGATAGTTTCTACTTACAATTTTTCATGGGGAAACTTGGGTGTAACCTATTGGTGATCAAAAACATTTAATCTCAATCCATAATTAGTCAATATCAATTGACTCTTAATGAAGTGATACACTGAACTCCTTTTCGGCACGCGGGAGCCTAGTATGGAAATCCCGCGAATGCCTTATTCTCTTTTTTCCCACAGAAAAAGATTTTTAAAAAATAAAACTCAACGAACTTTCATGCCAGTGGGTGAGTAGCGATAACCACAGAAAATGGTATAAGGTCCTCGTGCACAATTTTGCGGTGTTAAGGTTGTACCATTAATAACCCGGCCTAAATTATCTGTGTTACGCGCCGCCGTACTACCCGGTTTATGTCCCCAAAAACCATTGGAGTGCTTCCGGTACCAGTGATAATCCTGTCCCGGCCAAATAACCAGGGCTACGTTTTTGTTCGAACCGGAACAAACTGCCTTACAACCATCCCAGTTGGCCGCAGTAGCGACATTTGCGCAAGCCATGACGTTATTCGGATGGCCTGAAATACGTCCGGGTTGGGCAAACGTATCCGAACGATAATTCATGGCGTAGTTGTAACAGTTATTTTTTCCTATAACACCGGCAGCATTCCAAAAACCAGGATTGTAGGGTGTGTTCTGAATGATACAAGCAGCCTTAGCAACCAGCTTGGCCTCCTCCTTCCAGACTTTCTCTTCAATGGCAAGCTCGGTAAGCGCTTCCGTTTCCAAGCTCTGCTTACGCATCTCCAGCGTATCTTCCAAATAAGCAAAAACATCTTCATGAATGGCATGTTGACCAGTAGAAAGCAACCAACGGACTGCGTCATCCGACTCATCGGCGGTAAGCAAACTCAATGTTGACTCCGGTGCAACATAATCGGCGGACAATAAGCCACCCACCCGGAACGTAGCAGGCATACCTTCGGGCAATTGCTCATCACTGTGAGAGGAAACCACCATGCCACGGAAACCCAATACACTATCTACTGCTTCAGCTTCTACTAGCGCCTTGCCAGAAAACCTTTCCAGGAGCCGGTTGGTGTCTTTCTCGGAGAGAATCCACGAAGGATTAGGTCTTCCAGAAAAAATATCAAGTGTGATAATCATGACAACCTCCTATCTTAATTAGCCGCTTGTTTCATCCGGATTTTGATGCTGCGGCAAATCGCATCAAAGCCAAAAGCATGAAACAAGACTACAAAATCCAGAAGATTTACGCTGTGAAGAAAATCACAACTAATGCTAAACAGCAGAAATAAATAGGCTCAGAGATATTGAACGGGCTTTGTGTACATTACGCAGCGCTGAATATGCATTCGAAGTGCTGCAAGCAGTGGCGGCAATCGAAAAGAATCTTCATTCAATCCTCAATGCATAAGCATCAATTGAGTCGATGAGAATCCATGACAATGAGCGCATTACCAGGCAAAACAGGTATGGCGATTCAGTGCAGTGCACGTAACCGGCGATCCAGCCATTGCTCGATTTTCTGCAGCAATTCAGTCCGCGCGGGTTCTTGTAGAAACAGGTGCTGGTGATACGGCAAACCGGGTAGTTTCAAAACTTCACTGGCGGGATTATGTTTCAGTGTCTCACGGGCAAAATCTTCGTCGCCCCAGGCGGGCGTGACCGGATCCCGTTCCGAATAAATCAGGTAGTACGGTATCGAGAAATCCTCCATTTCCCGGCGGAAACGCACGACTTCGCCTTCGATGCCTTTCACGTAGCGCAGCAGGCTGCGGCGTACGATCCAGCCGTCGGCGCGCAAACGGGCTTTTTCTTCTTCGCTATCGGTCAGATAATCGGTGACCCAGGCGGGTGAAACCGGCGTAAAGAAACTGCGCAATCCCGGCCAGGACAATACTTCAAATAGACCATCCAACACCGGCACGGCCACCAGCGAGAACAATTGATTGAACAGCAGCAACGGCAGCGGCTCATCCTTCGGATGCAAAAAATGCGTTTCCGCATGGAAAGACAGTTTGATCAGTGGATTCGCCAGCCAGCCGCGCCAGCCCGGCGCTTCGCTGACGGCAAAAGCCGGGGCGAGCAAAACAACACCTTTTAGCCGTTTGCACAAATCGGATTCGTTTTGATGCTTGAGCAAATACGACGCGGTCACCAGTCCGCCCAGACTGTGCGCCACGATGAACACCGGCCGCTGCGAATGAACTTGCGCATCGCACTGCGCCATGAAGGCTTGCAACGCCCGGTCAAACGTCTGCCGCAGCGGCTCCAGATCGTACAAAGCCGCTTGCGCCAGATACGCTTCGCTGACATCGGCCCGGCCGGCTCCTTCCGCCAGCGCCTGATCGGCAAGGCGCAACGCTGGATTCGATAGCCCGTGCGCATAATGATCGAACCCGGCAACAAAAAACCGTCGCGAGAAAAAACGCGCCACCTCGCCGTAGCGCCCGATATGTTCGTTCATGCCATGCACCAGCAACACACATGCGGACGCATGGCTGGGTTCCGGTGGCGATAACGAGCGCAGAATCAGCGGCTCCTCACCACTCGAATCGATCACAATTTCTTCGCCCCAGCGGGGATAAGGAACCGTGACAAATGGATGATGGGCGCAACCGGCCAGCATTACCAGCAGCAAAGCCAGAACAGGAAAAGCGGTTAACCGATGCCCGCGCGGCATTACCACTCCGTGAGTGTTTCCACGAAAAATCAGCAGTGGCAGGGTCAGCCGGGAATCTCGGCTTCGACGAGCTGCGCCAGCAACGTCAGCGATTCCTGCCAGCCCAGGTAGCAAGCTTCGGCCGGAATCACCGCCGGTACCCCTTCTTGCACGATGTTCAACTCGGTGCCGCAGGAAACTGGTTTTAACGATACCGTGACCTGCATTTCTCCCGGCAAATTCGGATCGTCGAACTTGTCGGTATGGCGGATACGCTCATACGGCACCAATTCCAGATATTCACCGCCGAATAAATGACTGTGCCCGGTGCTGAGGTTGGTAAAGGACATCTTAAAACGGCCACCGGTTTTCGCATCAATATGATGCACCTTGCCAATAAAACCATGCGGCGGCAGCCATTTAGCCATCGCATCGGCATCCAGAAAAGCGCGATAAACTCTCTCGGGCGGCGCGCGCAGCACGCGATGAAGGCGGATAGTGTTTGTGGACATGGTTATTTTCCTTTTGAAAACGGGCAACTGATATAGTCATGTAGTGAATATTTTTCTACACTCAGGAAATGATAATCTGTTTTGTCTACTTTAAAGATGCCAAATGTATTTATGCCAAAGCCAATGACACAAACCGAAGTGCAACTCGATCCTCAAGGGCGGCTGGTGATTCCGGCGCAACTCAGGCGTTTGCTTGGATTTGAATCCGGCGACAGCCTAATCGCACACACGGAAGATGGCCGCTTGATTCTGGAGAAAGCTGGAACGATCAAGCAAAGACTCAGAAACCGGTTTGCTCACTTACCGCAAACTACAAGCCTCGCCGAGGAATTGATCGCTGATCGGCGGAAAGAAGCGAAACGGGAATTCAGATGCCGACATTAACTGTAACTGCAAAAGGGCAAATCACGTTGCGTCAGGATTTACTCAAGCACCTTGGAGCCGCGCCCGGCCAACAAGTTGAAGTGCATAAATTACCGGACTGCACGTTGACCATCGGCAGCCATGTACAGGACGGCGATGTGAATGATTTTATCGCCTGTTTGCATAAACCCGATGCGCCTGTTGTCAGTATCGACGACATGAATGAAGTCATCGCGCAAGTTTGATATAACAGCAATCAATACCTTGAAGGCACAATGCAAAAAAAGAACGCCTGCTAGATCAGAAATAGCCTTTAGTCTGTTAGCGGAAACTCGAAGGGCAATCTTCCAAAATCAAAACCAGTGTCAACATTTCATCCCAAGCGATCATCACTTCCATTCGGCGAAATCACTTAGATAAAAAAGGTTCAGCTTTCGTCTTATGCGAGTTATTTGACGAGCATTTTTTTCAGGCTTTGTTCGAATCCTGAAAATGAAACCTCTTTCATTATGTCATCAGCCAATTTGTGCACAAACATAAGTTCATCGATGCCACGTTCTTCTAGGTTTTTTCGCAACCTAAAATAGAATTTTTTGTCTGCCTGATTTGCTTTTGAGTATTGTATATTGTGTTCTGCAGCCAAGGCATCCAATGATTCAACTTGAAAATATTTATCATTAATTAGTTTCTTGAGTTGAGGGTTTGGTTTCTTGATACAGATTTCATATAAGAATTTTTCGATACTTTTGATTGGAAGAAATAATTTCTTCAAGTCGCCAAAATCCTTTGGGATTTGATCTTCGACGTCACCATCAATAATACTAAATACTTCCCTTCCAATTCCAAGAACATTCCCTTTTAGAAGCTCCCTTTGAAGGGTAAGTACGTTATTCCAGCCACCAACGGGAACCACATGAATGAGTTTGCTGGATTTTAGATTTTTTTGCTCTAGTACCTTATCCACAACGATCTTGGCTAGATCATCTTCAACAAGGAGAAGATAATCAAATCCGTCGTGCTTATACACATCTCTAATTACATAACTTGGAAAGCCAGGATTCACAACGTTAATCACCCCAGAGTTGTTTTCAATCTTATAAATATTTTTCGGCTGAATTTTCCTTATCACCTCTGGAGAGTGCGAAGTAAGGATGACCATCAGTTTCTGAGATGACTTGACGAGCTCATTCATGAGATCAATAAATCGGCTTACTGCAATTGGGTGAAGCGCCAGTTCGATCTCATCAATCAACACAAGGATTGTTTCGTTTGCAGGCAGAGATCGACGAACAATCGCATTATAGACAAAATGCAACAGGGTTATCAGCAAGCATTCGCCTGAACTCATGCGATACTGACTAATTAGGTTGTTGTTTATGGAATTGAAATACGGAGTATTGTCCAATCCAAGCTTATCTTTTGAAATGTATTTGTTTCTTATCTTCTTAAGATTCCTGTAGTGGCTAAGATCTCCATGCAATATGAAACTAAGCTTGTCCTTGATGTAGTCATCGGCATCGAATATATCAGCATGATTAATCTTCCCGGTTCGAAGTAGATGATCGACTTTTCGCGAGTCGTTAAATCTTGTGCCATAAAACAAACTACCTTCATACATTCCATTGAGGGAAATATTTTTTCTTGGTAAAAGCCATGCATTTTTTCCCTCCCACAGATCTGCTACTCCATTTAAAGTGAGCTCGACAGATGATGTTGTGGAGTAATCATCAGTTTGGAGGGTCTTAAGGGAGCTTTTTGCAATAGCTTGAGATAGAGCCAGCAGAATGGTGCTTTTTCCACTGCCATTAGCTCCTACGATCAGGTTAAGGCTCTTCTCAAGAGGAAATTCAAACTCGGCATGATTAATATTCTTTATACCCTTGACGACAATCTTCAAGTTTTCCATTAAATTGAACCCTTGTCTTTTGTTCGAATAGCAGTGGCTCTAATAAGTCAATCGAGCGATACTTCTGCGATCGGCTGCATTGACTTGTTATATTTTGGGTAATAGAGCTTACCTTTTGTCGGCCATCTATCTAGGATAAATCCACAAACATGATGGGAAACCCATTATGGTAACCCCCTGCTTTTGAACCAAGCCCAATCGCTTCAACAAACCATTAGCCGCAAACACCCAGAATCACTCCCACTAACCCTTCCCTTCCGGCGGATGCTCATTAATATAAGTAATAATATCCCCCACCGTACGGAGATTTTTGACTTCCTCACCGTCGAACGTGACGCCGAAGGCGTCTTCCGCGTCGAACAGCAGTTGCACGGTGTCCATCGAGTCGAGGCCGAGTTCGTCGAATTTGGAGGCGGCGGTGATGGTGGAGGCGTCGATGTTTTCAACTTTTGATGCGATAAATTCGATGACTTTCGCTTCGAGGTCTGCTGTATCCATGTCTGTGGGCACCTTGTGTTATAGAGTTGTAAAAACGATGCTGGCGTTGTTGCCGCCGAAGCCGAAGGCGTTGCACAGCGCGGTTTGCACATTTTTCTGCGCGGCCGTGTTGGGCGTGTAATTCAGATCGCATTCCGGATCGGCTTCAATCAGGTTGATCGTGGGATGGATGGTGCCGGTTTGCAATGTCATGATCGCGGCGATGCTGCCGATCGCGGCGGAAGCACCGATGCTGTGGCCGATCATCGATTTGGTGGCGCTGACCGGGATTTCCGGCGCGCGTTCGCCGAACAGTTGCTTGATAGCTTTGGTCTCGATGACGTCGCCGATGGGCGTCGAGGTAGCGTGCGCGTTGATGTAGTCGACTTGAGCGGTGGTCATAGCGGCGTCTTCAAGCGCGGTTTGCATCGCCGCTGCTTGTCCGTCGATATCCGGCGCGACGATGTGTGTCGCATCGCAGGCACAGCCGTAACCGGCCAGCCGGGCGTAAATTTTCGCGCCGCGTTTCAGTGCCGCATCTTCCCGTTCCAGCACCAGAATGCCCGCGCCTTCGCCCATGACAAAGCCGTCGCGGCCTTTGGCAAAGGGACGCGAGGCGTGCGCCGGGTCGTTGTTGAAACCGGTGGATAACGCAAACAAAGCTTCAAAGCCCACCATCGTCAGCGGCAGCACGCAGGCTTCCGCACCGCCGGTCACCACCGCATCGGCTTTGCCGCTGCGCAGCAGATCGAGCGCCATGCCGATGGCATTGGCACCGGAAGAGCACGCCGTGCTGGTCGTCAGGTTGGTGCCCTTCAATCCGTATTTGGTCGCGATCCAGGCGGCGGCTGAGTTCGCCATGATGCGCGGAACGGTAAAAGGCGGCACCGATTTGTTTTGAAATCTGCGCGCGGCGGAAGACTCGAACGTCGAAAATCCCCCCATGCCCGATCCCAAACTAACCGCCAGCCGACGCGGTTCATAACTTTCCAGACTGCCGGCATCCGCCATCGCCTGCCCCGCCGCATGCAGCGCGAGTTGCGTAAAGCGGTCGGTTTGTTCGATTTGCTTGGCGGATAAAAAAGTGGCGGGATCGAAACCTTGCACTTCCCCGGCGATCCGCGAACGCTGTTTGGAAGCATCAAAGCTCTGAATACTGATAATTCCACTGGTACCGGCAACCGCATTTTTCCAGAACTGGTCAATGCCTGTACCGATCGGTGACACAATCCCCATTCCGGTGACAACGATACGCATATAAGAAAGCTCGAATAGAGAGAATTAAGGCAGGATACGATAAAAATCAACGCATATTTTCTGCGCTGAATATACTGAATGCCGGATAGGCTGTCAAACGCGCCGTTCACGGAAAAATGCCGCAGCTTTCATTCCCGTAGCACCACCCAATCGATACCCTCAATACTTGCCGACACACGAACCATCCGCCAGCAAACCGCTCGGCTGCGGGCGGTATATGGCACGGCCGAATAGCGTCTTAAAAGCAAACTCCGGCCGCTGCTGCCAGGTCAGAAAAAATTTCCGTTGATCATCGCAAAGCTCCGGTTTAGTGCCGGAATCCGGAAACTGCTGCACGATATCGCGGTAATACGCCTCGCGCTGCCAGTAATCGACATGAATGCCGTCCAAACCGAACCACTCCGGCTTCTGCTCGTGCAATATGAATTTGCGCCTCGCCGCCATAGCCGCCAAGCCGTCATGCACCGCCCAGGCGCGACTGACCGTTTCATTCCGCGACAACTGGCAGGAAGGGTAAAAAAGATTGCGGAACAACAGAAAACGCCGCTCGGATAAACGTTCGATCGACGCCATCGGCAGATTAGTCACGACTATTTGCGCGGATTGCTGCTGCAACCGTTCCACACATGCTTCCACCGACTGCAACACCTGCTCGGGCAGCAGACCGTACACAATATCGTTGCCGATGTCGGCCAGCAATGCATAAGCCGGACGCGATTCCGTCTCACGTAACTGCCGCCACACCCCGCAACCCGCAATTCCCGGCAACCCACGCCACACCGCTTCACTAAAAATACCGTACGCCCGCCCGTGTCCCATCGCCGTCAGAATCTCACTGGGCGCACCGAAGCGCTGCTGCATCAGGTGAATAACCAGACGAAGCGATAAAGTCAGATTGCTGGCACCGAGCAGGATGAGGCGGTTTTGGGGTGCTTCTCGGAAACTAGCCACCATATTGGATTGAGGAATGCATCAAGTCTTTTGCGTGTCGATCCGCTCGCGGATTTTTGCTTTCAACGGAAACCTTTCCGGATGCTCGATGGCTTCGATGGTAAGATCCACGTCGATATCCGGCCAATAGAAATGGCCCGGCGATGGTTCTTCAACATGAATGATCGCTTTGACAGGCTGATCTTTAAACCACGGAAATTCCGCATACGGCAGAAACAGTTCTTGATCATTCGACAGCAACCAAATGCCGTGACTGGAAATGTGCGTCACTTCAACTACCATCGTGATTCCTCTCTTGAAAAGAAAAAGAATCGATAACCCGCTTCTCTGAATATGGTTGGACTCATTTCAGCTATAAATCATAACGCAATTCACTAATCGGGCCGGTGAATTTGGACATCTTGAATCATGCTTTTAAAAAACAAGATATCATCATCGGATGGAATCTTATCGAATTCCTCATAATGCTTTCTCATTACCCTGATTGCTTCTCCCCACGACTCAAGGCGAGGGATTGAATCAGTAGAACTCGAGCCAGTGAAGACAAATTTCATTACTTCTGGAATTTCATCAAAATCATCCGGATAAACATAAAACAACGTCGCCAAAGCCACCAAATGCGCTTCCCGGCTGTTTTCAGGCGCTTGATTGTCGCGGCTAGCGAGGTAGCGCAGGTGATTTTTGAATGCTTTGATGTTGCGCGGCGTCGGGTCTTTGCGGGCAATCAGTTCGTACCAGATATCCAGCGCATCGGTAAAATCTTTCGTGTCCTGCGTCACTTCCGGACCGAACAAGGTTACTTTGAGGCGCTTCAGCAGCGGTTTCAGCCACCACCAGCGCTGATCGTTCAATGCATCCTGTTTGCGTATCAACAGGTACGCAACCGTACCCAGCAGCACGGCAAACACGACTGCGGAAATCCCGGTCCAAAGCGGCCAAGCCACGAAACTATCACCCCTGCTGGGCGCTGGGATGAAAATCTCTCGCTCAGTTCCGCCGGTTTCATCTTTTATAACTGGAGATTTTTCTTTTGGCAGATCTTGCTTTTGCCCGGCTTTGTCAGTTGCTTTTGACGGAATAGGTGCCGGGCTTTGAACAGATCCCGGCTCAGATGGCGTAGCCGTTTTGCCGTCGAGTCCCCATCCCGCTAAGTAAATCGCGTAACCGGTCACACCCAATAAAAGCAAGATGCGGAATAGCTTGCCGAACAGCTTCAGCGCATCGTCAATGCGCTTTTCCGATTTTTCCAGTTGCTCGAGCTTGCGGTCTTCGTCTTGTGCTTGGCTTTGCACTTCATTTTTCAACAAGGCTTTGACTTGCCCGGCATCGGGTTTCGGTACCGGCACCTCGATATTGATCAGCTTTTGCAAATAATGCTGCGCGAACCAGCTTTGCCCGGCATTCGGATCATGGCCCGGCGGGGTTTTACCGTTGCGCATGTCGGCTTCGTGCACCGCCTTGGCGGTATCCTGAAAACTCAGCGTGACATTCGCCAGCACGTAGCGCGGTGCCATGCCGATGACGATGAATAGCGCGCCGGAGCTCGACAGAAAATTGGTCACCTCGAGCACTTGCCGCGTGTAGTCGCGGTCGCAACGGTCCAAATCGTCGATGAACAACACCAAACGGCGTTTGCCGAACAAATCGGTGACATGCTTAAAGTAACTCTCAAACAACCAGCGTGTGCCCGCTTTTTCTCCCGACTGGTTGCTAACGCCCGTATGTTTCAGCACCACTTGCACCAACTGCAGCGACGACAGTCCTAGCAATGCCATACCTTTACTGGCTACGAATACCAGCAACGCTATCAAAGCAACAATCCAGCCGGCCAAAGCTGCAGGGATGGATATAGGTGTGTCGGGTGTTAAATACTCCAAGACATCCTTAATCGCTTTTTCCTCACTCTGCAGAAGCTTTCCGGCTAAACCATGCTCTACATTTTTTAGAAACACTTCGGGGGTCGCATAACAGCTTTTCTCATTAGAAATTTGAGCAATATCCGGCACACAATTTAATCCGTTTTGCGCCATACGCCTATCTATCTGCAGCGCTTCCAATCGTTGACATAAATCGGATGGTTTATCTCCCTGCGAGGCAGCGTATCGAGATGAACAAAGCTTATGAAAACCTTGCTCGTCCAGGATGACAGGTTGCTCGATCTTCATTAAGTACAAGCCGTAATGCCCTACTTCACGCCATTTGCCGCCATCCAGCCCGAGCGTGACTCCAGTCCTTGTCAGCAAAAATACAATAACTGCCAGGAATAAAAGCATCGACACCTTCCACAGCAGGTGCCGCCGCCACCATAACCGCCCGCGAAACCAGAACCCCATTGGATGCCACCAGGGCTTGATGGCCTCCTGCTGCACTTTGGCCAGGATCGAAGCCAGCACGTTCTGTTCCTCGCGATGATGCCAGGCGTTGAACCATACCGGCCGCAACCCTTGCCGTTTCAGGTTAGCAAATAAATAATTCATCAACGAGCTTTTGCCGCTGCCCCAATCGCCGGTAATCGCCAGCGTCAACGGCGGTTCGGTTTTGGCGTTGGTCAGAAAACGCGTCAAACCCGCGGCAATGCGGCGCGCACCGAGAAAATCAGGATCGCCGAGGCTCACCGGCTTGTCGGTCGCGGCATGATCGGAAACCGACCGGATAGGTGCTTGCTTATTAGCCTGACGGATTTTCCATGACCGCCAGGCAAAAGCAGCAGCATAGACCAGCACAACAAGAATTAGCGCGACATAAAACCACAGTGCAGGGAAAACACGATAAACGACTGCCTGCCAATTTTTCCCGCCATCTTCGGTATACAAGATTGTGCCGCCTTCTCCCACCACCCAGCCTTGCTGCTCATTTGAGGCAATGGCGATGCTATTGAGCCGTTTGTGAGTCAAGCTGTTTTGCCTCTGCCAGCTTTTCCCTTCGTCTACCGAATACAGAATCGTACCCCCACCTCCCACCGTCCAGCCGCGCTGCCCATCTGCCACAAAGGCGATGCTATCCAGATCTTCACTTGTTCCGCTGATTTGCGCCTGCCAGCTCTGCCCACCATCTTCGGTATGTAAGATTGTGCCACCACTCCCCACCGCCCAGCCTCGCTGCCCACCTGACGAAATGGCAATGCTATAGAGCTGTTCGCGAGTCAAGCTGTTTTGCTCCTGCCAACTTTTACCGCCATCTGCCGTATGCACTATCGCACCAGCCCCTCCTACGATCAAGCCTCGCTGCATGTCTCCTAGAAAGATGATTTTATATAAAACTTCACTTGTGCTGATGACTTGTCCCTGCCAGCTTTTTCCACCGTCCATTGTATGAAAAATCGTTCCATAAATTCCCACTGCCCAACCACGCTGTTTATCTACTGCAAAGGTGATACTAGTTAGAGTTTCACGAGTCCCGCTATCTTGATTCCGCCAGCTTTTGCCACCGTCAACCGTATGTAGAATCGTGCCACTATCCCCCACCACCCATCCGCGCTGCCCGTCTGCCGCAATGACGATGCTATTGAGATATTCGCGAGTTTGGCTGTTTTGCCACTGCCAGCTTTTCCCGCCATCCATCGTATGCATGATCGTGCCACCACCTCCCACAGTCCAACCACGCTCCCCGTCCGCCGCAAAGGTAACACTTTCTAGCAATGCACGATTCCCTCCGGTTTGCTCTTGCCAACTTTTTCCGCCGTTTTCCGTATGCAGAATCGTGCCACTATCTCCCACAATCCAACCACGCTCCCCGTCCGCCGCAAAGGCGATACTATTGAGGTGCGCGCGAGTCTGGCTGCTTTGCCACTGCCAGCTTTTCCCGCCATCGTTTGTCTTTAATATCGTGCCACCAGAGCCTGCCGCCCAGCCTTGCTGACCATCCGATTGAAACGTGATGCTACTAAGCCATGCATTTGTGCCGCTGGTTTGCCGGTCCCACGTTTTCCCACCATCCACGGTCTTTAATATCGTGCCACCCAAGCTTGCCACCCAGCCTTGCTGACCATCCGATTGAAACGTGATGCTATAAAGACTTGTATCTGTGCCGCTGGTTTGACGTTCCCAGCTTTCCCCGCCATCGTTTGTCTTTAATATCGTGCCACCAGAGTCGGCCGCCCAGCCTTGCTGACCATCCGATTGAAACGTGATGCTATAAAGCTCTGCATTTGTGCCGCTGGTTTGACGTTCCCAGCTTTTTCCGCCATTGTTTGTCTTTAATATCGTGCCACCAGAGCCTGCCGCCCAGCCTTGCTGACCATCCGGTTGAAACGTGATGCTATAAAGCTCTGCATTTGTGCCGCTGGTTTGACGTTCCCAGCTTTTCCCGCCATCGTTTGTCTTTAATATCGTGCCACTACCTCCCACAGCCCAACCACGCTCTCCGTCTGCCGCAAAGGTAATGCTATAGAGCGGTTTACGAGTTCCACTGTCTTGCCACTGCCAGCTTTTCCCGCTGTCCTCGCTATATACAATAGAACCATCGCCCCCTGCCGCCCAAATGCGTTGCCCATCGGTGTGCACATGGATTGTTCTCAGATTAGATCTAATCGACGGCAGGCGTTTGAACGCATTGACTTCGACCGGATACCACCAGAAATCTTTACTTAACCAATCCGATGCCACACGGTAGGCATCCGGATGCGGTTCCTGCTTCCAAGCAAACCAGCTTGAACCAAGCAACAACAGTGTAGCCAGAACGATCAATCCCCAGAAAACTGGATCGCGCGCATTCCTTCGCGCGTTGGATGAAGCGCTGAATGGTGAACTAGTTGGATTTTCAGGTTTTTGCATAGGCTTTTTTGTTTAATTCAACACGTCGCGATAGGTTTGCCGTTTCATTCCTTAACATCAACACAATAGCTTTCGCCATAGCAAAACTCAAGCGGAGCGGCCCGGTAATTTAACGTTGCTGGGCAGAATGGTAAACTTGCCCGCATGTTGTTTATTCCTGCCGCACATTCTCATTTTTGCCGCATATCCTGGGTGATTCGCTGTGTCTTCCTGTTGATTGGCAGCGTGGCAAGCATAATGCCCGTCAAAGCGCAAAATCCCGGCTCCGCGCAATCGGTGATTCTCAACCCGATCAACATCACCGCCACGCGCAGCGAGCGCTCGCCGGAGCAAATTCCGAACAGCGTCACGCAGATCACGCGTACTCCGCAGCAGAATTTTCAGCCGGGTGCGACGTTGGATGAATTCGCGCGCGGCACACCGGGAGTGTTTTTTCAGAATCAGTTCAACTTCACGCAGGATTTGCACATTGCGATTCGCGGGTTTGGCGCGCGCTCGCCGTTCGGGGTACGCGGTATTCAGATGCGCGTCGACGGCATTCCGGCGACGTTGCCGGACGGGCAAACGCAATTGGATTCGATCGACCCGTCGTTGATCGAGCGTATGGATATTCTGCGCGGGCCTTCCGCGTCGCTGTATGGTAATGCTTCCGGCGGCATGATCGACATCACCACGCGCGAAGCGCCGCCGGAGAAATTTGTGATCATGCCGCGCCAGGTGTTCGGGCAATACGGTTACCTGAAATCCGAGTTGTTCATGGGCGGGCGCAGCGGCAATTTCGGCTACAGCATCTTCGGTTCGCACTTGCAGCAAGACGGCTGGCGCGATCAAAGCGCGATGCAAAATACGCTGTTTCAAACCAAGCTGAATTTCAAAATCAGCGACGATTCCGATTTGATGCTGGTGCTGCGCGAGTTTTATTCGCCGTTGTCGAAAGATCCCGGCGCGCTGACCGGCGCGGAAGTGCAGGCCGATCCCCGGCAAGCTTCCGCACGTAATGTGCAGTTCAACGCCGGTGAAGAAATCCGCCAAGAGGAATTGGGCGTGCGTTTCCGTAACCGCTTTGCCGCCGGAAAAGAGCTGACCGCCACGACTTATCTGCTGCATCGCGATTTCCAAAGCCGCCAGCAGTTTTTCGACGGCGGGCAAGTGCAGTTCGACCGCTGGGTGGGTGGATTGATGATGCAGTTCGTCAACGATCATATGCTGTTCAACCGCCCCAACCGCTTTCTGATCGGCGTCGATTACGGCATCCAGAACGACGACCGGCAGCGCTTCAATAACAATTTTGGCGTGCGCGGCGCGTTGAACTTGAGCCAGACCGAGCGCGTGCAAAGCACCGGACCGTTTTTCCGCAACGAATGGCGCGTGGCGGACAAGCTGGATGTGGTGTTCGGCGGACGCTGGGATTGGCTGCGGTACGAAGTCAAAGATCAATTCAAAAGCGACGGCAATCAATCCGGCGCGCGCACCGTGTCGCAGGCCAGCGGCACCGCCGGGCTGGTGTATCACGTGACCAGCCAGCAGCAGATTTACGCGCATACCGCGTCCGTTTTTGAAGCGCCGACCACCACCGAACTGATCAACAATCCCGCCGGAAAAGGCGGATTCAATCCGAATCTGAACGCGCAAACGTCGCTCAGCAACGAACTTGGCTTTCGCGGCAACACCGCCGGATTTCAGTACGACACCGCGGTGTTTTTCATCCGCACGTGGAACGAGATCACGCCGTTCGAGCTGGCATCGTCGCCCGGCCGGGCATTTTTCCGCAACGCCGGGCAGTCGCACCGCGTCGGTGTCGAGACACGCTTGGCAACGCCGGAATGGAAAGGCCTGCGCGGCGAAGTCAGCTACACGTTTTCGGATTTTGAATTTGAAAAATACACCGCCAACGATACTAACCTGAAAGGCAATATTTTCCCGGGGATTCCCAGGCACCGCTGGGAAGGATTGCTGCGCTATGCGCACCCGTTCGGTTTTTTCGGGCAACTGCACGTGCACCGCGTCGGCGAGTTTTTTGTCAACGACACCAATAGCGCCACCAACCCGGCGTATACCCTTGGGCAATTGTTGCTCGGCTGGGAAAAGAAATACCACGGCATCGACGGCTCGGTGTTTTTCGGCGTCAATAATTTGTTCGACGCGCAATACAACGCCAATACCCGCATCAACGCCGCACTCGGGCGGTATTACGAACCCGGCCCGCCGCTCAACGTGTTCGGCGGCGTGCGGGTTCGCGTCGTGGTGTTTTGATACGGCCTGTATTGAGCCGCTCCGGCAGGAATGATACAGTTGAGCGCGTTAACTCATGCATCCGGCACAACCCACCATGAAACGACCATTTAAAAAAATTCTGTTTGCAATTGCTCTCGGTCTTGTTGTTTCACTCAGCGCGCAAGCGCAGCGCCTCCAAACCGGATTCGACGTGCGCTTGGTTGCCGAAGGATTGCAATTCCCCTGGGGTATGGCGTTCATGCCGGATGGCAATGTGCTGGTTACGGAAAAAGTGGGCCGGTTACGCATCATCACGCCGGACGGCAAAGTATCTGAGCCGATCAAAGGCGTTCCGGCGGTTTTCTTTCAGCAGCAAGGCGGTTTGCTCGATGTCGCGCTGGATCCCGAGTTTGCCAAGAACCGGCTGATTTACCTGTCGTACGCCGAGCCGGAAGGATCGCGGGCGGGAACGGCGGTTGCCCGGGCTGAATTGAAAGATGGCAGCCTGGAAAACTTGCAGGTGATTTTCCGCCAAATACCAAAAGTACTGGGATCGGTGCATTTCGGTTCGCGTTTGGCATTTGCGCCGGACGGCAATCTGTTCATCACGCTGGGAGACCGCGGCAATTACATGGAGGAAGCGCAAAACCTGAGCAATCATATCGGCAAGATCATCCGCATCCGCCCCGATGGTTCGGTGCCCAGCGACAATCCATTCGTCAACAATCCGCAAGCCAAACCGGAAATCTGGTCGTACGGCCATCGTAGCGCGCAAGGTGCAACGATTCATCCGCAAACCGGCGCATTGTGGATTCACGAGCATGGCCCGAAAGGCGGTGATGAAATCAATATCCCGCAAGCGGGAAAAAATTACGGCTGGCCCAAGGCTAACTACGGTATGCACTACAACGGCACGCCGATAAAGCACGAACACGCCGAGCAAGGCTTCGAAGAACCGATTCACTACTGGGTGCCGTCGATCGCACCGTCCGGCATGGTGTTTTATACCGGCAAATTGTTTCCGGCATGGCGCGGCAATTTGTTTGTCGGCGCTTTGGCCGGGCGGCAGTTAGTCCGTCTGACCACCGGCGATAACAAAATTCTCAGTGAAGAACGGTTATTGACCAACACGCTGCGCTTCCGCGACGTTGAACAAGGCCCGGATGGCGCGTTGTATTTGTTGACGGATGAAGACAATGGCAAATTGCTGAAACTGTCACCAAAGTGAAACATTCATGCGGTATAAACCGGGCTCCGGCAAATCCGCGAATTTTCCGTCCGGGTACATCGGAACGGCAATAAACCGGCAAGAAAAAATAAAAATCACCTGAACGACTGTCATTGATGGATATCCCCGATCTTAAAAACCCGACGCTGTATATCAACCGCGAACTGAGTCTGCTCGAATTCAACCGGCGCGTCATCGAGCAGGCCAAGGACGAAAGCCTGCCGTTGCTGGAGCGATTGCGCTTTCTTTGCATTGCCAGCAACAATCTGGATGAATTTTTTGAAATCCGCGTCGCTGGTTTAAAACAACAAGCCAAATACCGCTCGACGCAAACCGGCCCGGACAATCTGTCACCGGCGGAAGTATTGGCGCGCGTCAGCGAGACCGCGCATCAGTTTGTGCAAGAACAATACAGCGTCTGGAACGATCTGATCATACCCGCGCTGACCAAGGACAAAATCCGCCTGCTGCGCCGCTCGCAATGGAAACCGCTGCCCAGCCGCTGGATTCACCGCTACTTCAAGGACGAAGTGCTGCCGGTGCTGAGTCCGATCGGACTCGACCCGGCACATCCTTTTCCCCGGGTGTTGAACAAGAACCTGTATTTCATCATTTCGCTGGAGGGCAAGGATGCCTTCGGACGCGATTCCGGCTTGGCCATCGTGCAAGCGCCGCGTTCGTTGCCGCGCGTCATTCAGGTTCCGGCAAAGTACAGCGAGGGAAATCACGATTTTGTCATGCTGTCTTCAATCATTCATGCGCATGTCGGTGACTTGTTTCCGGGTATGAATGTGACCGGCTGCTATCAATTCAAAGTAACGCGTGACAGCGATTTGCTGATCGACGATGAAGCCATCGACGATTTGCTGCGCGCGCTCGAAGGTGAATTGCCGTCGCGCCGGTTCAGCGACGCCGTGCGTTTGGAAGTCGCGGACAACTGCCCGGACAATCTGAGCCGCTTTCTGTTACAAAAATTTGAGTTGCAGCAAAACGATCTGTATCAGGTCACAGGCCCCGTGAATCTCGGGCGTTTGCTGGCGATTTGCGATCTGGTCGACCGCCCGGAGTTGAAATTTGTCGGCTTCACTCCCGACATTCCGAAGCGTTTGCTGAAAAACAGCAATATTTTCGACACACTGCACAACGGCGACATCCTGCTGCATCACCCGTTTCAATCGTTTGCCCCGGTCATCGATTTTCTGCGTCAAGCCGCCGCCGATCCCAACGTACTGTCGATCAAGCAGACGCTGTACCGCACCGGAACCGATTCGGCCGTGGTCGAAGCGCTCAAGGTCGCGGCACGCGCCGGCAAGGAAGTCACGGTCGTGATCGAATTGCGCGCGCGTTTCGACGAAGAAGCCAATATCGAACTGGCCAGCGAATTGCAGCAGGCCGGCGCACATGTGGTGTACGGTGTGGTCAACTACAAAACGCACGCCAAAATGATTCTGGTGGTACGGAGAGAGGGCCGCACGTTGCGCCGCTATGTGCATTTGGGCACCGGAAACTACCATGCCCGCACCGCACGCTTGTATACCGATTACGGTCTGCTCACCTGCGACAAGGCGATCGGCGAAGATGTCAATAAACTGTTTCACCAACTGACCGGCCTAGGCCGTGCGGGTAAGCTGAAAAAACTTCTACAATCGCCTTTCACGTTGCACAAAGGCATTCTGAACTATATCGAAAAGGAAATCAGCGCGGCGGCGGCAGGGAAAAAAGCCTGGATCATCGCCAAAATGAACGCGCTGGTCGATCCGGAAATCATCGCCGCACTGTACAAGGCATCGCAAGCAGGCGTCAAAATCGACTTGATCATCCGCGGCATTTGCTGCCTGCGCCCTGGTATCAAAGGCGTTTCGGACAATATCACCGTGCGCTCTATCGTCGGCCGCTTTCTCGAGCATACCCGCGTGTACTATTTTCACAATGGTGGTGGTATCGGTGAAGAGCTGGTCTTCTGCTCCAGCGCCGACTGGATGACACGCAATTTGCATTACCGCGTCGAAGTGTGTTTTCCGATTGAAGAGAAACGCACCAGCGACAATGTCATCGATCTGGGGCTACTAAGTTATTTGTCCGACAACACGCAAGCTTGGCTATTGCAAAGCGACGGCTCGTACAAGCGCTTAAAACCCGGCACATCCAAACCGCGCTCGGCGCAACAACTGCTGCTGGAACATTACTGCGGCCCCGCTTAAGATTGACAGCGTGCATCGCCGTGACTGAGCATTGGCCTGAAATGGGCGATCGGTTTATCTGCTAGCGTTACGATCATGGCGGTCAGCCTCAGTAAGAACTTCCGGTTTTGCACGAAGTACGTTAACTTGCATCTACTGGAAAAGGAATAAATTGGAGTTGAAATGATTTACCGCCTCGCCTTTGGATGGATTTTCACTGCCACACTGGCAGCTGCAGCGTATTTGATAGGAACAATGCCGGTAGCCGCCGCAGAACCGGATACGGATTCACCAGAACTTGTTTGTCAGGTTCGCTACGCCAGTGAAACACGCTTGCTTCACCAATCGGCCACAACCGATCCCTATTCAGCTGCCACAGTGGATTTTGATAACCGTTTCCGCTTCAGAGCTGTCGTGCTGGGTTCATCCGGCCGGATCGGCCATATCACGCTGACGGTGTTTGAATTGGCTGAATCGACCAAGGAAGCGCCTCCTGTCATCATTCACCAGGTACGTTATCAGGCGCCGTTCAACATGAATAATGAAATTCCTGCTTTAACGGGCTGGAACCATGTTTACGCAAACTATCGTGGACGCGAATTGCGCTACGGCTGCGCACTGAAGGCGGTGCAATCATGATCCGCCGCAAGCTCGTCAATATACTCCTGCTGTGCCTATTGAGCGTGATTCCTCTCACCCAAGCTGCCGGACCGGTTGATCCGAGCACAACTGTACGCATGGTCTGGATGGGCGATGTCATGCTGGCCGATGGACCGGGACGTCTGATCGCCAGCGGCGGCAATCCCTTTCAGCCTTTTGCATCGCGGCTGGCTAGCGCCGACATCCGGGTAGCCAATCTGGAATGCGTCATCGCCGAAGGCGGTAAGGCACTCGATAAACCCTGGACTTTCCGTGCTTCCCCAGCTGTACTGCCGTTGCTAAAAAGCCATGTCGATGCCGTATCGCTGGCCAACAACCATGCGGGCGATTACGGCAAGGATGCTTTTTCGGAAATGATCACTCGTTTAAAAGAAGCCAACATGCCTTATTTCGGCGGCGGCATGGATTGGCGTGAAGCTCACAAGCCACTGATCATCGAGCGCAAGGGCCTGAAAATAGCCTTGCTGGGATATGATGAATTTTTCCCGCGCGTATTCGAAGCCGGCGAGAAATTACCGGGGGTAGCGTGGTCGGAGGACGAGCAAGTTGTGTATGACATCCAGCAGGCACGCCAGCAGGCGGATATCGTCATCCCTTTTATGCATTGGGGTCAGGAACACGAGCCCATCGCCAATGACCGCCAGCGTGAACTGGCTCGTCTGATGATCGACGCCGGCGCCGATGCCGTGGTGGGCACACACCCGCATGTCGTGCAGGATACGGAAACCTACCGGGGAAAACCCATCATTTACAGTCTGGGCAACTTCATTTTCGACGGTTTCTCATCCATCGAAAACAATACGGGCTGGGTGTTATGGATGGATGTAACGGCCCAGGGCGTGACAAGTTGGCGCGTCGAACACGCCCGTATCGACCAACAAGGCACGCCACACCCGCTCAGCAATTAAATCAAACAAAGGAACATTCCCTTTGCATTTCAGGTTCTGGAACCAGGTAAATGCTGATTAACAGTGCTTGCTCAGTGCAGCTTATGCTGCATCAATTCATATAATGCTTCATAAGGAATGGGACGGCTGAAATAAAAGCCTTGATGAAAATAGCAGGCATGCTGCAGCAGTAACTTAACCTGCCGTTCTGTTTCCACGCCCTCCGCGATCACCGCAAGGCCGAGATTCTTCCCGAGACCGATAATGGCTTGCACGATTTTCAGATCGTTGCGATTCTGATCCAATGTGCGCACAAACGATTTATCAATTTTCAGAATGTCGATCGGCAATTCACGCAGCAGCGTCAGCGAGGAATAACCGGTGCCGAAGTCGTCCAAGGCAATTAAAATTTCCAGGCGTTTGATTTCCTCCAGAACCCGGCTGACCCGCTCCATGTCGTTAACGATTGCGCTTTCGGTGATTTCCAGTATCAGCGATTTGGCGGGCAAACCGGTATCGCGCAGCACTTGCACGATGGTCTGCGGAAATTGCGGATTCAGTAATTGCCGCGGATTCACGTTCACCGACACGTTCACCGGATAGCCCAATTGCATGAGTTTGTATGCGGCAGCACAGGAGGTTCGCAACACGATCTCGCCCAGCGCTTCAATCTGCCCGATATCTTCCGCCAGCGGAATGAATTCGCTTGGCGACAGATAACCCCGCTTCGGATGCAGCCAGCGCACCAGCGCTTCGATGCGTGCAATACGGTGCGTTTGCGCATTGACGATCGGCTGAAACAGCACTTGCAACTCATCGTTCTTTATCGCCGCGCGCAGTTCTCTTTCCAATTCGAGCTGATCGCGTGTCCAGACTACCGACGATTCGGCGGAATAAAAACCGAAATGATTGCCGCCGTCCTTTTTGATGCGATACATCGCGGTTCCGGCTCTTTCCAATACCGTTTCACTGGACAATCCATCTTCGGGATAAAAACTTACACCGATACTGGCGGAAACAAACACATCCAAGCCATCGATCTCGAACCGCTGCCGCAAGGTGTCGAGCATTTTCTGCGCCATTACGGGCGCGGAATCTTGCTTTGTCACTCCCCTCGACAGCAACACGAATTCATCGCCCCCCCAGCGCGCCAGAATGCCTTCGGCAGCAAAATCGTGCAGACGCGCGGAAACCATTTGCAGCAATTTGTCGCCGGCATGATGCCCCATTGCATCGTTAATTTTCTTGAAATTATCCAGGGTGACAAAAAAATACCGCGATGGTCTGGCCGGTACCCTGGATTTCCTGAATCAAGATGTCGAATTGCGCCAGTAAGCGCGAGCGGTTGGGTAATTTGGTCAAAGCATCATAGCTTTGCTGATGCGCCACCTGCTGCGCCAATTCAATGCGATCGGTGATATCCGTCATCGCGATCACCGATCCCATCACGGCTTCCCGGTCGTCAAACAGCTGGTTGCGCGTAATCCGCACCGTCCGCTCGTCGCCTTGCGCCGTTTTCAGCACACACTCGACCATACCGGGATTGCCAAGACTATCCGTCACGCGATCCTTTCCGGTTTGATTCGCGGATAAACTGCTCGCTTGCGCTTCGAGCCCCAGAATCTCCGCCAGCCGCTTTCCTTTGATCTGGTCAAACCGGCTGCGCAGAATATTTTCCGCTCCTTTGTTGATGTAAATGATCTGATCCAACGCATCGGTGATGATGACGCCGTCTCCGATCGATTCCAAGGCCACATTGGAATGGGTTTTACTGATCCAGAAAGTGCGCAAGAAATCATTGATGCGCCGCCAATTCCACAGCGGATACAGCGACAGTGTACCGAGCAAGGCTGCACCCGGCGGAATCCAGATACGGTAAAACTCC
Organism: Pseudomonadota bacterium; assembly: GCA_018240285.1. Classification (GTDB taxonomy): domain Bacteria; phylum Pseudomonadota; class Gammaproteobacteria; order Burkholderiales; family Nitrosomonadaceae; genus Nitrosomonas. The sequence continues at coordinate 52,364 of JAFEGA010000010.1, read as the reverse complement.
AGCATCAATCCCGCAAGAAATACCGCGGCGGCGATCAGTGCGAGCAGCGGCGGAACGGTGAAACTCTTCCCGCTCCAGGCGATGATTGCCAGAACCATGCTCACCCACACCACCGAAATGACGGTTGTGACTGCTTCCGGAACCGGATAAATCACACGGCCGGTAGTCAGCATCGAATACACGTTGGCATGCCATTCCACCCCTGTCATGGGTTGATGATTGAGCGGCGACAACGGTGTGGCAAAACGTGTGCCCATACCCGTCGCCGTCATGCCGACGATCGCTGTCTTGCCTTTTAAGCTGGCCAGCGCTTCGTCGTCGAACAAAACCCGTGCATACGATAGCTTGCGAAAACTTCCGGATTCTCCGGCATACGGAATCAGCGCTTCCTGCGCCCGCACCCAATGCCCCGCCTGCGCTGCATCCACCGGAGTGAATGATTGATACACCGCCCGCGCCGCGGCTGGATTGGTCAACGCCAGCCCCAACGCAGGCCATGCGGGCGCATTGATACCGGCATATAAAAAAACACGCCGCGCCACGCCATCGCTATCCAGTTCCACATCGGCATGCCCCAGTGCAGCTTGTTGCGCGAATAACGGCAGCGGCTGCACCAGCGTCAATGCCTCCGCACCGGTTTCCAAGGCCGGCGCCACCGGGAAAATGACGCCGCCGTGCGCCGCAATAGCATAAGCCAGCAAAGGATCTGCGTAGGGATCGCTGTCTTGCGGTTCGGATAGCAGTAAATCGATAGCCACTGCTTGATTACCGATGGAGCTCAGGCGGTTGATGAGTTCCGCGTGCACCCCTCTCGACCACGGCCAGCGGCCCAACGCTTTGAAGCTCTCGTCATCGATGGCGATGATGACGATATCAGGATCCTGCGGATATTGTTGCAGGACGGCCATTTTGTCGTACAGGATGTAATCAAAACGTTCCAATACTTCGGCGTAAGCCAGGTAAGCGACTGCGGCCAGCAAAATTACGATACGTGCAGCAAATGAATAATGCTGCCGCAACTTACCCGCTTGGGTCATATCAGCACAAGCAGCGGCAACAGCATCAACAACATGAACCAGTAGGAAATACCAAATGGAACTTCAACCGCCTGCGGCTTTCCCCATGGCCCTTGGAAACCGTCCGATTCGATGGTTTTGATGCGGAGATAATAGGTACCGCTGTCCGGCTTCGCGATCGTCAGTTGCGAAGCGGCGGTCGATTCCTCGTGAATAATGTCGGTGAATTCCTGATCGCGCGCAAACTGGAACTGAAAACGCTGACCTTCCGCAGCAGCGCGCCAGGCGAACGTCATTTTGCCGTCGTCGAGCTGCGCTTCTCCCACCGCCGGTGCGGGATAAGGCACCCGGAACGCCATGGTGTCGCTGAACGGCCCTGCGCCTTCGCGCGCTGAAACCGAGAAGATCCGCCAGAAATAATGGCCGGGAGTAAGCGACTCGGATAATGTCACGCTGTTTTCCTTGACCTCGGGATTAAAGTACAGCGAGGTCGAGAAATCGGCATCCTTGCTGATCATGACCGCATAATGCGACACCTCGGTCTGTGCTGCCCATTTGAATTGCTGCTTCTCCGGCTCCGCCATGCCGCCGGGTAATGGCGCGAGAATAAAAGGTGCTTCCGGATAGGCATTGAGTGCGAAAGGAATGACCGCATCCTTGCCTTCAATGGATAAACCATCGATCCCACGCACCCTCAGCCAATAATCCCCATCGGGGATTTCGCCGTCGCGGAAAGGCAAACTGGAAGTGGTAAATTCCGACCGTAAATTTTTGAAATCCCGGTCAGTGGCAATTTGCGCACGGTACGCATGCGCACCCGCCAGCGGGTTGAATTTAATCACCAGCGGCAAACTCTGATAGTACTGGGGGGCTTCTGACAGGTCCGGCGGCGGCAGCAACTTGACCGGCGCTACTGGTGGTTTGCCTGGCACGGTCATCGTACCGTAATCAGCCGGCACTTTGATATTTCTTTTCTCACCCGCGACTTCGACACTACCGGCCAGCACTTCGCTGCTGGTGCCCGGCTGCGCTTCGATGACGCCGACCCGGAAATCCGTGCCGCGCACCGAGCTGATTGCGGATGGTGTTTTGATCCTGAAACGCGTGGCTTTTCCGGATTTTTCCGGCACTGCGCTTTCCGTGCGTCCCTGCTGCAAATCGATCAAGGTTTCAGTCAAGCCGTGATCACCGAAAATGCGCATATTGTCGAAGCGCAACTGAGTATTTTCCTGCACCCGCATATGCGAATTGTCGGCGAATTCCACCATTACGAAAGCATCGTTGCCGCTGTGTATTTCATCGCCGGTCAGCAGTTGCATGCCTTGTTCGATTGGCATGCGTCCTTGATTCTCGCGCAGCACGGCCGCCGTACCATACACGCTCGCCACTCGCGCCGATGTGTCCTGCACTTTGCTCCAAGCTACCGGAATGCGCAACTGAGTGCCGGGCGGGATTACGTAGGGATTTTTCACGCCATTGAGCTGCTGCAATCGCGGCACGTAGTCCATGCTTTTGAGATGCCGCTCGGTCAGATTCCATAAATTATCGCCGGGCCGGACGGTATAAATCCATTCTTCAGCTGCCGCAGGGACCGATAGAATCAGAAGCAAAAACAACCCTATGCTGCAAATTCCGCCAAACCGATGCGCAAATTTTCCTGATTGCATGTCACACCCCTTTCACATTGGAACATCAATGGGTAAAACTTTGAATAAAGAGAATCCGCTTTTCCGACATCGCAAAAAGCAGCAATCTAGCGCACGAGATCCATAAATTCAATAGTTTGCAATGACCTCGATGCATTGTTCCGGACATAAAACCAGCACATACTCCCGCGGTAATTTCGTATATTCAATGGAAGGATAGCTTGATGTCTGCGATCTGCAAAAAACCTTGCTCCGTGATGAGATCAACCAGTGTCAAGGGATGACGATCCAGCCAACTGACGGGGAAATCCAGATTCACGCGGTTTTTATTCACATATAGCAGTATTTCCGGCAGATTGGCGTTGGAACGGCTTCTGTGCAATACCACCGCCAGCCTTAACAGAACGCACAACCGCATGACGGGCGTTTTCAGTGCCACAGCGATTGATTCGAATTCTTCCACGGGAAACTTGCGCCGGTGGCTACGCACCAGCATCGCCAGCTTCATTTGCTCCTGGCGCGAGAATCCGGGTAAGTCCGAGTTGGCGGTGAGATAAGCGCCATGCCGGTGATATTGGTTATGCGCGACCGATAAACCGATTTCATGCAAGTAAGCGCCCCAGCGCAACAATTTCAGGTCGTTTTTTTCATCCAATTCCCAAGCGGTTTTTATCTGATGAAAAAAGTTCTCGGCCGTTTCTTTAACCCGCCCGGCTTGTTCCATATCGACGCTGTATCGTTGCGCCACTGCCATAATCGTCTTATCCCGGATATCTTCATCGTGCACCCGGCCGATCAGGTCATACAACAAGCCTTCGCGCAGCGCGCCTTCGGATACGTCGATTTTCTTCAGATTGAGCGCTTCAAAAACACCGTACAATATCGCGACACCGCTGGCAAACACCGGTTTTCTGCGTTCCGACAAACCAGCAAAGTCGAGCAGCGCGCTATCACCGATCGCAACCAATGCATCCAGCAATTGCGTCAATGCCGGCAGGGTAATCCCCGAATCGCACCAGCCTTGCGCCTGCACCACATCACGTATGGCCGTAATCGTGCCGGAAGAACCCAAAGCGTAGTCCCAGCCCATTTTCTTGTACGCCGTTTCCAGCGATTCCAGTTCCTGCATCGCAAATAAGATGGCTTTGCGCATTTTCTTGGCTTTGATCTTGCCGTCGTCGAAAAAGCGCTGACTCATATTGACGCAGCCCATGTACAGGCTTTCCGTTTGGTACGTGTCGAATCCCTGGCCGATGATGAGTTCCGTGCTGCCGCCGCCGATGTCGATCACCAGGCGTTTATTCACTTGATCGTACAACGTATGCGCGACACCGGAATAAATGAGCCTGGCTTCTTCACGTCCGGCAATGATCTCGATCGGATGCCCCAGCGCCTGATGCGCTTGCAGCAAAAAGTCGGCGCCGTTGCGAGCTTGACGCAGCGTATTCGTGCCGACGGCGCGCACATTCAAATGAGGAATTTCGCGGATGCGCTGACCAAAGCGCTGCAAACACTCCAGTGCCCGTTGCATGGATTCTTTCGTCAATTCCTGCTTGTCGTTCAGTCCCGAGGCCAAGCGCACCATTTCTTTCATGCGATCGATGATCTGCAAGCGGCCATCCGTCCAATTGGCCACAATCATGTGGAAACTGTTGGAACCTAAGTCCACCGCTGCGTAGGATTCATCCATATTCGGCGCCATAAGGGTGATAATATGTAAATTAATGAATGGTTTTTATAGGCCAAGCCATGCAAAAACATCAGCTGATCATCATGCGGCATGCCAAGTCCGATTGGTGTGAAGAAGGCACTCCGGATTTCGACCGGCCGCTGACAGCACGCGGCAGGAAAGCTGCAATGCAAATGGGGCAATGGCTGAAGCAGCAGCCATTCCGCATCGGCCAAATCCTATGTTCACCGGCATTGCGGGCCGAACAAACCGGTCAGCTGGTACTGGAGCAACTGAACCTGCCGCAAAAAAGCATACTTTGGGAAAGCAGAATTTACCAAGCATCGTTACCCGATCTGATTGCACTGATCCAGCAACACAGTGAAGGAATCCGCACGCTTCTCGTCATTGGTCACAATCCCGGTTTGGATCAACTGCTCTGCCATTTATCCAAAGAACCCCCGCTGCTCAATAAGTCCGGCAAATTACTCACTACCGCGGCGGTTGCCGTACTGGATTTCGGTACTGCGCCCATCTCGGCAAAAGCTCATCAAGCGCAATTGCAGTATCTAGTCAGACCGAAGGAATTATGATTTCTTTTTGTCCTTTTTCTTATCGTCTTTCTTTTTATCTTTATTCTTCTTTTTCTTTTCTTTGTCTTTTACTTTTTTCTTGTCATCTTTCCGAACTTTCTTTTTGCTTTTATCCTTCACTTTTCCGGTTTCGGATTGATTCACGGCCGAGCTGACGGCAATCTCCGGTTTTACAGTCTCTTTAGCCGCCGCTTGAGCGTTATTGCCGGTTATGCTTGTTGGCTTGGTTATTTTTCCTTGCAAACAATCCGCCGCTGCCTGCTTCACTGCGCGCGCACGTATATCGCCTTTGAATCCTGGCATCTTTTGCAACTCGGCCAGACTAATCGCGGCCAGCGCTTCGACCGTTTTGATTTTGTGCTCCGCCAACACCTTGAGCGCCGCCGGACCGATTCCTTTGACATCCGTCAACTTCACCATACCCTGACTCCTTTTAGCTGGAAAAACTCATTATAGCCGCCTGTTGCTCCAACACAACGAACAGTGCCGCAGCAAAGCCAAGCGGCACCTGTACTAAGGCTTATTCTTCAGCATATCCTTCAAATTGGCAAAAGGACTGAATGTTGCCGCCGTTCCGTTTTGTCCGCTATCCGTACGGCCCATAGAATCCTTCAGCTTGGAATGTTCATGCTCATGGCAATAGGTACACAGGAGTTCCCAGTTGCTGCCGTCGGGCGGATTGTCGTCGTGATTGCTGTTCTTGTGATGCACTTCCAATAACTGCAGATTCTTATGATCGAATGTGCGTGCGCAACGGCCGCAAACCCAGGGAAACAGTTTCAGCGCTTGCTCACGATAGCCTTGCGCGCGTTTTTCCGCATTGCGGCGCGCTTCCAGAACGACTTTATCCAGCTTACTCATGTCTTTTGCCATCGGTTTACTCCCTTAATGCCCGGCATACAGTCTATCCACTTCAGCCTGATATTTTTCCATTACTTTTGCACGCTTTAATTTGAGCGTTGGCGTCAGCAATCCATTCTCCACGTTCCATGGCTCGTGAATGACCGCCACACGGCGTATTTTGGCGTAACCGGGGAATCCGCTCGTTTGCGATGTAATTTTCTCCAGCAAGATTTTCTCCAGATGATGCTTCTGCTGTTCGCTATCCAACGTGTTATTCAAACCATAATGCGCGGCAAGCTCCTGCCACCGGGTTGGATTCAACACCGCCAGAACACTCAAATAGGAACGCGCTTCGCCAATTAACATCACTTGCTCAAACAGCGGATCGCGCAGAATTGCCGTCTCCATATCAGCCGGCGGCACTTTCTCTCCGGTCGACAGCACAATGATTTCCTTCAACCGCCCGGTGATGGTGACATGTCCCTGTTCATCAATTGCCGCGATATCGCCGGTATTCAACCAGCCGTCGGGTGAGATCACGGCTTTCGTCGCGTCAGGATTACCCCAGTATCCCAGCATCACGTTCGGCCCGCGAACCAGCAGTGCGTTGCTCTCACCCAGTTTGACCATCACGCCGGGAATCGGCAATCCCACACTGGATGGCACATTGTCTTCGAGCCGGTTGGCGCACACGACCGGACTGCTTTCCGTCATACCGTAGCCTTGCAGCACCGGTAACCCAAGACCGATAAAAATACGCGAAACATCCGGCGGCAAAGCGGCGCCGCCACTCATCACCATCCGCAAGCGCCCGCCCAGCTTGGCCATGACTTTATCCGCAACCAATTTCTTTAATATTGGCCACAACAGATGCGACAAGCGCCGGTACCCCCGGCCTTGCTCAAGCTCGAAGTGGCTGTATCCCACCTCAACCGCAAAGTTAAACAGCCAGCGCGCGAAACCGGAACCCTCGGCCAGTTTTGCCCGGATACCCGAATAAACCCGTTCGTAGATGCGCGGCACAGAAATCAGCAAAGTCGGACGAATGGTCAGCAAATCTTCCTGCAATTGCGGAATCGACCGTGCGTACGCAATCGTCGCGCCCGCCATCATCGGCACGTAATAACCCGATGTGCGTTCGAATGTATGCGACAGCGGCAAAAAGGATAGCAGCAAATCTTCCGGTAGCACCGGAATCACTTGCAAGCAGCTATAAGCATTGCTCAAAATGTTGTGATGACTGAGCATCACACCTTTAGGGCGACCGGACGTGCCGGAGGTATAAATGATCGTGGCCAGCGTATGCGAATCATGCGGAATATGCTGCACCTCACCGGCATGACCCGATGACAGCCAATCCATTGCCGCCACAACACGCACGTTGTCGCAGGCATCGATGCTATCCGGCTCGAACGGCCGGACGATGATGATGCGCTGCAATCTCACCACGTCATCGTGTATGGTGAGAAACTGCTGCCATTGCCGCGAGTTGTCCAGCAGCAACAATTTAACGTCGGCATCGTTGATGACGTACGCTGCGTTCTCAACCCGGTCGTCGGTATATAAAGGAATCACCACCAATCCAAGTCCCAAAGCCGCTTGCTCGAACATCACCCATTCCGGGCAATTTTTCATCATCACCGCGACACGATCTCCCGGAGCCAGCGATTCCTTGAGCAGCGCCGCCTGCCAGCGGGCGACCCATTGATTCATTTGCTCCCAGGTATAATCGGCCCATTGTTCACTGATCGGATCGAAATAACGATAAGCGGTCTTTTGCGGCGAACGCTGCACGCGTTCTCTAAAAAGACCGTCCAGCGTTTTTGCTGCTTCCAGTGGAATGATACTCGTCGTTTCAGCTTGCTCGGTTTGCATAATGTTCCTTTTATACCGCTATTTCTGTCAGTATCCGCATGCTTTCAGCACACGCTAATCCTTGTCTTGTTCATCCTCACCGTCACCGCTGCCCTCCTCGTCTGCAGAAATGCTCTCCACCACTTCGGCAGCCGCAGCGGCTGCGGCACTCACCGCAGCGACAAAACCAGCAGCACCCGCACCGGCGGCACTCGCCACATGACTGATAGCGCCGGAGATTCCCGCACCCAGTGTTGATTCATGACCAAAATCAGGCGGGAAATCATCCACTTTAACCACCCGGCTGCGCAAATCTTTGAGCGTATTGAGAAGATCCGCTTCTTCCTGCGTGATGATGTGCAATTGCAATGCCTGAGCAATCTGCCCATCGCCATGATCGGTGATTCTATGCTGCTTGACCGCTTCGCGCAGTTTGGCTTCGATGGCACTGCACTCGATGACGCAACGCAAAGCTTGTTCCAAATCTGCCATCGGTTCATGATCCGCCGTGGGCACGAAAATACCGGAAGTCAGCCGGTCGCGCACAGCGCCCGGTCCCATCATCAAGCGGGCCACTTCGTGTGATAGCGAATCAGACGGCAGTCTGCACTGTTTGCCGAGCGGGAACACCAGCACGCGCAGCAGCCAGATAAAGGCAATATGCGCCGGGAAGTTAGTCAGAAATTCATCGAATGCCTGTTGCAAGCGATACAAAGCATCCTGCATGGACCAATGCAGCAACGGCAAATCCGCAGCCGGACGGCCATCGTCTTCAAAACGCTTCAGCGTAGCCGAGCACAGATACAGCATGCTGAGAATATCGCCTAGCCGCGCGGACAAACGTTCCCTGCGTTTGAGCGATCCGCCCAGCCTCATCAATCCGATATCGGCGATACACGCAAAGCTAGCGGAGTAACGCGCCAATTGGCGGTAATAAGCCGCCGTTTCCGGCGCGCAATTTTCTGGCGCATTGTCTTTGATATAGTCGCCGAATAGCGCATAAATCAAAGCATTCGCCGTGTTGCGCAGGGTGAATTTAGCGTGCCCGATCAAGGCTTCGTCAAACGCCAGCGATGCGCTGTCCGGATTGTTATCATGCGTGGCGTTGACTTCTTTCAGCAGATACGGATGGCAGCGGATCGCGCCCTGACCGAAAATGATCATGTTGCGCGTCAGTATGTTGGCACCTTCCACCGTGATGCTTACCGGGATCTGTTGATAAGTGCGCCCGAGATAGTTTCTCGGCCCGATGCAGATGCCCTTGCCGCCGTGAATGTCCATCGCGTCATTGACCGCCTGGCGTCCGCGTTCGGTCAGATGATATTTGACGATCGCCGATGCGACGGAAGGTTTCTCGCCCAGATCGACCGCACTCGCGGTCATAACACGCGCGGCGTCCATCATGTAAGTATTGCCGCCGATGCGCGCCAATGCTTCCTCGATGCCTTCAAAATAGCCGATCGGCGTTTTGAATTGCGTACGCACCCGGCTATACGCACCTGCGGTGCGTGCCGCCAATTTCGCCGCGCCCACGCTGGTGGCCGGCAATGAAATGGCGCGCCCGACCGACAGGCAGTTCATCAGCATGCGCCAGCCTTGCCCGACGCCTTCCTGCCCGCCGATAATCCAATCCATCGGAATGAACACTTCCTTGCCCCAGTTCGGACCGTTCTGGAATGCGCCGTTGAGCGGATAATGCCGCCGCCCGATATTGACGCCCGGCGTGTTGGTCGGAATTAGCGCGAGCGTAATGCCCAGATCTTCGCCTTTACCCAGCAGCCGGTCCGGATCGTACAGCTTGAACGCCAGCCCGAGAATCGTCGCTACCGGGCCCAAGGTGATATAGCGTTTTTCCCAGGTTACCTTCATCCCCAGCACATCGCTTTGGCCACCATACTCGCCGCGGCACACGATACCAAAATCCGGCATCGCACCTGCATCCGAACCCGCTTCCGGCGAAGTCAATGCAAAGCAAGGTACCTCCTGGCCTTTAGCCAAGCGCGGCAAGTAATATTCTTTTTGTTTCTCGGTACCGTAATGCAGTAGCAGCTCGGCCGGTCCCAAGGAATTTGGCACCATCACCGTGACCGCCCCGGTGCCGCTGCGCGAGCCGATTTTCATCACGACTTCGGAATGCGCCAGTGCCGAGAAACCGTAACCGCCGTACTGCTTGGGAATGATCAGCCCGAAGAAACCCTTGTCCTTGATGAATTGCCACACTTCCGGCGGCAGATCCTTCAGTTCGTGCGTGATTTTCCATTCGTCGAGCATGGCGCACAATTGCTCCACCGGGCCATCGAGAAATGCTTGCTCCTCCGCACTCAATTGCGGTTTGGGATAAGCCAGCAGCTTTTTCCAATCCGGTTTGCCGCTGAATAATTCACCCTCCCACCAAACCGTACCGGCATCCAGCGCTTCCTGCTCCGTTTGCGAGATGGGCGGCAGCATTTTGCGGAAAATTTTCAAGACCGGATTGCTGACCAGATGGCGGCGCAGGAAAGGAACCGCGAGAATCAGACCGGCAACGGCAACGACAAACAGGATGACATAGAAGAGAAACAGGAGCATGGCAATCTTCCTCGTAGTGAGTTAAACCCGGTCATCCTTGGTGCACGATGACACGGTGTTGTACAAGACTTCAATCAGGCGTGTAAAATCCAGCAATCTTCTCAAAGCGCTACAGCCGCAAATTTACATGATAATCGCTCAAATCCCTACTGTAACGCCGAAGTATTATGCCGCGTTTGTTGTGGTTTTCATACACTCGCACCGCCGCTCATTTTTAACTTGTTAAATTCAGGAAAAAATCATGTCCGATGACACACTGTCGCTTGCGCAAACACTGATCGCCCGCCGCTCACTCACCCCTGCCGATGACGGCTGCCAGGAAATCCTGATCGAACGGCTGGAGAAACTCGGTTTCCGTATCGAAAAAATGCGCTTCGGCGAAGTCGACAACCTCTGGGCGCGGCGCGGCGATGCGGCGCCGGTGCTGTGTCTTGCCGGACATACCGACGTCGTCCCCACCGGCCCGCTGGAGCAATGGGATAGCGACCCGTTTACACCGACGATCCGCGACGGCAAACTATACGGCCGCGGCGCCGCCGACATGAAATCATCCCTCGCAGCTTTTATCACCGCGATTGAAGCCTTTCTGGCGCAACATGCTAACCATCAAGGTTCCATCGCATTGCTGATCACTTCCGACGAGGAAGGCATTGCCGTCGACGGCACGGTCAAAGTGGTCGAGGCGCTCAAAGCACGCGGTGAATTGCTGGATTACTGCATCGTCGGCGAACCGACCTGCACCGATACACTGGGCGACACCATCAAAAACGGCCGGCGCGGTTCGCTATCCGGCAATCTGACGATCAAAGGCATCCAAGGCCATATCGCCTACCCGCATCTGGCAAAAAACCCGATTCACCTGGCCGCCCCGGCCATTGCGGAATTGGCGCAAACCGAATGGGATCAAGGCAACGAATATTTCCCGCCGACCACTTGGCACATCTCGAACATTCACGGCGGCACCGGCGCGACCAACGTCATCCCCGGCACGCTGAACTTGTTATTCAATTTCCGTTTCTCGACCGCCAGCACGGTCGAATCGCTCCAAAACCGCGTGTATGAAATTCTTGGTAAACATGGTTTGGATTATGACCTGCAATGGGAGCTATCGGGCAAACCGTTTCTCACACCGAAGGCGGAATTGGCCGATGCCATGCACGCCGCCATCGTCGAAACCACCGGCATCGAACCGCAACTTTCTACTTCCGGTGGCACATCGGACGGCCGCTTTATCGCCGACATCTGCGCGCAAGTTATCGAATTCGGCCCGCGCAACGCGACGATCCACAAATTGAACGAGCACGTGGCGGTGGACGATCTCGAGAAATTATCCAGAATTTACCAGTTGATCATGGAAAACTTGTTGATCGACAAAACGGCGACGGTCAATTCAGATACCGATGGTTTCTGGGATAAATTGAAGAAATATTTTTCTTTTGGTTGAGATAAATTATGGGAATTACCATCACTGTGATGAATCTATCCGGTAATTTCCTTCTGGAACCGCAATGCTCATCCTAATGCATTCAACATTCAATTTCGCTGCAATCAGCTTTATCATTGATCACTGCGACTCATGCTTTTTTGCTCGAATACCGATTTTACTGTCCGTTCCCTTACTCCCGGTGAATAGCTGATTTGGATTCTTCATCTTCTTCTCCTCTCAAATCATTTTGTTCCCGGAAAACCAGGGACGATTTAGTTACGCGCAATTTTTCTGCTGGCTCGAATATCTTACGTTTGACAGTCAATTGAGCTTCCAGTACATTCATTTTGAAGGAAGAAAATCATTCACTTGCTCCGCAATCGATTTATAGCTGGTGGTAGTACTTCGAGTTTGTGCAGTTTTGTTATTGAATCAAAGACAACATTAATTTTTCTGCCGGAAACAAAGATTCTTGACTGCTTATGATGATTAACTTGGCTGTACAACTTTTGGCGACGCAGTTGAATCAATATCTGCGGCGTACCTACAATCTGAATGAAGATGTCGTGGTGGTTTCTAATTTGCTGGAAATGGACGGCAGCATGGCGGCCAATATCAGCAATAAATTGGTCGTTTTTCTGGTTAATATTGAGAAAGACAACGTTCCATTCCGGCAGGTAAGCCTGCATGAAGTAGGAGAACGGGAAGTGCAGAGCAGCATGCCGCTTTATTTTAATCTGTACCTGATGATGACAGCCAATTTCACTGGCAACAATTACCCGGAGGCGCTGAAGTTTTTATCCAGTACGATCCATTTTTTTCAGAAGAATCATGTCGTCACCCATCAAACAGCACCCGAGATGGATGAGCGCATCGAAAAGCTGATTCTGGACATCGAGAATCTTTCGATCCAGGATCTCAGTAACTTATGGAGCACTTTGGGAGGCAAATATCTGCCCTCCATTTTGTACAAGGTGCGCATGGTAGCTTTCGATGCCGAGGATATCACTGGCCGTGTCCCAGTTGTGGGCGAACCGCAGCCGATGGTGAAATAATGGCAACCAGCAGTTGTTATCTAGTTGATCTCGTAAGAATCATAGGTTGACCAGACTATGGGTGCTTATCGTCTACTCGCAAGCGTGACTGTCGAACATGCCTATTTCGCAGAGAAGAACTGCAAAATGCTGGAATTTGTTCCAGCGGAATTTTGCGCTACCAAACTGAGGAATGCGGGGTTACTCGTCAAGTCATCGCAAAGCGGTGTGGCGATTTATTTCGATGCAGAAAAGATCGATATCTTACGGTTGCATGCGGAAGATAATCTGACGCTGGCATTCAAGGTTTTTTCCAAAGACGGTAATTTTTTCCGCTATACGTCTCCAGGGGCACCGCCCGATGATGCGATACTTTTTTTCAGCAATCAGCAGATAACACGCGATGCGGCGGGTAAGCAGATGTTGCATCCGGATCCAAGCGTCACAGCATCGGCGTGGATGGAGCTGACCGCCGATCCCTTACCTGGAATACTGGAGCGCAAGGATTATTTCGTCAAACCGGTTTTTATTTTGCAGTTGTCAATTACCGCCGGTGCGCAAGGATTATGCTCGGATAAACTGGATGCCGCGGCTCGCAGATTTTATATCCGCTTTGCCGCCAACCGGACGTTCTGGAAATACTACATTCTGGGTGATTTGTCCAAACGCAATGTCTACATAGCGGACTTGGACAACACCCTTCAATTTGAAAACCTGGGTAACATCCTGTTGCCCGGCAATCGCGAGGCGATTCAACTGCAATCGTCAAAGGCGATTCCGCTGCATGAACAACCCGATCAACGCCTGCAATTGAAGGAATCTGCCGGCACGGGCGATAGAATACTGATCAAACGCCTGCCGAATGCGCGTGTGGATCAGGTGCACGGGGAAACGATTAGTGACAATAGAGAGAATATTTCTGAAATTTATATCAGTTGATACAAATTTCTAATCCTTAATTCCCGTTTATTTAAATTCCGTCACTAATAGCCTGGAACGGTTTTGTTGATTTTATATTCCTCGAGGATTTCGCTGAGTTCACCGGTACTTAAAAATTCCTGAAGATCGAATTTGAGATCAGCAAAGACCTGTTCCTGATCCTTGTCCCACGCCCGCCATTGGTTGTCAAATACTTTAGGAGAAGCCGGTTTCAGCTTATTCAGATAATACCATTTGATCTTTTCGATACCCTTTAGGTAGCCATCCACTTCGGACTCGCTCTTTTTTTTGGCAAAACTGATCGCTTCGTTCACGACGGGATTCACTCTTGCAACCTTTTCCTGTAGCGTATAGCCACTTTTGTTGGGTAGGAAAGTGAAGGAAGGATTGTGGGTGATCGTTTTTTTGTAGCCAAGCGTAGTTGCATCGCCTTGGTTCTGCCAATCGTTCCAATTATCCCATGCCCATTTCTTTCCTTTGAATTCGTACTCCTCAATGGAATAGTCAATTTGCGTCGGTGTATACTGCTCAATCGGATCAAGATTTGCTCCGGTGTGTACTCCGTATTGTGGTATTACTTCCACTTTGAAGACCCTGGCAGCCTCTCCTTTATAACGGGCTGTATATAGCTTGGTTTCCACATTATCCAGCATGTCCTGATTGGTGGATTTCAGAAGCGGTACGATGTTGCGCGAACCTAGATCGCCTCCATGTGAACGTGCCAGCATGTGCGCGCTCTCATAGCTGTTGGGTCTTAAACTCTTCACATCGGCAGAGAAAGGGGTGTTTTGGACATCCGGGCCAAACCCGGTTGTACCAAGATAGGCAATGACTTTTGAGGGAACTAAGTAAGGCCATTTTATCAAAGGATTGCCATACTGATATTGACTCTTGGGCAGTTTCGACGGGGAAAAGGGTTCATGATCCAACCGTTTTCTGTTGCCGAATTTTTGTGACACTCCTTTGAAGCCGGGATGAACATTCTTACTGATCAGATTGGTAGCCGGTATTTCTTTTCTTCCGGTTTGGCGAGGCGAATTGTGGATCATTGCCTTGGTCTGCGCTATCTTTTTTGCTTGAGGGCTATTTTTTATCGTTTCGATCAGCTGCTTTTGCGCGGTCGTTCCGGGCCGATTGTCGACAAATTCCGGTGTATCTCTGTTTCCATTTTGTTGCTGCAGATCACTATTAGCAGAGACTCTACTGTCGGATTGCCGATTCCCGCTCTTCGATACTTGTCCGATAGATTTCATTTTGTGATGGTGTGGTGTCAGGTTTGTGGAAAGTAGCTAAAACATACAGCATGGGTTAATTTTATACCAATCCTATTCATAAGCCGGAAGGTTCATGTCAGTCCGTTTATTCTTACGGCAATTAAAGTCCCTGTTGACAACACTAATGTTATTGAATAAGAATCATGGCCTTATAGTTTCTCCTGATACGTGCTGATCGTTTTCTAAAACCGTGAGATGCTCATGCAAGAGATTCCACCCTATCAGCAGTTATTTGAGGTGAGTCCGCATCCGTATTTGATTCTGCGTGCGGATTCCGTCTTCACCATCGTTGCGGTGAATAATAAATACCTTGAAATGACGGACACCCAGCGCGATGCCATTGTGGGTCAAAGCATATTCGATGTTTTTCCCGCTAACCCGGAAGATCAGGCATCCACCAGTGTGCGCGACTTACGTGCTTCACTCGATCATGCAGTGAGTAAGAAACAAACGGATGTCATGAACGTGCAAAAGTACGATATTCCGTTACGCGACGGCAGCGGCGCATTCGAACTCAAATACTGGAGCCCGGTCAACACGCCGGTATTGGATGCCGAAGGCCGTGTCGCTTATATCTTTCATCATGCCGAGGATGTGACTGAATACATTGTCAGTCGTGACCATAAAGCGCAGCCGGGCAAGGTGAAAGCGCGTGCGCAACGCATGGAGGCGGAGATCGTGCAGCGCGCGGCTGAGGTGAAGCAAACCAATCGCATCTTGAAAGCGGCCATGGAAGAGCAGGAGCAGTTGAATCAGCGCTTGACCGAGCTGGATCAACTCAAGTCGCAGTTTTTTTCTAATATCAGCCATGAATTACGCACGCCGCTCACATTAATTCTTGCGCCGCTGGAAAATCGCATGCAGCGGCTCATCGAGAACAACGCAACAGCGCAGGAGCGCCAGGAAACCAAGTTGTTGCTGCGAAACGCGCATGTGCTCTACCGGCTGGTCACCGATCTGCTCGATGCAGCCAAACTCGAAGCCGGACGCATGCAAGTTCATTGGGCACGGTTCGACTTGGCAAGCCTCATGCGTACCACGGCGAGTTGTTTTGAATTACTCGCACAGGAGCGCGCCATCGCGTTGCAAGTGATTGTCCCGGAAACTTGCGTGCTCGAAAGCGATAGCGAGAAGCTGCAACGCATCTTACTCAATCTGCTGTCGAATGCGTTCAAGTTTGTTCAAGATAAAGGCTGTGTCACGCTACGGCTTGCTGCCAGCGGGGATCACGTGCAAATCGAAGTGCAGGATAATGGCCCCGGCATACCGGAAGACATGCGCGAGCGCATATTTGAGCGTTTTGTCCAAGTAGAGAACGATGCAGCCCCTCAGTACCACGGTACCGGATTGGGCTTGGCCATCGTCAAGGATTTTGTTCAATTGCTGCGTGGCGGACTCGAGCTTAGAGAGCCGCCGGGCGGCGGCGCGCTATTCAGAATAACCTTGCCGTGTTCGGCGCCAGCTGGTTCGGTGCTGCCGGATTCTCCGGTCCTGCTCGATAAAGGCATGACGCATGAAGCCGTCAATGAGCTGCGGTCAAGCATACAAAATACGCCATGCACCGTACCCGCTCCGGGCAGTAACAAGCCATTGGTGCTGGTTGTTGAAGACAATGCCGATATGAATCGTTTTCTTGCCGACATTCTGCAGCCGGATTACCAGGTAGTCAGCGCCTTCAATGGCCGGCAAGGATTGGAACAAGCTTTGGCGATGCCGCCTGATTTGATTATTTCCGACGTGACGATGCCGCAAATGGACGGTGAGCAAATGGTGCGGCAGATGCGCGAACATATCGAGCTGGAAGAGATTCCCGTCGTGATGCTGACCGCCAAGGCGGATGATGATCTGTGCGTGCGGCTGCTGAAGTTCGGAGTGCAGGATTTCTTGCAAAAACCTTTCAGCGTGAACGAGCTGCTGGCGCGTGCTGGTAAATTAGTGACCGAGCGTCAACGCACCTATGCGCAGTTGCAAGAAAGTGAAGCGCGCTTTCAAGCCACCTTCGAGCAAGCTGCCGTCGGGATTTCGATTATTTCACTGCAAGGGCATTGGTTACGTGTCAATCGCAAGCTCTGTGCTATCCTGGGTTACAGTGAGGATGAATTGATGACGCTCACTTTTCAGGATATTACCTATCCCGATGACCTGGAAGCGGATCTCCATAACGTAAAGCGCACGTTGGCCGGTGAGATTGCCGGGTATGCAATGGAGAAACGTTATATCCGCAAGGATGGGCGCGTGATCTGGATCAATCTCCATGTCTCCCTGGTGCGCAGACCCGATAACACGCCGGATTATTTCATCGCCGTGGTTGAAGATATCCAAAGCCGCAAGGAAATTGCGGCAAACTTCAAAGAGGCGAGGCGCATCGCCAACCTTGGGCATTGGACCTGGAACGGTGCCGGCAAACAAACCTGGTCCGAGGAGCTTTACCTGATTTATGGCCGTGATACAGCGTTGCCGCCCGCGGATTATCAGGAAATAGCGGGTTATTACACCGCTGATAGCTGGAACCGGCTGAGTGCTGCAGTGCAAAAATGCTGGCGCGAGGGCGCTGCATTTGAATGCGATGCGGAAGTGGTGCGGCAAGATGGCGTGCATCGCTGGACGATCTCGCGCGGAGAGGCCGTACGCGATTTTGACGGCCGCATCATTGCCATGCGCGGAACCGTGCAGGACATCACCGAGCGTAAGCTGGCCGAAATGGCGCTGCAGGAGAGCAAGGAACAACTCAGATTGCTCATTGAATATGCACCGGCTTCACTGGCTATGTTCGACCGGGAATTGCGCTATCTTGTCTGCAGCCAGCGCTGGCGTAGCGATTACAAGCTGGATGAGCATGATTTACCGGGGATGTGCCATTACGATATTTTCCCGGAGATCGGTAAGGAATGGAAAGCCATTCATCGCCGTTGCCTAGACGGCGAAATCATTCGCGCCGATGAAGATCGTTTTGTGCGGGCGGATGGCAGGGTGCAGTGGCTGCGCTGGGAGGTGCGGCCTTGGTATCAACCGGGTGGTGCAATCGGCGGAATTGCAATGTTTACCGAGGATATCACTTATCAGAAACAGGCCGAAACGGCATTGCAGCAACTCAACACCGATCTGGAGGAACGTATCGACCAGCGCACCGCAGAATTGAAAGCGCTCAATCAGTCGCTGGAAAGTTTTGTGTATTCCGTTTCTCATGACTTGAAAGCGCCACTGCGGGGCATCGAGGGGTACAGCCGACTTTTGGAAGAAGATTATACCGGCCGATTGGACGACGAAGGGCATTTGTTCATCCGTAATATACGAATGGGGGTGACACGTATGAATGATCTGATCAATGATTTGCTGGCGTATTCGCGTATGGAACGGCGCCAGCTGGAATCCGATGCGCTGGACCTATCTGTTTTGGTTCAGCAGGCGCTGAAGGAACACAGTACGGATATCGCAGCACGTCAAATCGAAATCGTTGCGCATCTGCCGCCACTCATGGTACGCGGAGATCGCGATGGCTTGGCGCTGGTATTGCGTAATTTATTGGAAAATGCAATCAAATTCACCGGGCATTCAGAGCATCCCCGCATCGAATTCGGCTCTGGACAAGACGGTCAGCGAATTTCTTTGTGGATTCGTGACAATGGTATCGGTTTTGACATGAAATATAATCAGCGGATATTTGAGATCTTTGAACGCCTCCATCGGCTAGAGGATTATCCCGGAGCCGGGATTGGCCTGGCTCTGGTCAAGAAGGCCATGCAGCGCATGGGTGGCCGGGTTTGGGCGCAGAGCGCGCCCGGTGAAGGGGCGGCCTTTTATTTGCAACTACCAGCAGCGCAAGAAACCCCGAAGTAGCGATGGAGTCATCATGATGAATTCGTGTCCACCCATTCTCCTTGTGGAAGATAATCCACTGGATGTTGATTTAACGTTGCGCGCTTTCCAGCGGTGCAAGCTGGACAATCCTATTCTGGTGGCGCGCGACGGTGAGGAAGCGCTGGCCTGGGTGCCACGCTGGGAAAGCGGAGAAACCCAACCGGCGGTCATTCTGCTCGACCTGAAATTACCGAAGGTGGATGGTCTTGCCGTGTTGCGGACACTGAAAGCGCACGCCGAGCTGCGCCGTATCCCAGTCGTGGCGCTCACTACCTCGAGAGAAAATCGTGACATTCAAGCCGCCTACGATCTGGGTGCCAATTCTTACATTGTCAAGCCGGTCGGTTTTGATAATTTCATGGATGTAGCGCAGCAAGTGGAGCTTTACTGGTGCGTGCTGAATGAATTGAGCCAATAACCGATGCGAGTCCTTTATATCGAAGATACCCTCAGCGATGCCGATATTGCCCGGCGCACACTGGCGCGGACCGCGCCGGATATTGAATTGATCACGGTGACATCGCTGGCGGAAGGTCTGAAATATCTCGAGCAGCCCGGTTTTTGTGACATGCTGCTGACCGATCTTAACTTGCCCGACGGTTCGGGTCTGGAAGCGCTGACCAGCATCAGGGAGCGGAGGCTGCCGCTGGCCGTGGTGATTATTACCGGCTCCGGGGACCATGATAAGGCGGTGGCGGCATTCAAAGCCAGCGCGGACGATTATCTGATCAAGGAAGGTGATTATCTGGAGCGGCTGCCACGCACACTGCGCAGTGCGCTTGCACGTTTCCGCAGTAAAAGTATGGAGCGCAATCCACTCATACTGCGGGTGCTATATATCGAGCATAACAGTTTTGATATCGACCTGATGCACCGCCATTTGGCACTGCATGCGCCGCATATTCATTTGACCGCGGTAACGAATGCGCAAGATGCCTTGACGTTACTGCCTGATAGTCCGGAGAAAGCGGCTGATTTCGATCTCTTGTTGATCGATAATCATTTGCCGGGTATAGATGGTCTCGAGTTTGTCAAGCTGCTGCGCGAGGAGCGCAAGCTGGATTTACCTGTTGTGCTGATTACCGGGCAAACCACTGAAATGGTGGCTGCACGGGCGCTGCATTTGGGCGTGGAAGATTATTTGTCGAAGCATGAGGGTTATCTTTTCGAGATTCCCGCCACCCTGGAAAAAGCACAACGGCAAGCCGAACTGGTGCATGAGCGCATCAGCCTGAAACAAGCCAGCTTGCGTCTTTCGCATTTGCTCGCCGCCAGCCCGATGGTGCTGTACAGCCTGCGCTTTAACGGAGATGTATCGCAACCTGCTTGGGTTAGCGAAAACATCGAGCGATTGCTTGGCTATACCGTAGAGGAAGCACTGGCTCCGGATTGGTGGTTTTCCCATCTGCATCCGGAAGATCGTGAACCGGCACTGGCGCGGCAATTGACTCTGCTTACCAATGGCCAGTTGACACATAATTACCGTTTTTATCATCGTGACGGGCGCGTTGTCTGGATTCTCGACGAACTGCGGCTGATACGCAGCACCGACGGTCAGCCGCATGAAATTGTCGGCGCCTGGCTGGATATTAGCGAACAAAAGCGGACTGAATTGATCAGACAAGCGCATCAATCGGCATTGGACCTGATCGTTGCCAATCAGCCGCTACCGGTGATCTTGAGCGATATCGCCAAACATCTCGAAGCGATCAATTCCGACATGCTGGTTTCCATTTTATTATTGGATAAGCATACGGATCGCTTGAGGCAGGGGGCTGCACCCAGTTTGCCGGATGATTACAACGCCGCGGTCAATCAATTGATGATCGGCGACGGTATGGGTTCCTGCGGCACGGCGGCATGGCGGGGTGAAGCGGTGATCGTCTCCGATATCGATCACCATCCGTACTGGCAGTCTTTTTTGGAGTCGACGCGCAAAGCCAATCTTCATGCTTGCTGGTCTTTGCCTTTCATGGACGAAAACGGCATGGTTCTGGGCACTTTTGCCATTTATCATCGCATACCGCGCCAACCCACGGCTGCCGATCTGGCGCTGATCCATGAATTTGCCTCCATCACCGCATTGGCTGTGCAGAAGGTCTATGCCGCGAAAACCTTGAAACAGGCCGCCGCGGTATTTGAATCCACTCGCGAAGGGGTGGTGATCACCGATCTGGAGCCACGCATAGTCGCCATCAATCGCGCGTACACCGAGATTACCGGTTACAGTGAAGCGCAAGTGCTGGGAAAGAATCCCAAGATCATCAAGTCGGGGCGCCACGGTAAATCGTTTTACCAGGAGATGTGGGCCAGCCTGAAATCAGTGGGGCATTGGAGCGGGGAAATCTGGAACCGCCGCAGGAATGGCGAAATCTATCCGCAATGGCTGACGATCAGTGCAGTATGTGACGACCGTAATGAGCCTTGCAATTATGTCGGTGTGTTTACCGACATTTCGCAGATGAAGCAATCCGAAGCACAGCTGGTGCAGTTGGCGCATTACGATCCGTTAACCGGCTTACCGAACCGGCTGCTGGTGCAATCACGCCTGCATCACGCCATTGAGCGGGCGCAACGGCACAATCTGCGGATTGGAACACTGTATATCGACTTGGATCGTTTCAAGAATATCAACGACAGCTTGGGGCATCCGATCGGGGATGAGCTTTTGAGCATGCTGGCAGCGCGGCTGAAAAAACGCTTGCGCGAGGAAGACACGCTGGCGCGCTTGGGTGGCGATGAATTTTTACTGGTACTGGAAGATATCAAAGATCCGAGCGAATCCGCGACGGTGGCGCAAACCTTGATCGAATTGCTCGCAACGCCATTTGTGCTACCCAGCGGTCATGAGATCTTCATTAACGCCAGTATCGGCATCAGCCTTTTTCCCGACGATGCAAGCAATGTGACTGAATTGATTCAGCACGCGGATATGGCCATGTATTTGGCCAAAAAAGAAGGCCGTAGCACGTATCGCTACCATACTGAAGCGTTGAGCATCGCGGCGAATGAACGTCTGGTGATGGAAAACCGTTTGCGCCATGCACTTGCAGCCGAGGAATTCATTCTGCATTATCAACCGTTGATCGACGCACGTAGCGGCCGGGTAGTCGGCGCCGAGGCTTTGGTGCGCTGGCAGCCGCCGGACAAGGATATCGTGCTGCCGGGGAAATTTATTCCGGTTGCGGAAGAAACCGGTCTGATTGTGCCGCTCGGCGAGTGGGTGCTACGCGCTGCCTGCGCACAAGGCCGCGCTTGGATCGATGCGGGTCTGCCGCCGCTCGTGATAGCGGTCAATTTGTCGGTGCGGCAATTCCAATCGGAGAACTTGGTTGAAGTGATCCAGCGGGTACTGGAAGAAACGAAACTGCCGGCGGCCTGTTTGGAGCTCGAGTTGACCGAGAGCATGTTCATGGAACATGCGGAGCGTTCGGTGGAGACACTGAAAACGTTGAAAGCGCCGGGGATCCAACTGGCGATTGATGACTTCGGCACGGGTTATTCGTCACTGACTTACTTGAAACGATTTCCCATCGATAAGCTGAAGATTGACCAAAGTTTCGTGCGCGGATTGGCGCATGATCCCAACGACCGCGAGATTGCCGCGACGATTATCGCCATGGCGCGCAGTATGAAATTGAGTGTGCTGGCGGAAGGCGTAGAATCAGAACAGCAATTGGCTTTTTTGCGGCAGCATGGCTGCGATTATTATCAGGGGTTTCTGTTTCACCGGCCGGCACCGGCAAAAGAACTTGAGGATTGGTTGCGCGAGTACTCAGCGCGTCAATAAGGAATACTTCGCCGTTAGAAGTAGGAATTACCGCAATTAAATTTTGCCATTTTTTTACATTAACGCTTGAGTATTAATACCACATCGGCTAAGCTGCTCTATATTCAATCTAAACAAGGTTGTAGGCAGGGCTTATCAAGTTGGGTGATAAGAAAATTGTCGATGAATGCTACGATTCCAATTAAGAGGAGCTGATGATGGGGCAATATAAGACACCGGGTGTTTACATTGTTGAAAAAAGTGCGTTTCCGAATTCTGTGGTGGAAGTGGCAACCGCAGTACCGGCATTTATCGGTTATACGGAAAAAGCCAGCAATAAAGGAAAAACGCTACTGAATAAGGCGTGGCGTATTTCATCCATGTCGGAATTTATCAGCTTCTTTGGCGGACCGCCTAAAACACAGTATGAGATTTCCGATAAAGCGGCGAACCCAGGCGATGAGTCAGATTTCTCGAGCGGTGATAAGGATTACTGGTTGAAGATCCAAGGAGCGCGCTATTATCTCTATCACAGCATGATGCTGTTTTTTCAAAATGGCGGCGGCGCTTGTTACATTGTCTCGGTTGGCAGCTACGGCCAGGATATCGAGAAACCGAAATTAAGTGCAGGCATCGATGTTCTACTGAAAGAACAGGAGCCCACCATGGTGGTGATTCCCGATGCCGTGTGGCTGGACGAGCCGGATTGCATCGCATTGCAGCAAGATGCGTTGAGACATTGCGGACAAGTGATGAAGAATCGCTTTGCCATTCTGGATATCAAGAATGGGGATAAAGATCGACAAGATCAATCTGGCGATTGGGTTCAGACATTCAGGAACAACCTTGGAATAAACAATCTGGATTTTGCGGCCGCGTATTACCCCTGGCTCAATACATCCATTGTGCAAACTGCCGATTTAAGCTTCGCTAACATTTCAAATCTTGCGGATTTAGCGACAATTTTGAAGGTTGAACTCGCTCAGAGTCAATTAGCGGATAATAAAAAAACTGAAATTCAACAGCAAATAAATGTTTTGACCTCCCCTGATGATCTCTCGGCATGGTTAAATGTGAAGCTTGATGATAAGGGCAATCCTCTTCCTGAAACGTTGCTCAGTGCATTGAAAGAAGATATAGATAATGCATCTAAAATTGATACTGAAGTTAAATATGAAAATGTAAAAGATAAAATTACAAGCTTGATCGGCGACTTTAGCAAAGCGGTTTTTTTACCATCCAAAGAGGATTTACTTGCGCAATTAACGAAAATAATTAAGGGGTTCATAGAAGAAAATAAAGATAAGTTTTCAAAAACTGACGAATTTACGAAAATTTTTTATGAAGATAAAGATAAAGAAATCCTTTTATTGAAAGGAGTTAAAAAAGACGATTTAGCCGATATAGAAAATCTGGAAAGCAAGATTAATAATCTTGAGATAAAGAGCCCTCAGCTACTAGCTGCTGAAGCACTAGAGAAAAATATTAAATCGTTAATCAACAATTTAAAATCGGTATACGCTGATTCCAAGGAAACGGACAAAGAAAAGAAAGGCAAGCTAATTTCGTGTGTCGAAGCTAAGAAGAAGGGAGACCCAGATATAAAACCTGATATATATCGAATGGCTATAAATAGGATTGAAAGCTTTTTTGTAAAGAAGGGAAATGCGCATAAAAGTCTTAGTGTGATCAGTCCAATATATGGTGTCGTCATGCAAGCGATCAGGAATAAGCTCAATCTGCTGCCACCGAGTGCTGCCATGGCGGGTGTTTATACCATGGTCGACAATTCGCGCGGGGTGTGGAAAGCACCGGCTAATGTCAGTCTGAGTGCAGTAATATCTCCCTCCGTCGAGATCACCCATGCGCAGCAGGAGGATCTGAACGTCACAACCGCGGGCAAATCGATCAACGCGATCCGCACGTTCATCGGCGAAGGCACGCTGGTTTGGGGCGCGCGCACATTGGATGGCAACAGTCTGGACTGGCGTTATATCAATGTACGCAGAACCATGCTCATGCTGGAAGAATCGATCAAGCTAGCGACCAAGGCCTATGTATTCGAACCCAATGTTTCAACTACCTGGGTAACCGTTAAAAGCATGATCAGTAAT
This sequence comes from Pseudomonadota bacterium, assembly GCA_018240285.1. Taxonomy (GTDB): domain Bacteria; phylum Pseudomonadota; class Gammaproteobacteria; order Burkholderiales; family Nitrosomonadaceae; genus Nitrosomonas. The sequence goes on along the minus strand of JAFEGA010000010.1, from coordinate 27,761 downwards.
TTTCTGATTAGTATCTGGAAGCGTGGCGGCTTGGCTGGTGCGACACCGGAAGACGCCTTCGGCGTATTCGTCGGCTTGGGCGAGACGATGACGCCGCAGGATATTTTGGATGGTATGCTGAAAGTGACTGTGCTGGTTGCTTTAAGCCGCCCGGCGGAGTTTATCGAGATTACCTTCCAGCAGCAGATGCAGAAATCTTAACCTGAAAGATAATGCGTTATCGGTGCAATTGACAAAAACAATGTTTATTTCTTAATCATAACAGCAGAGGTAAATTATGGCAGATGATGGATCAGCTCAATCGACGACCGTTTGGCCCATGCCAAAGTTTTATTTTCAGGTTAAATGGGATTCACAAGTGATGCGGTTTCAGGAAGTCAGCGGTCTCGATATTCAGTCGGAAGAAATCAAATATCGCCACGGCGATAGTCCAGAATTCTCCGTGATCAAGATGCCGGGCATGAAAAAATTCGGCAATATCACTATGAAAAAAGGCGTCTTCAAAGGCGATAACAAATTCTGGGATTGGTTTAAGCAAATCAAGATGAACACCATCAAGCGCTTGCCGGTTACCATCAGTCTGTTGGATGAGGGTGGTAAAGCGACCATGGTTTGGACGTTGACGAATGCCTGGCCGACCAAGATTACCGGCACCGATCTGAAATCGGAAGGTAACGAAGTAGCGATCGAAACCATTGAGATCGTGCATGAAGGTTTGACGATTGCCAATAGCTGATGATTATGGGGTGAACCTGACTGGGAGTGCTTACTTTAGATGGATAGCTCTCAACAAGCTGATTATTACCCGCCCTCGGCGTTTTATTTCAAGGTGATATTTGGCGGTCCCCAAGAAACAGCCGACACTTCCTTTCAGGAAGTGTCCGGTATCGCATCTGAAATTGAAGTTGAAACCGTGGTCGAGGGAGGGGAAAACCGGTTTGTTCATCAATTGCCCAAAGGTGTGAAGCATCCCAATCTTGAACTGAAGCGTGGAATTGCGCCAATGACTTCGCCATTGGTTAAATGGTGCAAGACAGTTATGGAAAATGATTTTATCAAGCCGGTCGAATTGAAGCCTGTCAGGGTCTTTTTAATGAACGAAGACAAAAAACCGATTCGTGGATGGTTATTCAATTCGGCTTTTCCCGTGAAATGGGAGTTTGAAAGCTTTAATTCCACGAAGAATGAAGTGGCTATAGAGAAGATCGTTCTCAGTTATACCTTCTCGACTCGCATTGTCTAGGATATTGAAGAACTCGAAATGCCGATAGAGATTAAACAACTGTTGATCAAGTCGAACATCGTGCAGCGCACTGGGCATGAAGATCTCGATCTGACGGAAGAACACCGGCTATTGAAAGAAGAAGTGCTAGCCGAATGCCGCCGGATGATTGCGGATTTATTGCAAGAAAAGGGGGAACGTTAAATGCCGCAAAGCGGCGCCAAGGCGCTTCTGACAATTTCCCCATGCACCGTGAATAACGGCAAAATCAGTGTCGATGGCTCACGGAAGAAATTTGAAGCCATGATCAATCCCGCCGGTTACCAGCATACTTTCAAGCTGAGCTATTCAAAAAACCGGGTGCTAGGGCAGCCGGGAACCGAAACCAAGTACGACGCAAGCCACCCGGAAAAAATCGTATTGAAGGAGCTGGTTCTGGATGCAACCGGAGCAGTGGTAACCGGTTCCGGTGCGGCCAGTAGCACACCGGTTCCGGTTAAAGAGCAAATTGAACTGCTGAAGGATGTGGTTTATACCTACCGGGGCACTAAACATGAAGCGCCGATTGTGCAGCTCAAATGGGGGGGATTGTTGTTCTATGGTCGGGTGGAGTCGTTGCAGTTTGATTACACTTTATTCAAACCGAGCGGCATACCATTACGGGCGAAAGTTTCGCTAACCTTCATCGAGTATCAGAGCAGTGAAGAGATTTCCAAAGAAGCTGCACAAGAATCGCCGGATTTGACGCACTTGATCGAGGTGAAAGCAGGAGATACTTTGCCGCTGCTGTGTTACCGGGTTTATCAGGATTGTAACTACTATATCGATATCGCGAAGATCAACCACCTGGCGGATTTTCGTAATCTTAAACCCGGAACCAAACTCCGGTTTCCTCCATTAAGCTAAGATTTATCATGGCGGATTCTCCATTAACAGGCAGCACCGGTGTCGTATCCGTGACCATTCTGAGTAACGGCAGCGCCATAGCCGATACCATTCAAATCGTTTCCATCGAAATCGTTTACGGAGTCAATAAAATTCCCAGCGCCAAGATCGTCTTGTTGGATGGGGATATGCCGAACAACAAATTTCCGGTCAGCGACGCGGATGATTTTAAACCCGGCGCGGTGATTACCATCAACGCCGGTTATGCCAATCAAACGACCCCTGTTTTCAAAGGCGTGGTCATCAAACACGGCATAAAAATGGACGGTGACAATTTTTCCCGCTTGATCGTGCAGTGTAAAGACAGCGCGGTTGCCATGACGGTGGGGCGCAAGAATGCCAATTTTGTCGACTCGAAGGATAGCGACATTATCACCAAGCTGATCGGGGCATACAGCGGCTTGAGTTCCGATGTGACAGCCACGACGGTGAGTTATAAGGAACTGGTGCAGTACTATTGCACCGATTGGGATTATTTGCTGACCCGGGCGGAAGTCAATGGCTTTCTGGTGACTGTCGATAGCGGCAAAGTCAGCGTCAAAGCACCGCAGACGAGCGGTAGCCCTGTGCTGACAGTAACCTATGGCATCGACTTGATGGCGTTCAGCGCGGACCTAGATGCGGCTTCGCAATTTTCCGTGGTCAAAGGCATTGCCTGGGATCCGGCGAGTCAGGCCGTGCAGGAAGCGCAAGCCAGCTCTGAGCGATTGACCGGCCAAGGTAACTTGGCGGCTGCGGATTTGGCGAGTGTGATCGCGCCGGATTATTACCGCTTGCAAACCGATGCGCCGCTGGAAAATGCCGTGCTGACCGGCTGGGCCAAGGGGCAGCAAATCAAGTCGGGGTTGGCGCGTATCCGAGGTTATGCGGCGTTTCAAGGGAGTGCCAAGGTGAAGATTGGCGATCTGGTCGAGTTGAAAGGCGTGGGTGCCCGCTTCAACGGCAATGTGCTGGTCACCGCAGTGAAACATGACATCAAACAGGGTAACTGGGTGACGGAGATCGAGTTCGGTATGCCGTCGCAATGGTTTACCGAACAGTACCAAACCGAAGCGCCGCTGACCTCCGGTTTTGTGCCCGGAGTCAATGGCTTGCAAGTCGGCGTGGTGAAAAAGCTCGATGCGGATCCGGAAGGGCAATACAAAATTCAGGTATCCGTTCCGGTTTTACAGGCGGAAACGGATGGCATCTGGGCGCGGCTGGCGAGTTTCTATGGCTCGAACGGCATCGGTGCTTTCTTTATTCCGGAGATCGGCGACGAAGTGGTGCTGGGATACTTCAACGACGACCCTTCGCATCCGGTCATTCTCGGCAGTTTGTACAGCAGCAAACAGAAGATGCCTTACGAATTGACCGCCGACAATTTCACCAAGGCCGTGGTGACGCGCAGTAAGCTTAAGCTGGAATTCGACGACGACAAGAAAGTCATCACGCTGATCACACCTGGCAATAACAAGATCGTCATCAGCGACGACCAGAAATCGATTCTGCTGCAAGACCAGAATTCCAACAAAATCGAGCTCAATTCCAGCGGCATCGTCATCGACAGCCCGAAAGACATCAAAATCAGCGCCAAGGGCAAGGTAACCATCGATGCGGTGAGCAATATCGAATTGACGGCGCAAGCGGATATCAAGAATCAGGGACTGAACATCAATCATCAAGCCAACGTCGGTTTCAGCGCCAAAGGTAACGCTACCGCCGAGCTGTCGGCGAGCGGCCAGACCACGGTAAAAGGCGCTATTGTGATGATCAATTAAGCTTTGAGAATGTTCGGGATTTCAATCAATAGTTGACAGGAGTTTGACCATGCCACCCGCTGCGCGAATTACCGACATGCATACTTGCCCGATGCAAACACCGGGTGTTCCGCCGATTCCTCATGTCGGCGGTCCGATTAGCGGTCCATGCGTGCCCAACGTGCTGATCGGCAGCATGCCGGCCGCGGTCGTGGGGGATATGTGCGTCTGCGTCGGTCCACCGGACAGTATTGTAAAAGGATCGGCAACGGTCATGATCAGCAATCGTCCGGCAGCCAGAATGGGTGACACAACGGCGCACGGCGGTACGATTGTGCTGGGTTTGCCGACGGTGATGATCGGCGGTTAATGAGAAAACGAAACGATGAGTATCGATAAATCCTTTCTCGGCACCGGCTGGGGATTCCCGCCCGAGTTTAATAAACAGGGATCGGTACGCAAGGTTGCCGCGGAAGAAGATATTCATGAAAGCTTGTTTATTCTCTTATCGACCAATCCCGGCGAGCGCGTGATGCAGCCGACGTATGGTTGCGGCCTGAAAAGCCAGATCTTTGAAGAGATCAATGAAACGGCGGTAACCGTCATGGTCGATTTGGTGCGGCGCGCGATCCTTTTTTTCGAGCCGCGCGTGATTGTGGAAAGCATCCGGGTGGATTCGGATAACCAGGAAGATATTCTGAACGGCTTGATCAAGATCAATGTCACGTATGTCGTGCGCGCAACGAATAATCGTCACAATATCGTGTACCCGTTTTATTTCACGGAAGGTACGAATGTCAAATTATGAGGATTTCTGCGTGAATGAAGGTTCGTGCTAATCAATTAACGAATAGTCACTTGCACATCAGTGACGGCAGGAGTCAGGAAAAAAGACGGCTGCCGGCGCTTGAGAAGGATTATTTTAACGTCGCCGAACTGCATTTTCATACCTTATTGGCACTGGCGGTTGAATATGCCCGGGTGCTGAAATTTTATAACCTGGAAGATCGCGAAGACGGTACCTGGGAGCATTTTTTCTCGCTGGATGAAACCGTCGTCATTGCAACCATATTGGCTGTCGATCTGGATAAGCTGGCAAGCGGTGACGGCTATAAAAGCTATGTGACCGATGCCCATCGCGAATTAATTGAAGCATTGCATGCAATGCCCGCAAAAGAAATCGATCAGCACATGATTGCCGCTTACAGTGCGGTCAGTATGCTCGATAAATGGCTGCAACTACTTGCGTTCGCGAAGAGTTCGATTGGCATTGAGTTGCGCAAAGTTTTGGAAAGCGTGATTACCGGACTTAAAAAAGATATTGATTTACTCGGTGAATGCTTGGCTTATCGCCTTTCGTATTCAGTGCTTGAGAAAATTTTTTCGCCCGATTCGATTGGGGTGATGCCTGCCGTGAAAAAAACTAAACAGGCCCACCCGAAGACAACCGATGTCGATGAAATTTCTATCGACCCCATGCTCATCCGTTCCAGTTTCTATGCTTTTATCAAAGCCATTGAAATGGTGCAGTTCAGTGCAAAAAAAATGTTATCCGCTTCTTTAATCAGTCAAGATCATGAACCGGCAGCGGGGCTTTTGATCGCTTTCCTGCAGTTATTCGAGAAACTGCATCATAAAATCAACCGGTTTACACTGAATTACGTCGACTTCTACTACGATCAAGTGTTAAAAGCACGGCCGCGAAGCTTCGTACCGGATTATGTCTATTTGGTGATCGCACCCAGCAAGAAGAATCACACGGTATTGATACCGGAAGGTACGGAGTTTCTGGCGGGGCAGGATGAAAACAAGCGCGATATCGTTTATACGACCGCTGAAGATGTCATGATCAACGATGCCGCAGTCAGTGCGATCCATACGTTATTTTTTAAACGCGATGCGCTGAATTTTCCTGAGAATAGTTTATGTGAGCCGGTTGTGCTGAATGACCGGGTAGGTGAAGTTACCCGGCAGCTTGCGACGGGTGGTTGGTTGAACGATGTGCCGGTTGCAAAAGAAGATAGCCCTCTGGATGAGGATATCCTGCAATCGTATCCGTTATTCGGCGCACCCAAGAAAGTTGAGGATACGATTCTGGTACAACATGCGCGCATCGGATTCGCTATCGCCAGTAAAGTGCTGTGGCTGCAGGAAGGGCGGCGGACTGTGTGCATTCGAATGCAATTCACCGGTGCGCCAGAAGTGGCATCTGAACAATGGACTCAGCAATATGCCGATGCACGAGTATGGTCTCTGGAACAATGGATTTTGCAGTATGCCGGTGCACAGGAAGCGGCATTAAAGCAGTGGTCCCGGCAATATACCGATGCACCGGAGATATTGCTGGATCAATGGCTCCGCCAATATGCATGTGCATCAGAAACAACCATTGAACACTGGCTCGGGCGATATTCGGCCGCACGAAGAATGACTTTTGAGCGCTGGATTCTGCATTATGCCAGTGCACCGGAAATGTCTTTGGAGCAGTGGATCTGGAAAATCGCGATTGCCATGCAACCGGCTAGGAGCAACAGCGGCGAATCATCCATTCAAGAACAGCAAGCCTTTTTCAAAGTTTTCAGGGACATGTTCATCATCAGCTTGTCAACCGAAGATGGCTGGCGGGAGATAAAGGAGTATCTGCCTTCCTACTCGGGCGTCGATCGGCAGCAGAAAGAAAACAGTCTGGCAATTACTTTTTTTCTTCCGGAAGATTTTCCGGCGGTTGTTCCTTACGACCGGAATATCCACGGCGACGGTTATGAGACGCAATTGCCGGTAGTGCGGTTGATTCAGAATCCGCGCAGCTATTTATATCCTTATGGCATTCTGAGCAAGCTGCAATTGGACCGGATCAGCATCGACGTGACGGTGGAAGGATGCCGGATGCTGCAGTTGCATAACAATATCGGACAACTATCGCCCTTGGCGCCTTTTACCCCTTTTGGTCCGATTCCCGAAGCGGGTTCTTATTTCATCGCCGGGTGTGCCGAAGCAGCCGGAAAGCAATTATCGGATTTCAATATTACGGTTCAGTGGGGCGGCCTGCCCGCCGGTATCGGCGGATTTAAAACGCACTATCAAGGGTATGAGAATTTTAGCGATACCGATTTCCGCGTCAGTACATCGGTTCTGGTCAACGGAAAATGGCTGCCGGAGAATGCGAAAGGGATGGCCGTCGATTCGCTTTTTCGGATTAAAACGGGCTTGGATGGCGGCAGCGAAGTGAGCGAGTACAGTGAGTTGTCTTGCGCTGCGGTGATATCCTACTGGAGTCCCGATGATTACCGCAGTGCTGCGGCAGATTTTGGTTACACGCCATCGACCAATAAAGGCTTTTTTAAGTTTACGCTGGTAGCACCCCAGCAAGCATTCGGTCATCGCGATTACCCCACGGCCTTAGCCAATGTTTTGACTTTCAACGCCAAGCAAAAGCACACCAAATTTTTCAAACAAGTACCCAACCCGCCTTATACGCCGATGATTACCGCCATCTCGGCGAATTACCGGGCTTGCGCGCACATCGTGCCCGGCAAGGAAGAGGCCGGTTGCAGTCCGCCCGTGTGCGAGAAAGTGATGCACTTGCACCCGTTGGGCTGGGAAGATGTGACGATGCAAACTGACCGGGTTTATCATTTACTGCCGCAGTACGAATATTCCGGGAATCTGTTGATCGGCTTGAACGGATTGGCGGGTGGCGGTGTGGTGACGCTGTATTTTCATTTGCGCGAGAATTCATTGCCGGTTGAACATACCGCCATGCAAGAGATACAGTGGTTCTATTTGGCAAATAACCGCTGGCTTTCTTTAAGCACCAAAGAGATTATCGCGGACTCTACGCATAGGTTCATGAAAGCAGGCATCGTCACGCTGGATATTCCGGCAGATATCTCGCAAGAAAACACAGTATTGCCAGCCGGTTTATGCTGGCTGCGCGTGTCGTCCGATCACAATCTGGAAAAATATTGCAGCCTGTATTCGATTCATTCGCAAGCACTGAAAGCCAGCCGGTATTTGCATGCGGACGCAGTAATAAGCGGTGCCATCCGGTTGCCCGCCGGTACTGTATCGCGGCTGCGCAAGTCGATTCCAGGAATCGGCGGCATTAAACAAATTCAACCCTCCTTTGGCGGCCGCCAGGCCGAGGATCGCAGCCATTTACGGATTCGCATCAGTGAACGGCTGAGGCATAAACAGCGCACCCTGCTGCCGGCCGATTATGAGTCGCTGATATTGGAACAGTTTCCGCAAATTTATAAAGTGAAGTGCTTCCCCGGCATGAATCCCGATTTTGTAGCTGAGCAACGTTTCAATCCCGGTCATCTATTGATTGCGGTAGTGCCTTATCTCACCCAGAATGTGATCAGCGCGCACAAACCGCTGCTGAGCGGTCATTTGATCAATGATGTAGCGGATTTCATCGGCCGGTACGCACCGTCATTTGCGACTGTCCATGTCATTAATCCGGTTTACGAAGTCATCCAAGTGCGCTGCACGGTTAAGCTGAAAAATCCATTATTGGCCGGTATGTATTTGGCGCGCCTGAATCAGGCGATATCGGATTTTCTGTCACCGTGGAACGAGACCATCGGTTATACCCGCCATTTCGGGTGGGTTGTCAGCAAGCATGATATTGAATCTTTTATCCAGAATCTGGATTATATTGACCGCGTCACCAACCTTTCGATATTGCGCATCGCGCCCATAGGTGAAGGTTTTTACGATTTACTGGATAGTGCGGACAAAGCGGAGACTTCCGAAGTCAAGGATATAATTCCGGTTTATCCCTGGAGCATCGTAGCACCCATCCAACAGCATTTTATTGAACTTGACGATCGTTACGATATCATCGAGCCGCAAATTACCGGAATCGGCGAGCTCGAAATTGGCAGCACTTTTATAATTTCTGATGAAAAATGGCGCGAAAAGATAGAAAAACACTAGAGGCCAAGTTCAAGAACGGCAAGATGCCGACTGAAGTTGCATTTGCCGATTTGATCGATTCGACATTGAATCTGATCGACGATGGATTTGAGAAAACGATCGAAGACGGACTGAAAGTTTTTCAGCTGGGTGACGGCAAGCTGATGAGCTTTTATCAAAATATGTCGACACTCAGTTCCATGTGGTCAATGGGTATCGATCAGGCAACGGGGAATTTGAGTTTCAGCGCGCAACACGATGCTCCGCCTGTTTTGACATTACGCAGCGCTAACGATGCCGTGCCCGGCAGCGTAGCTAAGGCGGCCGTCGGTATCAATACCGGTAATCCCCGCTATGAATTGGATGTCGCCGGCACAATCGCTTCGTTCGCGAGGGTGGGCCGCCGCGGAAAGCCAGTGCCCGCTGACGGCAACTGGCACAATATTACCGAAATGCTGACGGGGTGTCAGGCCTTTGAGGTGATGGCGGGTGTCGGTGGCCTGGATGGCGATGGCAAGTATGCATTGATGCATGCTTTTGCCATAAACGCCTATAACGACAAGAGCCATATCACCTATCACCAAGCTTACTACGGCGCAAAATGTAATCGTCTGGAATTGCGCTGGGAAAAGAATGTAAATGTAGAAAACTTTGAGTACACGCTACAACTGCGCGTGGGGTCGTCATTCGGTGACAAAATTTGGGTCAACTATTACCTAACCCGGCTATGGCAAGATCCGGCGATGTACGAGAGCGAAAAAGAACCGGAATCCGGCTACCCGAAAGTTCTTCGCAAGCGGCAGGAAGAAAAATAAAATGCCCGCGCGTGTTTTGACTATTCAGTTAAATATGCAGGAAGGCAATCTTCTGCTGGAAGCGCTGGCCGAGTGCCCGTTTAAGCTGGTTTTCGAGCTGATCGGCAAATTGAATCAGCAAGCCAATGAATTGTTCGCACCGGGTACCGCGCAACAAGAGCGGCAACAATTTATTTTTACCGAACCTGAACTTTCATTTTCTATAAAGGCGCTGGGGAACCTGCCTTATCATCGCGTACATGAATTGCTGGCGGATTTAAACCGGCAAATTCAAGCGCAACTGAATAACCCGCATTCATCGGCGGCTTCGCAAGAATATGCCGGCATCTGAGCAAATACCACGCACTGGAACCGATCCCGATGGATTGGATTTTGCAACATTAAGAAAAGAAGGCATCAGCCGGATACAAGATTTGTGCGGTGAGGTATGGACCGACTATAACCTGCACGATCCCGGTGTGACCATTCTGGAACAGCTCTGTTATGGATTGACCGATCTCTCTTACCGCTCTGGATTTGCCGTTGAGGATTATCTGACGAATGAAAAGAATACGATCGATTATCAACAGCAAGCGCTTTTCTCACCGGAAGAAATTCTGCCCAGCTCGGCGGTTACCGAAATTGATTACCAGAAAATTCTCTATGACGAGATTCCTGAAATCGATTATGTTTGGCTTGAACCGAGCACGGCAAAAGATGGTGCGGTAACCGGCGGCCTTTATACCGTATTTGTGAAGCTGGATAACGAGCTGATACAGAATCATGACGCTAAGCCAGCAAAAAATGAGAATCTCAGTGAGCTATCGGGTAAGCTGGAACAGATCAATAACGCTTCGGAACACCTGCGCGCGCGCCTGGATCAACTTGGCAGTTGTTTGGATACATGGCAAGTAGATTTAAAAAGAGAATATGACTTTGCCGCGGACGATAACCAAAAGGCGCAAGCATCGAAGCAACTGATTGATCAGACCGGCGATGTACTGCATCAGCTGGATTCAAGCTTATCGGCTGTGGATGGTATATGGAGCAAGATTAACCATATTTGGTCGGTCATTGTGGACTCGTCGTTCAGTTCCGATTTGAGTGCCCGATTGAATGAAATACTATCCAAGCTCGATGCGGTGTTTAACGATGCAAAATTAAACGATGCGCTAATAAACGCCCTGTCAATCTTCGAAGCCAAGACGGACGGCAAAATTGCTCATAATGATGCATTGCTGGCGAAGTTGGCCATTCCCTTGTCGCGGTTTGAGCATGCGCTCGCCAAGCTGGATAAATCATTACTCAGGATCGGCAGCGGCTTGTTCTCAACAGTTGATATACCCAATCAGCCGGACGAGAAACTCGACGAACTGGCTGTCATACAAAAGATTCAAACGGTTTTTTCAGCACATCGCAATCTATGCGAGGATATCGATCATATCGAAATCATCCATACGGTACCCTATTTTTTGGCGGGGGAAGTTGAAATACAGCCTTCCCACAACAAAGCCAAAATTTATGCAGAGATTTTCCTCAAATGCGCGCATGCTATTTCTTCCGGCATTCAAATTGACCGTTATGAATCCATTCTAAACCGGACAGGTAATTACGAGCAGATTTTTTCCGGGCCGTTGACCCAGCATGGTTTTATCAGCGATCGGTGTTTTGAGGGGCCGGATGACGTTCTCAGTGTTGTCGATTTGATCACGCTGGTAAACCAGATCGATGGTGTTGTGAAAGTACACGACCTTTACTTGATTGATCAGGAAAACAAGAAGTACACCAGTATTTCCTATGATTCGTCGCGGTATGCTTTTCCCGATTTGAATTTCCCCAAACCCGGCAAGCCGAAACAATTATTGCGGCTGGTACTATCCCAGGATGTAAGCCGGAAGGATCACGACGGACAGACACCGGATTTTAGACTCTACGAGAGGCGGCAAGATGAAACGTTGTTAGAGGAAACCCGCCTGGAACTTAGGAAGTTGATTTTTGAACACCATGCTTTCAGGAACAACCATCCATCGTTTGCGCATTTAATTCCACTCCCCAAGGGAGAGCGGCCGGTTACAGCTGAGTATTATTCGATTCAGCACCATTTTCCAGCGGCATATGGAATCAACCGCTACGGTATTCCACACTCTAAGCCGCCTGAAGTTAAAGCAAAGGCAAAGCAGCTAAAAGCATACCTGTTTCCCTTCGAACAATTAATGGTAGATTATTTACAGAGTGTGCGAGAAATGCCGCGATTGTTTTCGTTGGATGCCGGGTTAAAGCAATCCTATTTTTGTCAATTTCTCGATAACGGCAATATTCCTGACATCGAATCGCTGTATGTAAAAGATACTCACTACAGTCAAACCGTACTCTCCAAAATCCTGATGCATTATGATCGCTTCAGCGATCGCAGAAACCGGGCGCTAGATACCTTATTGGCCATGTATGGTGAACAATATCCGCAAGCGGCATTGCAGCAATTCGATTGCTACCGGCGCGTTGATCAGGGTCAATGGCTTATCGAAAACAAAATTAATTTCCTGAAATGCATCAGGGAGGTTACGCGCGACCGGGGTAAGGGCTTCAACTACCTGAAACCGGCGCTGCAGATGTGCGGTGCGGGAGAAGAGGAAAATGTGGCCGGTGCGCATAAGCGCATTAGCCTTTTGCTGGGATTGACGCAATTCGACCGAAGGATGCCACTGATCACCGATGTTCTCACGCAAAGGAATAGCCGCCTTATTCCCGACCGCATTGTGGCGCAAAGTATGCGGTTCTTACCGGCGGAAATAGAAGGTAAAGCGATCCCGGTAGTATTCGATGAGGAAAAGCTTACGGAAGTGATCATTCCTGCCAAGCTTCCACCCTTTGGTTACGCTGTTTTTAAAGAAGGTATTGAATTTAAGAATTACCGGCTGGTAAGCGACGGCAAAGAGACGGTGGTATGCTTGGAATCCGTATCCGATAACCGTTTGTGGCCATTGAGCCGCAAGCATGACCGGGACGCAGCGGTGCGCTATGCACATGCTTTTCACAGCACGTTAACGCAGCTTAATGTGGCGTGCGAGCGTTTCTATCTCATCGAGCATGTGTTGTTGCGGCCCAGAGAGCAAGATTCGTTTGCAGCGGTTCCTGAAGGCGAGTCTTTTTTTGATTTTCGCATCAGCGTGATTTTTCCATCCTGGACCGCAAGATTTTCCAATACTGCATTCAGAAAATTTGCCGAGGAGACGGTCACTAAAAATCTCCCAGCCCATATCGTTGCCGGATTCTACTGGCTTGACTTTGTTTATATGCAGGATTTTGAGCAACGCTACAAGCAATGGCTGTTGTGTTTACAGCAGGCGCATCAAACGCAACAGCCAAAGGATTTCGAGCGCCTGGACTGCGCATCGGAAAAAATAGTGTCTTTTTTGTTAAGAAACAGAAAGGATACGGAATGTGAATACTGGCTTTAATACCATGCCGACGGCACACCGCATTGACGAATTTGTTTTTGATTGTTCCTTTGATTCGCTCGCGCAAGCCAATGCGCTTGAATCGGAGATGAGCACTTTGCTGATATCCGGGCTGTTACCTGTTATCGATTCGATTCTGAATGAATTTGACGAAGCGGACACCGTGTGGCGGCTGGATCAGGTGGAAATCGATCTCGGTGATATTGCCAATGACGATTTTCATACCGAACTGATGCAGTGTGTGCAAGAAAAATTACGCGAAAAGCTATTGCGGCTGCAAGAACATCATCGACCGCCGGATTCCGCGTTGATCAAACAGTTACCAGTTCAACGGCTGAGCAAACTACAAACGGATCTGGAGATTTTGCGGGATTTTTTGCTGACGGGCCGCATGCCTTGGTCTATCGATACAACTGACCGGTATGCGCACGAAAACATGTTGCAGCGGATTTTGCAACGGCAAGAAGGCCGGGAAGCATGGATTACGTTACTCAAGCGTTTGACTGCGGCGGAACGGGCGGTAGCGATCAGCCGTCTGGTTTCGCAGTTTTCGTACCGTTCGCTGGAAAGGGTTTTAGCTGGGATTTCACCGGTTGATGCGAATCCGTTGCTCGATTTTTTGCAGATATATCAGCAAGCAGCCTCTGCCGCGGATGTTAAAACAGCAATACAAACGGAACGAATCCGTCCGGCATGGGAGCAGCTCTTCAAAATGCTGCTGGAATCGAAGCCATCACCCGGTAACTGGGCGGCTTTGCTGGATCAACTGATCAAAACGATAGTGCCGCAGCATGCGCAAGAATCATCGGCGGTGCTGGAAAGCATCAATCGGACGGCTGCGCAATATCATGAAGAGGGAAAAATCAGCGGCGCGTTTCATGATGCATTGCAAACGGTGAGTAGCCTGTATTCACAAAATCCGCAGCAGGGATCGATGAATCACTCTGCTTCGTTAACACACCGGAATGGCCGTCACGATGCTGTGCGGAGCAAGTCAGAAGGAATAGAAAGCAACAAAGAAAGAAAAAGGGAAACGCAACCTGAAACAGGTGTTTCACCCGGCCGGAAAAAGCAAGTAAGGCAAGCCGAGGCAGCACATGAAGAACTGACTGCGCGGATAACGGAAGCGCTGCAAAAAGCCGGATTGACCGACATGGTTTTTGCCTCGCTACTGATGGGGTTGCCGCCAATCGAGCGGCGCCAGCGGCTGCACAGTTTGCTGCAATCACCGGCGGTAAAGCCCCGTTTGCCGCAATTGCCGCAAGCGGCTCTTCTGGACATTGGCAACTGGTTATCGCCGCAAGCGGCACTGCTGAACGAGCATTTGCTGACA
>JAFEGA010000010.1:0-13289 GCA_018240285.1 Pseudomonadota bacterium | reverse complement strand
TGGCGCGCGGCGTATCGGACCAAGTCGATTTCCAGGTAACTTTACGTGCGTGGTACGACGCGCTGGAACAAAGTAAAGCTTTTGGCGCGGTGCATACCCTATTGCAAACCCTCTTCTCCGCTACGCAGGAAAAGGATCGGGCAAGTGCGGCTCAACACATATCGGTGCCACCGGAAGCGGTAACAAAAACCAAAAAGCGGGAAGATGATGACTCGCTAGAAACGGCCGCCTTATTCGAGCGAGGAAAGCACGCAAGACAAACCGAAGCGGCGCATGAAGAGTTATATACGAGGATAGTGGAAGCATTGCAAAAAGCCGGGTTGATCGATGCGGGTTTTGCCTCACTCCTGATGGGATTGCCGCCGGTCGAGCGGCGCCAGCGGCTGCACGGCTTGCTGCAATTACCGGCGGTAAAACCCCGTTTGCCGCAACTGCCGCAAGCGGCTCTGCTGGACATCGGCTACTGGCTGTCGCCGCCAGCGGCGCTGTTGATGGAACGCCTGCTGGCGCACGCCATCCGCCTATACCAACTGCCCGCAACAACCGGGCGCACTACCCAAAAGCACTGGAAACAGCAGCGTTGGAGCGCTGCCCTGGACTATCTGCTGCGGCAAACGGACTCCCCCGGCGCTACCGGCCCTGCCGGTTTGATGCGCGCACTGGCGCACGGTGTGCCCAGCGAAGCAGCCGAATCGGCCGATGCGCAAATAACGCTGCGTGCATGGTATGAAGCGTTGGCACACAGTGAACCTCACAGCATCATTGTCACGTTGCTGCGGACGCTCATCGATGAAGCACCGGAACCGGGTAAGCCAGCAGAAGAAAGCGCGGCACACAGCGAGCGACCACTCGAAGAAAACGCTCCGCAACAGCAATTGCACGATCACTTCACCGCCGGTAAAGAGATTCCCGGACAGCAAGACTTGACCGCGCTGCTGCAAGTGCTGGCAACCGGACAGCCGGAACAACTGCACCAACTGTACCAAGACCTGCGTAACGGCCGCTACGATTTGGCTGCGGCACAATTGAGCGCAAGCGAACTGCGCAGCCTGATTGAAAAACTGCTGTACATCCAATCCGGCGCCGCCGGTGCGGACCAATCGGTTTTCCTGCAAGCGATAGCGGCGCAAGCGGATCAAGTAGACGATCAAGCAACCTACTACCGGTTGATTCTGGAAGACTTGCTGCAAGAACGGGAAATCGACCTGGAAGCGATTGCGGCACTGGCGCGCCAGCCTCTCGGCAAAGTTCAGAATGACGAAGAAAGCCGCGGCAAGCAAACCGGAATGGAAGCGTTCAAACGAGCGGGAGAAGCGGACGAAGCAGAAGAAGCGAGAACAGCCGGACAAGCAACCCCGGAAGTTGCCGCCAGAACGGCTGCTTATCCAACGAGACAATCAACGAAGCCAATCCACAACGGCCATTTGGCGTTGTACTCACGCATAACGGCGGCACTGCATGAAGCGGGACTCATCGATCAACATCCCGAAATTATCTCAACGGAAGTACAGTCTGGCGAACTCAAGCAGCATTTGCGCACGATGCTGCGTGGAATAGACATGAGCAGCTGGGTGGAAAAACTGCCGCAAGCCAGCCGGATGGATATCGCTTATCTGCTGTCGCCGCAAGCCGCCCTGCTGAACGAGCATTTGCTGACACACGCGGACAAGCTGCAACGGTCAGCCGCTATGAGCGCAGGAGGTGGCGGCAAGCAGTGGGAACAACGCTTATGGTCAGCCAGCCTGAATTATTTACTCGCTGAAACGGACAGCGATATTGTCCCGGCGGCTTATGTGCAAGCACTGGCGCGCGGCGTATCGGACCAAGCCGATTACCAGGTGACTTTACGTGCGTGGTATGACGCGTTGGAACAGAATAAAACTTCCGCTGCGATTCGCATTTTATTGCAGACAATTGCCGAGGCATCGGCTGTGCCGCCGCGAATGGGCAGAGAAGATGAAGAAAATCCGGATTCAAGCCGGTCAGTGGCTGGAACGGTAGAAAATGCCGCAGCGATGCAAAAGCCGCCTTTGCTGGATTGGGATGCTTTGCTGCACAGGGCGCAGTCAACGGATGATGTGCGCGAAGAGATTTATATCGAGAATGCCGGGCAGGTATTGGCCGCGCCGTATTTGCCGCGTCTGTTCAGTATGCTGAAACTCTTTGAGGACGGCGCATTCGTTGATCGCCATGCCGCCGAGCGCGCGGTGCATTTGTTGCAGTTTATGGTGAACGAGCAAACCCGGTCGCCGGAGTATCAGTTAACACTGAACAAGATTTTATGCGGTGTAAAAACGGGGATTCCGATTTGCGCAGAAATCGATATCAGCGCGCACGAGCAGGAAACCATCGAAGGGTTGATCCGCGGCATGATTCAGAACTGGAAAACCATCGGCAATACTTCCATCAGCGGCTTGCGAGAAACATTCCTGCAACGCAAGGGTAAGCTGCAGCTGAAAGAAGACGGGATGTGGTATTTGACGGTAGAGCCTGGAGTGTTCGATATGCTGCTGGACAGTTTGCCGTGGAGTTATTCTGTCATCAAGCATAGCTGGATGGAGCGGGCAGTTCATGTCACCTGGCGCTGATCAATCGGATGTGTTTTCTACTGAAAAAATACCGGCCATGATGGAAAGCGATGCCAATGCAGCGACACTGGAAAAGGAAATTACCTGGTTCAAGGCGGTACTGGCGGCGCGCTGCGATATTTATTTTTGCCGGGAAAGCGCAATCCAGGATATTCACAGCTTACCGCCGCCGGATATTTCGGCCGATCAATCGGAGTATGCGCGCCTGGTGCGGGATTACGCGATGGGTTTTGACGAGCGGCTGATCGTCATTCTAGCGCTGTTGCCGCATATTCAACCGCACGCGCTGGATACTTTTTTGCTCAGTAACCAGGAAACCGCGCGCGGATTCACGGAATTCGGCGGCTGGAAAGGAAAGGGGCATAGCGGATTCTTGCCGACCTGCGAGACAGCTGTTTTTATTCTGGCGGGTGAGAATCTGGCGAAACGTTTTGACGTGATGCGTTTGTTTCAGTCCGATCATTATCTGTGCAAGCAGCAGATTATCAAGGTGGAGCACAGTGCGAGCGATGAGCCGTTTTTGAGCGCCATGTTGCTGATGACGGTCGAGTACTTGAACCGGTTGACACTGGGGCGTCATGACAAGCCGGATTACGGCGTCAATTTTCCCGCCAAGTTGATTACCACCTCGCTAACCTGGGACGATTTGGTGCTGGATCCGGAAGTGATGGATGAAATCGATAATATCAACACCTGGCTGCGCCATGGGCAAACCATCTTGCAACAGTGGGATCTGGGCAAAAACATCAAGCCGGGTTACCGCGCTTTGTTTTATGGTCCGCCCGGAACGGGAAAAACCTTGACGGCGACCTTGATCGGCGCAAGCGCGGGTGTGGATGTGTACCGTATCGATCTGTCGATGGTGGTCTCCAAATATATCGGCGAAACCGAGAAGAATCTTGCCAATGTATTCGATCAAGCAACCAACAAGCACTGGATTCTTTTCTTTGATGAAGCGGATGCGTTGTTCGGCAAAAGGACGCAGACCAGCAGTTCGAACGACCGCTATGCCAACCAGGAAGTATCGTATTTGCTGCAACGCGTCGAGGATTATCCCGGCGTGGTGATCCTGGCGACCAATTTGAAAGCCAATATCGATGAAGCGTTTGCCCGGCGTTTCCAGGCTTCGGTGCATTTTGCCATGCCGGATGCCGATCAGCGGCTGCGTTTGTGGCAAGGGATGTTTGCCGGCAACCGGCTGCTTGCGGCGGATGCCGATCTGGCAAAACTGGCGGAAAATTACGAATTATCCGGCGGCGCGATTACCAATGCAGTGCGCTATGCCGCGATTCAGGCCATCCGTATGCAGCGCGATGTGATTATTCAGGATGATCTGATTAAAGGTGTGATAAAAGAATTATTGAAAGAAGGCCGGACATTGTGAGTGTGCGATGAAAAAAAATTTCTTTTGCTGGATTGTATGCATTTTTCTCAGTTGCGTGATGACTACCGTCTTCGCAGCGGATGCTTACTACGATCGTCTGATTGACCAGGAAAAATTCAAACGCTTGGATAAATCCACAGTCAACCGGATGCAGCGCAATCTTGCGCTGATTTATCAGGGCGACCGCGAGTGGATCCGGGATGCCGCGCTAAGCCAGCACCCGCTGACGGACGGCGTCATGGGGCCGGTGACGTTGTACTGGTTGCAGCGTTTTGTGCACGATTTCAGGATTGAACCCATCGGTTCTTATGTCAATGAAACCAAAAACCGTCTGGATCGGATTGCATCCTTCGCCAATATGTTTCCGGAAGAAACAAAAGTGCTGATCAGCGCCGATTTTGCGAAATGGAATGACGATCAGCCGGAAGTGGAAAAAAACGGCAATTACCTGGTACGGCGCAAAGGCACGGATCAAGCGCTACTGGATCTCGTTTACCGTTATTTGCAGGTGGCTTATGCGCCATCCGGATCGCCAGCCGGTAAGAATCAGCCCGTGATTGATTACTATGAACTCACGGCGGAAGATTTTAAGATACTGCAAGGCAAAAGCCAGCTCTATGCGCAATTGTCCAAATTGGTCAATAAAAAATTCGACAATGTGGCGGCACTGAAAGAGGCGGTAGCCGGAGCGCTCAAGGATCATCCGGAGCTGGTTGATAAATTACTGCCGGTTATCGAGCAATATTACCGTTACTCGGACCCGGTCATCAGTCAAAGTTTCTTGGAAATCCTGGCGGGCGATCCATTCTTCAGTTCCCTGAACAGCGTGCTTGCCGCTTTCTTGGAAAAATCGCTAAAAGGCGTGGCTTATCCCAACAAAAATCTATTCGATCAAGCGGCAAAATCTAAAATTTATGCCGGTATCGGTGCCTGCCAGGATACGAAAAAGCAGAATGCTTATGTAGCCGGCTTGAAAATCAGCGATGACGATTTTAAAAAATTAAGCGAAGATTTGCTGACCGGACCCTATGAGGGAATGCGTAATTTTTCCCGGCATTTGGAAGAAATCAACTCATTGCGCCAACCGCTGGAAAAGGCATGCAAAGCGCAAGATCTGGCGCTGATCGATGAATTTGCGGCAGAATTATACGAACATGTCGTGCAACCTGCCATCGCGCCGCTGTATAAGAAAAATCCGGTTTATCGCGCCGCAGCGGCGGTGCGCTGGGACGGCACCGGTTGCGGTTGTGTCATGGATGATTTGTCCGGCACAGTATACGGTTTTTATCCGTTCTGGCTGGCTGGAGAGACGCAATCGGTGAATTTCAGCGTATTGACGAGAGTTGCCTATTACGGGCTTTCGTTTGACGATGATGGCGTGATTAAACAAGCCAATAATATTCATAACGAAAGCACGGTGTTATCCCGGGACAATGCGGACTGGAATGCGCAAACCGCATTTATCCAGACTGCCCGCAAGCACAATAGTAAAGTCGACTGGGTCGTCCGCAATGACAAGCCCTACTGGGATCGCTGGAAGAAGCTTCCCTACTCATCCCGGGCAACCGTTCTTGAAACATTGACTGAGAATATAGTGAGTTTGTTGACCAGTCCGATAACCGATCCGATTGCAAAAATTAAGCATACCTTGACTTTCGGCGTCGTAACGCCACCGGTGCAGGGTGACGGCGTCACGCTTTATTTTGAGGATTTTCCGGATGATCCTGAATCCATTGAGTTGTTTAAGCGGTTTTTTACCGATTTGCAAAAGCGGTTGTTTGCCGAAAAAAACGATTTTGCCGTCAATATCATGGCGCCTCAATCCGCGCTGGGTAACGGCATATACCGCTACTCAAATCTCATGGGGTGGATCGATAATACAAAATCTTCCGGTAGCGCTGATGCGCCACTTGCAGCCAACTGGCGTGCTGCTGATATGAGAACCAGTATCCTGGTTTTAATTGAAGAGCCGACAACGGATTCCAAAAAGAAATTAAGGCTGGACATAGAAAATGGTGAACTGCACGGCATAGAACGCGGCTTGCTGAAATGGCATATGGTTCCGGTCATTGAATTTGATGGCAGAAACTGGAAGCAGCTGGAAGATGATATTGTCTATTTTAAAGATAATTTCGGCGGGATCGGATTCTGGCCGCTACAAGTAAACGAGCCGGAAGCCGCTGAAGAAATGCCGTTCCGCTGCGATGCGATCGAATCTGTCAGCGGCTGCTTGGTAAGATATTTTCAAAGTACCAGCTGGTATGGCGAACAGGAATCGTTTTTGGAGAAATTCGTCTGCGAAAATCGCGCTTATTTCCGCATTGCGGTCGGATTGTTAACAGCATTGTGCTTGGTTTATTCCGGGCTGTATTTTTATTCCTGCCGCATTCACAACAGAATCGAGAATTTTTATGTGGTTTATCTGCTGCTGATCGTGGTTCCGACGATTATCGCCGCATTGCTGCTGTTAACCTACGATCCGCAGTTCGAACCGCTGTCACAAGGAAATTTACCGTTGATTTTGGTGGTTTTTGGCGGAATTGCACTGAGCATTATTGTTTACCAGCGGAAGAAAAAACAAATGCGAAAACCGTCCCGGCCCAGAGTATCGTTTACCGGCAGCGGTGAGCTTGAGAGTTGACGAATAACTGATTGGGAAATTAATCCATGGATCTGATCGAGAAAGCAACCGTCATGCACTACCACCGTCATCGTATTGCCGAATTTCAACACGGCACAGTCGAATCGTTAGGCTGGCGCAATGCGCACAGCCAGCAAGCGCGGTATCAGACACTGATCAAAGCGGGCGACTTGAATGATGCAGCAGTGCTGGATGTCGGTTGCGGTTATGGCGATTTAAAAGCGTTTCTGGACCGGCATTTTTCCGGCTTTGATTATATCGGTGTCGATCAAATGCCGGAATTCATCGCCGAAGCCCGGAAGCGCTTTGCCAGCATCGAGCGGACAGCTTTTTATCAAACCGACTTCAGTACCGCGGCGTTACCGCAAGCCGATTACGTCATCGCCAGCGGCGTACTGGGTTACCGCTGCAAAAATGAAAGCTTCTATACGGACATGATTGGTAAGCTGTACAACAGCGCAAAAGTAGCACTGGCTTTTAACATGCTGGATAAAAGCCGTTTCCCGCAACATGATCTGCTGGTTGGACATGACCGGGAAGAAATTCTGACGCTTTGCCGGGTGTTGTCGCCGCGAGTAGAATGCTTTAATGATTACCTGGAAGATGATTTTACGGTGGTGATGCATCGGAACGATGGATAATACTGTTTGTTGTGACACAGAGGATCTCTGTTACTTATGGCTAAGAAAACCGAGATTAAATGGTTAATCGAACCTGAAACGCATAAGATTGAATAAGAAATCTCTGCGATAACTTGCGTGTATATCCGGTAGAGATTCTCGCCGGATAATGGGGATAAAATGCTTCGTGATTATCTTGAGAGCGATGGATGCTTAAACTCGGCATAAGACGGGAAACAGTACCGGATAAACGGAGGATACTATGAAACGATCACACTCGCTTGAACCAAAACTGCAGCAAACTCGCCATTCTGCAGTATCAGTAAACAGCGCAGTTGGCATCCAAGCTTTTGCCGATGATCGGGAATCAACAACCGCCCTGCGCCAGTTGAAGGCTGCTATGGCCAGCTCCCCCCAAGCCGCAGTGCAACGGAAAATTAGTCAACTGATGAATAACAACAATCCGCGGCTGCTGGCGGAACGTAAGATGTTATCGGGGGAACCGGTACAGCGCATCGAGGAAGAAGAACTGCTGCAAAAGAAATCCGAGCCGATCCAACGGGTCGAGGAGGAAGAATTACAGAAAAAGGCAGCCACGGATTCTCCTGCACAATTGAAAGAGCAATCCTCCGGCAAACCCAATAACACCGGCTTGCCGGATAATCTCAAGTCCGGTATCGAGTCGTTATCCGGTATGTCGATGGATTCCGTGCGGGTTCATTACAATTCATCCCAGCCAGCCCAACTCAACGCACTTGCCTATGCGCAAGGAACCGATATTCACATTGCGCCGGGACAGGAGCAACATTTGCCGCATGAAGCTTGGCATGTTGTGCAGCAAGCGCAGGGCAGAGTGCAGCCGACCGTACAAATGAAAGATGATATATCAGTTAATAATAATAAGAAATTGGAGCATGAAGCGGATTTCATGGGAGAAAAGGCAATATCCGCCCAATCAATAGATAACACAGAAAATGCACATAAAAGTCAGAAATCTATATCACCTGCTTTTTTAAATCCAAATACAGTTCAGCGGAAAACAGGTTTTGAAATGGAGCTGCACGTTCCAGTCTATGGCACGCCACCGGATGTGCGTAAGCCGCGAATTTTAAAGGAGGATACTGCATTGAGTGGCGGAGAAAGGCTAGAGATAAAGACTTTTCTTGGCGGTGGCTTGGAGTACGGTTTGGATTATGGTCACGAGTCTGGAGATTTATTTGATATCACGGCTGATCATGGAGCTTATCAAACGCCACACCGGGAATTAATAACTGCTTTAAGCAATAATGGATATATTAATTCAGATTTTCTGTACCGCAGTATGACAAATATTGAGTATCGGACGCCACCGTTGGAAGAAAGGAAAGAAGGTGCTACAGCCCGGCTGAAAGCCATTGCAGCCGCTTTGAAAGCCCATGCCTCAGACACCGCTACAAAATCAAAGCTAACTTCGGTACAAGACCTTAATGCACCGGCACTTGACTTGCATACCGGAGTGCCAACTGTAGCTTTGAACAAAATGGTCTCTGGCGCAAGTGTTGATGTTAAATCGAAAGTAACTACGGCTCAAAATTCAATTGACCCATTTGTCTATTTTCAAACGAATACTGGAGTTCTTCCCTCGGAGATTCCGGAGCTTTTCAGCAAAGCATCGGCAGACATCTGGCTTAAAAATGCATTTGAAGAAACACCTCAAACAGTTGCAGCACAGTTGATGTTAGATGAATCAATTAAGATTGCGAGTGTTCTTGTTAAAGAAGCTGAGCCTATTCTAAAAGATATGAATTCTATGGATATAGGTTATTTTCTAGGCGTAATCCCGGCTGGTGATCTTATGTCTTTAAAGGGATGGATGGCTTTGATAGCGCAGTATTTATTCGGCTATCAACTAGAAAAATCGAATTTTCTCAATCAAGGTTCCACAGGGAAGAATTTAGTGGCTTACATGGCTAAAACCCCTATTCCAACTTCGTTACAAGCCTTGCCTAGTCATATAAGGCCTTTCATTGATGCTTCAGCTATCGGGAAAAGATGGGAAGCTTTATTTGCAAAACTTGTTACTGAAGCAGCGAAGATTGATATTGTAACGGCTGCAAAATTAACTGCCAGTGCTGTTACGCCGAGCAAAGTTATTGGTGGTGATGCGTTAGCATGGATAAAAGCGATATTAAGTGGCGGAAAACCATATACTGTGCAATCAGGCAGACCTTTAGATTTAGATAAGGAGCAAGAGAAACTTAGTCCTAAATTGAGTGTTCAGGGAGAACAAGCCATTGTTCTTGAAGATCGTTATTCCGCGCTTAAACTTAGTAATGCTGATTTGAAGGATATGTCTAAAATAGACACCTTGATAGAAGCAGAGTGGGCTGCGGCGGCAAAACGAAGATCTCAATCCACTGTTTCTAAAGAAGATATCTCGGCAAAGGCAGAATCGGCTGCTGCCAAATTTGATTGGCTAAAGACAACCACTGATAAGTGGTTGTCTGTTGCGGAGAAGAAATTTAATGTGACCGATCCAACATTATCAGGCTGGAAATCTCGTTTGCAAGCAAATTCCCCGCTTCTTGTTTTTGATTCTTCTGAATATCAGACATATAACGCGAATCTGGCAGCTCTAAAAAAAGATATTATTAACCATGTTGATCAGCTTCAGAAAGCTCTGAATGATCGACGTCATGAATGGCTAACCGAAATAACATACCGTGATATTGAGTATAGATGGAAAGATATTAACAATAATGAGCCAACTTTACATGCTGATGGAGATGTCTGGGTCAAAATGGATGGCAAGTGGAAAGAAGCGGTTATTAAGACAGGGTATTTTCAATATCAAGACAAGAGTAATCAATGGAAGAAAATTGAGAGAAATATAAGTGGGGCAAGAACCTACTATTCATCAGCAAAAACATGGATTCCCTGATGAAAATACCAATTAATTCCTAATTTTGTACTATTGAATAATGCGGCTAAATTGCTTTTTGCTAATGAGACAATTAGGGATAATCGTAGAGCGACGGTTTGGGAACGGCAACTAGTAGCGTCATATAAATTCCTCGTAAGCTATCGCACAACGGCACACTAGTTAGCAAGAATGCCTCTTAACTATTTTCATTAAGCATAGAAAACATAGAAAAATTCGCCGAAATTTGCGTGATAATCAATCGAGTGTAATGTGAACTAATCTGGAGACAGTCAGGCAAATTTAGTGAGATGGGAATTGGCAATAAATTTCGAGAGAGACTATTAACTCAATCATCATTCAGACTTTAGTAAGTTATACGTTCATTTACTCTATGTTATGGAAATTTGTTGTACTTTTTATCTAAACGAACTATTGGTCAATGCGACTAAAATACAGTACAGCGGAGAAGAGGAGGTAACATGAAACGATCATTACCAGTTGAATCAGAGCGGCAACAAACGCGTAATCCTGTTGCCGCAGTTGCTATTTCATCTATTCGTCAAGCTTTTGTGGACAATCGTGAATCGACTGCAAATCAGCGGCAATTGATGACCGCTATGGCCAATTCCCCGCAAGCCCTTGCACAACGAAAAATCAGTCAGCTGATGCACAATAGTTCGCGCCTGATGGCGCAGCGGAAAATGTTACCGGGAGAACCGGTGCAGCGCGTCGAGGAAGATGAGTTGCTGCAAAAGAAATCCGAGCCGATCCAGCGAGTCGAGGAGGAAGAATTACAGAAAAAGGCAGCCACGGATTCTCCCGCACAATTGAAAGAGCAATCCTCCGGCAAACCCAATAACACCGGCTTGCCGGATAATCTCAAGTCCGGTATCGAATCGCTGTCCGGTATGTCGATGGATTCCGTCCGCGTTCATTACAATTCATCGCAACCGGCGCAACTCAACGCGTTTGCCTATGCGCAAGGCACTAACATTCATGTCGCGCCGGGGCAGGAGCAGCATTTGCCGCATGAAGCCTGGCATGTAGTGCAACAAGCGCAAGGCCGCGTGCAACCGACGATGCAAATGAAAGAAGGGGTTCCAATCAATGATGATAAAGCGCTGGAGCACGAAGCGGATGTGATGGGTGAGAAAGCCCTTCAACGCTGAATTGTTACCAGCAATTCTCTCTGCTGTAATTCATCTATGGATCATGGTGTTGCGCAATTAACCACGGACATTACATACAATAGAGGACAGATTAATTATTGGGCGGGAGGAGCTCATTGGCATGGTCAAAATGTAGGTGTTGATCCATAGCATATCTTGATCCAACCGATCCCAAAACAGGTTCAAGAACGGGAGTAGGTGCCGGTATTTATGCAAACGGACACTACAATCTTTATCAAGGGCGTCTTTTAAATGCGAACCTAGGTGGACAGGCGATTACAGAGAATTTGTTTCCTATTTCACCTGAGTTGAATAGAGCGCACTCATCGCAAGTGGAAGATCATGTGAAGTCCAACTTTCTACATCTTAGCACTCAAAAAGCGAATAATGTTATGGGTTGGAATAATAGAAGGCTATATTATCGAGTACAAGTTCAGCATCAAAATCTGAATAGTATTCGACTCACAGCTATCGCTCAAACCCAATTCCACTGTACCGCATTTTTTACTGATAATTTAAATCCTGGAGGGCATGGTGGTGTTGCTCAAGATAATAACTTACCGCATATGAACTCAGTTGTACAGGCTCCCTATAATCTGAATGCAGAACTTGCCAATATAAATTTTGGACCGGATCCTGCATCTACCTATACTATAGGTCCTCATCCTGGGGGAGTACATGCACTAAATATACGTACTGAGACCTTTGCACGGCTACGATCCGGGATCAATGTGTGTTGGGTGCTACAATTTCATTTTAAGACAAAGATATTGAAGTATTGAACATGAGTTTCTCGGAATACGATGTAACCCGCCGCACGCGGAAAGGGAATTTCTTGAAGCAGATTGATCAGTTGATCGATTGTAACTCGATAGAGAAAGCGATCGCAGTTTATTAGGCACCGTTATCGGATGCAACAGGCCGTCCGGCTTATCCGGGATTGCAGCTGTTCAAGATGTTGTTGATAGGAATCTGGAATGGCGGTTTAAGCGATGAGTCGGTGGAAGACATGGCGAACTCGAATCTGCATGTGATGCGATTTCTGGGTTTGTCGTTGGAAGACGAAGTGCCGGATCATTCCGTGCTGTCACGCTTTCGAACCCGGCTGACGGCGGCAAATGCTTGGGATGGGTTATTAGCCCAAGCGAATGCGCAAATACAAGTACACGATATCATGGTCAGGCAAGGCTGCCATGTCGATGCGAGCATTACGCAAAGTCCGCGCAAGCCCAGAACCAAACCTGCTTACGAAGTTGTGAATGACCGGGAAGAACGGGACGATGAAGCGGATGCCCAGACAGCGATACAAGTCATTGAAGTGGTCCAGCCCGGTGTGGATACTGAAGCACGCTGGGTTAGAAAAGGCGGCCAACCGGTATTTGGCTATAAGCAACATACGGTGGTCGATAGCAACGGGTTGGTGCTGGCGGTTGCAACCACCGCGGCTAATTGCCATGACAGCAAGCCGCTGCTGAATCTGCTCGACAAAGCCCATATCCAGCCGGGAATCCGTGTTCATGCCGACAAGGCATATAGTAGCCAGAAACATCGCGCTGCGCTGAAATCACGCGGCATTAAAAACGGCATTCAGGACAAGGCCGCGAAGAACAATCCATTGACGCAGCGGCAATTACAGCGCAATCGCCTGATCACCAAAGCCCGTTATGTGGTAGAACGTACCTTCGGCAGCCAGGCACGTTGGTTCAATGGCAAAATCCTCCGTTACCGCGGATTAGCCAAAGCGCATGCCTGGCATATGCTGCTGGCCATGGCGTATAACCTGAAAAGGCTACCCAAACTCTTCGCCGGCCACCGAATGATTACGCAAACTTAGGGATATTGCGCCCTCTTGACTGAAAATGCCCGGTTTAAAGTGATTATTCTTGGCTTATTTGCGAAAAAATGACTACAATTAACTAATTCCCTCACAAATTAATCCGAAATTACTCTGAAATGGGAAATTTGCGTCATTTTGCAAAGGTCTC